>NZ_JACHBI010000005.1:0-465765 GCF_014200235.1 Martinezella paranaensis | reverse complement strand
GTGGGTTCCATAACCTGCTCCTCCTGAGCGAGTGCTTTGATGCAGCCTCACTCTGCCAGAGCGTCGGCCGCTGTTCACTCCTCATGGGATCTAAAACCATTACCTGTGCGACTTGCGAGCAGAATCCCTGTGCCAAATTTGCTTGCGGCATTAAGGGAAAAGGTAAGTATCGCGGTGGTGCTCACGGCTGTATGACGGGAACGCCTGAAACAAAGGGCGACGAGCTTGATAGCCATCATATGCCTGCAAAATCGAAATCACCGCTCAATCCGAACGTAGGCCCGGCCATTCAAATGGAGAAGAGCGATCATGCTCTGACAGCCTCATACGGGGGCAACGTTAATGGTGAATCCTATGCGCCACAAACGGCTCTATTGGCTGAGGGCCAAACAATGCAGGCGATTTATTTAGACGTACTTGATGTCAAGGCTGTTGCAAAGGCCATTGGTGATCCGTCAAAATACGATGAGGCAATCGCTCAGATGATGGTTTATGCGCGCTGTCTCCAAGAAAATGGGATAATTAGATGATCAAACCTAATGACAGCTCTCACTGGGTACTAAAACCTAGAACTGGGCTAGGCAATATATCGTTCGGCATGGACCGTAATGCGGTTAACGCTATTGCCGCCTATGGTGCTGTAACTGGATCGCGAGATAGCAATCCGATACCCGAGGATGAGGCGACTGCCTTTTTAAGAACCCTGGGGGTTCCAGATAGCGACATTACAGCGGCATTAGGCAAGCAAGCGGAGTTTGTGCGGCCAAACGTTCTTACCGAAGCGCGCGCTACTGGTTTGGTTTTGGAATACGACGAAACGGGACTTTTCCAGATATTGGCCGATATCAGGGCCGACAAGCTAAATTACGATGGCCGGTTCATTTTTCGCGAACCCCCGCTAGACATTATAAAACACCTTGCCGCCGCTTTGCGGGAACGGCCGATCATATTTGAAAACGAAGTCGTCTTTGCCAACAATTTGATATTCTTGTTCGAGTTCGTGAAGGTCTCGAAAGATGGCCCTTCCTATTTGGACGGAAGCCGGGCTGACAGGACAATTATCTGGCGACCCAAACCTCGGGATATGGGTGAGGATTTGTCGAAATATAAGCCGATGGATCTTTGATAGTGAACGCGGATTGCCACTGAGCGGATTTCAAATGGCAGATGCAGTTTATCACTGGCAAATTATCCCAAGAGCGGGAATTGGCGAGCTTAAATTCGGCATGCCTCAACCGGAGACTGATAAGTATGCGGGAGTTTATGGCAAGGTGTTACGGAGTGGATCTGACAGAATACCAGATTCAATATTGCAGGACACGCTGGCACAGTTCGGCAATAGTTTGAGCGAGATCGAAAAACAGGCACTTTTAGAGCTTTATAGTGAAGCTTCTCCCGACTCTACAAGCGTCACGGAAGTCCGCGAAAATCACGGTCTTGTGCTGCGCTATGAAAAAGACCGCCTAGTCGAAATAATCCTGTCAATTGATCATAAGCTTGCAAATCTTGATGCGAAGGGCGTTTTCGTACTTCCACCCGAGCAAGTTCTCGCATGAATGGAGCACCCGGCTGGTATAATGGAACCGCAGCTATATTCGATTCTCTTGGAATTGTATTTGAGGGATTTTGTATATCGGACAAGGGCTCGAAACCCAAACTGCTCAATGCCAGCGATGATAGATTTACATCGCGCACCGAAGGGGTATTCGAAAAGATTGATCGAGCCCTGCAATCAGAAGGGTTCGAGCGCTTTTCGCGGAAATAACTCTGCGCGACGAAGGAAAGCTTTCGGTAAATAGCGAGTAGTCAATCATGGGGTTTCCTGTCTCATTAAAAGGCCACATGCATATATGCCCGATGATCGATCCGGGACCCAAGCCGCATGTGGGAGGACCTGTCCGATCAACTCAACAGAGCTTTGTTACCGTCGAAGGCGTCCCCATTGCTACGGTCGGTGACAAATGTCTTTGCACGGGTGTTCCGACGAATGACGACATTGTCGACGGCTCTTCGGTCGCCAATATCAATGGGCAGAAAATCGCGCGCTTCGGTGATCGCTGCAGTCACGGTGGCAGGTTGGTTCAAGGAGTCTCCTGGATCACATTCGAATGAGCTTGACCGACTGCGAGACGCCCACCACGACTTCACCCCAGCGCCCAAACGCAAATAGTGCCCTATCTCCTAAGACGCTGCCGTCCCAATCTGGCTTTCCCCGGCGATCCGCTCCCTCCGTGATATCTGCTGCTCCACCACGAAGACCAGCAAGCCGCCAATGGCGAGGCATCCGGCTAAGAAGAACATCGGGGCAATCGTGCTTCCGGTTGCGTCTTTGATCCATGGCACGACGTTCTGGGCGATGAAGCCGCCGAGATTGCCGACGGAGTTGATGGCTGCGAGGCCGGCTGCGGCGCCGGCGCCCCTCAGGAAGCGGGAGGGCAGGCTCCAGAAGACCGGCTGGCCAGAAAAGATGCCCGCGGCGGCGATGGACAGGAACGCGAACTGCAGCGTGTGGTCTGGGATCAGCGCGGAAAGCAGGAGCGATGTGGCTCCGACAAAGGCCGGGATGACGATATAGGGTGTCTTCGATTTCGCCTTTGCCGCCATGGCGGGAACAACATAGAGGCTGATCGCGACCAGGATCCAGGGAATGATGTTCAGGAAACCGTTCTCGGTATTGCCGACGCCGAAGCTTTTCACGATCGTCGGCAGCCAATAGCTGAGGCCATAGGCGGCAAGCGGAAAGGCGATGTAGCAGAGCGCCATCAGCAACACGCGGGGATCGACGAGAGCTTTGAAACCATTATCGGCGTTCTTGTCCATGCCGGCATTTTCGGAGGCAAGCTTATCCTGCAGCCAGCGCTTTTCCTCGTCCGTGAGAAAATGCGCCTGCGCCGGCCGGTCCGATAGATAGAAGAGGGTCACCACGCCCAAAATGATGGCCGGAATGCCCGTTACGATGAAGACCCATTGCCAGCCGGCGATATTGTAGAGCCCGTCGAGATCGAGCAGCATGCCGCCGAGCGGTGCGCCGACGGCGTTGGCGAATGCGCTGAAGATCATGAACAGCCCGACCATCGTGCCGCGATAGGCCGACGGAAACCAGAGTGTGAGAAGATAGAGAACGCCCGGGAAGAAGCCTGCCTCGCAGGCGCCGAGGAGGAAGCGTAGGATATAGAACATTGTTGCATTCTGCGTATAGGCAAGGAGCGTCGTCACGATGCCCCAGGACACCAGAATTCTGGCAAACCATCTGCTGGCGCCAAATCTTTCCAGCATCAGGTTGCTCGGCACTTCGAAGATGAAATAGCCGATGAAAAACAGAGATGCGCCAAGGCCATAGGCATATTCGCTCATCCCGAGAGCACCGACCATCTGCAGCTTGGCGAAGCTGACATTCTGGCGGTCGATATAGGCGACCAGATACAGGAGCCCCAAAAAGGGCATCAGGCGCCAGGTGATTTTCGAGATGAGCTGCTTTTCGTCGACCATGGCTGTTTCTCCCACAATTTTATCCGGATGTTCTGAGCGCCCGAGGATGAGCAATCAGATTATTTCGCTTTCTAGATGTAGCGGCAGAAGCCTGTGGCAATACGTGTTCGGCAAGTTCGTCGCTGATGGCGACATCTTCGGCCATGGCGACAGGCCGTCGAACCGCGTCTGGCAGTGTTGATTTTCAAAAAAATTTTCGATGCCGCGATCCGTTTTCACCCTTCGGATCGTCCTTGGTGTGTCTGAAACAAAAGGAGACATCGCATGTCCAACGAGTCCGTTATTTTGATCAATTTGCTGAAGGTCGAACCCGGCAAGCAGGATGCGCTGATCGCGCTCTTGAAGCAGAGCACCGAGACGGTGATCTGCACGCTCCATGGCTGGAAGACGACCCGGCTGATTGCGGCAAAGGACGGCGCCGGCGTCGTTATCTACTCCGAGTGGGAGACCGCCGAATCTGTCGAGGCGATGCGCAGCGATCCACGCATGAAAGCCTATTTCCCGCAGGTCAGCGAGCTGGCGAGCCTGGACTCAATGATGGGCTCGGCAGTGTTCAGCGAAACCCGGTGGGGGTGAACGCAAGTTTTTTTCGTCATGTAAGTAACAAAGGAGAATTGCGATGGCCCGCATGGTCGTTATTTATCCCACACCGAAGAATATCGCGGAATTTGATCGGCATTACTTCGAAATCCACGTTCCCCTCGCCAAGACGATTCCGGGTCTCAGGAAATACGAGGTCAACGATGGCCCCATCGCGACGCCTATAGGAAGCGCCGCCATTCATCGGATCGGAACGCTATATTTCGACGACCTCGCGGCGATCGAAAGGGCGTTTGCAAGTCCGGAGGGACAAGCGACTGGCGTGGATCGCCGGCTTTTTGCGCCGGATGACTCGGGCGTTCAAATGTTCCTTTTCGACAACCGGGAAGTTTGACTCATCATCTTTGTTTGTCGAAGATTTTCATCGGCATTTGTTTTCAATGCTTAGTGGAACAAAGCGCGGCAGCGCAGTTTGGCCCGATACATGGATACTGACGAATTCGAAGATCGTCTGAAAGCGCTGCGGCCGCGCCTTCACCGCTACTGCGCGCGCATGACAGGATCGGCCGTCAGTGGCGAGGATGTATTGCAGGATACCCTCGTCAAGGCCCTTCACGCGCGGGCTGAGGGCGCCGAGGTGGATAATCTCGAGGGCTGGTTGTTTCGCATTGCCCACAATACGAGCCTCGATTTCCTGCGCGAAAGGTCCCGGAAGGCGGTCGTTCCGCTCACCGAAGACATCGAAGCGGCGCCTTTCGCCGAGGCCGATATCGTCGCGATCAGCTTCCAGACGTTTCTGCGGCTGCCTGAACTTCAGCGCTGCGCGGTGATCCTCAAGGATGTTCTCGGTCATTCCGTCGAGGAGATCGCTGACATCGCGGAGTGCTCAGCAGCGTCGGCCAAATCGGCGCTTCAGCGCGGGAGAGCTGCGCTGCGGCAACTGGCGCAAGAGCCCGAAGACATCCGGCTGCCGCTGATGTCCAGCTCGGACCGGCAAAAGATGACTGCTTATGTCGATCTGTTTCGAAGCGGCGATTTCGACGCAATCCGCGCCATGCTCGCCGATGAGGTGAAGCTTGAGCTGGTGAACCGGCTGCGGCTGGAAGGGCGCGAAAAGATTGGCGTCTATTTCACGCGCTATGCGGAAGAGACGAGATGGCGGTTCGCCCTCGGCGCGGTTGAAGGACAGCCGGCCATGCTGGTCTTCGACAGCACCGGCCCGATGGAAAGGCCTGCGCATTTTGTGCTGATCGGCTGGTCGGAAAATCGGATCGTCGATATCCGAGATTTCCTGTTCGCTCCCTATGTGCTCGAAGCCATAGATTGGGTGCGGCTAGGCTAAAACCGGCGGCCTGCGTTTTTAAGTTGCAAGTGACCGGAAACGCCAGTCAGGCTCGATCGGCTCGCGGCTCAATTCGAACGCGCTAGCCAGTTGTGCCATTCCTCCTCACTGCCGTGGAAGGCATTGAGATCGATCCGCCCTTCGACGCCATGCGTGAGACCGGAGCCGGAATATTGCCAGAAGAGCCATTTCCGCCCCGGATAGACCTGGGAGGGATGCGCGGCCACCGAGCGCAACCAGAAGGGATAGTCGGCGAATTCGCCTCTCAAGTTGTCGCGGTAGAAATCCGGTGCGGTATAAATGATCGGGCGCTGGCCGTAGTACCGCTCCAGCCTGTCCATGAAAACCTTCATTTTTTCGAGGACGTGCTCGCGCGAGGGTTTTCTCTTGCAGCTCGATTCCCCGTTCCACTCGACGTCTATGACCGGCGGAAGGGCGCCTGCTTCCCTCGGAACGTTGCGAATGAACCAATCGGCCTGTTCGCCGGCTGTCCGGCACCAGTAGAAGAAATGATAGGCACCCCGTTTCAGTCCGGCCTCCTTGGCCCGGCGCCAGTTCTTCTTGAACATGGGGTCGAGGTGATCGCCGCCGTCGGTCGCTTTCAAATAGACGAAGTTCGCACCCTGCGTCTGCAATTTCTCCCAATCGATTTCGCCCTGCCAGCGCGAAACGTCGACGCCATGCACGGCAAGTTTTCTCGGCGAGGAACTGCCGAAATTGATGGGTTTGGCGTCGCGGAAACGACGGCTGTAGATTTGCATCCGCGTTTGCGGCGCGGCGCTGATCACGGGGTTCACCGGCATGAGCAGAGCAACCGGTTTTTCCGAGGGGATCGGTACGCTATCGGTCTTGGCTGTGGGCAGGAAGGCCTGCGGCCGCGGATCCGGTTCCGTCCATGCCTGCGCTTGCTGCTGCTGGCTTGTTACCTGCGCAGCGGCGTTGCCCACCTCGGCGGATGGCACAGGCCCGCTCGAGCGGGTGATGGAATTGGTCGTCTCCTGCGACGGCGGCGCGACGGCCATGACGTCTTCCGGACCGGAACTGGCGGCGCATGCCGACAAGATCAAAGAGGTGAGAAAGATTGCTGAGACAGCCGTTAGACGCATATGAACCCGCACGCAAAACCACAGTCGACCGCAGAATCCATGCAGTCGGACACCCGCCGACATGAATTGCTAATGGAGAATTACCAAAAAAGATTGAATCCAATCTTTACGAGTCGGTAATCGCGCATCGCAGGTTTGGAATTGCCGGGGGCGGGAGCAACTGGCTCCCATGGTGGTGATCTGCATGGCGAACGCCGGCTTAGGACCGGCGTGCACCGCTTCGTTGGCGGGACAGAAGTCTCAGCCAGGGCGCGATATGGAAGACGCTCATGAGCAGATACATCGGGACCATTCCGCCGAATGGTGACGCCCCCTGCATGGTGGAGCAGATCATATCGGCATTGCCCATAGTGGCCGTCAGCAGTGCCATGATCCCGAATGTCGGCGCTGCGGCGAGGGACAGCCAGTGAGTGATGCCGATGGCGGCGGCATCGCCGGCAGGTCCGCTGCCGGCGGGAAAAGGGTTGAGTTGGGTAGACATAGGAACGTCAGCTCCGGCCGTACCGGTCATGATGGCGCCACCAGATCCCATTCTCGTTGCGTCCCTTGGGGGCACGGTCGAGCCATTGGTACATGCCCCAGAGGCCGTCGAGCCCGCGCGCGTAGCTGGAATAGGTGTGATAGATGACGCCGTCATCGAGCACGAACGCGCTGACGCCCGGCCTTTCGCGCGTAAATGTGGCGGCGTCGGTCCCGGTCATAGCTGCCATCTGCGTCACTGGTTCCTCGCTGCCGCACGCTTCGCATCCCTGAACGGTCTTGCTTGCGAGAGGCTGAGGTAGAGGCGCCTCGCGGCGGAAATTATATTCAATGCCGCCTTCGCACTGCTGTTCTTCGCTGAAGCAGACGCTGAAGTCGCTATTGAAATCGCTGCCGAATGAGGACGCCCAGGGGAAGGTCCAGCCCATGCGCTGCTTGAATGCCTGCAGCTTCGCCAGTGGTGCGCGCGATATCGCCGAGAAGGCAACATCGTGGTTTTCGAGATGAACGAAGAAGCCGTTGAACCCATCCGCGATCGAGGAGCAAGACGGGCAGCCGGCAGTATAGTCGGGGCCGAACATGAAGTGGTAGACGAGGAGCTGTGAGCGTCCCTTGAAGAGATCGCTGAGCGAGGCGCTGCCATTCTCCGTCTCGAAACGATAGTCCTTGTCGATCCGTACCCAGGGAAGGGCTTGCCGGCGCAGTGCCAATTCGTCGCTCTGCCGTGTCAGCGCCTTTTCATCCGCGAGGAGGTTAAGCCTTGCTGCCAGCCATTCCTGACGTGTTCCGGTCGCGTGTGTAGTCATGATTTTTCTCCCTTGGCTATCTGCCGTCGTATCATTCAAGATGCGACGGGCTGTTTGGTGGTCGCGAGTAAACTACGCCCGGCTATCGAAATGATGGGAGTTACAAGTTTGACGGGATTTCGATGGACTCGATGATCACCGCTGCGGCACGTGCTCTGGCGGGCGGCGATCCTCTCGGCGCGTTGAAGCGGGTTGCCCTGCGCGATGACGCGCCGGCCCTCGCGCTCAGGGGCATCGCGATGGCCCAACTCGGCGATCTCAGCCGGGCAAAGGCGCTCCTCAAGAGTGCTGCGCGCGCCTTCGGGCCGAAGGAGGCCATGGCCCGCGCGCGGTGTATCGTTGCCGAAGCCGAGATCGCGCTCGTCTCGCGCGACCTCACCTGGCCTGCCAAGGCGCTTTCTGCGGCGCGTGTAACGCTCGAAGCGCATGGCGATCGCATGAATGCCGCGCATGCACGCAATCTCGAAGTCCGGCGCCTGCTGTTGATCGGCCATCTCGATGAGGCTGAAAGTGTGCTTGCCGAGCTTGACCCGGCACCGCTCCCTCCCGCCTCGAGGGCTGCGCACGAGCTGGTGGTTGCCGGAATAGCTATTCGCCGCTTGCGGACGAAGGCTGCCCGCGCGGCGCTCACGCGGGCTGGGCAGGCCGCGCGCGCGGCGGATATCCCGGCGCTGACGGCGGAGGTCGAAAGCGCTTCCCTCGTCCTGAACACGACGGCGGCACGGCTGATCCTGCGTGACGAGGAACGCCCGCTTCTGCTTGAGGAGGTGGAAACACTCCTGGAGTCGGGGACGCTGGTGGTGGACGCGTGCCGGAATGTCGTGCGCAACGCCGAGGCGGTCGTTTCGCTGGCGACCCGCCCGGTCCTGTTCACGCTTGCCCGTGTACTTGGTGAAGCCTGGCCCGGAGACGTGCCGCGGAGTACGCTCCTCGCGCGCGCCTTCCGGGCGAAACATGCCGATGAATCGCATCGCGCGCGGCTGCGTGTCGAAATGGGGCGGCTTCGCGCAGAGCTGCGGACGCTGGCGGATGTCAAGGCGACGAAACGAGGCTTTGCGTTGGTGCCGCGCCGCTCACGCGAGGTCGCGGTACTGGCGCCGCCCGTCGAAGAGCAGCATGCGGCGCTGCTCGCCTTTCTCGCCGACGGCGAGTCCTGGTCGAGCTCGGCGCTGGCGATTGCGCTTGGAGCGAGCCCGCGCACGGTACAGCGAGCTCTCGAACAGCTTGCGGAAGCTGGTAAGGTACAGTCCTTGGGCCTTGGCAGGGCACGCCGCTGGATGACGCCACCCGTTCTCGGGTTCCCGACAATCTTGTTACTCCCCGGTCCTCTGCCGAACGAATAGGATGACAGCATGAAACGATCTCAAGCCGAAATTCTTCGTGAATATGGACCTTTTCCGGGCGCCGACCGTGTGAATGGCGTCACCTTCGACGGCCAGCACGTCTGGTTTGCCTCCGGAGACAAGTTGAACGCCTTCGATCCGGCAAACGGAGAGCAGGTGCTGCGCTCGATCGAGGTTGCCTCGCATGCGGGGACAGCCTTCGACGGCCAGCATCTCTTTCAGATCGCTGAGGATCGCATCCACAAAATCGATCCGAAGACCGGCAACGTGCTCGCCACGATCCCGGCGCCAGGCAACGGCGGTGACTCAGGACTCGCATGGGCCGAGGGCACGCTCTGGGTCGGGCAGCATCGGGGCCGGAAGATCCATCAAATCGATCCGCAAACCGGGGCTATCCTCCGCACAATCGAGTCCAACCGCATCGTGACCGGGGTTACCTGGGTTGACGGCGAACTTTGGCACGGCACCTGGGAAGGTGACGAGAGCGATGTGAGACGGATCGATCCCGAAACGGGAAAGGTGCTGGAGAGGCTCGACATGCCGCCTGGCGTGGGCGTGTCGGGACTGGAGTCCGATGGCGGCGATCAGTTCTTCTGCGGTGGCGGAGGCAGCGGCAAGGTGAGAGCTGTTCGCCGGCCAAGTCGCACGTCCAAGTCCAAGGGCTAGACCTTCACCTTTGGCGGCACCGATCAGATGTCGCTACCAAGCGAATCGGCGATGGCTTGTTTGAAAACGCAAGCCGTCCCGCCGTTCTTCGTGCAGGAATTCGCCTTCTTACCCCTCCATATTCACAGATATTTGCGATAAAGATACGCGGAGTCACGACCCTTCACTGCTGTTGGCGTGCGCTCTGTGATCGGGGAAAAATCCGTTAACTATCCGTTATTTGATCATCTGCCGTAGGCTGTGAGCCTCGGCATTGATGCACAGCGTTTCCGCGCGGCCACAAGCTCGGCCGGCGCGATGCGACGATTTGCGCTTGTTCATATTACAATGCTGAAATAAAAGGTTATCGGCGCCTTAGCGGGAGCCTGTCCCGAAACTCACAAAAAGAATTCGCAAGAATCTATGCAGAGAAGGAGACGATATGTCCATTTCACTCAATAATTTCAACGAGGTTCAAACGGAACCCGTGCAGGCGGACGATGTGGCGGCGCGTGTAAAGGCGGCCCGTGAAACCGTGGGCTACAGTATCGAGGATCTGGCGGTGACCTGTGGTCTCGCCAACGAAGAGATCGTCCACATCGAGGACGGCGACGATATAGATCCAGCCAAGTTGAGGCGGATCGCTGCCGCTCTTCAGCTCCCACCGTCAGCGTTTTTGACACTTTAGTCCGATAAGCAAGTCTGGTCGGCCTTGTTTTTAGCAGGAGCCGGCCAGCACGACTTTTGTTCGCCCTTCATTGGCGAGCACTTTCGCGGTGATGCATTCCGATGGTCTGGGTATCCCGCTCATTGCGATTGACGGCTCATACTTTGCCGCATGTTCGACATTTCTGCTTCAACGCAGCGCCGCCGGCTTTTTACAACAGATGATGCTTTCGAAGACCGCTGTAATCGGTCTCGAGGTTGGCGTGCATTGCCGCCGCGCCTGTCAGCAAGACGGGCTCTCGTAATATCCCCGCCGTATTGACATCGTTCACCCCACCGCTATCATTCCATTATAACATTTAATATTCTGTAATAGCGGAATAAATAAGGGGATGATATCGTGCGAAACAAATTTGCCTTTCTTCTGGGAGCTGCTCTTTTCATCATGCCATCGGCGCTTCTGGCGCAGGAAAAGGGTGGCGTGATCAATGTCGCGACGATCGGCGAGCCGCCGACATTGGACCCGATGGCGTCGACGGCCGATTTGGTCGGCATCGTTTCGCAGCATATTTTCGAAACACTTTTTACCTTCGACAAGAATTGGAAGGTGACGCCGCTTCTGGCCGAGGGCATGCCTGACATCAGCGGCGACGGTAAAACCTATACGATCAAGCTTCGCACCGGTATCAAGTTCCACGACAACAGCGAGATGACTTCGGAGGATGTCGTTGCCTCCCTGAATCGCTGGACCAAAATCGCTTCCCGCGGCAAGCAGACGGCGGCGATGATTGACAATATCTCGGCGGTCGATCCCTCGACGGTCAAGATCGTACTGAAGCAGCCCTATGCGCCGCTGCTTTCGCTGCTCGCCTTCAACAATTCGGCCGCGGTCATCATTCCGGCCACGCATCAGGAAGACCCGATGACTGCCTTCATCGGCACCGGTCCCTATATGCTGAAAGAGCGCAAGGCCGACCAATATATTCAGTTGGTACGCTTCGATGGGTATAAGTCCCGCAGCGGCGAAGCCGATGGTTATGGCGGCGCCCGGCATCAATATCTCGATGAAATCCGTTTCGTGCCCGTTCCCGACGCCAACACCCGTGTCGAGGCGGCGGTTGCCGGTCAATATGATTATGTCGACTCGCTATCGGTCGAATCCTTCGACCGCGTGAAAGGCTCGACTGCGTCAGTGCCGGTCATGCTGAAGCCCTTCGGCTATCCGGTCTTTGTCTTCAACACGGCGAACGGCATCACCAAGAATGTCGATATCCGCAAAGCGGCGCGCACCGCGCTCAGCATGGAGGATATGCTTGCCGCCGCTTTCGGCAGCACCGATTTCTATTCGCTCGATGCCGCTCTTTATCCGAAGGCCTATGCCTGGAATACGGATGCCGGCACGAATGGCGCCTATAACGTCGCCGATCCCGAGGCCGCCGGCGCCCTGCTGAAGAAGGCGGGCTATGACGGCGAGCCGCTGCGTATCCTCACCAGCCGGCAGTATGAATTCCACTACAAGATGGCGCAGGTTGCCGCCGAATATCTGAAGCAAGCCGGCTTCAATGTCGACATGCAGGTGGTCGATTGGGCGACACTCACGCAACGCCGTGCCGATCCGAAGCTGTGGGACATCTATATCACCCATAGCCCCTTCCTGCCCGAGCCGGCTCTGATGGGGCAGATGTCGACGAGTTCACCTGGTTGGTGGGACACGCCGGCCCGAAAGACCGCCGTCGATGCCTTCAATTCCGCCGTTGATGCCGGCAAGCGCCAAGCGGCGTGGGCTGATGTCCAGAAGGTGATCTACGACGAAGTGCCGATGATCAAGATTGGCGACTTCAATGCGCTAGCTGCCAAATCGAAGAAGCTGGAAGGGGTCGAGGCTGCGCCTTGGCCGTATTTCTGGAACGCGTCGATCAAGAAGTAGCAGCCATAGGCTCGTCATTCCGGCCGCGACGGAAGCGGCCGGAGGATCGGACAAGACATGATACGCTATATCCTTCAGCGCCTCTTCGGCATGATCGTCGTGATGTTCCTGGTGGTGACGATCGTCTTCGTGATCGTGCGCGTCACCCCCGGCGATCCGGCCGCGGTCATGCTCGGTCCGGATGCGACCGCACAGGACATCGCCAGCCTCAGAGCGCGGCTCGGTCTCGATCAGCCGCTCGCCCTGCAATATCTCTATTACTTCGGCCAGCTCTTGCGTGGCGATCTTGGTCAATCGATTTTTCTCAACGAGCCTGTGACCTCGGCGCTGGTCGAGCGCGCCGAGCCGACCTTCTTTCTGAGCGTATTTTCGCTTGTTATCGCCAGCATCATCGCCTTGCCGATCGGCATTTATTCCGCCTATCGTCGCGGCTCGCTGTTTGACCAGGCGGCGACGGCGCTTGCCATGCTTGCCGCCAGTATCCCGAGCTTCTGGCTCGGCCTCATCCTCATTCAGTCCTTCGCCGTCCGCCACGGCATCTTTCCCGTCTCCGGATATGGCGGGCCGGGATCGTCCTTCGTGGATCGGATGTATCACCTGGCACTACCCTCGATCGTGCTCGGCGTCGTTTCCTCGGCACTGATCCTGCGCTTCACCCGCGCCTCGATGCTGGATGTGCTTGGCGACGATTATATCCGCACGGCACGGGCAAAAGGTCTCGTCGAATGCAAGGTCATCCTGAAGCATGCGCTGAAAAACGCGCTCATCCCGATCCTAACCGTCATCGGCCTGACCGCCGCGGTGCTGATTTCCGGCGCAGTGGTGACAGAGACCATCTTCAGCCTGCCCGGCATCGGCAATCTCGTGGTGTCTGCCGTGCTTCGGCGCGACTATCCGGTGATCCAGGGCGCGCTGCTCATCATTGCCGGGCTCTATGTGCTGATCAATTTTGCGATCGACATGCTTTATCTGCTGGTCGATCCGAGGGTGCGCTACTGATGGCCGCTGTATCACAAATCTCCGCCGGCGCCGAGCGCCGCAAATTCGCCAGGCGTCTCTTTAAGCGCAAGACGGTCGTCTTCGGCGTCGCCGTGCTGACGATTTTCGTGCTGCTCGCTGTCTTCGCGCCGCTGATTGCGCCCTATGCACCGGCCAAGCTTTCCATCGTCAACAGGCTGAAGCCCCCAAGCTTCCTTCATCTCTTTGGCACCGATGAGTTCGGTCGTGACGTCTTCACCCGCACCATCTATGCCGGTCGCCTGTCATTGCTCGTCGGTGGCGCGGTTGTCGCGCTGGCGGCGGTCATCGGCGTCACGCTTGGCCTGCTCGCTGGCTTCTTTAAGCAATTGGACACGCCGATCGCCCGGCTGGTCGATGCAATGATGGCCTTTCCCGATATCCTGCTGGCGATCGCGCTGGTCGCGGCCCTTGGGCCGTCGTTGACGACAGTCATCGTCGCGCTCAGCATCGTCTACGCGCCGCGACTGGCGCGCATTGTTCGGGCTTCGACGCTGGTGATCCGAGAACTGCCCTATGTGGAGGCGGCGCGTGCGCTCGGCATTTCGACGCTGCATATCATGACGCGGCATGTGCTCAGAAACCTGCTGTCGCCGATCCTGGTGCAAGGCACCTTCCTGTTTGCCAACGCCATGCTCGCCGAAGCCGGTCTTTCCTTCCTTGGCCTTGGCGTGAGCCCGGATATTCCGACCTGGGGAACGATGATTGCCGCCGGCCGGCAATATCTTGACCAGGCCAATTGGATGACGCTGTTCCCGGGCTTTGCCATCATCCTCTCCGTCCTATCGCTGCAGATGGTCGGCGACGGATTGCGCGACATTCTCGATCCCAGACTTCGAAAGGACTTGTAGCTCATGTCTTCCCGATATGAACCGAAACGGCCGTTGCTGATCGCCAACGTCAAGCCGATGGCTCTCGGGCAGTCGACACCCGGCAGCGTCACCGACGTGCTGATCGACGCGGACGGGCGTATCGCCGAAGTCGGGCCGTCGCTTGCCGTCTCGGCCGACGTCGAAAGGATCGATGGCAAGGGGGCCGGGATGTCGCCGGGCTGGGTCGACCTGCATGTCCATATCTGGCATGGCGGGACCGACATTTCCCTCCGCCCATCGGAATGCGGCGTCGAGCGGGGTGTGACGACGCTGGTCGATGCCGGCTCGGCGGGTGAAGCGAATTTCCATGGTTTCCGCGAATACATCATCGAGCCGGCGCGCGAACGCATCAAGGCGTTCCTCAATCTCGGCTCGATCGGCCTCGTTGCCTGCAATCGCGTCAGCGAATTGATAGACATCCGCTCGATCGATTTCGACCGCATGCTCCAGGTCTATGCCGACAACAGCGAGCATATTGTCGGCATCAAGGTGCGTGCGAGCCACGTCATCACCGGCTCCTGGGGGATCACGCCCGTCAAGCTCGGCAAGAAGATCGCCAAGATATTGGAGATCCCGATGATGGTGCATGTCGGCGAACCGCCGGCACTCTATGACGAGGTGCTGGAGGTTCTCGGGCCCGGCGATATCATCACGCATTGCTTCAATGGCAAGGCCGGCAGCAGCCTCATCGAGGATGAGGATCTCTTCGATCTCGCCGAGCGCTGCGCCGGCGAGGGCATCCGTCTCGATATCGGCCATGGCGGCGCGTCCTTCTCCTTCCGTGTCGCAGAGGCAGCCATCAAGCGCGGGCTTCTGCCATTCTCGATCTCCACCGATCTGCATAACCGATCACTGAATTTCCCGGTCTGGGATCTCGCGACGACCATGTCGAAGCTACTGTCGGTCGGCATGCCTTTCGAGAAGGTGATCGAAGCGGTCACGCATGCGCCGGCCTCGGCCATCAAGCTGCCGCTCATCAATCGGCTTGCGGTCGGAGAACGGGCGGAATTCACGATCTTCGATGTTGTCGAGTCCGATATCGAGGCGGTGGATTCGATGGGCGATACCGCCATGTTGAAACAGCTTTTCGAACCGCGTTACGCGGTCATCGGCGCTGAAGCCTTTGCCGCGAGCCGTTACATCCCGCGGGCGCGAAAGCTGACGCCCCATGGTCACAGCCATTAGCCGATCTTCGAAATTTTATGATTGTACGACAGGAGTTTGTGTGAACCAGTCTTCAGCCACAGCCGAGAGCGCATCGGGTTCGCCCTATGAGCGCCTCTCCACCCTCGGCATCGCGCTGCCGCCACCGCCGCCGCCGATTGCCAATTTCGTGACGCATGTTCTCGAAGGCAACATGCTTTACCTATCCGGCCAGGGTCCGCGTGAGGCCGACGGCACCCTGCATTTCGGCAAGGTCGGCGCCGAGGTCGGCATCGAACAGGCCTATGGCCATGCGCGGCTGACAGGCATCAATCTGCTGGCCGTCATGCAGGATGCGCTCGGCGATCTCAAACGCGTCAAGCGGGTGGTGAAGCTTTTGGGCATGGTCAACGCCACACCCGATTTTGCCGATCATCCAAGCGTCATCGACGGCTGCTCCGACCTGTTCATCGAGGTTTTCGGAGCGGCCGGCCAACATGCCCGCTCGGCTGTCGGCTTCGGCTCATTGCCGGGCAATATCACGGTCGAGATCGAAGCAATCGTAGCGTTGCACGGCTGAGGGAAGGACAGGACATCAATGACCGCGCCAGCCCATCAGTCTTTCGATCTTCTCCGCCGAGCTTCGAACCTGCGCGACATAGTGGCCTTCGTCGGAAAAGGCCTTCTGCTCCGGCAGAACGATGGAGATGGTGGCAACGCACTGGCCGTCTCGATCGCAGATGGGCGACGCAATGCAGGCGACCGCGTAATCGGATTCGCCCGCCTGGATCGACAGGCGGGATTCCAGCGCTTTTGCCGCAGCCGTCGACAGCGTCACGGGATCGACATCGGCGCGGCCGGTCGGAGAGGTGCGCGCGCAGTGCCGGAAAAGCGCGATGCGTTCCTCTTCCGGCAGGTGGCCGACGAGCAGGCGGCCGGACGCCGTCCAGTTGAGCGGCACCCGCGTGCCGACGCGCGAGGCGACCTGGAAATGGCTTGGGCCGTCGGCCATGGCGAGAACGAGCATATGGTCGCCGTCGCGGCCGCAGACTTGAACGGTTTCGCCGGCCTGACGGCAGAGATCGTGCATTTCATGGGTGGCGACGCTCATGAAATCGAGCGATCGTGCGTAGGCGAGACCGTAGTGGTAAAGACGGGCGCCGAGCCAGATCGTGCCGTCGGCATTGCGGCTGAGAAGGTTCTTCTCAACGAGATCGTCGACGATGACGTAGACGGTCGAGAGCGGTGCGCCGATCGCCTTGGCAACAGCGTAGACACCGCAGGGCGCGCCGGTTTCGTAGAGATAATCGATGACCTGCATCGCTCGGTCGATGCCGCTGACGCGCGAGCGCCGCGGTCCCTTAACGGCATCGCCTTGGTTTTCATTGGCCGTCTCGGTCTCGGAGTAGCCCATGGGTGATGTCTTTGCGTCCAAAAACCGAACTCCCGTTCAAATCGGTGGTTTGTTACATAATTATGGCATAGCTGTCGATGGCTCGGTACTGCAAGCACCGGTCAGCAGCAAAAAAATCTGGAGATCCCATGCCGAATGAAGACATTCGTCCGTCCGTCGGACTTCGCCCCGTCATCAATGTTTCGGGCACGATGACGAGCCTTGGCGCATCGATCGTCGTTCCGCAGGCGATTGCGGCAATGGGTTCCATCCTGCCGCAATTCGTCGAGATCAACGATCTGCAGCGCAAGGCAAGTACGGTCATCGCGCGGCTGACCGGCGGCGAGGCGGGTTTCGTCACGGCCTCGTGCTCGGCGGGCATCAGCCTGGCAGTCGCCGCCGCCATTACTGGGAACGATCTTGCCGCGATCGAGCGTTTGCCGGACGTGCGTGGCGATAAGAATGAAGTCATCGTTCAGATGGGACATGTGGTGAGCTATGGCGCGCCGGTCGACCAGGCGGTGCGGCTTGCAGGCGGCAAGGTCGTGTTGATCGGTCAGGCGACCTCGACATACAGACATCATCTCGAAGGCGCGATCACCGAAAAGACGGCAGCCGCACTTTATGTCGTTTCGCATCATGTTGTCGGTTACGGCATGCTGAGCCTCAACGAATTCTGCGAGATCGCCCATGCCAAGGGCGTGCCGGTCATTGTCGATGCGGCCTCCGAATATGATCTGCGTATTTTCCTGGAGCAGGGAGCGGATCTCGTTCTCTACTCCGGCCACAAATTCCTCGGCGGCCCAACTTCGGGCATTGTCGCGGGACGCAAGGACATGGTGCGCAACACTTTCCTGGAGAACCTCGGCATCGGCCGCGGCATGAAGGTCGGCAAGGAAAGCATCTTCGGCGTCATGGCGGCACTCGAAGCCTGGGAAACGCGCGACCATGACGGCATCCGCGAGCGCGAGAGCGGCTATCTCCATCTCTGGCGCGACCGGTTCGACGGCCGCCCCGGCGTCAAAGCCGTGATCGAGCCCGATCCGACCAACAATCCGCTCGACCGGCTGCGCCTCACCATCGATGCTCGCGAGGCCCATATCACCGCCTGGGATCTGGCCGACGCCCTAGCGCGAGGAACCCCGCCGATCATCGTTCGCGATCACGAGGTTGAGCACAATTACTTCTACCTCGATCCCTGCAATCTGCATCCGGGCGAGGAGGTGATCGTGGCGGCCCGGATCGGTGAAGAGCTCGACAAGGCGCAAGCCTCCAACGAGATCATCGCCACGTCCTTGGAAGATCGCAGCCGTCGCCGTTTCGATGGTCTGTTGCGCTGGCCGGATTGAGGCGGTGAACAAGGGGACGATGATGGCCAGTAGCGACGCGCAGACTTCACAGATCGCCGAGCCGGTACTTTCGGTACAGGGAATGACGACCTCCTTCCTGGTGGAAGGCGCTTGGAAGCCTGTGGTGCGTGACGTGTCTTTCACCGTAGTGCCAGGGGAAACCGTGGCGATCGTCGGCGAATCCGGTTCCGGCAAGAGCGTCACGTCGCTGTCTATCATGCGGCTGCTGCAGCAGGACATGAGCCGGATCACTGGCCGCATCACGCTTGGCGGGCGGGACATTCTGGCGTTGTCGGAAAGCGAGATGCGCAAGGTGCGCGGCAAGGATGTCGCGATGATCTTTCAGGAGCCGATGACCAGCCTCAATCCGCTCTTCACCATCGGGGACCAGATTTCCGAGGCGCTGCTCTGCCACGGCGATATCTCCAAGGCGGAGGCGAAGATAGAGACGATCCGGCTTCTGGAGCGCGTGCGCATTCCGTCGGCCGCCTCGCGCTTCGACGAGTATCCGCACCGCTTTTCCGGCGGCATGCGCCAACGCGTGATGATCGCCATGGCGCTGGCCTCGCGGCCGAAGCTGCTGATCGCCGATGAACCGACGACGGCGCTAGATGTCACCATTCAGGGACAAATCCTCGATCTCATCAAAATGCTGCAGGAAGAGCAGGGAACATCCGTCCTCTTCATTACCCACGACATGGGCGTCGTCGCCGAGATCGCCGATCGCACCATCGTCATGTATCGCGGCGAGCAGGTCGAGACGGGCGAGACCACCGAGATATTCTTCCGCGCCAAGCATACTTATACGCGGGCGCTGCTTTCGGCCGTTCCCGTGCTCGGCTCGATGAAGGGACACGAGCGTCCCCTGCGGTTTCCGGTCGTCAACAGCGAGACCGGCCAGGTGGAGCCGCTGACAGAGGCGGCTGACACCGTCGCGGCCGCACAAAGGCCCGTGCTGCAGGTGAAGAACCTCTGCAAACGGTTCGACATTCATTCCCGCCTTTTCGGCCGGCTACAGGGCAGGGTGCACGCGGTCGAAAACGTCTCGTTTGATCTCCACGCCGGCGAGACGCTGTCGCTGGTCGGCGAATCCGGTTGCGGCAAGTCAACGACGGGCCGCGCCATCATGCGGCTGATCGAGCCGCAAAGCGGCTCCGTGCTCGTCGACGGCGAGGAGATGCTGGCCCTTGATCGCAAGGGATTGCGGGATATGCGCCGCAAGGTGCAGATGATCTTTCAGGACCCCTTCGCGAGCCTCAATCCGCGCATGACGATCGGCGCTGCCGTCGCCGAACCCTATCTCGAACATAGGATGGGAACGGCGAAGGAAGCCCGCGACAAGGTCGCCGATCTCCTGGTGAAGGTCGGCCTCTCGCCAGATATGGCGACGCGCTACCCGCACGAGTTTTCCGGCGGGCAGCGTCAGCGCATCTGCATTGCCCGGGCGCTCACCCTCGATCCCAAAGTGATCATCGCCGACGAGAGTGTTTCCGCCCTCGACGTCTCGATCAAGGCACAGGTCATCAACCTGCTGCTCGACCTGCAGCAAAGCCTGAACCTCGCCTTCCTGTTCATCTCGCATGATATGGCTGTCGTCGAGCGCGTCAGCCACCGGGTCGCGGTGATGTATCTCGGCGAAATCGTCGAGATCGGGCCGCGCCAAGCGGTGTTCGAAAACCCGCAGCACCCCTATACCAAGAAGCTGATGTCAGCGGTGCCCGTTCCCGATCCGGCGCGGCGGAGATTGAAACTCGGCGTCGCGGCCGATGAGCTGAAGAGCCCGATCCGTGCGCCGGACCACATGATGCAGCCGCTGAATTATGTGGAGATCTCACCCGGTCATCAGGTTGCTCTTTGACGGCTGGAGCTTTGGCGCGTTCCATGTCGTCATCTCAGCGTCGCAGGCCGTCCCTGGATAAACGGTTTCCGCCGATGATGTTATGGTTGCACAACGAGCCTTATCGTGAGGATATCCCATGGATTTTTCCCAACATCCCAGACCGGCCGAGGCGGGCATTCTGGAATTCATGGAGATCTGCGATTCCTTCTATCCGCCTGACGCGGTGACGGCCTCCATAGAGCAGCAGCGACAATGGTACGACGCGCTTTGCAGCCGCTTCGATCGCCCGCTGCCGGACGGCATGCGCACGCAGGATGAAATGGTGATGGGAAGAATTCCGGTCAGGCGTTACCAGCCGCGGACGATCCGGACCCCGGCATGCCTACTCTATCTTCACGGCGGCGGCTTCGTGGTCGGTTCGCTCGAGAGCCATCATGCGATCTGCGCTGAGATCGCCGACCATGCCGGGGCCGAGCTGTTGTCGGTCGATTATCGTCTGGCGCCCGAACATCGTTGGCCCGCGCAAACGGATGATTGCTATGGCGTTCTCAAATCGTTGCTTGCCGAGAGAAAGACCGTTGTGCTGATCGGCGACAGCGCCGGCGGCAATCTGGCGGCGGGGCTCGCCGTTCGGGCAAAGGGAGAGGGGCTCTCCGGCATTGCCGGACAGGTCCTGATCTATCCGGCGCTCGGCGGGGATCTTGTGTCCGGTTCCTACGAAGAGATGGCGAATGCGCCGGGGCTGACGACCGCCGACGTCAGCTATTATCGCAGCGTATTGCAGGCACCGGCTGGCGATCCGGTTGCCGGGCCTCTTGCCGCATCGTCTTTTGCCGGCCTCCCGCCGGCCTTCATCACGGTTGCGCATTTCGACCCGCTGCGGGACGACGGCCGCAACTATTCCGCAAGGCTCGCCGAGGCAGGTGTCGAGGTCTGGTTTCGCGAAGAGCCGCAGATGGTACATGCCTGGCTGCGCGCGCGGCATATGAGCGACGGCGCGCGCGCCGGTTTCAGCGCCATATGCGCGGCTGTCAGCCATTTTGCCGGATCGAACTGATCACATCAGATCGCGCGGGATACGCTTTTCCTCGAAGATTTTTTCGAAAATTTGCGTATTACCTTCGAAGGCGATGACGGATGCGCGGATGATCCATTCGGCTGCCGTGCAGGAAATCGTCGCCGTCGCCACCGTGCGGACGTACCATCCCGGCCGCCGCATATCGCATGTCCAGATCGAGGTCCCACTCATCGACAGCGGATCGTCCGGCGCGATGGACCAGACCTCTTCGCGGAGCTGGCGTGTGGAAAGTCCGGTGCCTGGATGTTCGAAGAGGCCAGTATCCTCCCGGATTTCATAGAGGGTCTTGTTGGCGGAGAGATCGCGCACGACCTGACGCTTCGTCGTGGCCGGGGCATGTTCGACATATTTCGGCAGCGGGTCGGGATTGTCCGGTTGCTTGATGTCGATGGCGTCATAGGCGCCAAGTTTTGGCAGGGCAAAACCAATGGAGGCGATATCGATCGTCAGCCCCGGATTTTCCGGCGGCGGCAGGATCATCGGCCAGTATGAGGTGGAGAGCGAAAGGGCGATGCGATGACCTTTCCGGAACCGATAACCGCAGGCATCCAGCGTCAGCCTGATTGTGGTGCGCTCACCCTTCTTCATGGGTTTCGGCGCGGCATTGCCCTCGCGGTGGGCAAGGTTGAGCACGCCGAAGGAGACCCGCGTCGCGGTGCCGTCCGAATGGAGGTCGATAAGCCTGGCACAAAGATTGGCCGTTTCGGCATCGCAGCGCAAGGAAAGGGTAACGACAGGACGGCCGAGATAGTCATGATCGGCAGCTAGTGGTGTGGTCTGGAAGGTCAGCGATCCGGCATCGTCGAGGCGCTGGTCGATCGCCATTTCGGCATCGGGTTTCAGGGTGAAATATTCGCCTGATGTCGTGCCCGTATCGAGGGGCGAGCGGAGATAGACGGCATGTTCCGGCGCGTGCGGGATCGGCATGCCTTCCATCAGCGTACCGAACTGCTCGACATAGAAGCACTGCATCTCCGGCTTTTGCCAATCGCGTTTGGCGATCCAGAAGCCGGGATCGAAATCACGGCGTGGCGCAGGCTTCACCGCGTCGAGAATATAGGCGCGCACCTGCGGTAGGTTCTCCGCACCGTTCTGGTCGCCACGCAGCCAGCGGTTCCACCAGGCGATCGCATCGCCATGGAAATCGGCGCGGGGCTTCGGCCAGGCAAAATGCGGATATTTATGGACCCACGGACCAATCAGCGCCTTCGCGGTATCGCCGAGGCCTTCGACGGCCATCAGCGGCGTGTTGCGATAGCCATCCGCCCAGCCGGCAATGACCAGGGCGGGAATGTCGACATCGGCGAAATTCTCGCAGATCGAGCCATGCCGCCAGAAATCATCACGACGCTGATGCTGCAGCCATTCCTCCATGAAGAAGGGCTCGTTCTCCAGGCGTTGCAGCCACATATCTTTCCATCGGTCGCCGACGATCTCGGGATCGGGAGAGCGGGATTGATAACCGAGCATGGTCGCAGCCCAGGAGAGCTGCGCCGAAAGATGGCAGCCATTCTTATAATGGATGTCGTCATTGTAGCGGTCGACCGTCGAAGCGATCGATATCACAGCCTTGAGCGCGGGCGGGCGCAATGCTGCGACCTGCAAGCTGTTGAAGCCGCCCCAGGAAATGCCCATCATGCCGACGGAGCCATTCGACCAGGGCTGTGCCGCGATCCAGGCAATCAGCTCGCAGGCATTGGCGAGTTCGAGTTCGGTATATTCGCCGTCGATGACACCATCGGATTCGCCCGAACCGCGAATATCGACACGGACACCGGCGATGCCGGCGGCGGCAAATACCGGGTAGGTTGATTCATCACGGGGGCTCGTTCCATCGCGCTTGCGATAGGGCAGGAATTCGAACACTGCCGGCACCGGGTCATTTTCCGCGCCATCAGGCATCCAGATACGCGCCGCAAGCCGCGTGCCGTCCTTAAGCGTGATCCAGTGGTTTTCGATGACAGTGAAGTTGCGGGCAAACGTCATGGTATCAATTCCCAGCACTTTCCATCTTTCTCGTCGTCAGGACACGTTCCAGCCAGCCGATCTCCATTTCCGGCACTGATTTTAGCAGTAGATCCGTGTAGTCGTCGAACGGCGGCGAAAGCACTTTCGATTTCGGCCCGAAGCGCACCAGTTTGCCGCGATGCATGACCGCGACGCTATCGGCGATGGCGCGGACGATAGCGATATCGTGGGTGATGAAGATGTAGGAGAGCTGGGATTCCTCCTGGAGCCGCATCAGCAGTTTCAGGATGCCTTCGGCAACGAGCGGATCGAGCGCCGAGGTAGGCTCATCGCAGAGGATGAGTTCCGGCTTGGCCGCAAGGGCACGCGCAATCGCGACGCGCTGCTTTTGGCCTCCGGAAAGCTCGGCCGGATAACGGTCGATGAAACCATTGCCCATCTCGATCTCGTCGAGCAGCTCTTTCACCCGTGCCGTCTTTGCCGCGCCCCGCAGGCCATAATAGAAGGTAAGAGGGCGGCCGATGATGTCGCGCACAGTCTGGCGCGGGTTCATGGCTGTATCGGCCATCTGGTAGATCAGTTGAATACGCCGCAGCTCGTTGCGCGAGCGGTTTTTTAGGGCCGGCGTCAGCGGTTTGTTGTCGAAAGAAATCCCGCCATCGCTCGGCGGCAACAGCCCGGTGATGACGCGGGCAAGCGTCGACTTGCCGGAGCCGGATTCGCCGACAATTGCGAGCGTCTGACCTTTTGGTACATGTAGAGAAACGTCGTGCAACACCTTGAAGCCGTTCGAATATTGCGCGCTGACGTGTTCGACTTTCAAAAGCGTGTTGGATTGATCCACCGCCTCTTCCCGCGCGGTCTGGCGGACATTGACGAGCGCGCGGGTATAGTCTTCGCGGGGTGCCTCGATGATCTGCTGCACCGGGCCGTATTCCACCTTTTTCCCGTGCCGCAACACCATGATGTCGTCTGAGATCTGCGCGACGACGGCAAGGTCGTGCGTGATGTAAAGTGCTGCCGTATGGGTCTCCTCGATGGCGTGTTTGATCGCGGCCAGGACGTCGATCTGCGTCGTTACATCGAGTGCGGTGGTTGGCTCGTCGAAGACGATGAGTTCAGGATTGGAGCAGAGCGCCATTGCCGTCATCGCGCGCTGAAGCTGGCCGCCTGAGACCTGATGCGGAAAACGGTCGCCGAAGGTTTCGGGGTTGGGCAGGCCGAGGACGCGGAAGAGGTAAAGAGCGCGCTTCCTCGCCTCGTCCTTCGTCATCAAGCCATGCTTTACGGAGGCTTCGATCACCTGCTCGCCGAGCTTATGGGCAGGATTGAACGCGGCTGCTGCCGATTGCGCGACGTAGCAGACGCGGGCGCCGCGAATTCTGCGGATGCCCGATTTGCTGAGTGGCAGAATGTCGACGCCGTCGAGCAGCACCGTGCCGCCGGTGATCTCCGCGCCGCCGCGGCCATAGGCGAGCGCCGAGAGGCCGATGGTGGATTTGCCGGCGCCGGACTCGCCGATCAGACCAAGCACCTTGCCCTTCTGTAGATCGAAGGAGACGCGGTCGACGATCGTGACCCGCTTCGGGGGCTCGCCGGGCGGATAGCTGGTCGCTTCGATCTTGAGATCGCGAACGGAAAGAAGCTCAGGCATCGCCACGTCCTCCCTTGAGGCTGGAGGTGCGCTTCAAGAGCCAGTCGACCACCAGATTGACACAGACTGCGAGCGCCGCAATCGCGGAGCCCGGCACGAGAGCGGCGGAAATGCCGAAGATGATACCATCCTTGTTGTCCTTGACCATGCCGCCCCAATCGGCTGACGGCGGCTGGATGCCGAGCCCGAGGAAGGAGAGCGTCGACAGGAACAGGATGGAAAAGGCAAAACGCAAGCCGAACTCCGCCAGCAACGGCGAGAGTGTGTTCGGCAGGATTTCGCGGAAGATGATCCAGACCTTGCCTTCGCCGCGCAGTTTGGCGGCTTCCACGAATTCCATGACTGCCACATCCAGCGCGACGGCGCGGCCGAGACGATAGACGCGCGTGGAATCGAGGATCGCCATGACGAGGATGAGCACGACGAGATTCTGCGGCAGCACCGCCAGTACCACGAGTGCGAAGATCAAGGTCGGGATCGACATCATCAGGTCGTTGAAGCGCGAGAAGACCGTGTCGACCAGCCCGCGCGAGACGGCGGCGGTGAAGCTCAGGATGATGCCGAGCGAAAACGAGATGATCGTCGCCGCCAGCGCCACGAACAGCGTGGTGCGGGCGCCGTAGATCAGCCGGGACAGGATATCGCGGCCAAGATTGTCGAGGCCGAAGAAGTATTGGGCATCGGCGGGCTGCCAGACATTGCCGACGACTTCGGTTTCGCCGTAGGGCGCGATCAGGGGCGCAAAGACCGCACAGATGAAGGCGAGCAGTATGCCGATGATGCCGACCCAGGCGGTGATGGGGATGTCTCTCAATCTCATCGCGGATGCCTCAGGCGCGGGTTGGCAACGATCGCCAGGATATCGGCAACCATGTTGAGCAGGATGTAGACGGCAGCGAAGATCAGCCCGCAGGCCTGGACCACCGGCATGTCGCGCACGGTAACGGCATCGACCATGTACTGGCCCATGCCGGGATAGACGAAGACCACTTCGACCACCACGACGCCGACGATGAGATAGGCGAGGTTCAGCGCCACCACGTTGATGATCGGTGCCAGCGCATTCGGAGCGGCATGTTTGACGATGGCGCGAAAGGCGCTGAGGCCCTTCAATTCCGCTGTTTCCATATAGGCGGACGACATTACCGAGAGGATCGCGGCCCGCGTCATGCGCATCATATGGGCAAGGACGACGAGCACCAGCGTTGCCGTCGGCAGGGCGATGGCCTTCAGCCGGTCGATGAAGGCCATGCCGTCGTAGACGGTCGCGGGGAATGTCGCGATCCCGAATTTCACGCCGAAAAACAGGATGAGCAGGTAACCGATGAAGAATTCCGGCAATGAAATCGCCGCCAGCGAGATCACGTTGATGATCTTGTCTGGCAAACGGTTTCGGAAATGCACGGCCAGCATGCCGAGCCCGACCGCCAGCGGCACCGAGATGAGCGCCGCACAGGCCGCAAGGAAAAGCGAATTGCCGAGACGCTTGCCGATCTGCTCGCTGACGGAATTCTTGCTCGCCCAGGATGTCCCGAAATCCCCCTGGACCGCATTCCCCAGCCATTCGAAGTAGCGGATGGTGACAGGCCGGTTGAGGCCGAGTTCGGTGCGGATATTGGCGACGGCCTGCGGCGTTGCCGACTGGCCGAGATAAGTGGTCGCGAAATCGCCCGGCAAGGCTTCGAGGCCGCCGAAGATCAGGACCGAGACCGCGAAAAGCAGCACGAGGCTGAGCAAGAAGCGCTCGATAATGAGGGACAGCAGCGGAAATCGCTGCTTGAACCGCAATCCGGGCAGCACTGCGCTGGGTTGTATATTGGACATTGCTGATGCCTCGCGCTGAAACGTCAGGAGGACCGCGGAGGTTTTCCGCGGTCCCGGCTCCGTTAGAGATGAGGGCGTTGCCGCCCTGCTTCGGGCATCAGGACTCCAGCCAGACGCGAGTCGCGACGTAGCCGTTCGACATGTCGTTGCCGATGTCGTGAACATAGCCCTTCACCTGCTTGGTGGAGGCGTTCACGAAATCGTTGAACATCGGCAGAATGACGCCGCCCTCGTCGCGGACCATCATCGCCATAGTGTGATACAGCTCCTTGCGCTTGGCCTCGTCCAGTTCGGAGCGGGCCTGAAGCAGAAGCTTGTCGAAGTCCGGACGCTTGAAGCGGGTGTCGTTCCAATCGGCCGTCGAGAGATAGGCGGTGGAATACATCTGATCCTGCGTCGGCCGGCCGCCCCAATAGGAGGTCGAGAAAGGCTGGACATTCCAGACGTTGGTCCAGTAGCCGTCGCCCGGCTCGCGCTTGACCTCGATGTTGATGCCGGCCTTCTTGCAGCTTTCCTGGTAGAGCACAGCGGCATCGACGGCGCCGGGGAAGGCCACTTCCGAGGTACGCAGCAGCACGGAGCCGCTATGGCCGGATTTCTTGTAGTGGAAGGCGGCCTTGTCGGGATCGTAGACACGCTGCTCGATGCCTTCGGGGAAGAGGGCATAGGTGCTGTTGATCGGGAAGTCGTTGCCGACCTTGCCGTAGCCGCCGAGGATCTTCTTCACCATGGTTTCGCGGTCCATGGCATATTTCAGCGCCAGGCGAAGATCGTTATTGTCGAACGGCGCGGTGTTGCAATGCATGATGAACACGTAGTGCCCGCGGCCGGCGGTCGACAGGATTTCGACATTGGGTGCGCGCTTCAGCAGGTCCACCGTCTTCGGGTCGACGCGGTTGATGTAATGCACCTGGCCGGAAGATAGCGCGGCGATACGCGCGGTCGCATCGTTCATGCCGATGATTTCGACCGAGTCGACGAAACCGCGATCGGTCCGCCAGTCGTCCTTGTTCTTCTCGAACGTCGCGCGCACGCCGGGCTCGAAACTGACGAGCTTATAGGGGCCGGTGCCGATCGAGGCGAGGGGATCGTCGTTGCCGCCATTCGGCTGGATGACGAGATGGTAGTCGGAGAGCAGCAACGGCATATCGGCGTTGCCTTCGGTCAGCGTCAGGACGAGATTGTCGCCGTCGGCCTTGATGTCCTTGATCGATTTCATGACGCCAAGCGCGCCCGATTCCGACTTGCTGTCCGTGTGGCGCTTGAGGGTGGCAACGACGTCGTCGATCGTCATCTCCTTGCCATTGTGGAACTTGACGCCCTTGCGGATCTTGAAGGTCCAGGTGGCGGCGTCCTTCGACGGCTCCCAGGATTCGGCAAGTGCCGGTACGGCGGCACCGGTCAGCGGATGGGATTCGACCAGCATGTCGCCCCAGCAACGGCCGACGCAGAACATGAACTGTGACAGGAATTTCGCCGGGTCCTTGGAATCGGTGGCGGCACCGCCTTCAAGGCCGAGCTTCAGATGGCCGCCGCGCTTCGGTTCGGCTGCCATTGCGCTTTCCGTGAAAAGCTGGTCGGCGAGTGCCAATGTCATGCCGGCCGCCATGGCGCGCCCCATGAATTCGCGACGGCTCAGGCCGCCCGAGGTCACACGGCTTGCCAAGTGTTTCGTGTAATCTTTCATTCCCCTGTTCCTTCTTCTTGACGTGTTGATAGAACTTTCGGGCAAGGCTTCGGATGCGGTTTCCTCTCCGCTGGAAGCTTGATTGCCCGCGATCATGCGGGAAAATAATGCGGTTGTCGCCGCTTTCTCACTTTCCTTTCCAGATTGGGCTTCGCTTCTCTGCAAATGCCCTTGCGCCTTCCAATTGATCCTCGCTCGAATAGAGGGCGTCGACGGTGGCAAACTGCCGTTTGGTGATCTTGTTCATGGCAGTCTGGAACGTCGTTCCCTCCGCTTCGCGGACAATTTCCTTGATGGCTGCGTAGACGAGCGGCGGGCCGCTTTCGAGAAGCCGGGCAAGTTCCCATGCTCGGCTCATCAACCGATCTGCAGCGACGATCTCATTGACGAAGCCCCAACGATGCGCCTCGGCAACGTCGAGCCAGCGGCCGGTCAGGAGCATGTCCATGGCGATATGATAGGGGATGCGCTTCGGCAATTTGATCGATGCAGCATCCGCGACGGTCCCCGAGCGGATTTCCGGAAGGGCGAAAGTCGCGTGTTCGACGGCGATGATCAGATCGGTGGAAAGGGCAATCTCCAAGCCGCCGCCGCAACAGATGCCGTTGACGGCGCAAATCACTGGCTTGTTGAGATCGCGAAGCTCCTGTAGGCCGCCGAAACCGCCGACGCCATAGTCGCCATCGACCGCATCGCCGGCGGCGGCTGCCTTCAAATCCCAGCCGGCCGTAAAGAACTTCTCGCCGGCACCTGACACGATCGCGACGCGCAGGTCGGGGTCGTCACGGAAATCGCGGAAGATCACGCCCATCTCGCGGCTTGTCGCAAGGTCGATGGCGTTTGCCTTCGGCCGGTCGATGATGACCTCCAAGATACCGTTGTCACGCCTGGTGCGAATGGGGCTTTGCAACTTCCCTACCTCCTCAGCCGGATAAGGGCGTCTGCGGCGACGACGCCACGATTTTCTGGCAGAACCATCAATGGATTAATGTCCAGTTCCTCAAGCCGCGCGGCATTTTTTACGACATATTCTGCCGTTGATAGGATGGCGTCGGCAACGATTTCGAGGCTGCTCTTTGCGCCGCCGCGATAGCCTTCGATCAACTTCCTGACCTTCAGCCGCGAAATGGCTTCCAAGATATCAGCCTTCGTTGCAGGAAGGGCTAAAATGGCAGAATCTTCAAGCAATTCAACCAGGATTCCGCCGGCGCCGATCGTCAATGTCAATCCGACGACGGGATCGCGAACGGCGCCGACGATCAGCTCGGCGACGGGGCGCTCGATCATCCGTTCGACCAGGTATCCGGAGGCGACGGAGGCCATGCGCTCTGCCGCATTTCGTACTGCATCCCTATCCCACAAGTTGAGTACGACGGCTCCGACCTCGGACTTGTGTTCGACGCCCAAGGCCTTCAGCGCGACGGGAAAGCCAAGGCGTTGCGCCTGCTCGGCGGCGTCATTCGGGCTGGATGCCGTTGCCCCCAATGGAACGGTGAGGCCGGCGGAGGACAGCTCCGCCTTGGCGACTGCTTCGCTTAGGGTTTCGATCTCGCCCGTGGTCGATGGCATATCAAGCAAGGGCAGTGGCGGCGGGGCGTGCCAGACCGCGCCGATGCGGCTTGCAACTTCCGCTGCGGCAATGGTTTCACTGATGCCGCAGAGGGGCACTATGCCATCCGCGATGAGCTGCGTGGCAATCGCCTCCGGCATGTTTTCCGGCAGCGTCGCCAGAATGCCGGCACGGGCGCCGGTCAGCTTTGCCGCGGCTGCGACCGCGGCAATCGTCGTCATCCAGTCCGCTGCATCGCAACGATCGTCCCGGGGAAAATCGAGGACAATGAGGTTGAGCGCATAGTCGCCCTCGAACATGGCCGTGAAGGCTTCCGTTTGGCGGGAAAGATCGCCCCAAACGAAGGTGTGATAGTCGAGAGGATTTGAGAGTGTGACCATGTCGCCGAGACTGCGCCGCAGGGCGGGCAATTGCTCGGCTTTCAAGGCACGGAAATCCACGGCCCGGCCGGTCGCCGCATCAGCCATCAGCGAGGCCTCGCCGCCGGAACAGCTCATAGACGAGATCGCATTGCTTTTAAGCGGGCCGGTCACATGCAGCAGTTTCAGCGTTTCGATGAGTTCCGGCAGCGTTGCGACCCGGCCAATGCCGAGACGGGCGAGAACCGCATCGGCAACGCCATCACTGCCGGCAAGGGACGCCGTATGCGAAACGGCTGCGCGCTGCGCCTGTTCGGATTTGCCGACTTTCAGGGCGACGATGGGTTTTCGCAGCTCCCTCGCACGCATGGCAAGCTTTTGCAGCGTCTGGACGTTGCAAAAACCCTCGATATGCAGGCCGATCGCGGTCACACGGGGGTCTTCCAGGACGGCAAGGGCGAGATCCGACAGTCCGATTTGCGCCTGGTTGCCGGCGGTCATCAGATAGCTGATGGGTAGGCCGCGCCTTTGCATGGAAAGGTTGATGGCGATGTTGGAGGATTGGGTGAGAATGGCAACGCCACGCTCGACCCGCACCATTCCGTGCTGGTCGGGCCAGAGCAGGGCGCCGTCCAAACCGTTGATCACGCCATAACAATTCGGCCCGATGATCGGCGTGTCGCCGGCAGCACTGACCAAAGCTTCCTGCAGTGCAACGCCATCGGCCAATTCGGCAACAGCTTCGCTGAAACCGGACGCGTAGCAAACGGCACCACCGGCGCCTCTGGCCGAGAGCGCGCGCACGATATCGATGGTCAGCATACGGTTGACGCCGACGAAGGCCGCATCCGGTGCGGCGGGCAGGTCTTCCACCGATCGATAGCAGCGACGTCCAAGCACGGCATCCAGCGTCGGATGCACTGGCCAGATCTCACCGGCAAAACCCATGCGATCGCATTGTTCGATGACCCGGCGCGCTTCACGGCCGCCGAAGACGGCGATCGTTTGCGGTCTGATCAGGCGATCGAGGGGGCGTTGCGTCATCCGATCACGCTCCGAATGGCCGCAGCAGATCGCGGCTGATGATGTGACGCTGGATCTCCGAGGTTCCGTCCCAGATGCGTTCGACGCGGGCATCGCGCCAGAAGCGGGCAAGCGGCAGATCGTCCATCAACCCCATGCCGCCAAAAATCTGGATCGCCTCGTCGGTAACGCTGGCAAGCATTTCCGAAGCGTAGAGCTTGGCCGATGCGATCTCGCGATTGGCGGGAAGACCGGCATCGAGCCGCCAAGCAGCGGATAGGGTCAGCAGATCGGCGGCGTCGATCTCGGTGATCATATCGGCGAGCTTGAACGATACGCCCTGATTGGCGCCGATCGGCCGGCCGAACTGCTTGCGCTCCGCCGCATAGGGTAGCGCCAGATCGAAGACACGGCGAGCACGCCCGACACAGCTCGCAGCGACCGTCAGGCGCGTGCCGTAGAGCCACTCATTGGCAATATCGAAGCCGCGATGCACCTCACCGAGCACCTGCGACTTGGGCAGGCGGCAGTCCGTGAAGCTCAGGATGACGTTGTGATAACCCCGATGGGAAACCGAGTCATAGCCTTTGAGGATTTCGAACCCCGGCGTGCCGCGATCGACCAGAAAAGCCGTGATCTTCTTCTTGGTGCCCTTCGCCGTTTCCTCCTCGCCGGTTGCGGCAAAGACGATGACGAAATCGGCGATATCGGCATGGGAAATGAAATGCTTGGTGCCGTTCAGAATGAAATCGTCGCCATCCTGCCGCGCTGCGCATTTCATGCCGCGCATGTCGGAGCCAGCAGCGGGTTCGGTGATGGCGAGCGCGTCGATCTTCTCGCCGCGGACCGCCGGCAGGAGATATCGTTCGCGTTGCTCGCCTTCGCAGGCCATCAGAATGCCGGAAGGACGGCCGAAGAAGACGGTGAGCCCCATCGAGCCGCGGCCGAGTTCACGCTCGACAAGAGTGAAGGTCGCGTGATCGAGGCCGGCGCCGCCAATCTCCTCGGGGAAATTGCAGGCATAGAAGCCGAGCTCGATGCACTTGCGCCGGATTTCCTCGCCAAGTTCGGGCGGCACGATGCCGGTGCGCTCGACCTCGTTCTCATACGGATAGATCTCCGTCTCCACGAAGTCCCTGACCGTCTTGACGATCATCTCCTGTTCTTCGCTGAGCCCGAAATTCATGACCGCTTCCTCCTAGCGTTTTTGTCCAACATGGCGTCCAACGCCGTCAGGCACAGGCAGCTTTACATGGGCCTCGGCAATCAGCCTTATTTTGCTCAGCACCTCCTCCGGTGCGGGAGCGGCTTTTCCGGCCTTGGCATCGACATGCAGCAGTATCTGTTCGGCGGTGGCGATCGCTTCGCCGCGTGCCGTGTCGTAGATCGTGTGGAACACATGCAGCCGCTTTTCGTCAGACCCGAGGATCTGCGCGGTCGAATGAATGGCCTGTCCGAGCTTGGCTTCGCCGAGATGGCGGATATGCGTCTCTACCGTATAGTAGCTATGACCACGCTCGACATAGGCGAGATCGACGCCGATCAGGCGTAGCAGCGCGTCCGACGTGTCGCCGAACACCTGCAGATAGCGGTGCTCGGTCATATGGCCGTTGTAGTCCACCCATGCCGGGCTGACTTTGGTGTCGATCAGCCGCAGCGGCTGCGCGACATCCATCGGCTTTTCGCCGCCGCCGGCGGACGCCCAGAGGTTTTGCTCGAAATCCTTAAGCAGCTTGCCTGCACCCCAGCCCTTGCCGCCATGGCTTCCCTTCAGCGTCTGCAGGATGCCGACGAGGTTTTCATCGCGAATGCGCTCCAGCTCGCGGATCGACAGGCCATCGGCCTGCTCGTCCGACTGCTGGCCGATCTTTTCGACCAGTGCATCGTCGAGATCGACGACATCCATCAGCTTCGTCCAGTTCCATTGCAGGGCCGGGCCGAACTGCGCCAGGAAGTGCCGCATGCCCGCTTCGCCGCCGGCAATGCGGTAGGTCTGGAAAAGACCCATCTGCGCCCAGCGCAGGCCGAAGGAATAGCGAATGACGTCGTCCAGCGTTTCGACGGTGCAGATGTCATCCTTGATCAGCCAGAGCGCTTCGCGCCACAGGGCTTCCAGCAGGCGATCGCCGACAAAGGCTTCGATCTCCTTGGCGATGTGCACGCCTTTCATCCCGATCGGCGGCAGCCGTTCCATCGCGGCCTTGATCGTTTCCGTCGAGGTCTTTTCACCCCCGACGATTTCGACGAGCGGCAGCAGATAGACGGGGTTATAGGGATGGGCGACGAAGAAGCGTTCCGGATGACGCATGTCGCGTTGCAGATCGGTCGGCAGCAACCCCGAAGTGGATGAGCCGATCAGGGCATCCGGCCTTGCTACGGCATCGATCTGCGTCAGGACTTTACGCTTGAGGTCGAGCCTCTCGGGCACGCTTTCCTGAATCCAGTCGGCATCGCCGACGGCCCCCTCAAGCGTGTCCCTGAATGTGAGCTTGCCGCGCGGCGGAAGCGGCGCGCCGGTCAGCATCGCATAGGCCTTTTCGGCATTCGCCAGAACCTCGCCGACGATGCGGGTCGCTTCCGGATGCGGGTCGAAGACATCGACGTCGATGCCGGCCAGCAGGAAGCGGGCAATCCATCCGCCGCCGATGACGCCGCCGCCGATGCAGGCTGCCTTGTTGATCCTGGTCATCGGAGCCTCAGCGCTTTTTCAGTTTCAATTTCTTGCGGACATCCTCGGGGCCGATGATGCGCGCGCCCATGCCCTCGACGACCTGCACCGCCTTTTCGACGAGCTGTGCGTTGGTGGCGAGCAAGCCCTTCCCGGCATAGAGGTTGTCTTCCAGACCGACGCGGACATTGCCGCCGGCAAGCACGGCCGCAGCCGGGTAGGCCATGGCATTGCGGCCGATGGAAAAGGCCGAGAAGGTCCAGCTCGAGGGAACGTTATTGACCATCGCCATGAAGGTGTTGAGGTCATCGGGCGCCCCCCAGGGGATGCCCATACAAAGCTGGATGAGGATGGGGTCCTCAATAAGACCCTCCTCGGCAAGCTGTTTGGCAAACCAGAGATGACCGGTATCGAAGGCTTCGATCTCGGGGCGGACGCCGAGAGTGGTCATCTTCTTCGCCATCGCCCGCAGCATGGAGGGCGTATTGGTCATCACATAGTCGCCGAGACTGAAGTTCATCGTGCCGCAATCGAGCGTGCAGATTTCCGGCAGGCATTCGGCGACATGGCTGACGCGTTCCGTCGCACCGGCCATGTCGGTACCCCGGACGTTCAGGGGCAGGGGGCTTTCAACATCACCGAAGATCAGGTCGCCGCCCATGCCGGCGGTCAGGTTCAACACGACATCGACATCGGCGGAACGGATACGGTCCGTGACCTCCTTGTAGAGATCGTTGCGGCGGCTGGCAGCGCCGGTTTCCGGATCGCGGACATGGCAGTGGACCACTGCCGCCCCAGCCTTGGCGGCGTCGATCGCGGATTCCGCGATCTGCTTGGGAGTGATCGGAACATGGCTGGATTTCGAGACCGTATCGCCGGAGCCGGTGACGGCGCAGGTGATGAAAACATCGCGGTTCATCGCAAGAGGCATTCTTGTTCTCCCTCGTATTGAGGACATTACGAGGCAAGCGGCGCCTTCATGCTTTGCATTATCGGAAACAAACGATACATTATCGGAAATACCGGAGAATGCCTGTGCTCACCTCGTCCAACACGCCGCTCGATATCGATCTGCTGGTGCTTCCGGAAACGAACCTGATCCTGATCGCGTCGGTGATCGAACCCTTGCGCGGGGCCAATCGCATTTCCGGTGCGGAGATCTATCGCTGGCGCTTGTTTACGCCTGACGGTTCGCCCGTCGAAACGACGAGCCACGTCCCGGTTCCCGCGTCCGGCGGCTTCAAGCCGACCGATCCCGCTCCGCTCTTCGTGCTCGCGAGCTACAATTGGCGGCGCGCCGCGACGCAGGCGCTGAAAATGCAGATATCCCAGGCGGCGCGCTATCGTTCGATGATGGCTGGCATCGAATCCGGCAGTTGGCTGCTGGCGGAAGCAAGCCTCCTCGACAATGTATCGGCGGCTGTCCATTGGGAGGATTTCGACGATTTTGCGCTGGCCTATCCGCAGGTGCGTGCCGTCAAGGACCGTTTCGTGATCGACGGCAAGCGCATCACCACCGCCGGCTCATTGCCGACCGTCGACCTGATGCTGGAGATCATTCGGCGGCGGCAGGGCTATTCGCTCGCGCTCGAAGTTAGCCGGCTTTTCATCTACGAGCCGGCCAATACACAGAGCGCGGCAGAACTTTCGCCGTCGACCGCCGGCTTGCGTATGCGCGATCCGCGCGTCGCACAGGCCGTGCGGCTGATGGAGGAAAATATCGAGCAACCGCTGATCCTGGCGCGCTTGGCACGACGCGTCGGCCTCAGTGCCCGTCATCTCCAGGGGCTCTTTCAGGAAAGCATCGGCGCGCCTCCGCATGTGCATTACCTCGCTCTCCGGCTCAATGCCGCGCGACGCAAGGTGATCGAGACGAAGGAGTCCTTCGCGGAAATCGCTGCAGCAACCGGTTTCAACTCGGCCTCGGCCTTTTCCCGCAGCTATCGTGCCAGTTTTTCGGAAAGCCCCTCGGGCACTCGGCGGCGCTTGCGCGGGCGCTCTATGGCTGCAGCAGAGCCGACATAGGCTGAAAGGCTTCGCGCACCATTTCCGCGAGCTCCTGGATCGCCTCGCTGGAATGATAGGGATTACGGCGAAGCACGACGCGCGAGGAATCGACCGGCGGAAAGCCGTCGTCGCTCGTCAGCTCCCGGCAACCGTGCGGAATGTTGCTGCGGGACAATGTGGTGACGGCGAGGCCGGCGGAGACGGCGTTTTTCAGGCCGGAGCTGGTATCGGCAATGAAGGCGATGCGATAGGGCCGCGCCTGCTGCTCCAGGGATCGCAGGGCAAAGTCGCGCGCCCAGGTCGAATTGCGGTACGTCGCGACGGGCAGCGGTGTCGCGTCATGCAGGCGATGCACCAACGATGTCACCCAGACGGTCGGATCGATGCAAAGCACCTCTCCCGTGGTCTGCTTGCTCCAGTCGAAGACCACGGCAAGATCGAGCTCGTCCTTCTCCAGGGCGGCAAGATTGCGAGCGGTATAGTCGCAGGAAACGGTCACTTCGACGGCAGGATGCCGGACGGCGAAGGCGGCAAGCGCCGCCGGCAGGACGGTCTGGCTGTACTCCTCCGGAATTCCGATCCGGACAGGTCCGTTCAACGGCTTGGTGCGGATGGTCGCAGCAGCCTCATTCAACAGATCGACGATCCGCCGAGCATAGGGAAGCAATTGATTTCCGGAGCGGGTCAGCACGACCCCACGGGCGCTTCTTTCGAATAGCGCCCCGCCGACAATTTCCTCCAGGCGCTTGATCTGGGCGCTGACGGCCGATTGGGTGCGGCCGATGCGTTGCGCGGCAACGGAAAAATTCAACGTCTCGCTAATGACGAGGAACGTCCGGAGCAGATCGCTTTCGATGGGTTCGCGCATGGGCAAGCCACAAAAATTTCCGATGGCACATATCTCTACTATTCGTTTGTCTGATGTCAATTATCGGCGCACACAAGTGCAATGCGTCCGGGTGCTTCGTTCGCGAGATACCGCACATGACCATTCAGACCCCGGCTCGATCCTTCGCCGCCAATGAATACGAAAAGGGCGTCGCTCTCGTCGTTGCGGCAACGCTCGCCTGGAGCGCCAGCGGCGTCTATACGCGGCTGCTGACGACGGATATCTGGACGGCGATCGCCTGGCGCTCCCTGTTCGGTGGATTGTTCCTGCTGATCCCGAGCTTCTTTCTCGAAGGCGGCTTTTCGCGTCGCCAGTGGAGCTCGATCTTTCACCCGTCTGGGCTTGCGATGATCGCCTGCCAGACCTTCAGCCAGGCCTGCTTCATCGGCGCGCTCTATAGGACCACGGTTGCGAACGTGACTATGATCTATGCCACAGCGCCCTTTATCGCCGCCTTGCTCGGCTGGGCGATCCTGAAGGAGCGTGTGCCGAGGCGAACTCTTGTTGCCGGCGGGATCTGTTTGGTCGGCGTGGCGATCATCGTCGCTGCCTCGATCGGCGGCGGCACGGGCCTCGGCGATCTCTTGGCGCTCGGCATGACGGCTTCGTTCGCCCTGATCATCATCATTCCGCGCATCGATCGCAGCGCACCGAGCCTGCCGCCAACCGTCGTCAGCGCCTTCCTGACGCTCGTTATCTTCGCGCCGTTCAGCTCAGTTGGGTCGCTCGATCTGCACAATTGGCTGGTGCTTGCCGCCTTCGGGGCAACCAATTTCTCCTTTGCCCTCGTCCTGTTTCTTGCCGGCGCGAAGCGCATGCCGCCCGCGGAAGCGGCTCTTATCGGCACCATGGAAATCGTGCTGACTCCTTTCTGGGTTTGGCTGTTCTTTTCCGAAAGGCCGCCGCTTGCGACGTTTTTCGGCGGCGCCATCATCCTTGCGACGGTCCTCTGGCACACGTTCATCGACCTCAGGCATAGCCGGCGCAGGCACGAGCCGAGCTAGAGCAAGCTACCCATAAAGCCCATATTGTAATGAAGATATTCGCCTATAGGCTGCATGTTATTCAGCTATCGTTCATTTAGTGGAAGGCAAATAAACAATCGCCGCAACGCCTTGCGGTTGATTGAGGCTCGGTCACCGATACAGCTGCACGAGGCAGGTGGCCGGGCCTCTCAGGTCTCCCGGGGAAGGCGTTGCCAGCGAAGCAGATAGGCCGACTATGGATCTGTCCGCTCCCGTTCCGCACTTATGCTGACCAAAGCGCGTAGAAGTGCTGGACCGGTCCTTGACCGGTTCCGACCGACAGCGTTTCGGCCGCCGCAACCGCGCCTGCGAGATACTCTTTGGCTGTGGCGACGGCTTTCGGTAGCGTCGAGCCCTTGGCAATCTCCGCCGCCAACGCGCTGGAAAGTGTGCAGCCGGTTCCATGCGTATTTCTGGTCGGTACACGGCCGGCCTCGAACCAGGTCAGGCCCTCCGGGCTTGCGAGCACGTCCGGGCTTTCATCGCCGGCGAGATGCCCGCCTTTGACCAGAACGGCCCGCGCGCCGAGCCTTACAAGGGCTTCCGCCTGCCGGGCCATTGTCTCGCGATTTTCGGCCTCCGGTTCATGCAGAAGTGCGGCAGCTTCCGGCAGATTGGGCGTCAGCAGCGTGGCCAATGGAAGAAGTCGCTCGGTCAGGATATCGACGGCATCCGCGGCAAGCAATGCAGTTCCGCCTTTGGCGATCATGACTGGGTCGAGCACGATCGGAACGCCTTCATGGGGAGTGAGCGCATCGGCAACCGCTTCGGCGATTGCGGCATTGGCAATCATGCCGATCTTGACGGCATCGAGGCGCACATCGGCAAATATGGCTCTGATCTGTTCGGCCACGAACTCCGCAGGAACAGGGTGGACGCCGGAAACGCCCTGCGTGTTCTGGGCCGTCAACGCGGTCAGCGCTGCCATGCCGTAGACGCCACGGGCAGAAAATGCCTTCAGGTCGGCCTGAATGCCGGCGCCGCCGGAAGGGTCGGAGCCGGCGATGGAGAGGACATTTCGGATCATGGGCGTGCCTTTCTGCTCCAGCCGATGGACAGTGCACCGGAGATCGCGGCGAAGTTGGTGATGCATCGCACCAGCGGAGGGTTTGGCCGCGTGGCCGTTAGCAGCGAGCCGGCAATGGTGTTGTTTTTGCATATCGCGCCTTTCGGGCGGGGTGAGACGCGAAGGGATGACGGTAAGAGCACGCCGAGATCCCCGAGCGACTTCCTCCGCCAGCATTATCTGGTTCAGGTTCAAAGGGTACTTCTCAGCCCATCATGCGACGGGCGCCCCTGTCTCTCATCGCCATCTTTCTCGCAGAGAACGGCCACCCTGTCATCAGCTAATCGTTCTAGTGGTGGTGCCCCATATCCGGCCCGTGTTCCTGCTTCCTGATAAACAACGCCGCTACGATCGCTCCCAGTGAGATGACCATCCCGCAGAGAAAGGCGGCCTTGATCCCGCCGGTCGTTGCGGCAAGCGCACTGGCGCCGGCGGCGGAAAGACTGGTGGCTCGCAAGGTCATGATCGCGACGAACAGGGCGGTGCCGGCCGCGCCGGCGACCTGTTGGGTGGTGCCGAGCATGGCGCTGCCGTGCGAATAGAGGTTTGGCGGCAGCGATCCCAGGCTGACGGTGAACAGCGGCGTGAACATTAGTGCGAGACCGATGCTCAGCACCATATGGGCAATCAGCAGCATCCAGAACGGCGTATCCTGCTGTATGAAGACCAGCCCGCCCATTACGGTGCTGAGGATGATCGCTCCTGGAATGATCAGCGGCGCCGGACCGTATTTGTCGAAGAGACGCCCGACCGTCGGCGCGCAAAGGCCCATGATCAGCCCGCCGGGCAGCAACAGCAGCCCGGTTTGCAGGGTCGACAATCCCAGCACGTTTTGGAGATAGATCGGCAGCAAGATGAAGACGCCGAACATCGACATCATCAATATGGCCATCATGGCCGCGGCGATCGTGAATGTCTTTGTGGTCAAGGTGCGCAGATCGAGCAGCGCTCTCTCCTGTTTTTGCAATTGCAACTGCCGCACGATGAAAACCGCGATGACGACGGCGCCGGTCAAAAGCGGAATCCATGGCGATACCGCCGGCGTATGAAGCGCTGCTTCGCCCAATCCGCTAAGGCCGTAGACGAAACCGCCGAAGCCGATGGCGGAGAGGAAGATCGAAAGAATATCGATCGGCGCCGTGGTTGGAACCGTCACGTTCTTGATCCGCGAGGCGCCGAGCGCCAATGCAGACAGGGCGATCGGCAACACCAGGAGGAACAGCCAGCGCCATTCCAGCGCGGAAAGAATGAGGCCGGAAATGGTTGGCCCGATGGCCGGAGCCACCGATATGACGACCGAAATATTGCCCATGGTCCTGCCGCGCGATTCCGGCGGCACCAAGGTCATCACCGTCGTCATCAGCAGCGGCATCATGATTGCTGTGCCCGAGGCCTGCACGATGCGGCCAATGACAATGACGGCAAACCCCGGCGCCAGCGCCGATATGAGCGTGCCAGCGCTGAACAGCGACATGGCGAGAATGAAGACCGGTCGCGTGTTGAGCCGTTGCAGCAGGTATCCGGTGACCGGGATGACGACGGCCATGGTCAGCATGAAGGCCGTGGTCAACCACTGAGCGGCACTTGCGGTGATATCGAGATCGGCCATCAGATGCGGCAGCGCCACACCCATAATGGTCTCGTTGAGAATGACGACAAAAGCCGACACCAATAGCAGGGCTATGACGAGTTTGTTACGGGCACCATGGTCTTCCACGGTTGGGACATCCTGTTCCGCATCGGCAAAAGTCTCGCTGTCGGTCATAATCGTGCTGCCTTGGGTCGAATTTGGACGGAACAATTGATATTGCCCGGGACGGCAAATCGCTTGGCTTTTTCATATGACGAGCGGCTGCGTGAGATTACGACACGGGCAGCGAATTATTTTCGCGCTGGCGACTGGCAGAACGATCTGCGCAGTTGCAATTCCTCAGCTCGCTCACACCCAAGAATGGCAATGCGTTGACGAAGGTCAACCCCAAAGATGTTTCGAAGGGATCGGCAGTTGGCTGTGTGAGATTTCACGCTGCGCCCGAAAGGTTAGATCCCGCTGAATAACCCATGCGCTACTTGCATGGGTGCAGTGATAGCTTGGCGCTGCAATATCAGAAGGTCCCGTATTATATACAAGCCATCGAAGCGAAGGGAGCGCCACGGACGGCAGCTCAGCTTCGAATGCCCAAGGAAAGGGGATCATTATGAACGTAGCACGCTCTTTCAACAACTGGCGCAAGTATCGTCAAACGGTCGCCGAACTGGGCCGTATGTCCACGCGCGAACTGAATGACCTTGGCATCGGCCGCGGCGACATTCATAACATCGCTCGCGGAGCGGTCGTTCGCTAACGGCTCACAACGCCATCCATACTTCGACATTTCGACAGCGCCTGCTTCCTCCCGAGCGGGCGCTTTTGTTTTGCGCTTTTCGCAAGCGGCTCCCACCCTTCCAATGAAGGCCGGTCCCGATAGAGCTTCCAGCTTTTCGCATAACGCATGCCTGCCCTGCAAAGAAATGCCTATGAACTGAGCAAATAAAAAGTATGATGTATTTATCGAAGCGATGCACCTCCTCCCGCATCCTTCGAAATGCAGATGACCTACTCCTCCTCCCAAGGGCGTCTGCGGGAACAGTAGCACTCCTCCTCCCAGCTACTGTTCGGTTCTTTACGAAAGCCTGCCGCACCTCCTCCCGCGGCAGGCTTTTTCGTTTAGGACTCAAGCAGGCCAGATGAGCCGGGCTGATCGATTCTCGCTTCATTCATGACGTCTGCGAATTTCCTGCCGGTCGAGAGACGGCGCTACACGCGCCGGACGACCCATTTGTTGGGAAAATCTCGAACAATTGTCGGCGCCATCATCCCTATCCATCGCCAAGTCAGCTTCGCTCCACCTTATTTGTCCTAATGTTCCATGCCCGAAACCATCTCGCGGGCGAAATGGAGGTCGCGGCGCTCAAAAGCGCTTCGATTTCAGGACCGTAAGAGGAATGTTTCCGCATGCTGAAGACCCTTGACGACTGCGCCCCCGGCCTTGCCCCGAACGGCAAAATGGCTGTGACCGAAGGTGGGCCGTTGAAGGTGTCCGGCGCGGGCAGGGATGCACTTCTCAATTGCCTGATCTCCGGTGGAGACGAGAGATTGGAGTGCGAACCGGCGACCGGCCTCAATATGTATGGCCACGGGCCATCGCCCCGGCCGCGGGACTTGGCCTTCGGCTCCTCGACGGCATCGACCATTTCCGCACCGGCTTTCGCGGCAGTCGGCGCGTACCATGCTGACCTTGTGCGGGAAATGGAAACACGGCCTGCGGCCGAGATCTACGCGCGGGAGATCGCGCGGATGCGCGCGAAACTGCTGCGTCTGCTCGGCCTAGATCGGAGCGCAGGGCCATCGCAGGTGGATGCCATCATGGCAACGTCCGGCACCGATATCCATCTCTTCGCTGCGTCGCTGCTGGCACGGCAGGGCGATCGGACCTTGATGACCATCACGCTGATGGGCAACGAGACCGGGAGCGGGGTGATGACCGCTGCATCCGGGCGCCACTTCATGAGCTGCGTCGGTGGCAATCGTCCCGTTGGCAAAGGCGAAGAACTGAGCCCTGGACATGCCACGCGCAATACGACGGTCGCGGTGCGTAATGCCGACGGCACGTTGCGGAGCGAAGACGAGATAGAATTGGAATTGAGAGGGCTGATCGAACTCGCCCGCGCGGCTGAACTCAGGTGCCTTTTGGTCGTTACGGATGTTTCCAAGACCAGCCTGCTGGCACCGAGCCTCGAAACGGTCTTTCGCCTGAAAGAACGCTTCGGCGCCATGCTCGATATCATGATCGATGCTTGCCAATTTCGCGTTTCCGCCGCAACGATCCGCGCCTATCTGGCCCATGATTTCCTGGTGGCCGTCACCGGCTCCAAATTCCTGGCCGGTCCGATTTTCAGTGGCGCGCTGCTATGTCCGCCTCGAATGTCGGATCGCCTGAAGCAGCGATCCTTGCCGCCGGCGCTTGCCGATTATTGTGCGAAAGCGGATTGGCCGGAAGGCTGGGTGGCCCGGGATGTGTTGCCGGATCACGCCAATTTCGGCCTCTTGCTGCGATGGAAGGCGGCGCTGTTCGAACTCGAGCGCTTTGTCGGCATGTCCGAGGACAAGGTGATCGCCGTGCTCTCCGCTTTCGCCGAGGCGGTCGGAAAGCGGCTCAAGCAGGACAGCGCCTTCGAGATGCTTGACAGTCGGCCGATCGACCGGAACCGCCTGTGGGGCGAACGGCAGGCTTCGCGCTGGGATGAGATACCCTCGATCTTTTCGTTCTATCTACGCAATCCTCATCGAGGCGGCATTCTGACGGCGACGGAGAGTGCAGCGGTCTACAAGAACCTAGCCGTCGAGCAGGGCGGCCTTGTGCCGGTACGTCTCGGTCAGCCCGTTCGCTGCGCCGATTTCGGCGACATGCCTGCTAGCGCCTTGAGGATATGCCTGAGTGCGCCGTTGATCGCTGGGGCCTGTGAAAGTGCCGATGCTCTTGATGGCATGATCTCACAGGCAATGACCGTGCTGGATCGAACCGCTGACATGGCGGCGCAATTGACATCGCAGCCGAGCATCGCCCGCGCCTCGGGCGTCTAAAGTCAGCATCCCGATCGCGGCATAGGCCGGCAATCTCAGGCGGCGGCGCTATGCTCGCCTCTGATTGCCGTCCAGACCTCGCGTGCGGCGTCGGCGTTCATGGCGGCGATCAGGTTCGGCTAGGCGGTAGTCCAGACAAATGTGGTCAGGAGACCGGCTGCGGTGCTGAACCGATGGACAAGGGCACCACAAACTCGACACAGAAATAAGCGAGCTTGAAAAGCGTCATACGTTTGACGACGTTGCGGAGTGTAATGCCCGCTCTCTCCTCGCCGACCGTGCTTATCAGAAGCTATCAGGTCTCCCTTGCAACTCGCTGACATCAGCTAAACCGCAGCTCTGCGACCGAAAAAGGCGAATACAGGCTGGACCTAAGTCCTGGCGGCCTATTTTTCAGCCCAGCGTCAGCTCACCGCTATAACTGCTTGGCTAGACTAGCCCCAGAACTCTCGTGGCTTTCGGAGAATAAGTTTGAATCTTATATTGCGTAATTCTCCTTCGGAGCTCGTGCACCGACTTACTCCAGGCCATTTAAGGTATCGAGCCGACATTGACGGGCTTCGCGCCTTGGCGATCCTGCCAGTCGTGCTCTATCACGCCGGCATTGCGGGGTTCAGCGGCGGCTTTGTCGGGGTCGACGTTTTCTTCGTCATCTCCGGGTTTCTGATGGCCTCGCTGATTTCGGGTGAAATCGCAGAAGGCGATTTCAGCATCCTGCGCTTCTATGAGAGGCGAGTGCGACGCATTTTCCCGGCGCTCTTTGCCGTTCTCGCGGCCTCGTCCGTGGCGGCATGGCTGCTTCTGATGCCGGTCGAGCTGGAATATTTCGCCCGCAGCCTGAAGGCGGCCGCATTGTTCACCTCGAACATCCAGTTCGAGAAGGAAAGCGGCTATTTCGACATTGGCGCGCAGTTGAAGCCGCTGCTGCACACATGGTCGCTCGCGGTCGAAGAGCAGTTCTACATCCTGTTTCCGCTGCTGCTGTTGGTGATCAGCCGGTTCGCGCGACGCTATGCGGTGCATATTCTGCTGGGCCTGTTGATCGCCTCCTTCGCGGCGAGCGCTTGGGAGGTTTTCCGTACGCCTGCCGCGGCATTCTACCTGCTGCAGTTTCGCGCCTGGGAATTGCTGCTTGGCGCCTTGCTGGCTTTCAGTGTGATACCGAGGCCAGCCCGGCCGGTGATGCGGGAAGGCCTTGCCACCCTCGGCATAATCCTGATCGTCATCGCCGTATTCGGTTTCACCGATCATACCCTATTTCCCGGCCCGGCCGCTTTGCTGCCCTGCCTCGGTGCGGCCCTGGTGATCTATGCGGGCGCCGAATATGGGCTGGCTGGGCGGGCGCTGCGGGCGAAGCCCTTGGTGTTCGTCGGGCTGATTTCCTATTCCCTCTATCTCTGGCATTGGCCGATCATCGTATTCAGCCGTGAAATCTTCGGTCGCGAGCTTTCCCCGGTCCAGGGTGGCTTGATTGTTGTCGCCTCGCTGGCTCTCGCAGCATTTTCGTGGCGGTTCATCGAACGGCCGTTTCGCGGCCGTAACAATCGTTTGGGGCGGAGGCCCTTGTTCGCGGCGGCGGCGGCGGTCATGGTCGCCGTGGTCGGATTCGGGAACTATGTCATTCGCGACAGCGGCGTTCCGAGTCGCCTCCCGGCCGATGTGCAGAAGGTCTACGCCGCAACATACGACATCAGCCGCTTCGGCCTGCCGCCATGCTTTGCTGACTCCGACACCACAGGTCCGTCTCTGTCTGACATACGAGCCGGAAAACTTTGCCCGCTCGGCGCCGAAGCATCGAACACGCCTTCCTTCCTCGTTTGGGGAGATTCGCATTCCGGAGCCATGTCCCCGGCGATCGACGAGGCGGCGAAACAGGCTGGCGTTTCCGGTCTGTTTGCAGGGCACGCATCGTGTCCGCCATTGCCGGGCGCACAGCTTTCAGCTCGCGGCGACGTGAAACGATGCGGTGACTTCAATGCCGCCGTCCGCGACCTCGTCACATCGAGGCACATTCCGCTGGTGTTCCTGATCGCCTACTGGCCGAAATATGTGCATGACGCCGAGCTGCCGAATGAGGGCGTCTACTTCGATCCGTCGTTGCCGCCGCCATTGCAGGACAAGTCCGCGTCGGTGACGGCATCCCTGGACCGCCTGATGACGGAGCTGACGCAGCAGGGAACTAAAGTCGTATTGGTCATGGATGTGCCGGAAATGGGCCGCTATATGCCGGAAGCCGTCGCCAAGGCTGTCATGACCAAGACATCGACGGAAGTTGCCCCGCCGTGGGATTATGTTGCGAAACGCCAGGCACTCTCGCGCACTATTCTGACTGGTTTCGCGACCAAATATGGGGCCGCCATAGTCGACCCTCTGCCTGCGATCTGCCACGATGGGCATTGCGACGCGACACAGGATGGCATGCCGCTCTATAAGGATGCCGATCACATCACGGCCGCGACCTCGAAAAGGCTCGGTTACCTGTTCTCTCCTATATTCTCAGCCCCGAAGCGAGCATCCGCTGCCTCCGGCAACTCATAACGGTTCGGCGCAAGGCTTCGCTGGTGCAAAGTCGCTTCAAAGATGTCTTGACCCTTCAGTGCATTCCGCCGCCGCCTTCTCCGAGTTTGATATTGCTGAGGATCAGGGCAAGCGGGATTGCCGAGAGCGCGATCATGGTCAGTACGTAGAAAACGTCGATATAGGCCAGATAGCTCGATTGTATCTGCACCTGTTGCCCGATCCAGGCAGTGGCCTGCGCTTGGGCCTCGGCCATGGTCGCGCCTTTCTGCGCAAAATAGTGCGACATGGTCTGAAGGGTTTCATGGTAGGCCGGCGAGGACGGCACTATGTGCTCCACCAGCCGGCTTTGGTGCCATTGCTGACGATGCGCCAGAACATTCAAGGCGATGCAGACGCCGATCGAGCCGCCGATATTGCGGGCGGCGTTGATCATGGCGGAGGCCTGATTGGTCTGGTCCGGCCTCAGGCCATAATAGGAGGCCGAGGTGATCGCGATGAAAATCAGCGGCAGGCCCAGTCCGATATACAGGCGAGACCAAACGAAGAATGCGAAATTGAGGCCTGGATTGAGCTGTGTCAGCCACCACATCGAGCCTGCGATGATTAAGGCACCGGTGGCGATCATATATTTCGGCTGGACCACCGAAGTGAGGCGACCTGCGACGAACATCATGACCATGGTGACAAGACCACCCGGCGATAGCGCCAGGCCGGCCCATGTGGCGGTGTATCGATAATCCTGCTGCAGGACCTGCGGAAGGAATTGTGTCGTTGCGATCAGGATCGCACCCGTTGCCATCATGACGATGAAGCAGGATCCGAACTGCCGGGTTCCGAGCAGCCGACCATCGATGATCGGGTTCGATTTCGTCAGCACCCAAGGAATTGCCAGTGCAAAGGCCAGGACACAAAGCGCGGTCATGGCGATGATCAGATTTGAGTCGAACCAATCTTCCGTCTGACCGCGATCGAGAACCAGCTCGAGCGAACCGAGGAACGTTGCGACAAGCAGGAAGCCGACAAGATCGAAGCGGACGCCTTGGCTGCGGAGTGCCTGCCGCTTTCGCTGCATCTCCTCTGATCTCTCCACCAGAAAATAGACGAGGATGAAGGCAAAGACGCCGACCGGACCGTTGATCAGGAAACACCAGTGCCAGGAATAATTATCCGAGAGATAGCCACCCAGTGTGGGGCCGATCACGGGCGCCACCACCACGGCGACGCCGAACATCGCGAAGGCCTGGCCGCGTTTGGCCGGCGGAAATGAATCGGCGAGGATCGCCTGCGAGGTCGGCACCATGCCGCCGCCGGCGAAGCCTTGGATCATGCGAAAGACGAGAAGCGATTGAAGATTCCATGCCAGCCCGCAGAGAACGGAGGCGATCGTGAAGGTCGCAAGGCAAACGAGATAGAAGCGACGCCTGCCATACCGTTCGGCAATGAAGCTGCTGGCGACCAATATGGTTGCGTTGGAAACGAGGTATGTCGTCACCACCCAGGAAGCCTGATCCGCACTGACGGCAAGACCGCCCGAAATGTAGCGCAGCGCCACATTGGCGATCGTCGTGTCCAGGACTTCCATGAAGGTCGCAAGCGAGACCACGACCGCGATCAGCCATGGATTGGTGGCGCCTGCGGCGGGCACGGTCGCTCCGCCGGCGGTTGTGTTGGCGCCGCTCATGTCAATGCCTCGGCCGGACGGTGACCGTGGGGACTACGGACATACCCGGCCCGATCGGGAGGTCCGCCGGCCAAGTGTCGACGACGATCTTCACCGGTACGCGCTGCGTGACCTTCACATAGTTGCCGGTCGCGTTCTCGGCGGGAAGCAGCGAGAACGCCGTGCCGGAACCGGGTTGGACCGAGGCGACCTTGCCGTGCAACAGGTGATCCGGATAGGCATCGATCGTCACATCGACCGGCTGGCCCGGCCGCATGTCGGTCAATTGCGTCTCCTTGAAATTCGCGGTGATCCAGATTTCGTCGGGGACGAACATCGAGATTGCCTGCCCGGCCTCGATATATTGTCCTTTGGCGCCGGTCAGGCGGACGACACGGCCGGGCTGGGCTGCGACGATCGTCGTGTATTTGAGGTTCTGCTGCGCCTCTTCGGCCTGTGCCTGCGCCTGGCTCAAACCGGCGGCGGCACTCGCCTTCTGGGCTTCGGCAACCGCCTTGTTCTTTTGCGCCGAGGTTATGTTTGCCTCTGCCTGTGCCAGGCTCGCCTGGCTCTGCTGCAGATTGGACGTTGCCTGCTGTACTGCCTGGACGCTGCCGGAGCCGCTCTTGACCAGTTGCTGCTGGCGCGCAGCCTCCTGCTCGGCATATTGCAGCGCTGCCGCCGCCGAGTTGTGCTGCGCCTTTGCGACATCGATCGCGGCGCTTGCGGCGTCGATCTGGGCGCTGGCGCTTTGGAGCGCGGCGGCCGCAACATTCACCTGTCCATTGGCTTGGTCGAGGGTGATCTGATAGTCGCGTGGATCAATCCTCAAGATGACTTCGCCGGTCTGGACATGCTGATTGTCGGTCACCGGAACATCAGTGACATAGCCGGAAACCTTCATGGCGAGCGAGAAGCTGCGAGCGTCGATAAAGGCATCGTCCGTCGACTCATAGGGGTGAAAATAAATCTGCCAGGCGAACCATCCTGCGACGGCAAGGGCAGCGACAACGATCACACCAAGCAGGATCCAAAGGGGATGCCTGCGGATGAATGATTGACGCTTTTTCTCCACCCGGTCAGTCTGGTGATCATCGCCGGGATGAATACGTTCTATCCGAGGTTCGGTCTGGTTGTCTCTCTGAACGAGATGCTGATTATCAACCACGGCACAACTCTCATATCTGTTGGCCATAGGGTCGGTAACGTTTGGGTAGAAGATCAGTTCCTGACGGCTTTGATCGGCGCCTCGACATGGCGGTTTTGTCGCAGGGCCGAAAACCTGCCCTTAAGGCCGGATGATCGCCAACGGTGGCCTATTGGTGATGTCTCAAGCATCCCGCTAATCACCTACGCGCGGGCGTCGGTCGTCTCCGTCGAATCCCGCAAAATCTCCCCGGACGATGCCGTGGCGCTGAAGTTTGTCGTAGAAGGTCTTCCGCGGGATGCCGAGGGCCTCGATCGTGCGGCGGACATCGCCGCCGTTTTGGGCAAGGGTCTCGCGGATAAGGTCGGCCTCATAGCGCTCGACGCGGGCGGGCAGGGGTAGTGCTGTATCAGCGGAGAGGATTTCATTTATCTTCGGTGCGGCCGCCCCCTCCAGGCCGAGAACGAAGCGCTCCGCAAAATGCGAAAGCTCGCGAACATTGCCCGGCCAATCGTGGCTCTGCAAATGGTGACGGATAGCGGCGGAAATGGCGGGTACTTCGCGTTTGAAGCGGCTGGCGGCGCGGTCCGCAAAGTAACCGAAGAGCAGGGGGATATCCTCTCGTCGGTCTCGTAGCGGCGGGATGGATATGGTGACGACGTTGAGGCGGTAATAAAGATCTTCACGGAAATCGCCGCGTTGGCGCGGGTCGCCGAGATCAACTTTCGCGGCGGCCACCACGCGCAGATCAACCGGACGCACTTCGTTGGTGCCCAGCGGTGTTACCTCTCGCATTTCCAGAACACGCAACATCTGCACCTGTATTGCCGGCGGCATGCTCTCGATTTCATCCAGAAACAGTGTACCGGCGCTGGCGTGCTCGATGCGGCCGACGCGTTTCTTCTGCGCGCCGGTAAAGGCGCCCGGCTCATGGCCGAAAAGCTCGCTTTCGATGACGGTCTCCGGCAGTGCGCCGCAATTGAGGGCCACGAAATTGCCCTTCGCGCGCCGGCTCCAGCGATGCAGCAGGCTTGCGACCACTTCCTTGCCGCTGCCCGTCTCGCCGGTCACCAGCACATCGACGTCCGTATCCGCGATCTGCCGCAGCGTATGGCGCAGCCGTTCCATCGCCGGCGTCTGGCCGATCAAGGGCAGATCGCCTTGCGCCTGTTCGGCCGCAATGCGGAGCGCGCGGTTTTCCAGAACGAGGCGACGCTTTTCCGCTGCCCGCCGCACGCTTTGCACCAGCCGGTCGGTGGCGAAGGGTTTGGTGATGAAGTCATAGGCGCCGTCCTGGATCGCCTTCACCGCCATCGGGATATCGCCATGGCCGGTGACGAGGATGACCGGCAGGTCCGCGTCCTGCTCTTTGACGCGGCTGAAGAGCTGTTGTCCGTCCATCTGCGGCATGCGGATATCGGAGACGACCACGCCGGCAAAACCGGCGTCCAACGCGCCGAGCGCATCGGCCGCGGAGGAGAAGGCTGAGACAGAAAATCCAGCAAGTTCAAGTGTTTGTTTCGTTGCCTTCAACAAGTCCTTGTCGTCATCGATCAGGAAGACGGGGGAAACGCCGCTCATGAAATTGCCTTGCGCAGATGAATGGTGAAACGGGTGCCGCTCTCGCTGCTCTCAACCTCGATGCGGCCGCCATAGTCGGCGACGATGTCCTTGGAGATGACAAGACCGAGGCCGAGGCCCTTTTCCTTCGATGTGTTGAAGGGCGTGAATAGCGAATGCAGGATCGCCGGCGGAATGCCGGGGCCATTGTCGGAGACGATGACGTCGACGCCATCAGTCGTTTCCCGCGCTAAGACCTCGACTTTCGCCTGCTCGCGGCCTTCCAGCGCTTCGAGCGCATTTTGGAAAAGATTGATCAATACCTGCTCGAGCCGAACGCGTGTGCCGACGACTGTCAACTCGGCGGGCGGAAGATCGATCGCAAGTGCGTCGAGGCGACCGGCAAAGCGGCTTCTGAGCAGGATCACGGCGCCTTCGATGGCGCTCCTCAGTTCCACCGGTTCCGGTGCGGTCCGCCCTTTGCGGGCAAATGCCTTCAACTCGTCGGTAATCGTGCCGATCCGTTCGGTGAGCGCCGCTATGGAGGAAAGGTTTTCCTTTACCGGCGCGATCTGCTTCCGCTCCAGAAAGATATGGGCGTTGTCGGCATAGGCGCGAATGGTGGCGACCGGCTGATTGATCTCGTGGGCCACGCCGGCGGCGACTTGCCCGAGGATCGCAAGACGATTGGCCTGCACCAGATCCTGCTGCACGACCTGCAGCTTCGCCTCCGTCATCCGGTGATCGGCAATTTCCGCTTCGAGACGATCGCGGGCGCGGCTGAGATCCTCGGTGCGCTCCAATACCCGCCGTTCCAACTCCTCGCGAGCAATCCTGCTGACTGCGATCTGCATTGCGGAGACGTGGCGCCGCCTCAGCAGGAAGGCGGCAATCGCCAAGATTGGCAGCAGCACGGTGAGCGCGAGGAAGCGCGTTTCACGGACAGTGGCGGAAATTGCCTGGTCCGTCGGGACAAGATAGTCCAACTGCCAGGGCGTCGACGGGATTGCTGTCGTCAGGCGCAGATATTCCGCAGCGCTGCTGCCCGGCAGGACGGCGCGCACGATCGAGACATCCGGCCCGATTGCTTCGGGGTGGGCGATCGGCAGAGGTGTCAACGGCGCATCGCCGAATTGCAGGCTCTTGCGGATGGCGGCCAGATTGTCGGCAGATAGCGGCGATGCCGTCATGAAGCGCCAGGAGGGAATGCTGGTGATCAGCACGACGCCATGCTCGTCGGTGACGTAGGCCGGACGGCCGGCTTCCCGCCAATCGGCTTCGAGCTGGTCGAATTCCATTTTGACGACCACGACACCCAGGGCGTTCAAGGCATCACCGACACGGCGGGAAATATAAAGCCCGGGGCGGTTGCTGACATTGCCAAGCGCGAAATGTTCCGCGGTTCCCGCCTCCATCGCCCGGCGGAAATAATCACGGAAAGAATAATCATTGCCGACGAAGCTCAGCGGTTCGCGCCAGTTGCTCGACGCGATCGCCACACCATCCTTGCCGGTGACGTAGAGCACCGAGGCTTTGGTGCCGGAGACGAGGCTCTCGAGCTTACGGTCGAGCGTAGCGACCGCATCGCCCTTCGCCGCCGCGAGCGCGTCGCGCACCTGCTGGTCGTCCGCCAGGAGAAGCGGCAGGGCGCGGGGACGCTCAAGGACGGCTCTCAGTAGAGCGACCTTCAGGTTCGCGTCAGTGCGACCCTGGCCTTGCAATGCCTCGATTGCGGTCACGCGGCCGTAAACGCCCGCGCCATAGAGCGCGGCCGTAATGACGATCGCGCAGAAAATCGCAAAGACCAACCAGACCCGGCGAGAGCGCCGGCCTAGCTGCTCTGGCGTCGAAAATCGTTCCATGGTGGGCCGCTGCAGCATCATCATATTGTGCATGATTTCGCGCGGACCGCAATTCGATCTGTGCGGATTGCCGCACAGATTCGGAGGCTTAACCGCAGGCTGCAATAAAATCTGTTTTTATATCAACGGATTATTGGGAAGTCCTTCATCTGGCACGCCCGTTGCACGGATAAGGCAAACAGTCGGAGGCTGTTGAAGTTTTGTAGTCGTTGCCCGGAGGGCCGAAGGATCGGTTGGGCATAACGGAGGATATTATGATTGCACCCGTCGTTGCCGAGACACACGGCAAACTTCCCTTCTACCGGCATCTCTATGTGCAGGTTCTCACCGCCATCGCCGCCGGTATTCTGCTTGGACATTTCTATCCGCAAATCGGCGCATCGTTGCAGCCGCTTGGCGATGCCTTCATCAAGCTGGTCCGCATGGTCATCGCGCCCGTCATCTTCCTGACGGTCACCACGGGCATCGCCGGCATGTCGGACCTCAAGAAGTTCGGCCGCGTCGTCGGTAAGGCGTTCATCTACTTCCTGACCTTCTCGACGCTGGCGCTGATCGTCGGCCTCATCATCTCGAATGTCGTCCAGCCCGGTGCTGGTATGCACATCGATCCTGCAACGCTGGATACGAAGGCCGTCAACAATTATGCGGCGCAGGCCCATGATGCGACGGTGGTCGGCTTCCTGATGAACATCATTCCGGACACGATCGTCGGCGCCTTCGCCAAGGGCGACATCCTCCAGGTCCTGTTCTTCTCGGTCGTCTTCGGTATCGCGCTCGGCGCTGTCGGCGAGCGTGGCCGTCCCGTGCAGGACTTCCTGCAGGCACTGACGACGCCGATCTTCCGCATGGTCGCCCTGCTGATGAAATTCGCGCCCATCGGTGCTTTCGGCGCCATGGCCTTCACGATCGGCAAATACGGCATCGGCACAATCGCCAACCTGGCGTTCCTGATCGGCACCTTCTACGCTACATCGCTGCTGTTCGTGCTCGTCGTTCTCGGCGCCGTCGCCCGTTACAACGGCTTCTCGATCCTGGCGCTGATCCGCTACATCAAGGAAGAACTGCTGCTCGTTCTCGGCACCTCGTCGTCGGAAGCAGCGCTTCCCGGCCTGATGAACAAGATGGAACGCGCAGGCTGCAAGCGCTCGGTCGTCGGTCTCGTCATCCCGACCGGCTATTCGTTCAATCTCGATGGCACCAACATTTACATGACCCTGGCGGCGCTGTTCATCGCGCAGGCGACCGATACATCGCTCTCGCTCACTGACCAGATCTTGCTGCTGCTCGTAGCCATGCTGAGCTCCAAGGGAGCTGCCGGCATCACCGGCGCCGGCTTCATCACGCTGGCCGCTACCCTTGCCGTCGTGCCTTCGGTTCCGATCGCCGGCATGGCGCTCATCCTCGGCATCGATCGCTTCATGTCGGAATGCCGTGCTCTGACGAATTTCGTCGGCAACGCGGTTGCTACGATCGTGGTCGCCCGTTGGGAAAACGAACTCGACCAGACCAAGTTTGCCGCCGCCATGGCCGGACAATTGACTAGCGACTTGGAGACGCCTGCGTTGCAAGCGGCCGAATAGCAACGCTATCGGTCTCTCCGGAAAATGTGAAAACGGCCTCCTTTCCACGGGGGGGCCGTTTTTTATGTCTACGGTTCCTGTCAGTCACCCCTACGCCTGCGCTGGTTCGCTGATTTCGTTATTTCATCGCCACTGATCTGAGCTTGGCCTCTCGAATCAAATCGGAACATCGGCCGCCACCAGACGTTAGCCATTGACACTGTAGGCCGTGCCAAACGGACGTGATGGTGCTGAAGAACATGGAGATTTTTCCGTTTTCTCTCCATGGCCGACGAATTGGCAGACGAGCTTCCCATCCATCCGGTCTGCAATCCCCGCACTTTCATCGATGGAGAACACCATGGACGAGAGCTTCAAGCTCTGTCGGCCAGTTCCGATCGCGACAGCCGGCAATCCCGACGCACCGCACCGGTCGCGTGGACGGGTTCTGCTGGTGGCGGCTGCCCTGGCATTTGCGATGCCAGGAGGCATATTCGCGCAACAGCTACAGAGGCCGAACAGCGACAACTGCAGGGCTCCTGCCACCAGCAAGCAGACCGAAGGTGAAAGCCAGACCGCGCTGCAAGGTTCTCAGGATAGCGCTGCGAATAAACTTTCGGACTGTGGCGGTGTGCTGAAGCCGCCGACGACTGGAGATAGCGCAATGGAAAAGCCAGCGCCGCGTGGCGGCAAGATGCCGGTTATTCCGCCTAGCGCCGTGCCGGGCCAGCAGGAGCAGAAGACCCCGGAAGCCAAGTAGTCTGCTATGGCAGCTTTAAGGCTTCGGTTCCGGCTGCTCGATGGTCTTTTGTGCGACAGTCGAATCCCCGTTCTTTCCGGTCACGAACGGCTTGATGACAAGGATGCTGAGGATCGAGGCCACCATCAATGCGATAACGATGATCAACAATGCGCGCATGCCTGCCTACGCTTTCTATCGCGGCTTACGAATACAAAGGTTGCTGTCGTGGCCGCTGATGCCGCTCACTTGACGTGAATGGGTCTCGATGCGTCGCTTGATCTCGTCGTTTTCGACCGATCCTTCGATGAGGACACGGCCACTGCTGACGGTGATAAAGATGCCGGAGATATCCAGCAGCGGGTCTTCGCTCAATTTCCTTTGGATTTCGGCGCGGATTTCCGCATCGGGCCGCCATTGCGATTCAGACGCCTTGAACGGATTTTTTGTCGACGCATGTGGCGGGTGCTGACGTTGCATGACGCCCTCCTTCTCTGGGCTCATGGAACGCAACAAGAAAAACGCCATAAGGTTCCATCCCGCAGCCTGCTTTCGGAAGCCGCTTATCGGCCCGTAATAACCCCGTGCAGCAAAAAGCCGGCGAGGCCGCCGATTGCCAGCATCGCAACATTGCGCATTGAACGGCTCTCTCGCGGTCGCGAAGCTCTGACCGCCGCCGCAATTCGGCCGGCAGCCGCATCCAGGGCCTGCTCGCGTTGCCTGTCGCAATCCGGAGTATCGGTCGATCGCGAGTCGTCGGACCCCGGTTCCGAATAGGTGAAATTCACTTCGAGCGTCTCCACGCCGGGCGTACGCGTATCGATCTCTCCGGCGCCGCCCGCAGCCTGATCGAGCGCCTGCTGCGTACGAATATCTGCACCAGCGGAGGCAGCGTCGTGCGTTTTCATCTCTCTGGTTTTGACCATGGCATCCTCCTTTCGTTCGAAGGGCAAACCCTCTCCGGGCGAGAATGTTCCCCGTGGCATTCTGGGGTGCCTCATGGTCATGTGGTCGTTGTCATCATCTCGAACGACACGACCTTATAGCGCTCTTCGACAGCAGCCAGGAGGTCCGACGCACCGCCGCTGACACTTCCATGCTTCCATCGCACTTGATAGGCGGCATGAACGGCAGCATCGGGTTCGTTTATCGACTTGCTGACGAGATGGAAGGAATAGCCGAGTGGGTCGAACGCGGTTTCGATCTTCGCGATATCGGCGCTGCTAAGAAGCTCGATCACCACATGCGCCTTTTGCCGATGCGATATCAATTCATCGAACAATTTGAATGGTGAAAGCACGATGAAAGCCACAATGGCTCCCGCGGACCCGACCACCAACTGCCCGCCACCGATGCACAGGCCTATTGCCGTCATGATCCAGAGCGTTGCTGCCGTCGTCACACCCGTGACCAGATCGCCGCGCTTGAGGATGGCACCGCCGCCGATAAAACCGACGCCGGTTAGTATGCCGAGCGGAAAGCGCAGGATGTCCATGCGGACGAATGACTGGGGCGTTTTGCCCATCGTGGTGAGCAGTAGGTTGGCCTGGATCATGGCCAGGCATGCCGCCAAGCCCACCAGGATCGTTGTCCGGAATCCGGCGGCATGCCCGCCGGCCTCGCGGTTGAGGCCAATCAGCGCGCCGGCTGCGATGACCAATACAAGGCGCATCGCGATGTCCACCCATGTGGGGCTCAAAGGCATGAGTTCGATCACCGTGCTTGGCATCGTACCCTCCTGACATCCATTTCATGGCCGATCTCCAATGCCGGAACAAAGCTGGAGGGATTTCGTTCCGCCCTTGAGGAGATGAACGGGCTCCGCCACGATCCCGCGCCCCAAGAAATCTCAGGAGAATGCACATGACCATGACCGCAAAAGACATCGTCTCCGTTCTTGGACCTGTCGATGAGACCCTCATGGCCGATATCTCCGCGACCGGCGCTACGCTGGGGGAGCTTGCGGAGGCCTGGGCCTGGGTCAACAATGACGAGGCTCTGATCGGCGAGGGCAGGACGCTGCCGAGCGGCAAGGTGGCTGAGCTTGTCGATCTGCTTTCTGCCGGTGAAGACGACGAATTCGAGATGTAATTTCGATTATCCGCGCCGCAGATGGGAACAGATCGCCGCTTCGCCTGTTGTTGTAGCGGGCTCTCAATGGAGGGTGCCGCGACCAGTGGGGAACCGGGCGCCGCCCGATCTAAGGTCGCTGGAAAGATTGCCCTGTGCCCAAGGGCCGGGACGAGGCGTCCGCTCATGGAGGAACCAATGAAAGTTCGAGACGCCATGACGCACGACGTGCGCATCACCAATCCTGACGAGACAATCCTGCAGGCCGCCCAAACGATGGCGGATCTCGACGCCGGTATCCTGCCCGTCGGCGACCATGACCGCCTGGTCGGCATGATCACCGATCGCGATATCGCCATCCGTGGCATCGCCCAAGGCAGGGGGCCGGACGCGAAGGTCCGCGATGTCATGACATCGGAGGTCAAATATTGCTTCGATGACCAGGAAATCGATGAGGTCTGCCGCAACATGGGCAGCATCAAGGTCCGACGCCTGCCGGTGCTGGATCACAGCAAGCGGTTGGTTGGGATTCTCTCGCTCGGCGATATCGCCCTGGCGCAAAGCAACGGTAGCGCTGGCAAAGCGCTGAGCGGCATCTCGCGCCACGGCGGAGAACATAGCCAGACGGCTTGAACAACGGCGTGTTCCGGACGGTGGAGGCAGCCGACCATGCACGAGCGTCTTCGTATGGTGGAAAAACAGATCGCCGGGCGCGGCATTCGCGACCCGGCGCTGCTGGATGCCATGCGCCTGGTGCCGCGGGAAAAATTCGTCGAGAAGGGCTTCGAGATATTTGCCTATAACGACTGTCCACTGCCGATCGGCAAGGGGCAGACGATCTCCCAGCCCTATATGGTTGCGCTGATGATCGAGGCAGCCGAGGTCAAACCCGACGATACGGTTCTCGAAATCGGCGCGGGACTTGGCTATGCGACTGCTATCCTCAGCCGCATGGCAGGCCATGTCTTTGCCGTGGAGCGCCACGCCTCTCTGGCGGCGGGAGCGGCCGAACGACTGCAACGTCTCGGCTACGACAATATCGATTTGCGCTGCGGAGACGGCTCAAAGGGATGGCCGAAAGCCGCTCCCTTCGGCGCCATTATCGTCTCGGCCGCCGCGCCGGAAGTGCCGCAGGCCCTGAAAGAACAGTTGGCCACGGGCGGCCGGCTGGTCATCCCTGTGGGACGGGAAGAGTACAGACAGACGCTCCTCAAAATCGTGCGAAAAGGCCCGGATGATTTTACCACCCAAACTCTCGGTGCGGTGATTTTCGTGCCGCTGATCAGCGAGCGAGGCGGAACTGAAGATTATAGTTGATCACATCGCTTTCGCTGCGAAGCACGCACTACCAACCATGTCGTATCCCTTCATCTTGCAAGCGCGTGCAAATGCCGCACTGTCCTGCCGTGCCATCAACAGCATTCTTCATAAAACTGTCATGGCGGTGGCTCAGAGGATGATGCACGCAATTGCAAAATTGAGTAAGTTCGCATGCCGGCTGGAGAGAAGCGTGCCGCAGAAAGTGTTCGTGAGCGCACAGGAAGTAGCGGACCGGGCAGGGGTTTCCCGCTCGGCCGTTTCGCGCACGTTCACGCTAGGGGCGAGCGTGTCGCCGGAGACGCGCCGGAAGGTGATCGAGGCAGCCGATGCACTCGGCTATCACGTCAATCATCTTGCCCGCGGGCTGATGCGCAATGAAAGCGGCATCGTCTGCTTGATCGTCTCCGACATGGCCACGCCGCATCGCTCCGCCCTGGTCAAGGCGCTGGCGCAGGAGCTGCAGCACAGCGGCAAGATTGCAATGCTCGTCAACACCGACCTTTTGGACGGCAGTGTGGATCTGGCGTTGCGCCAGGCGATCCGCTACCGCGCCGATGCCTCGATCATCGTCTCGGGGATGCCTGACAAGTCGATCACGCAACTCTGCCTGAAGAACGGCCAGCGTCTGGTATTGATCAATCGCGACGACGAGCAGGAAGGGCCTCTGCGGATCAATCTCGACGATGAAGAGGCCGCCGGTCGTGTCGTCACGGCCTTCCTTCGTGCCGGCCGCCGCAGGCTCGCCTTCGCCAATTCTGAGGCCGGCACACCGAGCCTCATGGCGAGGGAGCATGGCTTCGTCGCGGCGGCCAAGGCGCATGGTCTGGAGGTCGTCGTCGAGCGTTATGGATGGACGAGCTATGAGAGCGGCAGGGTTCTTGCCCAGCGGCTTCTCACCCTTTCCGGGCGGCCGGATGCCGTCTTCTGTGCCACCGACCTCCTTGCCTGCGGCTTCATAGACGCCGCCCGCCACCAGTTTTTCATCCGTGTTCCCGACCAGCTTTGCGTTGCCGGTTTCGACGACATCGAACAGGCCTCCTGGGCATCCTATCAATTGACGACCTTTGCCCAGCCGCTTGCTACGATCGCGCGGGAGGCGGTCTCATGGCTGGAAAGCAATGAGACCGCAAAGCCTGAAGGACAGGCCCACGCCATCCGCCTTCACGCCGATCTCGTTTGGCGTGGCTCGATCAGGGGCGGCTGACGGCATGGCACCATTGATCCCAGGCCAGCCGAAATTTTCCGGAACAACGGAAAGATTTTTGTCCGATCTCGCCTCCCATGCGGATGCGCTGTTCCATGGTCCGGTATACGAACAATATGCGGCGATCTGTTACCGGAGAAACCGGGAGCTTGGTGCAGCGGAAGTGCTTGTCGTCACCAGCCGCGAAAGCGGGCGCTGGGTTATGCCCAAGGGCTGGCCGATAAAAGGGAAAAAGCCGTACGAAGTGGCCGAAATCGAGGCCTTCGAAGAAGCCGGCGTTCGCGGCAAGATCAAGAAGAAACCGTTCGGCTATTTCACCTACCTGAAGCAACTCGCCGACGACAACCGCGTTCCCTGCATCGTGCAACTGCATCTGCTCGAAGTCGAAAGATCCTGCGAAAATTTTCGGGAAAAAGGCCAACGCCTCACTGAATGGGTCTCCTTCATCGAAGCCGCAGGCCGCGTACGCGAACCGGAACTCAAGGGCCTTCTCCTGGCGGCTGAGCAAAAACTACGCCGGTTGAAAGGGAAGAAGTAGCATTTGGCTACGCGCTTCACTTATCCCGTAAGTCCGGCCTAGCGCCCAGCCTTATCAAGAAGACCAAAGCCATAGATCAGCAACTATCCATTGCGGATGACTGCCTCTACTCCTGTGCGATCGGGCACAAATCGGCGCAGAATTGTCAAAAAAGTATCAGTCTGGCGTTCATGGCGTAGTAGCGGCGGTGGATGTCCACGCGTAAAGTCGGATCGTTGGAAAAGAACAATGGCCTCTGGGAGGAGGTGCCGGTGCGGGAAAAACCCGGCCGCGGGCAGGCGGGAGGACGACATGAATCCAGATTTGGAAGTGGTCGCGATCGGCAGCGCCGAGTCCTTCAAGGCGTGGGAACACGGCTATCCCTACCGCACGGTCCGCTGGCATTTCCATCCCGAATATGAAATCCACCATGTCGTCGCAACGACCGGACAATATTTCGTTGGCGATTTCATTGGCGAATTCGAGCCGGGAAATCTTGTGCTGACAGGTCCGAACCTGCCGCACAATTGGGTGAGTGATGTGCCGCCGGGCACCTGCCTGCCGCTGCGCTGCCGGGTCCTTCAGTTCTCCGAATCCTTCTTTGCCGACGCAAACCGGGTTTTTCCCGAGCTTTCCGGATGCATCGATGTTCTGGAGATGAGCCGCCGTGGCGTGCTGTTCACGCCGGAAACGGCGGCGGTCGTCGGGCCGATCCTCGGTGAACTGGTCGAAGCCAAAGGAATTCGCCGTATCGAGCTTTTCATGAATGTGCTGAATGCATTGAGTAGCGCTGAGAACGCCAGCACGCTCGCCAGCACACGCTATCATCCCGATCCTTCGGGGTTCATGTCGGCTGGCGTCAACCAGGCATTGGCCTACGTCAACACCCATCTGACGGAGCCTTTCAGCGAAGCCGATCTTGCGGAATTGACCGGCCAGAGCCCGAGTGCGTTCTCACGCAGCTTCCGCCGGCATACCGGCATGGCGCTCGTTCAATATGTCAATCGGCTGCGGATCAACTTCGCCTGCCACCTGCTGATGAGCAAAGCGGAAATGTCGATAACCGACATCTGCTTTGCCGCCGGCTTCAACAATATCTCGAATTTCAATCGTCGTTTTCTGGATCAGAAGGGCATGGCGCCCTCGCGCTTCAGAACATTGCTGGCACAGAACGTAAGAGCGGTGGAGGCCGCCTAAAAGAGGAGGACCGGGAGGAGAGACCAGACAATCGGGGGCAAGATGGAGCGGGCATGAGAATGGCCCGAACGGAGACTCTTGTCCGCGTGTCAGACCCAAGAAGCATGGCCGCAGGGCCTGCTTTGGAGGCTGCACCACGGAACAGGCATCGAGCTCAAGACATGAGCCTGAGGCTTCATCAACACAACTATCATTTGGAGCGGAGGAATTCCAATGACTCAATTCGCATTGAAACTGGCAGGCGCTGCAACACTCGCTATCGGCCTTCTGAGCGGCACGTCCGCATTTGCGCAGTCCGCGAAAGTGACGGACGCGACGGTTGCTTTCCTGATGCCCGACCAGAGCTCCACGCGCTACGAGGAGCATGACTATCCGGGTTTCCAGGCGGAGATGAAGAAGCTCTGCGCAGGTTGCAAGGTGATCTATCAGAATGCAAACGGTGACGCTTCGCGCCAGCAGCAGCAGTTCAATTCCGCGATTTCCCAGGGCGCGAAGGCAATCGTCCTCGATCCGGTCGATTCCACGGCGGCAGCGTCTCTCGTCAAGATGGCGCAAAGCCAGGGGGTAAAGGTCATTGCCTATGACCGTCCGATCCCATCGGCGGTAGCCGACTACTATGTCTCCTTCAACAACGAGGAAATCGGCAAGATGATCGCCAAATCGCTTGTCGATCATTTGAAGGCGAAGAACGTCAAGACTGGGGATGGCGGCCTTCTGGAAATCAACGGTTCGCCGACCGATGCGGCGGCAGGCCTGATCAAGAAGGGCATCCACGCCGGTCTCGCCGATAGCGGCTATCCAGTACTTGCCGAGTTCGACACGCCGGAATGGGCGCCGCCGAAGGCACAGCAATGGGCAAGCGGCCAGATCACCCGCTTCGGCAAGAAGATCCTGGGCGTTGTCGCCGCCAATGACGGCACCGGCGGCGCGGCCGTTGCAGCCTTCAAGGCCGCCGGCATCGATCCGGTACCGCCCGTCACCGGCAACGATGCGACGATCGCCGGCCTGCAGCTCATCATCGCTGGCGACCAGTACAATACGATCTCCAAGCCGAGCGAGATCGTTGCTGCGGCAGCGGCAAATGTCGCGATCCAGTTGCTGTCGGGCGAAGCGCCGAAGGCTGATACGAAGCTCTTCGATACGCCGACGCAACTCTTCGTGCCGGCGCTCGTTACCTCGGAGAATCTGAAGGCTGAGATCATCGACAAGCAGGTCAACGGCAAGCCGATCCAGACTGCGGACCAGCTCTGCGGCGATCGTTATGCGGAAGGCTGCAAGACGCTCGGCATCACGAAGTGACTATCTCCTCCCGCCAAATTCCCCGGTCGCTTGAGGGCGGCCGGGGAACCGGGAACCCATCCTGCTGCATTCATACAGAAAGGCTCGCGACATATGACTGACGCTCCCGACCAAACAGCCGCGACAGGCGAGTTGGTGCTCAGCCTGCGAGGCGTCTCCAAACATTTCGGTGCCGTATCGGCGCTGACTGATATCGATCTCGACGTGCATGCGGGCGAAGTCGTCGCTCTGGTGGGCGACAACGGTGCCGGCAAGTCGACGCTCGTCAAGATCCTTGCCGGCGTCCACCAGCCGAGTGCCGGCACGATCACCTTTCGTGGTTCTAAGGTGACATTGAGCGACCCGAGCACCGCGCTGCATCTGGGCATAGCCACCGTTTTCCAGGATCTCGCGTTGTGCGAAAATTTGGATGTCGTCGCCAATATCTTCCTCGGGCGGGAACTCAGCCCGCTGAAGCTTGACGAAACCGCGATGGAGGTCCGCGCCTGGACCCTTTTGAACGAGCTTTCGGCGCGTATTCCGAGTGTCCGCATTCCGATCGCATCGCTCTCCGGCGGGCAGCGCCAGACGGTAGCGATCGCGCGATCGCTGCTTCTGGAGCCGAAACTGATCCTGCTCGACGAGCCCACGGCAGCCCTTGGCGTCGCCCAGACGGCCGAAGTTCTGAACCTGATCGAACGCGTTCGCGACCGCGGGCTCGGGGTGGTCATGATCAGCCACAACATGGAAGACGTCCGGGCCGTGGCGGATCGCATCGTCGTGTTGCGGCTCGGCCGGAACAACGGAATTTTCTATCCCGATGCATCCAATCAGGAATTGGTCAGTGCCATTACCGGCGCCAGCGAAAATGCGGTTTCGCGCCGCGCCGGGCGCCGTCAGGCGCAACAGCAAATAGGGCAGGAGGGTCAGATATGACCAGCGACATCAAACAGGCGGGAGCGCTCCTCGACCGAAGCGATATTCGCGTCAAGCACGAAGCCGGTCTCGGCGGCACGATCCGTTCGTCGATCGACAAGGTGCGCTCCGGCGATCTCGGCTCACTGCCGGTGGTTGTCGGCCTGATCATCATCTGGACGGTCTTCGGCACTCTCAACCCGACCTTCCTTTCGAGCAACAATCTTGCCAATCTCCTCTTCGATGCATCGACGGTCGGCGTTATCTCGCTCGGAATCGTATGCGTCCTGATGGTGGGCGAGATCGATCTCTCCGTCGGCTCGATCAGCGGCTTTGCGTCGGCCATGGTTGGCATGCTCTGGGTCAACGAGGGCTGGCCGGTGGCCGTTGCCATTATCGCCGCACTCGTCGTCGGCGGATTGATCGGATCGCTCTACGCGTTGCTTTTCAACCGGCTGGGAATGCCGAGCTTCGTTTCGACGCTGGCGGGCCTACTGGCGGTCCTAGGCATGCAGCTTTACCTGCTTGGCGCAACGGGTTCGATCAACCTGCCCTATGGGTCGGCCATCGTGAATTTCGGCCAGCTCATGGTCATCCCGCGTCCGCTCGCCTATGTCTTCTCATTGCTTCCCGGCATCGTGATGCTGGTTTCTGGCTATCGCGCGGCTCTCCGCCGCCGCGAGGCCAATCTTTCCTCCCGGTCGATCGGCGGTCTTGTGGTGCGCGCCATTGCGATCACCGTCGCGCTCGAATTCGTCGCCTTCTATCTCAATCAGGATCGCGGTATTCCATGGATGTTCGCGCTCTTCGTCGCGCTGGCCATCATCATGGACTATGCGCTGACGCGGACCCAGTGGGGCCGGTCGATGGCTGCCGTCGGCGGCAATCGCGAGGCGGCGCGCCGTGCGGGCATCAACGTTCGGCGCATCTATACAAGCGCTTTCGTTCTCTGTGCAATGTTTGCAGCACTCGGCGGCGTGCTCGCGGCGGCGCGTCTCGCATCGGCGAGCCAACAGGCTGGCACGGGCGACGTCAATCTGAACGCGATCGCCGCTGCCGTCATCGGCGGAACGAGCCTCTTCGGCGGCCGCGGCAGCGCATATTCGGCGCTACTCGGCATCATCGTCATCCAGTCGATCGCGAGCGGGCTGACGATGCTCGATCTGTCCTCTGCCCTTCGCTACATGATCACCGGCGCAGTTCTCGCCATTGCCGTCATCGTCGACTCCCTGGCACGCCGGTCGCGAGTTTCGCACGGCCGAGCCTGATATAACGACCAAGGGAAGGAATGATATGAGACAGGAACTTTCTGGAAAGGTTGCAGCGATTACCGGGGCCGCCTCGGGGATCGGTCTTGAATGCGCCAAATCACTATTGCAGGAGGGCGTGAGCGTTGCCCTCATCGACAGAGCCGAAGAGTCTCTGAAGAATATATGTTCCGAGCTTGGTCCGGAGGCTTTTCCTCTGGTCATCGACCTCACTGATCCCGCCAGCGTTGCGACGATGATGCCGCAGATACTGGAGAGATTCGGAAAGCTCGATATCTTCCACGCCAATGCCGGTTCTTATATCGGCGGTGAGGTCGTTGACGGGGATCCCGACGCCTGGGACCGGATGCTGAACCTGAACATCAATGCGGCGTTCAGATCGGTTCGGGCGGTATTGCCTCACATGGTGGAGAGGAAGACCGGCGATATCATCGTGACCAGTTCCATCGCCGGCATGGTTCCTGTCGTATGGGAGCCGATCTACACGGCTTCTAAGCATGCGGTGCAAGCCTTCGTCCACACGGTGCGCCGGCAGGTCTCGAAACATGGCATTCGCGTGGGAGCCGTTGCTCCCGGCCCGGTGGTAACAGCTCTGATTAGCGACTGGCCGAAAGCGAAGCTCGACGAAACGGTTGCGGCGGGCGGATTGATGGAGGCGACGGAGGTCGCGGAGGCGGTGTTGTTCATGCTGTCCAGACCGCGCAACGTCACCATCCGCGATCTCGTTATCCTGCCGAACAGCACGGACCTCTAAAGATGGCGCGATATTTCATCGGCGTCGACGTCGGTACAGGCAGCGCTCGGGCAGGGGTCTTCACGGAGAATGGCAATCTGCTGGCTTCGGAAAAACGCCCGATCACGATCTGGCATGAGGCCAGCAGCATTGTCGAGCAATCCAGCGAACAGATTTGGAAAGCGGTTTGCGGCAGCGTCAAGGAAGCCATTGTGTCGGCCGGAATCCCGGCCACGGCCGTCGCAGGCATAGGTTTCGACGCGACCTGCTCCCTCGTCGCCATCGAAGCTGATGGTGCTCCGGTGGCAGTCGGTCCGTCCGGTAATCCGGATCGCAACATCATCGTCTGGATGGATCATCGCGCTGCCGGCGAGGCGGCCGAGATCAACAGCGGCGATCACGATGTTCTGCGTTACGTCGGAGGCAGTATCTCGCCGGAAATGGAAACGCCGAAGCTTCTCTGGCTGAAGCGCAATCTGCCGCAATCCTTTGCCGCTGCTGATCACTTCTTCGACCTTGCGGACTATCTGACCTGGCGTGCGACCGGCTCACTGAGCCGGTCGGTCTGCACCGTCACCTGCAAGTGGACCTATCTCGCCCATGAGAAACGCTGGGATGCGGAATATTTCAAGGCCATCGGCCTGGAAGAGCTGGCGGCGGAAGGCTTTTCCAGAATCGGTACGGATATCGTCGAACCCGGCACGGCGCTGGCGAATGGGCTGACCGAGGCCGCAGCCTTGGATCTGGGATTGCCGATCGGAACCGCCGTCGGAGCGGCCCTGATCGATGCCCACGCGGGCGGTGTCGGCACGCTCGGAGGAGATGGCGGATCGAGAGTGCAAAACAGGCTCGCCTACGTCTTCGGCACCTCGGCCTGCTCGATGGCTTCGAGCGAGAATCCCATTTTTGTCGGGGGCGTATGGGGCCCATATTACTCGGCGATGATACCAGGGCTCTGGCTGACGGAGGGCGGCCAGTCGGCTGCCGGAGCCGCCATCGATCATCTGGTTGCGATGCATCCCGCATCTGCCGAAGCGCGTGCGAAGGCGGAGATGGGAGGTCTCTCCCTCGTCGCATGGCTTGACCGTAAGGCCACCGAATTGTGCCCCGACTTGGCGCGTGCCGGTGAGCTTGCAAGGTCGATCCATGTCGTTCCGGAGTTTCTCGGAAACCGGTCACCCCATGCCGATCCAGATGCTCGCGCGGTGATCGCCGGCGTCGGACTTGAGATCGAGATCGCTGACCTGATTTCGCTCTATGTCGCCGGTCTCTGCGGTATTGGCTATGGCCTGAGGCAGCTTTTGGAGACGTTGTCACGAGATGGCATCGAGATCGGTATGATCGTCGCGAGCGGCGGAGCCGCGCAAAGCAACCTCGTCCGACAGCTTCTGGCCGACACGACGAATACCCCGGTCGCGATCGCCAATACCGAGGAGCCCGTATTGCTGGGCGCGGCGATGCTGGGCGCCGTTGCCGCAGGACACCATCATTCGCTGCTGGAAGCGATGAAGGCGATGTCGAGCCTCGCGACAATCTTCTCTCCCGCGGGTGGCGCTACCCAGTTGCTGCATGAGAACCGCTATCGCGCTTTCGAGCTGCTGCAGTCCGCGGACCGGGAAATCCGTCGGTTGCTGTAACGGGTAGATGAGCGCCTGCGTCGCTTGAACTGCATCACGCGGTCATCGATTGGGAGCGCCATATGACGGCGGCGTCGATGATTCCGCGATCGTACATGGCGCAGCCTCCGCAGTGGTGATGCTCGGCGCGCTATTGTGGACGAGGCGAATTCAGCCGCTAGTGCTCTCGCGGGGCAACAGTGCAAATCCGAGGTCCGTTTGCTCCATGTCGGGCTTGGCCCCCGCTTCTAGCGCCGCAAGAACTTTCTCCGCCGCAAGCTTTCCGGTTTCATAGCGTCGCGTCGCGATGGAGGAGAGCGACGGGGAAACGCAGGCTGCAAATTCGAGATCGTGAAACCCGATAATCGATATGTCGTCCGGCACCCGGATGCCACGCTTGCGGCATTCCTGCATCGCGCCAAGGGCCAGGCTGTCATCAGTGCAGAATATGGCCTCGGGAACATTGCCGCATTCATGCGCCATGGCGAAGAGTTCCGATCCCAGCGCAACTGAGCTGTGGCGCGGCTTTGGGGCGATGATTTCCGCGCTTGGTAGGTCTGCATCTCGCATGGCCTTGTGATACCCATCGAAACGCGACTGGGCGCGGTGGTCGAGATTGCCGGTGAGAAACGCGATCCGACGAAAGCCACGCTCGATAAGATGGCGGGTCGCCACGTAGCCGGCATGTTCCTGAGACATGCCGATGTTGAGATTTATCGGGTCGTCGGAAAGTTCGAAGGTTTCGACGACCGGCAGGTTTGCTTGAGTGAGAAGCTGCCTCGAAAGCGCGGTGTGGTGAATACCGGCGATGATGATCGCTTCGACCCTTTGCCCCAGCAGCGCTTTGATGGCGTTTTCCTCTTCGATTTCGGAATAGCGGCTGTTGACGACCAGTACCTGGAAGCCGGCATCGATCAGAACTTCATGCAGGGCAAAAAGGTATTCGGCGAAGATCACGTTGTAGAGGGTCGGCACGATCACCCCGATCGTGTGGGTGCGCGACGAGGCAAGTCTGCTTGCTGCAACATTCGGGACATAACCGAGTTCGTTTACCGCCGCATGGACGCGCAGGCGCAATCCCTCCGACACCGCCCCGGGCTTTCTTAGAACGCGGGATACGGTGATGGGGCTGACGCCAGCCAGGTTTGCAACATCATCCAAGGTTATTCGGCGCATCAAGTATCGTTCACATGTTGTTGAATTCGAGTTCTCCAGAATAAGAATATCTATAAATACTTCATGGATGACAGCGCTAGCAATTAGAATTTGACAGCGCTGTCAACCATGTTACGCTTCGACAAATCCGGAAAGGATGGGATGGAGCCTTTTTCCGGATTCAATCATGCCGATCAAAAATAAAAGGGCGGGTCAATTCGCCCGAGGAGGAGGACTTCTATGCCGAAAGCTATCAAAGTAAGATCCGCTCGGATCGCCGTGTTTTCCATACCGTTCATTGCGTTGCTTAGTGGCGTCGCCTATGCAGAACCAAAGGTCGTCTCCGGCCCCGCGGGCGATCCGAAATGCATGACGCCCTGGGCAGCCGATACGCAGTTTCTGCAATTCCCGAAAAAACAAGGCCCCTACCGGATCGCACTCGCCAACGGCTATATCGCCAATACCTGGCGCATTCAGATGGTGCAGACGGCCAAGGCTTATGCGGCGCAACCCGATGTTGCAGCCAAGCTGAAGGAATTCAAGGTCGTGTCGACGGGCGAAGACGTTCCCGCCCAGATATCGGCAATCAACAATTTCATAGATGCGGGCTACGATGCTATCGTCGTGGATGCGCAGAACCCGACCGCCTTCGGCCCTGTCATCAAACGAGCCAAGCAGGCCGGTGTCATCCTGGTTGCCTTCGACAACATCCTCGATACCAAGGACGCCATCAACGTCAATGTCGACCAAAAGGGTCTCGGTGTCATCTGGGCCGATTGGCTTGTGAAACACATGCCCAATGGCGGCAAGGTTCTCGAGGTGCGAGGGGTTGCCGGCACCTCCGTCGATACCGATCGCCACAACGGCATCAAGGAGACGTTGGATGCGTCCGGCAAGAAGTTCAATGTGACGGAAGTTGTCGGCAAATGGGATGACGGCGTCGCGCAGAAGGCGACAGCCGACGCCATCGCCACCAACGGTCCCTTCGACGGTATCACGGCGCAGGGTGGCGACACCGGCGTCGTGCAGGCAATGATGGATGCCAAGCATCCCTTCGTGGTCTTCGGCGGCGAGACGGAAAACGGCTTCCGCAAGCTTTGCGCTGCACATTCGGCCGACGGCCTGAAATGCGCATCGGCGGGAACCGGACCGGCTCAGGTTGCGGTTGCAATCAAGACAGCGATTGCTGCTCTGGAAGGTCAAGTTATCCCCCAGGCCGTGAAGCTGCCGACCGCTCTCGTCTCTGATCCGGATTTCAAGGAAGGCCAGGATTATTATCCCAAGCAGTCCGATAACTTCTTCGTCGGCAATTCCTTCCCAACCTGCGGGATCAATTTCACGGCTCAGGAGATCATGGGGCAGACAAAGGAAAATCAATAGTTACCTTTGTTTCCGACGCTTGACTGCGGACCATCGTGTCCGCAGCCTCGTTCTTGCGGCACCCGATGGGAGGTTGGGGCGTGAGTTTATCCGAACCGTTTTTCCGGATGGAAGGCATATCCAAGCGCTATGGCGGTGTCGTCGCGCTGAAAGAAGCCAACATCGCCATTCGGCCGGGAGCCATACACGCCGTTCTCGGTGAGAATGGCGCAGGCAAATCGACCCTCATCAAGATCATGGCGGGAGTCGTCGCCGCGGACGAGGGGCGTATGGTGTTCGACGGCAAAGAGGTGACTTTTTCCACGCCTGCCGCGGCCAACAGCGCAGGCATCGTCTGCGTCTTCCAGGAGTTGTCGCTGGTCCCGGATTTGTCCGTGGCCGACAATGTCGTCATCAGCAATCCGCCATTGCGGTTCGGTATGATTGACCGTCGCAGGCAGCGGCAGATCGCTGAAGAAGCCCTGGCGCGTGCCGGCGCTTCCGATATCCACCCGTCCTCTCTCGTCAAGGATTTGCCGCTCTCTCGCCGCCAGATGGTCGAGATTGCCAAGGCGCTCGCTCGTAAGCCGAGGATCATGATCCTCGACGAAGCAACGTCGGCATTGACCCAACCCGACGTCGAAAAGGTGTTCAGCGTGCTGAAGCGGCTGCGCTCCGAGGGCATGGCGCTCATCTATATTTCGCATCGCATGCATGAGATTGCCCAACTGGCGGATGAGTGCACCGTCTTTCGCAATGGGCGTAGCATTGAATCCTATCCGGCCGGGACGAAGAGCGACCATCAGGTGATCGAGCTGATGATCGGACGCGAATATACGAGCGTATTTCCACCGAAACACGCAGCCGAGAACGGACTTGCACCGATCCTTTCCTGCCGGGATCTTGCCTGGGGCGATCGGCTCTCCGCCATCAGCTTCGATGTCCGGCCGGGCGAGATCGTTGGCCTCGGCGGACTGGACGGGCAGGGGCAACGGGAGCTGCTGCTGGCGCTGTTCGGTGTGCTGCGCGACGTACGGGGCGATGTGCAGATTGCGGGCCGAAGCGTGACGATGAAAAGTCCGAAACAGGCAAAATCCGGCGAAACGTCGATCGCGCTTATCCCGGAAGACCGCAAGACTGAAGGGCTGATGTTGCCCATGACCGTGCGCGAAAATCTGTCGATTGCAGCACTCGACAGCGTGTCGAGCAGGGGCGTGATCGACCGCGCCGCTGAGGCCAGCAGGATCGACGAACTCCTCAAGCTGCTGGCGATCAAGGCCGCGACCATCGACATGCCGGTCGGAGCGCTTTCCGGTGGAAATCAGCAGAAGGTTGTCATTGCCAAGTGGCTGATGAACCGGCCGAAGATCGTTTTGCTGAACGACCCGACGCGAGGGATCGATGTCGGTACCAAACAGGAGATCTACGTCTTGCTCCGCAAGCTCGCGGAGGCCGGCGTCGCGCTCATCTTCTATTCCACCGACTATGACGAGCTGATCGGCTGCTGCGATCGAGTGCTGGTGATGTACGACGGCAGTATCGTCCGGGTGCTGGAAGGCTCTAATATCAATGAACGCGAATTGATTGGCAGTGCGCTCAACATCGGAGCACACCTGACAGAACAGAAGGTCGGCCAATGAAAGAGATACCACACGGCGAATGGCGCTTCTGGTATGCGCAACACAAGGGGACGCTGTTGGCCGCGGCGCTCTTTGCCGTCATGTTCGTGATTTACGTCTCGAACCATCCGGCGGGATTTACCCCGAATGTCGTACAGACCGCGTCGAACAAGGCGGCATTGCTGGCCTTCGTCGCGATGGCGCAATGTTTTGTGGTCATTACTGCCGGCATCGATCTTTCGGTCGGCATGATCCTCATTCTCTGCAATTGCCTGGCCTCGTGGCTTGTCGTTGGAACGCCGTTTGAGACTGCTTTGGGCGTTGTCGCCGTTCTTTTGACGGGGCTCGCCTGTGGCATGCTGAACGGGCTGATCATCATCTTCGGGCGGCTGCAGCCGATCGTGACCACAATCGCGACAAGCGCAATCTTCTTTGGATTGGCCCTGATATTGCGTCCGACGCCCGGCGGTGCGGTGAACGAGACGCTGGCTGATGCTTTTACCTCCAAGCTTTTTGATGTCTTTCCTGCAAGTCTGGTCGTGCTTGCCGCCGCCCTTTTGATCTTCTGGATCCCGTTCAGCCGGTCGATTTTGGGCCGCGCTGCCTATGCAGCAGGGTCCGCCGAAAACGCCGCCTACATGTCCGGCATGCCGATCAAGCGTGCGAAATTCGCAGCCTATGCACTGGCAGGATTGATGTCCGCCATCGGCGGGCTCTACCTGACCTTCTTTTCCTATACCGGCGAAGCCGCATTCGCGAGCGGCAATGCCTACACGCTTTATTCGATCGCCGCTGTAGTGCTTGGCGGCGTTTCGCTGGCGGGTGGAAAAGGTGGCGCAGTCGGTGCCGTCTTCGGCGCATTGGCTTTCCGGACGATCGGCGATCTACTGTTCGTCTTCGATCTTGACCCTCTGTGGCAACCCCTGTTCCAGGGCGTGGTACTCATGCTGGCGATCAGCATCGGCTGCATGGGTCTGGCCCGGGTTCGCAACCGCCTGGAGTGGTTTCAATGAGCGAGGATGTGTCTCTCATGCAGCGATCCAGCATACCCGCGCGCTTGCGTCGCATCGATCCGGCGGTGGCAATCGCTTTCGGTTGCATCCTGCTGCTGCTTCTCGGCGGCTCCATCTATTCATCGAATTTCCTGTCGCCGGACTATCTGCTGCAGCAATTGAAGGTCGCTTCGTTTCTCGGCGTCATAGCGACCGGCATGATGATGGTCATTCTCATCGGGCAGATCGACCTCTCCGTTCCCTGGGTCGTTGCCGCCGGGGCGATGATGGCTTGCGCGGCAACTGCCTATGGCAGTGTCGGATCTTTTTTTGCCATTCCGTTCGGAATCCTGTGCGGCGCGGTGATCGGTGCGGTCAACGGCCTCGCGGTTGCCTACTTGCGCATCCCGTCGATGATTATCACGCTTGCGACGAACGCGGTCGTGCAGGGTTTGATGGTCGTCTACACCGGCGGGTTCGCGCCCCAGGATGCGGCGTCGCCGGCGATGCGTTTTCTCGCAACCGGCTATGTCATATCCCCAATTCCGAATGGTGTGCTTGTGTGGCTGGTTGTCGGCCTTCTCGCCGTTTTCCTGCTTGTGAGAACCACATTCGGCCGTTCGCTATATGCGATCGGAAACCGGGAGAGAGCGGCCTATATGTCGGGGATCGACACGCGCCGCATCACTTTGCTGGCATTCTTGATGTCCGGCGGGCTCAGCGCCCTGGGCGGTGTGTTGCTGGCCGGCTACGCCTCCAAGGCGTCGCAATCGATGGGGGACGCTTATCTTTTGCCGTCGATTGCGGCGGTGGTCCTCGGGGGTACGCATGTGCTCGGCGGCAAGGGATCGTATCTCGGAACCGTCGCCGGCGTCATCCTGATTACCCTTCTCCAATCCATCCTCTCCGTCATGCAGATCGAAGAAGCCGGACGGCAGCTCATCTATGGCGTCGTCATCATCTGCATGCTGCTGCTCTATGGGCGACAAAAGCTGAGTTAGAAAGGCACGTTGTCGCCTATCGCGGCCAACTTGATTGCCACCACACTTGAAATGCCCTTCCGCTTCCGGCAAACAGCCGGAAGAACGAGGGCGAGGAAATGAGACACATCTATCTTGTCGGCATCGGAACGGGCAATCCCGAGCATATGACCGTGCAGGCCATCAATACGCTGAACAATGCGGATGTCATTTTCATTCCTAGCAAAGGTACGGCCAAGGCTGAGCTTGCCGATGTGCGGAGAGACATATGCCAGCGCTATGTTACGAACAAGGCCGTCCGCTTTGTCGACTATGCCGTGCCGGTGCGCCAGACCGCGGATCGCAGTTACGTACAAAGCGTCGATGACTGGCACGCCGAAATTTCGTCGACCTACGAACGGCTATTCCAGGACCATATGGCGGAGCAGGGAAGCGCCGCCTTCCTCGTCTGGGGCGATCCTAGCCTCTATGATAGCACGATCCGTATCATCGAGCGGGTCAAGGCACGGAACCGCATTGCACTCAGCTATAGCGTCATCCCCGGAATCACCAGCATCCAGGCTTTGACGGCGAGCCACCGGATCCCGCTCAACCTTGTTGGAAAGCCGGTGCAGATCACTACGGGCCGCCGGCTGGCCGAGAGCTTTCCAGGTGTGGTCGAGACGGCCGTCGTCATGCTCGACGGCGAGCAGGCGTTCAGCAAGATCGACGATCCCGATGCCTATATCTACTGGGGTGCCTATCTCGGCACCGAGGATGAGATCACCATCGCCGGTCGGCTTGCCGACGTGTCTGACCGCATCATGGCGACCCGGGCGGAGGCGCGGGCGAGGCATGCTTGGATCATGGATATCTATTTGCTGCGCAAAGGCCAGGATTTCGACGATCAGGCATGAGGTACTCTGCCGCGGCCAAATTGTTTGCCCGCCGATGAGGATTATGTAAAGGACATCTCCTTCGGGAAGGATGGTCGGATGACGGTGACCGAGAGGCAGATGATGGCAGGGCATAATATTCTCTCAGGGGAGAATATCGACGCTATTGCCTGCGTTCCGGACGCACAATCGATGGCACGCGGCGCTTGCCCCTCACTGAGTGCCCCGATGATCACCGGTGACGGACTGCTCGTGCGGCTGCGTCCGAAGACGCCGGGCCTTACGATCGAGCAATTCCGAGCGCTCGCCCAAGCGGCTGAGAGGCATGGCAACGGACTGCTCGAAATCACGGCACGCGGCAATCTTCAGCTACGCGGCATGACCACGGAAAGCATGGCTGGCCTCGCTGCGGATATCGCTCATGCCGGCATCATCCCCGAAACAGGCGTCACGATCGAGACCCCGCCGCTCGGCGGATTGGACCCACTGGAAATCGCCGATGCCCGCAACTTGGCTGCTCTGCTTCGCCAGCAGATCGCCGCGCTCGATCCCCAGCCGGCATTGGCACCCAAGCTGACCATCATCATCGATGCCGGCGGGCGGCTGAACCTCGATGCAATCTCCGCGGATATTCGGTTGAGGGCGGCAAGAGCCGCTGATAATTCGACCATATGGGATCTCGCTGTCAGTGGCACGGCACAAACGGCGAAGGTCATCGCCTCTTTTCCCGCCGAACAATTGGCCATCATCGATCTGCTGAAAGCGCTGGCCCTTCTCGGGCCACGCGCGCGCGGCCGTGATCTCGATGTGGACAGCCTGCGAATGAAATACCGCTCGCTTGACGTTAGCGCACTCGGCATTGCCGAGCAGCATGTTTCGCCGATTGGTATCCATCCTCTCGGCAGCGATCATCTCGCGCTCGGCCTGCACCCATCTTTCGGGCAAATCCAGGCGAAAGACCTTCTTCGTTTCCTCGCCATCGCCGAAGCTGCCGGAGCAAGCGAAATCCGCACTGCGCCGGAACATGCGATGTTGGTGCTGGGTCTCGGTGTCCAGGCGGCAGAAGCCGTTCAATTGGCTGCAGCAGATTGCGGTTTTCGAACGCGCGCCGATGATCCGTCGAATCACATGGACGTCTGTGCCGGGGCTGGGGCTTGCGCTTCCGCCTTCTACGCAACGAAATCCGCAGCAGCGGATCTTCTCGACCTGGCTCCCGAGCTGCTCGACGGCTCGCTCACGATCCATCTCTCCGGCTGTCGCAAAGGCTGCGCCCATCCGGCCAATAGTGCCATCACCATCGTCGGTGCGCCAATGGGCTATGGGGTTGTCGTAAATGGGTCCGCATCGAGCGAGCCTGTGGCCTACATCGGAAAAGAAGAGCTAAAATTCGCCCTGGCTGAGATGAACAGGCTGGTGCGGAACAACAAAGTTGCTGGCGAATCGACGAAGGAGTGTCTTACACGGCTCGGCACCGACGCGATCGTGACAGCGCTACGACAGGGGTAGGAATGCCTGATTATGATTATATCCGCGAGGGGAATGCGATCTACGAGCGCTCCTTCGCAATCATCCGCAGCGAGGCCGATCTATCGCGCTTTTCGGATGCCGAGGCTGATGTTGCCGTGCGCATGATTCATGCCTGCGGCCTCGTCGAAGCATCGGAGCATTTCGTGTTCTCTCCCGATTTTGTTGCGGCTGCCCGCACGGCGCTTGTCAACGGCGCGCCGATCTTCTGTGATGCCGAGATGGTCGCCCACGGCGTTACCCGCGCACGCCTGCCGGCGGCCAATGAGGTGATTTGCACGCTGCATGATTCCCGCACAGCGGAACTGGCGAAGACGACCGGCAATACCCGCTCGGCAGCGGCAATGCATCTCTGGAAAGATCGTCTGGCGGGCGCAGTCGTTGCCATCGGCAATGCGCCGACGGCGTTGTTCCATCTCCTCGAAATGCTGCGCGACGGCGCACCGAAGCCTGCCGCCATCATCGGCATGCCCGTCGGGTTCGTAGGCGCCGCCGAATCCAAGGATGCGCTGGCGGAACATTCCTATGGCGTTCCCTATGCCATCGTTCGTGGCCGTCTTGGTGGCAGCGCCATCACCGCCGCCGCGATCAACGCTTTGGCGAGGTCTGGACTATGAGCGCGCATTCCACTGGCCGGCTGATTGGCGTCGGCACCGGGCCCGGCGATCCGGAACTGCTGACCATCAAGGCCGTCAAAGCCCTGGAGAAGGCGGAAGTCGTCGCCTATTTCGCCAAGCAGGGGAAAAATGGCAATGGTCGCGCGGTCGTCGGGGATGTGCTCAGAACCGATGTGACCCTGCTACCGCTCTACTATCCCGTGACGACGGAAATCGACAAGAACGAGGGGGACTACAAGAGCCAGATTACCGATTTCTATGATGCCTCCGCCGAGATGGTTGCCGCCTATCTTAAGGATGGCAAGACGGTCGCCGTTCTCAGCGAAGGCGATCCGCTGTTCTACGGTTCGTATATGCATCTGCATGTGCGGCTTGCCGATCGTTATCCGACGGAAGTCATCCCTGGCGTGACAGCGATGTCCGGCTGCTGGTCATTGGCGGGCCTGCCGATGGTGCAAGGGGACGATGTTCTATCCGTGCTCCCGGGCACCATAGCGGAAGCCGAACTTGCCCGTCGCCTCGGCGATACGCAGGCGGCCGTCATCATGAAGGTCGGCCGCAATTTGCCTAAAATTCGGCGCGCTCTTGAAGCTGCCGGCCGTCTCGAGGAGGCGCTCTATGTCGAGCGCGGCACGATGGCGAACGGCGCGATGACGCCACTCGCGGAGAGAGGAGACGCCGAAGCGCCCTATTTCTCGCTGATCCTTGTTCCCGGTTGGAAAGACAAGCCATGAGCGGTCGTCTCTATGTCATCGGTACCGGCCCCGGAAACCCGGCGCAGATGACCCCGGAAGCGCTGGCGGCAGTGGTCGACGCGACGGAATTTTTCGGCTACGGCCCCTATCTCGATCGCTTGTCGCTGCGGCCGGATCAGATCCGCCAGGCCTCCGACAATCGCGAGGAGCTGGATCGCGCCAAGGCAGCGCTGGAGCGCGCGATCACCGGCGTCAATGTCTGCGTCGTCTCCGGCGGCGATCCCGGCGTTTTTGCGATGGCGGCAGCGGTGTGCGAGGCGATCGACAATGGGCCGAGCGAATGGCGGGATGTCGATCTTGTCGTCGCGCCGGGCATCACCGCCATGCTTGCCGTCGCAGCTCGCATCGGCGCCCCCCTGGGGCACGATTTCTGCGCCGTCTCGCTGTCGGACAATCTAAAGCCCTGGGATATCATAGAAAATAGGCTGCGTTTGGTGGCGGAAGCAGGGCTTGTGATCGCCCTCTATAATCCCATCAGCAAGGCTCGTCCCTGGCAGCTCGGCAAGGCTTTCGAAATCCTGCGCGACGTTCTTCCCGCCGAGGTTCCCGTTATTTTCGGTCGTGCGGCGGGCCGCCCGGATGAGCGCATGACAGTTGCAAGGCTCGCGGATGCCGACGCGTCGAGCGCCGATATGGCGACGTGTGTCATCATCGGTTCGGCCGAGACGCGCGTCATTGCTCGAGAAACAAAACCCGATCTGGTCTATACGCCACGCTTCATCAAGGACGCGGCAAGATGATCGATGCGACGCTGCGCATCCTCGATAGTCTCGACTGCCGGCATATCGGCGGCGGGTGCGCGCTCGATCATGATCACTTCGATGCCGAGCTGTCGCGCCGCCTCGATTTTCGCGTAGGTCGCACTGCCGCCGCTGTTCTTCGTCACGATCACGTCGATCCGATATTGCCGCAACATGGCGAGCTCGTCTTCCAGCCGGAACGGACCTTTGGCATGGATGTAGGTAACGTTGGGCACCGTCAGCGGCGGCTCGACCGGATCGACGCTGCGCACCCAATAGTGATGAATGGGCGCCGCATTGGCCTGATGCGCCTCTTGTCTGCCGATCGCCAGAAAAACGTGGCGAGGCGAGGGGCCGAGCGCCGCAATGGCCTTGGAAACACTTTGCACCGAGTGCCAATGATCGCCCTCAGCAGGCAGCCAGGCGTGCCGGCGAAGTGCGAAGGCAGGGATATTGCTCAAGGCAGCGGCTTCCGCGGCATTGGCGGAAATGCGGGCGGCGAAGGGATGGGTTGCGTCGATCAACAGATCGATCGCTTCGTCCGTCAAGTAGCGTGCAAGGCCCTCTGCGCCGCCGAATCCACCGTTACGCATGGGAACCGGCTGCGGAGCCGGATCGACGGTTCTGCCCGCCAGCGACAGCACGACGTCGAGACCGGCGCGCGACGCCAACGCCTCCGCCAATTGACGGGATTCCGTCGTACCACCCAAGATCAGAATGCGGGTCTTGCCCATGTCTGAGATGCCTTCCCCTCAACGCTGGCTCACTCTTATCGGCATCGGCGAAGACGGTCCAGCGGGGCTTGGCGACGATGCCAAACGGTTAATTGCTGCCGCGCCCGTCGTCTTCGGCGGCACGCGACATATCGAACTGATGCAGGCTCTGATCAAGGGCGAAGCGCATAGCTGGCTGAGCCCCTTCGAAAAATCCATCGAAGCCGTACTGGCTCGGCGTGGAATGCCGACCGTTGTTCTGGCCTCCGGCGATCCCTTCTACTATGGGGTCGGTGCGACGCTCTCGCGGCATGTTCCTGCATCCGAGATGACCGTTATTCCCGCCCCCTCTTCTTTCAGCCTTGCCGCATCGCGCCTCGGCTGGCCGCTGCAGGACGTGACCGTTCTTTCCCTGCATGGCCGGCCGCTGGACCTTGTCCGCCCGCATCTTCATCCCGGCCGGAAAATTTTGGCCCTGACTTCGGATGCCCAAGGTCCCGCCGATCTGGCGCGCCTGTTGCAGGAGGCTGGGTTCGGTCAATCAACGCTCACTGTTCTCGAAGCGCTGGGCGGACCACATGAACGAGTTTCGACGCAGCGGGCAGCCGATTTCAGGCTCTCCGGCATCAATGATCTGAATGTTTGCGGCATCGAAGTCGCCGTGGCGACGGACGCACGCATCCTGGCGCGCAGCGCCGGCCTGGACGACAGCCTGTTCGAGCATGACGGTCAGATCACAAAGCGGGAAATCAGGGCCATGACCCTGTCGGCGCTGGCGCCACGTCATGGTGAATTGCTGTGGGATATCGGCGCCGGCTCCGGCTCCGTCGGCGTGGAATGGATGCTGGCCCACCCTTCGATGCGGGCCATCGCGATTGAATCTTCAGGCGAGCGCGCTGCTCGTATCCGCCGCAATGCGGCAAATTTCGGTGTTCCAGGGCTGACCGTCGTCGAAGGACAGGCGCCGCACGCTCTTGCCGGTCTGCCGGCACCGGACGCGATCTTCATCGGCGGCGGCGGCAGTGATGCGGGTGTCATGGACGCGGCCATTGCCGGGCTGAAGGCAGGCGGGCGGCTGGTCGCCAATGCGGTGACGATCGAGATGGAAGCGATGCTGCTCGCCGAACATGCCCGCCGTGGCGGGTCGCTGATTCGGATCGATATTGCCCGCGCAGCACCCATCGGCACCATGACCGGCTGGCGGCCGGCGATGCCGGTGACGCAATGGTCCTGGGTCAAACCATCAGAATGAGAAACGAGGTAGCGGAATGACGGTGCATTTCATCGGAGCGGGGCCGGGGGCTGCGGACTTGATCACCGTGCGTGGCAGAGATTTGATCGGCAAATGCCCGGTCTGCCTCTATGCCGGCTCGATCGTCTCGCCGGAACTCCTGCAATATTGCCCGCCTGGCGCCCGTATCGTCGATACCGCGCCGATGTCGCTGGACGAGATCGAGGCCGAATATCTAAAGGCCGCAGCATCCGGCGAGGATGTCGCCCGCTTGCATTCCGGTGATCTCTCCGTTTGGAGCGCCGTCGCCGAGCAGATCCGCCGCCTGGAAAAGCACGGCATCGCCTATACGCTGACCCCCGGCGTTCCGTCCTTTGCGGCGGCAGCGTCCGCCCTCGGGCGTGAGCTGACCATTCCTGCCGTGGCGCAAAGCCTTGTGCTTACCCGCGTATCCGGCCGAGCCTCGCCGATGCCGAACAATGAAAGCCTGGAAAAATTCGGCGCTACGGGTGCGACGCTCGCCATCCATCTGGCGATCCATGCGCTCGGGCAAGTGGTCGAGGAATTGACCCCGCTTTATGGTGCAGATTGCCCGGTCGCTATCGTCGTCAAAGCTTCCTGGCCGGATGAGCGCATTCTCCAGGCTACCCTCGGCACGATCGAGGCAAAGGTGGCGGCCGAACCGATCGAGCGCACGGCGCTGATCTTCGTAGGCCCGTCGCTTGCCGCCAGCGATTTCCGCGAAAGCTCGCTCTACGATCCCGCCTATCAGCGCCGCTTCAGGGGCAGGGAATAGAAGCGGCCTGCGCTTCGGAAATTTGCATATTATTCCGTCAGAGCATGGCTGGCATAGCCATCAGCCGCGCTTGCGCGATTGACCAACGAGACCCCGTGGCCCCGTTGGTCAATCGGTCATTAAACGTGCGCGGCCAGATATGCCATGCTTTCCTTCAATGCCTCAACCGGCTCCTTCAGCGCATGCACTTCCGGCGCAAAGGGTTCGAAGGAGAAGGGGCCGGCATAACCGGCTGACACCAGCGCCCGCATCTGTCCGACATTGTCGAGACGGTCGCCGGCATCGACCAGAACGCGATGCGGATCGCGCATATCGGAAACCGACACTGCGGCATCGCTGACACCGGAGATGTGGACCAAGCCGGTGAGATCCGGGAAAGTAGCTGCCTCGCCAGCGAGATGATGATGGAAGGTGTCGTGAACCAGACGGAAGGTCGATTGCGCGCCGAGGTTTTCGATCGCAGCAGCAGCTTCGGTCTTTGAGCGCAACGAGCAGATCTCGAAGCCAAGCGGTTCCACCAGGCCAATGATCCCGGCGGCATCCAGCATCGGCTTCAGCGCCGTCAATGCCGTTACGAGGTTCTGCTTGCGCACCTCAGGCTCGCGGCCGCTGCCGTCATTGACGGGGACGAGGACCAGCGCTTTTGCACCGCAATCCCGCGCATAACCGATGAGTTCTGCCGCCTCCTTGGCGCGCGCCTCGTTCCACTCGTTGAAACGCTGCAGCGCGTTGATCGAAATGATCGTCAGCCCGTAACGTGCCGCAAGCTCCTTGACCGCTGCCGCCGGCGTGCCGTCCAGGATCGCATTGCTGGCCAAATCATTGCGGATTTCGACGCTGTCGATGCCGAGGCTTTTAGCCGCGGCGAAGAACGATTCCACGCTCAGGGCCGGGGTGGACATATGATTGAGCGCGAAACGAATGGAACTCATGGCAGGCATTCCTCCTCTTGGCGGCCGGCCTGACGGGATGTCGACCGGCCGTGCATATGTGCGAATGACTAGCGAGAATCATGCAGTTGATCCACAGGCAAGCGCCGGCTTCTCCCATCATCCATGATAGAAATATCCCGCCCGATGATGTGATTTCATCACGCTAAAGCTCGTCGCGATCTTTCAGATTCGCTCCCACGCTTTAGAGCTCCTTGTTTTTGCATGTCGTTTTCGCAAAGCCGCCGCACACTTTTGCGCGACATGCATTAAATGTTCTCCGAGACAAAAATGTCGAAGGGCAGAAAGGATTGTCCTGGGATTGCGGCTTCGCCGCGCTCGATGGCGCCGATCATCAGATTGAACAGCTCCTTGCAGAGCGAGGAGAGAGGGGTGCCTATAACCATCGTGACGACATCGTCGGCGAGTGCTGCCTTCGATTCCGGTGTCAATTCGTTGACGACGACGATGAGCTTGCCGGCAAGCCCTTCCTCGCGAATGGCGGAAATCGCGCCTTCCATGCCGCCGCCGCAGACATAAAAGCCGATGAGATCGGGATGTTTCTGCAGCAGGGTGAGCGTCGCCTCATGGGTGATTTCGGCAGTGTCCAGATTGATCAGCGTATCCAGCACCTCGAAATCGGAAGCGTTTTCGCGAAAATAGGAGCGAAAGCCGATTTCGCGCAGTTCGTGGCCATGAAAGCGGTGGCTTCCGACGAAGCAGGCGACCTTGCCGCGACGATGGGCAGACCTGGCGATCGTCCAGGCAGCGGTGCGCCCGACCTTGCGATTGTCGACGCCGACATAGGTTTCGCGCACACCTGTCGCGAAGTCGGATAATAGCGAAAAGACCGGTATGCCTTTTTCCTTCAGTTCTTCCACCGCCGTCGTCACCGCGGGATAATCGGGGGCGACGAGGGCGATCGCCTGGTTCCGCGTCGCCATGGCTTTCAGCTTCTCGACAATTGCCGTCGGTGTCGACGCGGCGACGAAATCAATCTGTGCATGGACGCGCGCGATGGCGACCGTCTGTGCAGCCGTGCCAATCTCCTTGGCAAACGACTGGTAGAAGGGTTGGAACGGTTTCTGCAGCAGGAACCCCAATCGATATTGCGGCAGATCCTCAAAGACACGCTGCCGCAGCAAGCCGACCGCATGGTACCCGATCGATTGCGCTGCCTCATAGACACGCTTGGCCGTTTCCTCCCGTACGCGATGGCGTCCGTTCAGTACGCGGTCAATGGTTGCGACACTGACGCCGGATGCTTTTGCGAGATCGGAAATAGTTGGTCGGCGCATGGTGGGGTCCTGAGGTATTCCATCATGAATGAGATGGCGTGGTGATGGAATATGATAGATTCCATCATCGCCGCATTGAGGCAAGCGAAAACTCGACCTATCCTCTTCGTCATCAGAGGCGGTGCGGCGTTTGCGCATCGCGGGGAGGCAGGAAGCAGCCATGAGCGAGAGCATGAAGCGCGATTACAGCCTGCTCGGCCCAAGCAGCCGGCAGGCGGTCGAAACCGGGCTGGCGGCGGCCGAGTGGTATCATACCGACATTGCGCGCAAGGAGATGAAGGCGCTGATGCAGCGCTCCGATGATGCCGCCATCCGCGATACGGTCATCTGGCTCGGCAGCATGGGGGTTTTCGCCGGCCTCGGCGTTGCCTTCTGGGGCTCCTTAATCGCTCTGCCCTTCTTCCTGGCTTACGGCGTGCTTTATGGCTCGGCCTCCGACAGCCGCTGGCATGAATGCGGGCACGGCACGGCGTTCAAGACCCGCTGGATGAACGATGCGGTCTACCAGATCGCCTGCTTCATGATCATGCGCAATCCGGTGACCTGGCGCTGGAGCCATACCCGCCATCACACCGACACCGTCATCGTCGGCCGCGATCCGGAGATCGCCGTCATGCGGCCGCCGGATTTGCTGCGCCTGGTCCTGAACTTTTTCGGCCTCGTCGATGTCTTCTATGCCGTGCTCGACATGATCCGCAACGCCTTCGGCATCGTCAGCGCCACGGAGAAGACCTTCATTCCGGAACAGGAGCAGCCGAAGGCGATTCGCATCGCCCGCATCTGGCTGGCGATCTATGCCGCCACCATCGCTTCTACCTTTTATATGGGCTCGGTCCTGCCGCTGGTGCTGATCGGCCTGCCGCGGCTTTATGGCGCCTGGCATCATGTCTTGACCGGCCTGTTGCAGCATGGCGGTTTGGCCGACAATGTCATCGACCACCGGCTGAACAGCCGCACGGTGCTGATGAACCCGATAAGCCGCTTCATCTATTGGAACATGAACTACCATGTCGAACACCACATGTTCCCGATGGTGCCCTATCATGCGCTGCCGAAGCTGCATGCGATGATCAAACATGATCTGCCGCGGCCGAACCCCTCGATCTGGTCGGGCTACCGCGAAATGATCCCGGCCTTCCTCAGGCAGTTGCGCAACGAGGATTATTTCCTGAAGCGCGACCTGCCGGCGACGGCGCGACCCTATCGCGAGGACTTCCACGTGACGCCTGCAGAAGCAGCGCAATAACCGCAGGCAAAAACAGCAGCCGAGAATGGCAGAGCAGCCAGGAACGGCACATACAACGGCACATACAGGGAGGCAGGAATGAGCGGCAATTGGATCGAAGTCTGTGCGGCGAATGCGATCGACGAGGAGGACGTCATGCGCTTCGACCATGGCGGCAAGACCTTCGCCATCTACCGCAGTCCGGAAGACGACTATTTTGCCACCGACGGCCTCTGCACGCACGAGCAGATCCATCTCGCCGACGGGCTGGTGATGGACAACATCATCGAATGTCCCAAGCACAACGGCCGCTTCGACTATAGGACCGGCGAGGCCAAGGGCGCTCCGGTCTGCGTCAATCTCAAAACCTATCCGGTCAAGGTCGAAAACGGCACCGTCTTCATCGCAATCTGAGGGGAAAGCGATACCGCCTTGCCGAAATGCTTCCCACCCTTCGCTCAGTTGGTCATCAGCCCTTGACGAACCGCATCGAGCCATAAATTTCTCCCCATCCAACTGAAGGGGAACGCAATGAAAATTCTGGGCATATCGGGCAGCCTTCGCAAGGGCTCTTTCAACACGGCACTGCTGCATGCCGCCGTCGAACTCTCGCCGCCGGGCGTCGAGCTCATCGCAAGGACCATCCACGGCGTCCCGCTTTACGACGGTGATCTCGAGGAGGGCGAGGGGATTCCGGAGGCGGTGAGCGAACTCAAGGAGCTTGCCGCAGCGTCCGATGGACTGATCCTGTTCACGCCGGAATACAACAATTCGCTTCCCGGCGCCTTCAAGAACGCGATCGACTGGATGAGCCGGCCGTCCAGCGATATCCCCCGTATCTTTCGGGCAAAACCGGTCGCCGTTCTCGGCGCATCGCCCGGCAATTTCGGCACGATCCTCAGCCAGACCGCCTGGCTGCCGGTGTTGCGCACGCTTGGCACCAATCCCTGGTTCGGCGGCCGGCTGATGGTTTCGCGCGCTGGCAGCGTTTTCGACGCGGAAGGTAAAATCGTCGACGAGAAAGTGAAGCAAAATCTTGCTGCTTTCATCGAGGGTTTCGCCGCCTTTGTCGAAAGTACGCAAAAGAGCTGATCGATATATTTCGTGTAGTGAGACATAGGCCGAAGCCTTTGATTGTAAGAGCGAATAGCCTATTGTGATCGGCAGCGTCGGGTCGGCCGGCGCTTCCGGGGCTGCACACATCTTCCTTCGAGCCGAAATGAAATCCAATACCGCCGGTTACGTCTTCACGCTGTTGGCGATCAGCATATTCGCGCTACAGGACGGCATCTCAAAACATCTGGTGAGTGCCTATCCGCCGCTCTTTGTGGCGATGATCCGCTATTGGGCTTTCATGCTCTTTGCCGTGGCGCTGGCGTCACGCTCTCCGGGCGGATTGCGCGTCGCTATCCGCACCAGAAGGCCGCGCCTGCAGGTCGCTCGTGGGCTGCTGCTCGCCTCGCAGATCGTTGTCGCCATCTCGTCCTTCGTCATTGTCGGCCTTGCCCGCTCGCAGGCGATCTTCTCATCCGGACCCTTGATGGTGGCGTTGCTGTCCGTGCCGATCCTTGGCGAAAAGGTTGGCTGGCGGCGCTGGCTGGCAATCTGCATCGGCTTCCTCGGCGTGCTGCTGATCCTGAAGCCGGAAAGCGGCTTTTTCGATATTCGCTTCCTAGTGCCGCTTGGCGGTGCCCTGCTGTTTTCGCTTTATGTCGTCATCACCCGCTATGTCAGCCGGGACGACTCCGCCATGACGAGCTTTTTCTACACCGGCGTCGTCGGTGCGATTGCCATGAGCTGCATCGGACCGTTTTTCTGGGTATCTGTTGCGCCGTATGACTGGGCTTTCCTCGGCGTGCTCTGCCTCACCGGCATGTCGAGCCACTATTTCCTCATTCGCGCCTATGACCTTCTCGACGCGGTGGTGATCCAGCCGCTCACCTATCTGCAGCTTGTCTTCTCGGCGATCATCGGCGTGGCGGTCTTCGGCGAGACCCTCAACGCCTACACGATCATCGGCGCCGTCATTGTCGTGGCTGCGGGCATCTTCACGATCTGGCGCGAACACGTCCTGGCACGCGCCGGTGCCAGGACGTCGAAAGCATAAGAAACCTCAGAGCGATTCGATGCCTCACGGAAGCGCAGAACCGCTCTATCTTATTGTTTTCAGTTCCAGGAAAACCGCTGTGCACTTTTCCTGGAATTGCTCTTAGGCGTCGATCTCTGCCTTCGGCCGTTCCTCGGTGTAGTAGCTCGTGTACTTCCCGCGATAGCGCTCCGTGCCACCGAAGTCGCTGTAGCGGGACAGTTCCGACATGTCCGTCTTGTTGAGGATGACGCCGAGAACGCGCGAGTTGATCTGCGGCTCCTGTTCCAGCAGATCCCTGACGAGATTGGTCGGCGTCGCGCCCCATTCGGCAACGAACAGAAAGGCGTCGACCTGCGGCGCAAATGCCTTGGCGTCGATGACCGGTGCCAGCGGCGCAAGGTCGACGACGATATAGTCGAACATCTTTCGGGCGCTATCCATCAGGTTCAGCATGCCCTGCGAAGACAGGAGCTCGCTGGTGTGCAGCAGATGATCGCGAAGTACCACTGGCAGAATGGCAAGTTTGGTGCGGGGATCGACCCTCACGGCACTTGCCCAAGGCACTTCGCCGAGAGCCGCTTCGATGAGGCCGGTCTGCGGCGGAGACTTCAGCATCCGGCTCAAACCGGGATTGCGCAAGTCGGCGTCGATCAGCAGCGTGCGCTTGCCGCTGCTTGCGAGCAGGGCAGCAAAATTCGCTGCCGTCGTCGACTTGCCTTCGCCAGGAAGCGCCGAGACGACGCCAATCACCCGGTTATCTCGTCCCTGCAGCATGACATCGCTGGCAAGCTTGGCGTTACGCAGGGTTTCGGCGAATATCGAGCGCGGGGCCTCGACCGAGACACGCATGATCCGTTCGAAGGCGACACCGTTCTCGGCCTCTTCGGCCATTGCCGGCCCAGCTCTTTGTTTGCGAAGCTTTTTCTTGTCGAGCGACCCTTGGCCGAGAAGCGGCAGATAACCCAGGAACTTAAGTCCCAGCGCCGCTCGCACATCGGCTTCGACACGGAAATAGCGGTCACGAAATTCCTGAAGCGCGGCAAAGGCACCACCGGCCATCAAGCCGAGTACGATCGACAGTGCCAGCACGAGCGTCTTTTTCGGGCTCGACGGCGCGGTCGGAACGCCGGCGGCGGAGATGACGCGCGCCTTGGCGATCGGGAAGGAGCGCTGCTGCGATGCCTCCTCATAACGGCTGAGATAGGATTCGTAGAGCGTCTTCAGCGCTGTCGCTTTTTGGTTAAGCGCGTTCAATTGCACGAGGGATTTATTGGCCTCGGAATTCTTGCCGACCACACCTTCGATGCTGTTACGCAGGGACGTCGCACGCGATTGAGCGACGTCGAACTCATTCTTGTAGCTTGCCGTCAGTTGCTGGAGTTCCTGATAAATTTGCCGCGTGATGTCCTCGCGCTCTGCCTTGAGCGCTACGGCCTGGGGATGACTCGCGCCAAAATTCTGCGTCACGTCCTGCTCACGCTTCTGCACATTGAGATAGCGTGTCTTCAGATCCTGCAGCACGGTGTTGTCGGTCTGGCTGGACGAGATCGTCGCGTTTTTCACCGCATTGTCCGGTCCCTGGTCGATAATCGACTTATATTGATAGTAGCGCGCCGAGGCGCTGGCGGTATCGGCCTGGGCGATGATCAATTGCTTATTGAGATCGGAAATCTGTTGCTCCGACATCAGCTCGCCGCCGGTCGAGGTCAAGCCATTGTCGGCCTTGTATTTTTCGACGTCGAGCGAAGCCTGTTGCGAACGCTCGCGCAGGTCATTCAGCCGCTCCTGCAGCCAGACGGATGCCCGTTCGGTCGCATCGAAATTGGCGTTGAGCTGATCCGTCAGATAGGCGTCAGCATAAGCTGCGGTGACCTTGGCGGCCAATTGCGCATCGGTCGAGCCGAACGATACGGAGACGACGGAACTGCGGGTGACGCGCTCCACCTTCAGAGCGTCCTGCAATGTCGCGGCGATTTGCTGACGTTGCGCCTCGCGCGCCTCTTCAGCCGTCAAAGGCGGCTTCGCCGGCTTGAAGGCGCTGGCAATCAGCTTTACGCCGGATTTGAGCAGCGCTGCCGGCGACTGCGGCGGATTGAGGATCGCGTCATTGTTGACGAGGCCAGCCGCATCGACGACGCGCAGTGCCATTTCGTTGGATTTCAGGATTTCGACAGCGCTGGCGATTTCCATATCAGCCTGCTGGCTGCTGGCCTGCGGAGGCTGGTCCTCCGCATATTTGGTCATGGTTTCGTCGAGCAATATCTGCGTCGCAGACGTATAGGTCGAAGGTGCGGTCAAGAGATAGACGACCGCCAGCGCGACGAAAATGGCAACGCCGGCGAGGATAGTGCGAATGCGACGGGTGACGACCGCCATCAGCCGGTCTAGGTCAATGAAACCATCCTGCTCGTCTTTTGGAAGAGCGCTGTGGAAGGTGAAATTCTTCTGATGCATGGCGACCACCTTGTCGGAGAAGCCCGAATTGAATAACGGCTCCCGCCTACGGCCATCGGGGCCGCAGGCGAAAGTGTGAAGCGGTTTAGGCTGCGCTCATCTGCGCTTCGTGCGAGAGAACCAAGCTCCGGATCGAGTCATAGACGAGGCCGCCAATGTCCGCGCGTGCCAGCGCGAAGGCGACGTTCGCCTCGATGAAGCCCTGCTTCGATCCGCAATCGAAAGTCCGTCCGCTGTAGGCCTGGGCATGGAAGTCCTGCGTTTGAGACAGGCGCAACATGCCGTCGGTCAGTTGGATCTCGTTGCCGGCGCCGCGTTCCTGCCGCGCCAAGAGATCGAAGATCTCGGGCTGGAGAATATAACGCCCATTGAGGTAAAAGTTAGAAGGCGCCTCTGACGGATGCGGCTTTTCAACCATTTTGGTCACGCCGAAGCCGTGCCGAACCGGCGCTCCGCGGCCGATAATGCCGTATTTCGAGGTCTCTTCCGGCGCACACTCTTCGACTGCAACGATATTGCCGCCGACTTCGTCGTAGAGTTCCATCAGCCCGGCCATGCAGCCGCGCAGGCCGTGGCAAACCATGTCGGGCAGCAGCAGCGCGAACGGCTCATTGCCGATCAGGTCGCGAGCACACCATACCGCGTGGCCGAGGCCGAGCGGGGCCTGCTGGCGGGTGAAGCTGATCGAGCCGGCCCGCGGCAGGAGGCGCTCCAGTTCGGAGACCTGCTTTGTCTTGCCCGCCCTGTGAAGCGAGGAGATAAGCTCCGGCGTGTCGTCGAAATGATCTTCGATTGCCGATTTGTTGCGGCTGGTGACAAAGACGATGTGCTCGATGCCGGCTTCGATAGCCTCATCGACGGCGTATTGCACCACCGGACGATCGACGATCGTCAGCATTTCCTTGGGCATCGCCTTCGTGGCTGGCAGGAAACGGGTTCCATTGCCGGCAACCGGGATGATTGCTTTTCTCACAGGATGCTTAGGGTCCATAGCTCTATCCTTTGTTAGAGTGAGGGCCTGCGCCCAAACTGGGGAGGGAGGGGGAGATGGGAGATGCCGCAGCCACTTCGCCGCCGCCCGTTAGGACGGTTGCCTCACTGCTGCCGCGAAGAGAGGCGGCAAGACGACGAAGGCGGGCTGCGATCGGCATGCGCAAATGACGAACCGCGAGTGGATCGCGGCAGGCGATCTTCAGCGCGTTCGACAAGGCGCGGTCCTTGATGCTTTCGACAAGCATCAGGAAAGACAGTGTTTCTTTCAGATTCCGCGTCCGTCGCCTCTGGGCGGCCAGAGCGGCGGCGCCGAAATGATGTCCGGCAAAAAACTTCCGGTCGGCAGCGATCATCGCTTCGACATCTTGCTGCTTCAACACCCGCGAGATCGAGCCTTCGCGAATGTAATAGAGGTAGCCGGCCGTCGGTTCGACGGCGCAGACGCCGCCTTTAGCCAGAGCGGAGGCGAGAAAAATATAGTCCTCGCCGATCCTGAGAGCTTCGTCGAAACGCAGATGGTGCTGCTCGATGAAGGCCCGCTCGAATATGGGCTTCATGTAGCCGAAATTATGCTCGGAGCGGAAAATCATGTTCGAGGAGATGAATTTCGCCAGCATCAGAACCGGCAGGCGCGCCAGTACGGCTTCGGGAAACATCGTGCCCGCCGCCTCATCCTGTCCTCTGATGACATCGAGGTTGTCGACAACGATCTGGGCCGCAGCCTTTTCGGCTCGTGCGATCAGCCGCGCCATGCGATCCGGGCGCAGCGCATCATCGGAATCGAGCACGGCAACCCAACGGCCGCGGGCAGCGTCGAGGCCGGCATTGCGTGCGGCGGCGGGACCGCCGTTGCGGGGCATGGCGACCAGTCGAACGCGCGGGTCTGCATGATTGCCGGCAATGAGCGGGGTGTTGTCGCTGGAGCAATCGTCGACGACGATGACCTCCATGCTGACGGCACCCTGCGCCAGCGCGCTGTCAATGGCGCGCTCCAGCGTGTCCTCGGCGTTGTAGGCTGCGATGACGAAACTGACATCAGGGATGAAATCCGTCATTGCGGCGCTTTCTCCAAACTTCCGTATTGTTCGATTTCGCGGACACCGAACAGGCCGATGACGACACCGGCATGCATGATGCCGCGTAGGCCGTAGCGATGGCGCGATACGGGGAAAGCGGCTGAAAGTGCGGCGGCGGCAAAGCAATAGCCGGATTTGGCGCCGGCCAGCGCTATTGCCTTCCACCAGCCGAGACCCGCCGACTGCTCCAACAGCATTCGTCCATGCGTCTGCCCCATGCGAAAACGCCGCTTCGAAAGCCAGGCAACCGTCGCCCGTCCGTTCGGCACGGGTTCGTAAACCAAGGCGTCCTCGGCAAAGGCGATCCTTCCGCCCGCCCTATGCATGTGGGCGAAAAATTCCGTATCCTCGCCGCCGCTGCGCCCCAGCGCGATGTTGAAGCGGCGGCCGGCAAGCGACGGCGCATTGCGCCGCAGCAGTGCGTTGCAGGTATAACCCGTGCGGATCTTGCCGGAGACCCAAACCGGCAATGTCGAATGGAAGTCGCCACGCCGCATCCAGCCGGGGGCGGTGTTCGAATAGACGGCGCGCACGGGGCCGAGAACCGCGTCGGCTCCGGTCGTGTCCGCCGTCACCAGTAGTTCCGTCAGCCAATCCTCGGTCGCGGTCTCGTCGTCGTCGATAAAGGCCACGAAATCACCGGTCGCGTGCTCGAGGCAGGCGTTGCGGGCGATCGAAATGTTCGAAGCGGGGCAATGCACATAGGCAATCTCGAAAGGCACCGCCGAGCGGATGGCTTCGACGCGGTCGCGCGCACTCGGCGTCACGTCGTTGTCAGCAACGATGATACGGACGGCAGTGCCTGCCGGAACGGTCAAGACCGCCAGCGACAACAGCGTTTGGTCCAGCTCGGCGCGACGATAGGTGCAGACGGCGATATCGATCCTCACGGATCGGCGCTCGGGGTTCCGCGTCATGACACCACCTTGCGTGCACGGAAGCTGAAGACTTCCATCCAGAAGCCCATCGACCAAGCAAAATGCATGACCATGGCCGAGATGGCGGCGAGAGGTCCATACGGATTCCGCTCGCCAAGTGCGATCCAGAAGCCATAGGCCACGCAGGCGAAAGCCCAAAGGCTGATCGGAACGACCGCGATCCAATTGAGGATCGCCAGAAACGCGCCGACGAAGATCGGCACTACGGCCAGCGGCAGCATCTGGCGGACGCTCGGCATGCTGCGGTGCTTGAGGATATTGCGCGCCCGGCCGCGGCCATAGCCGAGATACTGCCGGAAAAGCGTCGGAACGCTGGAACGCGGATAATAGGTCATCGCCGTCTTGTCGGTGAGCCAGATGCGATAGCCGGCTTTGCGCAGGCGATAGTCGAGCTCAGCATCCTCGTTATGGCTGAAGGCTTCGTCGTAGCCACCGACTGCGCGGTAGGCAGCAACGCGCATCAGAGCGTGATGGCCGTGATCGGCCCAATGCCCCTTGGCGCCTTCGCGATGCTTCGAGCCGCCATTGCCGAGCTTTGAATTCTGCGCCACTGCCGTCGCCTTCTGGAAGGCGCTGAAGCCCATGGTGCGCATCGCAACGACAACGGAATCCGCGCCGGTGGCGGACGCTTCCTGCGCCAGTATCTGGCAGTAGTCGTCCGGATAGTCGCCATGGGCGTCGATGCGGATGAGATAGTCGTAGTCGTTGCCCAGGGTTTCGATCGCGAGGTTGATCGCAGCACTTTGCAGCCGCTTCGGATTGTCGATTAGGAGAATGCGCGGATCGACTGCGGCGATCTCCCTGACAATGTCGCGGGTTCTGTCTGTGCTGCCGCCATCGGCAACCACGATGCGGGCATCAAGTTCGTCCAGAGCACGGCCGAGCTTGGCAATCAGCGGCTCGATATGCTTCTCCTCATTGAGGCACGGGATAACGATCAAGCAACGCATATCCATGGGAATTCCGGTCTTCATTGCAATCCACCTCTATTGCGATGCAGTTGTGGGACGGTCTGTAATTCGGCGGTTTGCTCGCCGGCGTGGGTAAGGGAAGCCAGCCGCTGCACCAATCCGCGGCATTCGGCGCGATCGGTCATCCACTGCCTGCGGTCCTGTGCGGCCAAGGCGTTGAACGCAGCGAGGTAGCGTTCCTCATTCATATCGCCCAGAAGAGCGACGAGGCGCGCAGCATCCGGCTCGTCGAGCGTCAGCCCGATTTTCCGCTTTGCCAGGAACCGTGCGGTCTCGGTGCCATCGACGGCGATCGGCACGGCGCCATGCAGGCCGCCCTCATAGAGACGGTTCGGCAACAGCCAACTGGAATTCAGTCCCTCTTCGAAGAAGTCGATCGCCCAGGAGAACTGCACCTCACCGTAGATCGCAGCGAGGTCCTCGGGGTTTTTATAGGGACCGCCGAAATGCATGAAAGGCGCATCGCGTACAAAGACGTCGAAATCATCGAACTCCGAATGAGCCGGCCGGCCACGCAAGACGATCTCGAAGCGACCTTCCATGCGGCACGAAAAATCTGCGAGCAATTCCAGCGACTTGCGGCACCGAAGCGCGCCAAACCAACCGATCTTCCAGGGTTCGCCGTTCGCCGGCAGTCTGGGAGCGTTGACGATCTCAGCGCCGATACCGTCGAGCGCCAGGACCTTGTTCTCGAGAAGGACGATCGGCAGGTCGAGGCCGGAGCGAGCGCGGAAATAATGCTCGACGAAGGCCGGCGAGCTGGTCAGCAGCAGTGCCGCGTCCGCGCCGAAATGACGCTCAACGCCACGAAGAGCACCGCCAAAGATATCATTGCGCAGCAGCAGCCGGTGAATGTCGAGGCACTCGTAGACAACAGGCATATCGCCGCCGAAGATGGATTTGGCGCGCTTGGCCACGGCCAGCATTTCAAGATTGCGGCCGATGATCACATCCGGCTTTTCGACCGAGCGCAGCAATCCGCGCAGTTGCATCGCGGACTTGGCAACGGCGGCGATACGCTGCGCGAACTGCGCGTCGCGCGTCCGGCCGAGTTCGATCGGCTCGACACCGTGAATGGCCGCCAACGCGTTGTCATCGCGCCGAAAGCCCGCCAGCGTTACCTTCGCCCCACCTGCCTGCAGCATCAGCACGCGCCTGCGGATGGCAGGATCGGCGAGATCGTGGACGAAATAAAGAATATGCAGCATGAAAACTTTCGCTTTCGTGCCTGGCCGGAAGCCAGGCGCCTCGTTTCGTTCGTGTTGCATCGGGTTCATTTGCTCCGGCCGCGAAATCCGCCTCGCGGCCGGAATGTTTCAGTTGAGCTTGCAGGCGATCGATTCCGGGAATTGGCACTTGTCACCGGCCGCCGTGAAGGCAACGCGCTCGATCTGCATGGTCGCCGGCCCGCCGCTGTAGGCGAACTTGCCCATCCAGCCGCTCAGCGTGTCCGTGCCCCAGAGGCTGAAGAAAATCTTCTGGGCATGCGTCGGAATCTTCGACGGATCGGTAACTTCCTGAACGAGCTTGCCGTTCAGGTAATAGCGAAGCCGATCCTTCTCCCAGACGAAAGCATAGTCGTTAAAGCCCTGATCGGCGCTGCCGGCGACCGGGACGAGTTTCTCATTGCCGCCTTTGGCACCGATATATTGATTGACCTGAACCTGTGCGGAGTTCTTGCCCAGCACTTCGAAATCGATCTCGTCGTGAGGCTTCTTGTCGGTCGGACCGATATAGGTGAAGAAAGCCGAATTGAGGCCGGGGCCGGTCGCGGTGCGATAACGCGCCTCATAGGTGCCGTAGCCATAGGTCTTGGTCGTCTGGATTTCGCCGCAGGCATAGTCGCGTTGGCCGGTTTTGCCCTGGGTGAATTTAATTTGCAGCCTGCCGCCTTCGACACTGACCTGCTTCTTCGACCAGGTGCAATTCTGGTGCGGGCCGTTGTTCCAGCCGTCCGAGATATACCAACGGCCGCTGTCGATCTTGTCGAATTTGTCGACGAAAGACTTGCCGTTCGGCTGATCCTCCTGGGCGAGGGCCGCGCAAGGGATAAGGGCCGCGCTCAAAAGGGCAAAGGAAACAAGGCTGGGTCTTAGCGTATCAAAGATCTGTTTCGTCATATGTCACCTTTACTCGGAAGTCGCCCGCCGGCCGGCGACGGCCAGGGCTTCGGCCTGCGGCCGCATGCGGCTGCCGGTCAGCAGATTGTAGAAGGAGGGCAGGGCGGAGCGCGCCATGCCGTTGGTCAATGGCAGCACCGTCAGCGTGATGGCGGCGGCCAGCAGGTAGAAGACGGGGTAGAGATCCGCGCCTGTGCGGTTCCACAGAATCCAGAGGCTCAACAGCACCGGGTGGTGGGCGCAGAAGATCCAAAAGCTCAAGCCGCCTGTGGCTGCCAGTCGCTGAGCGAGCCTGTTCTTGATCAGGATCGCCGAAAGCGCCCAGAAACCTGGAATACCGGCAAGCACCATCACATCTCGGCTGAATTGGAGCCACGCGGGCTGCTCCGGCGCGGTCACATAGGCCCCTGTCGCCCAAAGAGCCGTGAGTGCGAGAAAGGCTGCGCCGATGGGAGCCGCGTATCGGTCGATGATCGTCAGGTCGATGCGATAAAGGCTGAGATAGATACCGAAGCTGAAGCTGAAGAGGATGGAGTTCCGAAGCACGATCCCGAGCGATACCGGCAACGCCGCAAGCAGCAGCAAAAATGTGAGCGTCGGCAGCGGATAGCGACGGATCAACATGGCCAGCAGCGGCGAGATCAGGATGCAAACGAAGAGATCGCGCAAGAAATAGAGCGGCAAATCAATCGGCGCACCTTCTGTGGCGAACAGAAGTGTGGCGAGCGTGCGCGGGCTGGCATTTGTCAGGTCCGGCAGATAGCCGTCGCCGATGCCGCGGTTCTGCAGGAGCAGCACGAACAGAAAGAAGGCGGTGTTCCACAACAGAAATGGCAGGAGGACAGTCCTTGTCTTACGGCGAATGGTCTTGCCATAATCCAGCGAAGCCTCTCCGTGACGGAAAAGCAGATAGCCGGAAATGGCACTCAGGCAGGGAACTCCCACGCGAAACAAGCTGTCGCGCAGGAAAACTCGAAGCCAATCAAAGAGGCCATAGGCGCCGTTGAATGGGCTGGAATCCGTGTCGAACGGGATATGTACAAATACGATGCCCGAGATGAGCACTATGCGCATGAGATTGATCCGTGAAGACACGTTGGCAGTCACATCCACGATATCTGTCACCCCTTTTTGAGACCGCTCCCCCCTTGCAGCCGTTTCAACTAGAGCAGACTAGAGCCCGCAGACGTAAGCTAGGGCGCTCTCCCGAAAGGAAATATGGCGCTGCAGCAAAAAACCGGGGTATAGGGCCTCGCCGACCCCTCAAAAGAGATGGAGAAACATCTAATTCAATCGGATTAATTCCGATATAGGTATTTGGTATTAAATGGTTTTAAGGATGGTGGAATATTCCGAAAGCGGCAGGGAATTACACGCTGTGGCAGCACCAAATTTTTTTCCACCGGCCGAGGATTTTTTTGCACTGCCGCAGATTCCGTCATCAATCATGATCAAAATAGGGCGATAATGCAATTTAATTGAGAAAGTACGAATAGACTAACACGCCTATTGATTGTGTTTACGCGTGGGCACCGATTATGAGCGCAAAGAAGCTCGACAGCCAGTAACGAACGCGGCAACTATCCGTCGGCTGCTGAGAGACAGCCCCCGAATATTGACGATGGTGATGCACTGTCTTTCAGAAAACGCGCCGTCCGACATTGTTCGGAACGGAACGGGCCCTAACTGTTGAAGCCACGGCGACAGCCTGTCCCCTTGGGACCGGCCGAAAATCCGCGATGGAGATTGTCGAAAAGCGCATAGCCGCGCCCCCCGTGAAAGGGGGCCGGAAATTCTTTGTTGAAACCGTAAAGGCGAGAAAATGGCGTCAATTACGATCGTTATTCCCTTCTACCAGAAGCAGACAGGCATTCTGCAGCGGGCATTAACGTCAATATCGAAGCAAGTGTTTCAGGATTTCGATATTCTCATCGTCGACGATGAATCGCCGCTTCCGGCGGAAAACGAGCTTCTGTCACTTAGCGATGAAGATCGCGCGCGAATTCGGGTCATCCGTCAGGCCAATGCAGGACCGGGCGGCGCCCGCAATACCGGCCTCGACAATGTGCCGGCTTCAAGCCGCTTCGTCGCCTTCCTCGATTCTGACGATGAATGGGCGCCGCAACATCTCGGCAACGCCTTCGAGGCCCTGACGCGGCACGATGCCGATTGCTATTGGGACTCGATCGATGGCGGCGAGGAGTTTTTCTACCATTTCAGTATGGCGGAACTGGCGAAATCGGTCGATGCGACCCGTCTCTCCCAAACGCCGTCCCTGATCGAAATTCCCGATATCGCCAGCGTTATGCTCAAAGATTGGAGCTTTCTGCATCTCTCCTGCATGGTGATCGGCCGGCCGCTATTCGAGAAAATCCGCTTCGAAGCCGCCTTGCGGCTGGCGGCGGAGGATGTGCTGTTTTTCTGCGACTGCATGCTCGCTGCCAAACGCGTGTTGCTTTGCGAAGATACCGGCGCGCTGCGCGGCGAGGGCATCAATATCTTTCACAGCATCGACAATGATTCACCGCAATTCCTGCGCCAGCAGTTCAACACCTGGACGGCGCTTAACACGCTGGAACAGCGGTTTTTGCGCCGGCCGCAGGACATTGCGACCATTCGCGCCTACAAAAATCGCGCTCGCAAACAGGCCCTTTGGAGCCAGGCAAAGCAGTTGCGCCGCCGCCGCTTGCCGCAACTTGGACTGTTGGCGAAATGGGCTTGGCGCGACCCCGCAATATTGCAGAGTGCGGTGCAACTTGCCGCGGGCAAGCTTGCGCCCTAGTTTTCGCACTGCAGCAAAGTTGTTCATGCCTATTCCTCAAGAGCCAAGGTGTGTTCAGCTACTATCTAAAACACCAAGGAGACCTGCATGAAGCCGTTCCACTGGGAATCCACCCATGGCAATTTCGGTGACGATCTTAATCTCTGGCTCTGGGATTTCCTGCTCCCCGGCCTGCGCGATGTTCACGAAGAAACACTGCTGGTCGGTGTCGGCACCGTTCTCAACACCCTGATCCTGCCGCTCGACGGCCATAAGCTCGTGATCGGCAGCGGCTTCGGCTATGGCTCGCTTCCCAATATGGGCGACAAGACCAAGTGGGACATCCGCAGCGTGCGCGGCCCCCTGACGGCTGAAAAAGTCGGCCTCCCAGCGGACATGGGCATCGTCGACCCGGCAGTGATGGTGACCGAAATGCCGGAATTCAAAAACCTGCCGAAAACCAATCGCCGTACCTTCGTTCCGCATTGGGAGTCGGCGGCGGCCGGGATTTGGCCGGAGATCTGCAAGACTGTCGGCCTCTCCTATCTCGACCCGCGCGGCGAGGCCAAGGCAGTCATCCGCGAGATCGCGACGTCCGAGCTGATCGTCGCCGAGTCCATGCACGGCGCGATCCTTGCCGACGCCTTCCGCGTGCCGTGGATCGCCGTCAGCACGTCACGAGCGATCAACAGCTTCAAATGGAACGACTGGGCCCACTCTCTCGGCGTCACCTATGCGCCAAAGCACGTTCCGGTTTCCACCCGCGCAGAAGCGATCGCCAAGGGTGCCCGGTTCTGGGGTGTCGGTTTCCAACGAGACGAGCGGGCCACCGAGGAGCTGGAGAAGCACCGGCATGGGGGTACTGTGGTGCTCGCCGACCCCGAGCAGACCCGTCTCCGAGTGATGGCGAAACAGGCGCTCGCCGCGCCCTCGGCGCTGGCGCTTTGGCAGGCGAGCAAGGCCAAGCCGCAACTGAGTGCCGACGCGGCATTGGCCGGCCGCAAGCAACGCCTCTTCGACGTTCTCGGAGGCGTGCAGCGCGACTACTTCTGATATCGGGAAGAATTATTCAGGAGCGGCCTGTAGCAGATAGCGCAGGCCGTTCGTTCCCGAATGCGCAATCGGGGCACTGCCGCCTTTGCGAAAACGCTCCGTCTTATCGGCGAGAATGCCGCCGGCAATGGCCGGAATGGCGGTAGGGTTGCCCAATGCGTAAGACGCTGCTGCAGCCAGGCCCGATTGTCCCTTGATATCGAGAAAGCGCCGTAGCTCGTAGCGGCTGCGAACATGCTGCTCATGGCGACGGATGGCGGCCGCATCGGCCGTAGACAGACCGCCGCCGGCGAGGATCGCCCGATCGGCTTCATAGAGCCGATGCAGATCTTCCGTGCGGTGCCGGCCGCTCAGCGAGTTACTGCGCACCACGGCGGCATAACCGCAGCTATGAATGACCTTGTAGCGTGCAGCCTTGGCAAGCGCCCGCACATAGAGATCGTAATCCTCACCGAGACGCAGAGCTTCGTTGTAGCGCAGGCCGTGAGCGTCCAAAAACGATCGGCGCATCAGCGGCTTCAGGAAACCGATCTCGCCGCGTCGGACGCCGCGCTTCGAAATATTGCCTTCGACAAAAGCGACCAGATCGAGGAAACGTGGCTTCGGATCGAAATGATCGAGCATCGTAGCGGCGTCGGGAACCGTATCGGCATTGACGAAGGCGATGTTGTCGGCGACGAAATCCCAATCATCGGCTGCGAGCAACGGCCTGAACCGTCCCGGGAAAAAGAAATCGTCGGCATCGAGGATGCTGATCAGGGGGGCGCGCGAAACCTCGATCGCATGATTGCGTGCTGCCGCCGGGCCACGATTTTTCTCGAACTCATGGATGCTCAGGCGTCCGCTGCCGTCGTCGGCGAGGTTGGCGGAGGCAGCGGTGCTATCTGTCGAGCCATCGTCGATGACGACGACTTCAGCCACCTCGGGCTCGCGAAGTGCGGAAGCGACGGCAAGGCCAATGGTGTCGCTGGCATTCTTCGCGGCAATAATTACACAGACATTGTTTTCGGCACTGTCAGTCACGTCAGCCTCCATTATTCTGCCGGAGACTTAGGACGGCGACAGCCATCGGCAACCACACGAGCGTTAAAAGATGCGCCTGATGGCGACCTTAGGGGTTGAAAGGCTCAGAGCGATTGAGATTTGAAGCGGACAGGCCGGTGACCTTGTCGCCGTCACGCAACGACGTTGCCGCCGCATCTTGATTCAGCAACGCCGCTCTGGCGCTCCGTTCCTTCCACACCAGGAAGAGAATACCGATAAAGTAACCAATCTGCAGCAGCACGGCGCAAATCACCGTTTCGATCAAAGTGGTCGAAAGAGATTGCGTCAGGAAATAGGTTGCGATGGCAAATACGGCCAGAGCACCGACCATACTGATGAAAACGCGTGGTGCATACATGACGTTACCTCCTCCGCGCAGTCAAAAGGAAAAGAGCGATCAAGGTCTTGCCTCCCAAAATAGACCCACGAGCCAAATATATTTAATGAATCCTTTAGATTCAACCAAACCTAGGCGGTCTATTACGATTACGAACGAATATGACTTTAGCGCATCACCCGTTAAAACTACTCCTCCATAATACGTGCAATTGCGGCCCATGTCTTTTGTCTTTTTTTAAAGTTCGCATTAAAGTTGTCGCGTTTAGGAATGCATACAATTTTAATGATCATGGCTATCTCATGCGATTGCCTCGGAATTTAATCAATTCAATCAACTTTTGTTACAAAGTTCGGCCGTCGCGACTGCCAATATGTGCGTCGCAATATGGTGTTGCAGCGCAATATTTTCCTTGGAAAATCAAGATTGCGCATGAACGCTCAAGAGCGAGCAAAGCCTATTCCGACAAGAGGGGATGAACAAACTAGCCTTAATAGCCGTTAACATTCTCTCCGGCCGCCATACGTAACGTAAGAAGCGCATTTTTTAGCCGTCTATACAATACATTCTTTAGTATAAAATTTATATAAGAAACATCTAAACTTAGGAATTCTAATGCATCTGGGGTAAAACCCCGCTGCGATTTCGCACTGCCACAAAAATTTGGCTTAAAAAATCATAATCCCCACCTACACTCCTCACTGCATAGCCCTAACTAGGCGACCGAGACATTTCCGACCAATTCGCCAACATGAATGGAGTCATCTCTATGAAGTCTGCGACGAGATCGGCCACATCGGCTTTTTTCAGCGCTCCGGAACGTGACGTCTTTCCGCCAACAGGTGGATTCCTGAAGAGGACGTTCGACGTCACCATTGCATTGACGGCGCTGATTTTCATCAGCCCCATCTTCCTTATGCTTATGCTCCTGGTAAAACTTTCGGATCGGGGTCCCGCTTTTTACGGACACCGCCGCATCGGACATAACGGCAAGACCTTCCGTTGCCTTAAGTTCCGTACCATGGTCGTCGATGGCGACAAGGTTCTGAAGGCCTATCTCCAGGCCAATCCCAGAGCAATGGAAGAATGGCGTGCAACACGCAAACTGCAAGACGACCCCCGCGTCACCCTTGTCGGCGCGGTGCTTCGCAAACTCAGCCTCGACGAATTGCCGCAGCTCATCAATATCATTCGCGGTGAAATGAGCGTCGTCGGCCCGCGTCCTGTCGTCGAAGACGAGCTGGAGCTCTACGAACACGCTGCGATCTACTACCTCCAATCCCGCCCCGGCCTGACGGGCCTCTGGCAGGTGAGCGGTCGTAACGACGTGTCCTATGCCAGCCGTGTCGCCTTCGACACCCACTACGTCAAGAACTGGTCTCTGAGCAGCGACGTGGTCATCATCGCCAAAACCATTCCTGCGGTCTGCCTATCGCGCGGCAGCTACTGATGGCGAACGCAGATACCGCAGGGAGATGCCTGCGGTTTCCCCGCATTGCGGGGCTGCAATCCAATAACAGGGAAGATCCTGCATGATTGAAATTCAGTCTCCTGGTAAGTCCGTTGGCACGGCCACACCTTTTCGTTGCGCAGCTCTTATGGTTCTCAGCCTGTGCATGGTATCGGGTAACGCCCATGCCGATAGTCTTCCTGGATACCATCTGGGGGTCATGGACAAACTGCACATTCGCGTTGCCGAATGGCAGACCGCGGAGGGCTCCGTCCGCGACTGGTCGATGATCTCGGGTGATTACACGGTCGGCCCGTCCGGCGCGGTTTCCATCCCCTTCATTGGTGATATGCCGGCGAGCGGCAAGACGACCGACGAGATTGCCGAAGCGATCGGCATTGGGCTGCAAAAACAATTCGGCCTGCGCGATCGCCCTTCGGCTTCCGTAGAGCTTTCGCAATTCCGGCCTATCTATCTCAGTGGCGAGGTTCAGAATCCGGGCCAGTATCCTTTTGTACCCAGCCTCACTGTGCTCAAGGCAGTCAGCCTCGGCGGTGGCCTGCACCGTGCCGATGCCGGCCAGCGCTTTGCCCGTGATTACATCAACGCCAAGGGCGATGCCGTCGTCCTGATGGCGGAGCGTGGACGCCTGCTGATACGCAAGGCGCGCCTGCTGGCGGAGCTTGCCGGTAAAGATCAGATCGATGTTCCGCCGGAGCTGCAGAAATTGCCGCAATCGGCCGACCTGCTCGCCAGCGAAGACGCTCTGATGAAATCGCGCAGTCAGCGCATGAAGACGCAATTGCAGGCCCTGGCGGACTTGAAAGTGCTGCTGCAAAGCGAAGTCGAGGCGCTCGGAAAGAAGACCGATACGCTGAGCCGCCAGCTTGACCTCGCAAAGGCTGACCGCGACAAGGTCGAGAGCCTCGCCGAAAGAGGGTTGGAACTTGCATCCCGCAGGATCTCGGCCGAACAGCGCGCCTCCGACGTCGAGACCAATTTGCTGGATACCGACACGGCATCGCTGAACGCCAAGCAGAGCATCAGCAAGGCCGACCAGGATGAAACGACACTGCGCAACGATTGGCAAAACTCGCTTGCGCAGGATATGCAGGACACAGACACCCAGTTGGAAACCCTGCAGCTCAAGCTCTCCACGAGCCAGGCATTGATGCAGGAAGCAATCGCGCAATCGGCCGATGCCAGCAATGTTGATGCCCATGGGCAGGACGTCAACATCGTCTACACCATCGTGCGCGATGACAACGGCCAGACGAAGGAAATTCAGGCCGACGAGAACACCAAGGTTCTGCCCGGCGACCTCATCAAGGTCAGCACCGGGCTTGCCATGCGTTAAGGAGGGTCGATGCAGATCGCGAAATCGACCTTTATTCGTCCAGGGAGCAACGCCACCTACGGTATGGTGGCGGTTGCGCTCTCTTTCTTCGTCTTCGCTTATTCCTCCCGCTTCGGGCAGGCCTCCATACTTGCCTATTATGGCCTCTGGTTTCCGCTGGTCCTGATCGGCTACCGAAGCACGCTCGGTAACTATCAAAAGCAGCTCTGGCTCTTTGCCTTCGGCGTGTTCACCTGTCTGTCGATCTTCTGGTCTGCCGTGCCATCCATTACGGCCCGCGCTGCGATCCAGTACATGACGCATATCATTTGCGCACTGATCGCCATGCGCACGCTGGATATCCGCACACTTACGCGCGGCGGTATTGCCGGCGTGGGCCTCGTGCTGCTCTATTCGATCCTCTTCGGCTACTACGCCTATGACCCGCTCGACGGCACCTATAGCTTCGTCGGCGCCTTCGACTCGAAGAACCAGCTCGGCTTCTACGCCTCGCTTGGCATTTATTTCGCCTTCGCCGCCGTCTTCATCCTCGGCGAGCGCCGCATCTGGCTGCTGGGCGGTGGTATTGCCGGCCTATTGTCCGCCTACTGCCTGCTCGCCTCGCAATCGGCGACCTCGGTTTTGACCACAGGATTGGTCGTCGTGCTCAGTATCGGCATGCGGGGCATCCTGTTCCTGTCGCCTCGGCAGCGGAAGAGGCTGTTTGCAGTTTTGGCCGTAACCGGTTTGGCGGTCGCTGTCGCCGGTATCAATTTCGGTGGCGTCGATCTCGTCCTCGGTGCCTTCGGCAAGGACTCGACACTGACGGGTCGCACCTATTTGTGGCAACAGGGCATCGAAGCGATCTGGCAGCATCCGTTCTTCGGCGTCGGCTACCAAGCCTATTGGGTCCAGGGCTTTTCGGAGCCGGAGCGCTTGTGGGACGAATTCTACATCGCCTCCCGCGCTGGCTTCCATTTCCACAACACCTTCATCGAAACAACCGTCGAGACCGGCCTGATCGGCGTCTGCCTGCTCATTGCGATCCTGCTCACCGCCGTTATCGGCCATATCAAGCGGTTCCTGAGCGACATCAGAAATGATGAATCCTATGTCCTACTCGGCGTTGCGACGCTGCTTCTGATCCGCGCCTTCGTCGAGATCGACATCCTCAATCCATACCATGTCGGCTCGTTCCTGTTCTATTTCACGGCGGGCAAGCTGACGATGAAGACGCGGGCGCCAAAGGCCGCTCCGCTTGTTCCCGACGATCGGATGGAGTTTGTGCCATCGATGAATTGGGAGCCGCGGATCAGCAGATGAAGACCCTCTATGGCATTCAATATCTGCGCGGCTTTGCCGCTCTTGCCGTGGTCCTGTTCCACGCCGCAGAGCGTACCGGCAGCCATTTCCGCATCGGGGCAGCCGGCGTCGACGTGTTTTTCGTCATCAGCGGTTTCATCATGTGGACGATGAGCGAGCGCCGGCCGGTGACGCCGATGCGCTTCTTGATCGATCGCGTGCAGCGCATCGCGCCGTCTTACTGGATCGTCACCGGCATCATGGTTGCAGGCGGTCTCACCGGCCTGTTTCCGAACATGAAGCTGACGGCCATGCATACCTTGGCCTCGCTGTTTTTCATTCCGATGCGCTCGCCGAGCAGCGGCGAAATCTGGCCGGTCCTCGTGCAGGGTTGGACGTTGGATTTCGAGATGTTCTTCTACGTCATCTTCGCCGCGACGTTGTTGTTGCCGCGCCGTCTGCAGCTTGCGAGCATGGCCGGCATCTTCCTTGCCTTCGCCATCGCCGGCAGCATTTTCAATCCGCAATCCTCCCTGCTGCTCACTTATACGCGCCCGATCATCCTGGAATTCGTCGCCGGCGCAGTCCTTGGTCGGCTGTGGCTAGCGGGGAAGATACCGGGCGCCGGTCTCGGCCTTGCCCTAGTCGCCGCCGCGTTGGCGGGTTTTGCCGCCATTGAGCTCATCGGCCTCGACTTCAACGAACTGACCTGCGGACCGCTCGCCGTGGCACTCGTGCTTGGTATGGTATCGCTGGAACGAAACGGAAAGCTGCCGAACATCCCGCTGCTCACCTATCTCGGCAATAGCTCTTATTCGATCTATCTCTGGCACACGCTGGCGATCTCGGTGGTTATAAAGATGGTTGCGTCCACGCAAATGCCCTACGACGTCGCGACATTCCTCAGCGTCATCTCGGGCACTTTGCTGGGTGTGTGCGCCTACGAAGCGGTCGAAAAGCCGCTGCGGAACCTGTTGCGGAATTTGAGCTGGCAAAGGTCACGCCCATCTCCGGCGTGACCGATGATCAAACCTTGGTTTCGATCTAATGTCGGATGTGGTTCGAGTGCAGATATCGAAGAGCCAGGTGTCCCGATCGGAAATAGACCAGAGGCTAGCGACCGGAACTCCCTTCATCCTCTATTGTTTTTCGGGTGATTTTACGCCGACCATGCAGCACCCTGACGATATCGATACGATCGTCGGCAATACGATACAGAGTAAGGTAGCTCCCGACGACCAAATGGCGAATCCCCGAGCCGATATCATTTCGAGCGAGGCCGAAAAAAGGGTGAGAGGCGAGCTGGAGCCAGCAGCTCTCTATTGCATCAAGGATACGGTCGGCGGCGACGGGATTGTTCTTCGCGATCTCCAGCCAGATGGAAATCAGATCTTCATCGGCGCGGCTTGTTCGCTTTATTGGCAGCATGATCAGCAGGTCTTTTCGACCGTCGCCTGCAATCTTCGTCGTGCCTCAGCCTTTACATCTGCCATAGACTCGTGCGCGCTTGGGCCACTGGCCAAGCCTTCATTCACGAGATCCCGCAATTCCTCTGTCGTGTAACCAAGCAAATCGCGACGCTCCTTCCACTCACGGACTGCCTCCCGAATTGCTTCACTGGTCGACGCATAGTCACCCGCGTCCACGGCATTACGGATAAATCCAGCCATCTCGGGTGTTAGAGCGATCGTCATTTTTTCAACTGGAGCCATTGTGTCTCCTACAACAGAAGCGGATGGTACGCTTTTAGCATACCATCCGCGAGAGACTGTTGTCGAATACCTTTAGAGGCGACGGCGGCGCAACTGATCGAAATAGACGATTACGATGATCAGCACGCCGGTGATGATGCGCTGCCAGAATGAATTCAAATTCAGCAGGTTGGCGCCGTTGTTGATCGTGGCCAGGATGAAAGCGCCGATCAGCGGGCCGTAAACGGAGCCGACCGCGCCGAAAAGGCTGGTGCCGCCGATGACCGATGAGGCGATCGCCTGCAATTCCCAACCGTCTGCCTGTGTCGCATTGCCGATGGCGATGCGCGAGGCGAGCAGGACGCCGACGAAAGCAGCGCAGGTGCCCGACAGGATATAGGCGAGGTAGATCATCCAGGTGACGTTGACACCGGAGAGACGCGCAGCTTCACGGTTCGAACCCACGGCGAAGAGATAGCGGCCCCAGCGGCTGAGATGCAGGAAAATGAAGGCTGGTATCGCCACCAGGATGACCATCCAGAACAGGCTCGGAATGCCTAAGAAATCGGCGACGGCGAAATTGGTGAAATCGTCGTTGACGATGTTGATCGTCGAGCCGTTGGTGATGAGCAGCCCGATGCCGCGCAAGGACGTCAGCGTCGCCAGCGTGATGATGAAGGGTGGCAGGCCCATGCGCACGATGCCAAAGGCATGGAATGCGCCGATCAGCACACCGAACAGCAGGGTTATGAGAATGGCGGCGGAAACCGGAAATCCGGCCTGCAGCAGCCAGGCGATGATGACGGTGCAGAAGCCGACAATCGCACCGACAGAGAGATCGATGCCCGCGGTGATGATGACGAAGGTCTGACCGAGAGCCAGGATCGCCGTCATCGAACCTTGGCGCATCAGGTTGGTGATGTTAAGCGGCGTCCAGAACTTATCGGTCCAGAAGCCCAGAACGACCCAAAGAGCAAGAAGAAGAAGGATCAGCGTCAAGCTGAAGAGGATATTCATCTTGCGCCGCGGCGCGACGGTGGGGCCCTCTGTGGTATTTGCGGCCATTGTTTTTCTCCCTCTTTCTTATCTTATGTGTCGTTCAGACGCCGATCGCCTCGCCGAGGACTTCCTCATGCGTGGCGGCGTGAAAATCATGGCTGGCGACGAGCTGGCCGCGGCGGAAGACATGCAGCCGGTCGGCAAGTTCGTAGACCTCAGGCAGGTAGGACGAGATGACGATGATGCCCGCGCCACCTCGCAAGAGCTTGGCGAACAACCGATAGATCTCCGCCTTGGTGCCGACATCGACGCCCACGGTCGGCTCGTCGAAAATGAAGAGCTTGGCGCCGTGGCTTAGCCACTTGCCGATGACGACCTTCTGCTGGTTGCCGCCGGACATGGCCGAAACAAGAACCCGCCGGCTTGGCGTCTTGATACTGAGATCGCGGATCTGCTTATCGGCATTGGCCGCTTCGCCGCTATTGTTGATGATCGGTCCCTGGCTCAGCCGTTTGAATACCGGCAGGTTGATGTTGAGTCCGATCGGCAGGTTGAGGCAAAGCCCCTGGTCGCGGCGGCTTTCCGGCGCCAGCGCTATGCCGAGATTCATGGCGTCGCGCTCGTTGCGGATATCGACCTTGCTGCCCTGCCAGTAAATCTCGCCTGCGGACAGCGGCTGTCGGCCGTAAAGCCCAAGCGCGAATTCACTGCGGCCGGCGCCGATCAATCCATAGAGCCCGACGATTTCTCCGGCCCTGACGGTCAGCGAGACATTTTCGAAGCCGGGGCCTGAGAGTCCGCGGGTCTCCAGGATGGTGTCGCCGATCGGAATTTCTTCCTTGTGATAGATCTGCTCGATGGAGCGGTTGATCATCAGCTTGATCAACTCGTCTTCATTGGTCTCACCGACGGCGCGCGTGCCGACATGGGTGCCGTCACGCAGGACCGAAACGCGATCCGCCAGTTCGAAGACTTCTTCCATACGGTGGCTGATGTAAACGATGGTGACGCCCTCGCTCTGCAGGCGGCGGATCAGCTTGAAAAGCTGCGCCGATTCCTTGCGGGTGAGATAGGCCGTCGGCTCGTCGAATATCAGGAATTGGGTACCGCGCATCGCGGCGCGGGCGGTGGCCACGAGCTGTTGCTGGCCGATGGTGAGAGAGCTCAGCAAGGCGGCTGCCGGGAGGCCGAAGCCGAGATCGTCCAGCACGGTCTGTGCCAGCTTCTCCATCTGCTTCTTGCGCATCAGCCCCAGGCGATTGACTTCATCGCCGAGAAAGAGATTGGCCGCAACGGTCAGATGAGGGCAGAGCACCACCTCCTGATGCACGGCATTGATGCCGCGGGCGATCGCTTCGTTCGGATTGGAAAGTCCGACCGGATGACCACACCAGAATATCTCGCCTGCCGTCCTGGTAATGACGCCGGTCAGCAGCTTGATAAGGGTCGACTTCCCAGCGCCGTTTTCACCGACGATGGCGTGGATTTCGCCCGCCAGGAAGGTGATCGTCGCGGGCTTCAGCGCCTCGACATAGCCATAGCGCTTCTGCAGCCCCCTGAGCTCGAGGATGGGCGAACCCGCCGGAATGCGGTTTGCTTCCGTCCGGATATTGTCATCGTGTCGATGACTGATCTCTTCGAGGTTCGTCATGGGTCTCCTCCTTAGGCGAGCATTCGCTCCGTTCGTCTCTGCGCAAACGAAGCCGGCCAAACAAAGCCGACCAAGCAAAGCCGGAATGAAAACAGGCCGCGCCCGGTCTCCCAGGCGCGGCCTCAACGCGTTACTTGACCTTCGGATTGATCAGGGCGTCGATCTTCGGATCGCTCATATTCGCCTTGGTGACGAGGTTTGCACCGGTGTCGACGTTAGCCTCGACCTTTTCCTTCTTGGAGGCGGCGAGCGCCGTCTTGATGCCGTCATAACCCATGCGATAGGGGTCCTGAACGACGAGGCCAGCGAGAACGCCGGACTTCAGGAAGCCGACGGTCTTGTCGTCATTGTCGAAGCCAATGACCTTGATCTTGTCGCCGAGCTTGTTTTCGGCAATCGCCTGGCCAACGCCCTGCGCCATGATCAGGTTCGAGGCGAAGACGCCGACGAGCTTCGGATTGGCCGTGATCAGGTCGGTCATGATGTTGAGGCCGGTCGTGGCCTGACCATCGGCATATTTATCGGCGACGACCTTCAGGCCAGGATACTTGCTCTTGATCTCGTCCAGGAAGCCCTGGCGGCGCTGGTCGAGCGAGCCGACGCCCGGCAGGCTGGTGATGATGGCGACTTCGCCTTCTTCCTTGCCGGTCATTCCCTTGATCGCGGCGGCAAGGCCGTCAGCGGCGATGCGGCCGCCGGCTGTGTTGTCGGTCGTCAGGAACGATACGAAGGCTTTGGAATCGGCGGCCGAGTCGATGCCGACGACCGGCACGGACTTGGCGGCTTCATCCACCGGCTTGCCGAGCGCTTTGCGTTCGGTCGGGGCGATCACGACGGCGGCCGGTTTGCCGGCAACGGCGTTTTCGAGAATGCTGATCTGACCGTTGATGTCGGATTCGGACTGGGCGCCGAGTTCCGGCACCTTGACGCCAAGATCCTTGCCCGCCTGGCGGGCGCCGGCGAGAACGATCTGCCAATAGAAGGATGTCGTGTCCTTGACGATGATCGGAATGGTCACGTCGGCAGCAAAGGACTGCACCGGCATGGCGACTGCGATGATGGCCGCGCCGGCAAGACCGGCAAAAGTACGGCGGGACAGAAGGGATTTGGCGATGTTCATTGATTTCTCCTCTCAACGCGCTCTGCTCCTGTACACCGGCCGTTGAACGCTTGCGGCTCGGTATCGTGAGCCCCTGTCGGGCTCACGCATCGCGGGGATATTTGCTGCGCATGATCTTATCCGAATCGGTTTCACTACTTTTCGGAATCATGCGCGGTTCCATCCACGCCAAAACAGGCTTTCCTCCTCTTCGAAGCCGCCTCTCTCGGCGGCCCGATAGCTCCTTATTCTCTTTCAAACCCGGACGGCTTCATCTCCCAAAGGTGGCGCGACCAGGGTCAATCCTTCGAATTCCGCATAGAGGCTGGCCGGAAGCTCAGGCTCCACGAGCTGCATATTGCGGATGAGGCTTTCCGGTTTCGCCGTGCCGATCAGCACCGAAGCCACGGACGGATGGCCGAGCGGAAACTGGATCGCCGGTGCGGCAAGCGGCAGGCCATGGCGGCGGGCGATGTCCTCCATCGCCCCGACCTTGGCCAGAATGTCAGCCGTCGCCGGAAGATAATCGAAATGCGAACCGGGCACGGGGCCGGTCGCGAGAATGCCGGAATTGAAGACGCCGCCAACCACAAGCGACGTGCCCTTCTTCTCGCAGAGCGGCAGCAGCTCGGCCACCGCCGAACGGTCGAGCAGGGTATAGCGGCCGGCGAGCAGGATACAGTCGATGTCCGCCTCATGCATGACGTCGAGGCACACGGGCACCTCGTTGACGCCGAGGCCGTAGGCCTTAATCGCGCCCGACGACTTCAGCTCTTCCAATGCCTTCAGGCCGGAGCGTAGGAGCTGACCGAGATGATGGTCATTCAGCGCCTTGCCGTGGGTGTAGCCGCCGATATCGTGAACGTAGAGGATATCAATGCGGTTGAGGCCGAGGCGGGCATAGCTGAAGTCGACCGACCGCATGATGCCGTCATAGGAGTAGTCGTAATCCGCATCGAAGGGCAGGGGATCGACATAGCCGTAGTTCGGCACCTTGTCGCTCGCAACAGGCCGCATCAGCCGCCCGACCTTGGTCGACAGGACATAGCTGTCTTCCGGCTGGTCGCGCAGGAAATCGCCGACACGGCGTTCGCCGAGCCCGAAGCCATACCAAGGCGCAACGTCGAAATAGCGGATGCCGCTATCCCATGCTGCCTGCAGCGTGTTCATGGCCTGGTCGCGAGGGCAGGTGCGGTAAAGACCGCCGAGCGCTGCGGCCCCGAAACTGAATTCGGTGACCTCCAGGCTTGTCCTGCCGATTCTTCTCCTCTTCATCACCTCTCCCTTGTGATGGCATGCATTATTTATTTAAAGCGTTGCGCCGAGATGCCAGGGCACGAATTCGTTGTCGCCATAGCCGAAGGTTTCGCTTTTCGTCTTCTTGCCCGATGCAATCTCGATGATCAGTTCGAAGATCTCGCGGCCCTTGCCCGATATCGTCGCTTCGCCGGTGGCTATCGTACCGCAATCGATATCCATGTCCTCTTCCATAGATCGGTAAAGCGCCGAATTGCTCGACAGCTTGAAGGACGGCGCTGGGCGAGAGCCGAAACAACTGCCGCGACCTGTCGTGAAGGCGATCATATTCGCTCCGCCCGCCACCTGGCCGGTTGCCGAAACTGGATCATAACCGGGCGTGTCCATAAAGACGAGACCGTGGTCCGTTACCCGTTCGGCGTAGCTGTAAACGGCGGTCAGCGGTGAGCGCCCGCCTTTGGCGACGGCGCCGAGCGACTTTTCCAGAATGGTCGTCAACCCGCCGCGCTTGTTGCCGGGTGAGGGATTGTTGTCGAGCGAGGCACCGTGCATAGCGACATATTTTTCCCACCAGTCGATTTTCTCGTCGAGCTTGGCGGCGACCGAGTCGCTGACCGCACGGCTGCGCAGTAAATGTTCCGCGCCATAGATTTCCGAGGTTTCCGACAGGATCGCCGTGCCACCGGCAGCCGCCAGCAGGTCGGCGGCGGCACCCAGCGCCGGATTTGCCGTGATGCCGGAGAAGCCATCGGAACCGCCGCATTGCAGGCCGACGATGATTTCGCTGATCGAGATCGGTTCGCGACGAGCCTGGCCGACTTCCTCGGCGATCTCCTTGAGGACACCCATGGCAAGCGCCACAGCACGGCGCGAGCCGCCGGCATCCTGAATGTTGAAGTGCCGCTTGCTGGCGCCGGCGCCGCTCTGGCCATAAAGCGTGAGCTGGTTGACCTCGCAGCCGAGGCCGATCATCAGCACGCCGCCGAAATTCACATGGCGCGTATAGCCGGCAAGCGTGCGATGCAGCGTCTGCATGCCGTCACCGGTCGAACTCATGCCGCAGCCCTGGTCGTGAACGATCGGCACGAAACCGTCGATGCCGTCATAATGGGGCAGGAGCGTCCGGTTTGCCTCTTCCGCGATGGCGCGGCAAACCGTGGTGGAACAGTTCACGCTGGCAATGATGCCGATATAGTTGCGCGTTGCCGCCCGGCCGTCAGTACGGCGAAAGCCCATGAACGTCCGAGCCTTGTCGGCCGCCGTTGCCGCTTCCGGCGCGGAATTGGCGGTCGCCGCCAGGCGATCGTTTTCGAAGTGCAGGTTGTGGCTGTGGACATGATCGCCAGCCTTAACGTCGGCCGTCGTGCGGCCAATTGCCTGGCCGTATTTCACCACGGGCATGCCGGTGGCGATGTCTTGAATAGCGAATTTATGACCGGGATCGATCTTGTCCCGTGTCACAACGCCGTTGGCGACCGTAGCGCCAGCCGCAATCGCCGCCGTCGCCACCGCGACATTGTCGCCTTCCGACAGAAGGATCCAAGGTTGGCTGTTCAACGTCCTCTCCCTGCACAATCTTGCTTTTCGGCGTTTGCTTTGAGCGCATCGCCGATTGATTTTGTTTTTTATCTACAATAAACATTTTGGTGTCAACGAGGAAATCGCACACCAACCTGGGAGGAGGTCGTGCGCGACAGGCGTGGACGTTATCGCGGCCTATCCGGCGAATTTGACTGCCATTCGAACATGGTTCAGACATCGTCGCCGATGCAGAGCTGCGAGCTATAAGAGAGGGGGAAATGGCGAGACAAAACACGCTCTTCAAGGATGCGTACAATCGCTACGTCGCCGGCTTGAAGCTGGACGCCGCCTTGCCGACTGAGCCTGAAATTGCCGCCGAACTCGGTATCAGCCGCAGCACGGCGCGCGCCATCCTGCTGCGTCTAAGTGACGCTGGCATCATCCGCTGGAACAAGCGGCAAAAGACAGTGTTGCGCCAGCCGACCGAGGCCGATTTCTTTCCGGAAGAAGAAACCAATTCGCTGCATAACATTATCGAGCGCAGCTTCATGCTGCGCATCCTTTCCGACGAAGCCCAGCCCGGCATGCAGATCAACGAGCTGGAACTGGCGCGCGAAATCGGCACGGGAACATCGGTGGTGCGTGAGTTCCTGATCCGCTTCAGCCGTTTCGGTCTGATCGAAAAGCGGCCGAACAGTCATTGGATCCTGAAGGGTTTTACGAGCGAATTCGCTCTTGAGCTTGCCGAGGTGCGCGAAATGTTCGAGCTGCATTCGGCCGCCGAGTTCGGGCGCCTACCGGCAGGGCATCCGGCCTGGACCGATCTCGCGGCGATCCAGCGGGAGCATTATGACTTGCAGGACGATTTCGGCGAGCGTTTTCGCGATTTTTCGCAGCTCGACGAGCGGTTCCACCTTCTCATTCACCGCGCTTCGAACAATCGCTTCATTGCCGATTTCTACGACGCGATCGCCATCGTCTTCCATTATCACTATCAGTGGAACAAGGCTTTTGCCCGAGAGCGCAATGCGCGCGCCATCGTCGAACATCTCGACTATATCGAGGCGTTGCAATCCCGCGATCCGGAGCGGATCGACAGGGCTTGCCGTACGCATCTTGCCTCGGCAAGACAGACGCTTCTGCAATCCATTCCGCAGAATGCGAGCGACGTTGCAAGTTCAAGCATTCAGAATATTCGGGGCTAAAACGTATTTCGCCAGCGCCGCGTTTAAACGGCACCGGCGAAGCTTGCTGATTCAAAGCTCATGTTATCTCACGAATTCCCTGATCTTATAGGCGACTTCCGTCCGGTTCGTCGCATTCAGTTTCTTCATGATATTGCGGATATGTACTTTGACCGTGCTTTCGCAAAGGTCCATTTCATAGGCGATGATCTTGTTGGCCTTGCCGCGGCGAAGAGCTTCGGCAACGACGACTTCACGCGGCGTAAAGAGACTGTCGGCGCAGCGTGTTCCGCTGGTCACGGAGGCGATGACCTCCTTGGCTGCGAGAATGCTGCTGGCCGGCACGAACACGCCGCCTGCCCGGGCGAGCGCTACGGCTTCGGCGGCGACATTGATCCCGACACTGGTCGGAATGTAACCGCGAGCGCCGCATTCCAGCGCCTTGAGAAGTTGCGCAAGCTCGTCGCTCTCAGCCCCGACAATGACTGGGCTGGCCTTGAACCTCTCCGCCAGGGCGGAGATTTTCTCGCAGACGTCTGCATCGGAAACCTTGCGTCCGCCGATCATGAAGAGAATGGCAGACGGTTCGCTCTGCATACGGCGCTTCTGCCATTCCTCGAAGGATCCGACGGTGACGATATTCATGTTCTCGTCATATTCGGTCAGGCTCCGGGACAGGCATTCTCTGTCCAGGGCTCGCGTATCGATAAGTAGAAGATAGTCCTCGCATTCGTCGGTGCTGACCGCGCCTGCCGCGGTGAAAGCCCGCAATGAATCCGACGCGCGGACTGAAATAAGACGGGTTGCAGTTTCTGTCCCAAATTTCTCATTCGCTAAAGACTGTCTGTCCATGGCCGTTACTCCTTACTCCACACTTGGCCTCTATTCTTCCGAATTCATATGAATAGGTATTATTTCAAAGTAACTGAATAGATATACCGAACCAAACCGATAAATTTCGTGTTGACTCATAGCATTCCTCCTGTCCTTGAAATGTAGTGTACCTGATCACAAGAAGGATAATCGCTGATTCTATTTATGCGGACATTAACATAAGTTAATAAACTCTAAAAAATTTCGCCTCACGATTGTTATCGACTTGAAACAACTCGAGTGCGCTCGCGCCGCACTTTAAATCATATGCGGCGCAAAATAGGTTTCATCGAAATCGACGAGTTCCGCGAGCTTGTGGCGGTCAAGAAATTCGACGATGCCGTTGCGGAACGATAGAAGTCCGCCCACCCTCATATCCCTGAGAACACGGTTGATATGTACCGTCGACAGACCGACCGCATCGCCGATATCGGCTTGTGTCAGCGGGCATTCGAAACCGTCGAAGTTCGGCTTCAGCCGCGAGGGGCCGAGCCTAGTGGCAAGCTCGAGCAGCAGGTGACCGGTGCGCTCCAGTGCGTCGCGGCGGCCGATATTGGCGAGCCGCTCGGACATGCGCGCCTGCCGACGCATCATCTCGGTGAGCACGATGCGATAGAGCCGCGAAGAGACGTCCAGGCTGGCATGCGAGGTGAAATCCGGGAACTCCATGACGGTGACCTTGGAGATCGCCTGCACCGTCTCGCGCGCCAGTTCTACCGAAGGTGTGGAGATCATGTCGCCGCGCAGCGCAAACTCGATGACGATGCGCGTGCCATTCGGCAGCATCTTGCTGGAAACTGCCCAGCCGCTGACGAGAAAAAGAAGACGCGGCGTATCGTCCTCATAATCGTAGATGGTTTCACCGGGAGCATATGTGCGCGGAATACCGCCCGTCAGCTCGGATTTCTGGCGGGAAAGATCAGGACTCGAAGTCTGAAGACGCCCTATGGAAACCTGCGTTGTCATACATGCCCCCGAACCACATACCATATCGGGACGGTTCCAATTAACCTGTCCTGGAAGGTATATCACGTTACGTATGGCAAGTATATAGCACGCAACTTTCGGCGTGGCTCGTAGTCTATATTGCTTATGTGGATTCTCTTCAAAATCGCATGGCGATTAATTTGCTCGTCATGTGATTAAAGTTTATAACATCGCTCCTTATACATGGTAATTACCCCTGATTTTCTTGGTATTAATTCGTGGCGGCCGTTGGATGATCATTTCGTATTACGGATGACATCTCGACGACAATATTCTGATCCCTGCGGGTGAGATCCCGACGCATATCGGCGATTCCCGCTTGTGCCTCCGCCATAATCACCCGATGGCGGAGCGAATCGATTCCTTCCGAATCAGCCGCCCTTATTGATGAGGCGATATCCGAGACGGACGTCCCGCTGCCATTGAGGAAGTAGGATTGCCGGCCAACCGATCGGAAGAAGCCTTCGACCTTCTTGTCCCAGCCAAGCCCGACATGGGGAATCCCCAGAGAATAGGCGGCGATACAGGCATGCAGCCTGTGAGCTAGGATGACATCGGTCGACTGAAGTATCCGGATCAGCTCTTCCGGCACGCGTGGGCGTGGGGCGAGTTGCAGCGCACTGGATTTGTGAAGACGGTGCATCGAGGCTTCATCCATTATGCGTTGCGCGAAGATTTGGTCCTCGCTGGCGCCGTTGCAGAACAGGCAAACGCGGTATCCATCCTGGACCAGCAGTCGAATGAGATCGCAATATTCGGCAATATCCTGCAGCGGAATGGCCGAGGCCTTCTGGCTGGCGTGACGTTGCAGAATGACCGGCTCCGTTACGCAGAGGCCGATGGTCGGCTGGCGCCTCGGTGGCACTGGACTGGAACCATCGTTGACGAGCACGCGGGTCAGCAATCCCGGATCGTGAACGATCTTGGCTTCCGGCCCGTTAGGAAAATGCCGGCGCCAACTGTCTTGGGCAAAGCTGTCGCGCACGGAGAGGTGCACGAGATTGGTCTGTTTCAGCCGGCCAAACAGGCGTGAGGCTGGCTCGGACCAATGGCCGCTGACACCGACTGCATAGATCGCCAATGGCCGATTGTGGCGCCGGACGCAATCAAGCACGGTGCCGACTTTCAAAGGAAAATTGAGATCGTCATCCTGAAAGAGATTGCCGCCGCCAATCAGCACCGCATCCGCGGCAGCGATCTTGGCATCCCATTGGCCTCGCAATTTTCGCAACGTGCGCCCGAGGACATAGCTCACCACCCAGCGTCGCGCGAAGGGGGGCAGCCGGTGCAGCACCTTCAGCGCCTGCTGGCGCCGGCCGCTACTTCCACCTCTGCCGAAACCTTCCCGGCCGGCGAGATCGATCGTCTCCACCTCGATATAATCGGCGTCCTTGGTCAGGCCTGCCTCGACGCATTGCGCCAGGAGACCGTCTCCAAGATTTTCGCTGTATTTGACGTTGAATACGACGATCTTCACTGCAATCTCCCCACAACACCGATATGTCGCATGCGCGCCGCCGGCGGCGCGTCGTTTACGCGAACCGGAGATGGAACCGTGAGGGCGGAGACGCTGCCTGCGAGAATGTAGAACATCAATCCGAGATCATAGACGGTGCCCGACGTGGCCGCGGACACCAGCACGGTGATAAATCCGGCCTTGGCGGCCCGGGCAACGGCTGCAGCTTCCGAGGACGATATACGCCCCGGCCGGGTGTCGGCTTTCAGGATCAGCAGCACGAAGATCGCAAAGATCAGTGCACCGATGACACCGAGATTGGACAGCAGCACAAGGCCGAAGCTCGATGCGCGCGCACTGCCCAATCCGGCGCCGAAGCCCAGCGTGTCGATAAACGTCTGATAGGCCATGGCATTCCACATGAAGCGTTCTCGTCCGGACTGGCTGTCGGCTTTCGAGAACAGCATCTCGTCGAGAAAGTCGTGCAGGCCGTTGGCAAGATCGGGCATGGCGATCAGGACGAAGAGAATGACAAGCGGCATGGCGGCCATGATGGCGACGATCATGACGGGGCGCCCCGTGCCCGGTTCGCTGCGCGAGGCCAGGAAGGATTGTAGGCAAAGAACCGGCAAGACCACGCCGAGACCGACGAGGGCCGTCGCCGATGTCGAAAGGATCAGGGCCACCAGCAGCAGGCCGGCTATGATGCCGGTGGTGCGGGATCGAACGCCGCTAAGCCATAGGCTGGCAATCATCGCAAAGAGCACAAGCGTGAAATCGGCAAAGGCCGACGCTTCGGGAAATGTCCCGGAGATACGTTTCAACCCGCCTTTCTCGGCATTGGTCAGCAGCGCGTAATTGGCAGTTCGCACGAAACCGAGAAGGAATTCCGTATGGCTGAAATATGTAATGATGTCCGCAAGAGCGAAGCTGAGATTGACGCTGGCGACCACCAACATTCCGTTGATCAAATTTGTGGAAGTGCCGCCTCTCCGAATGAATGCAAAAGTCGATGCGAAGCAGATCAGGCCACCGACCGCATAGACGGATTGGGTGATATTGTTCGACGAGAACTTCAGCGGCACCAGCGAAATGAAGTTGCGTCCGCCCACCGACCGCTCGACGGTCATCGTCTCCGTCATGCCCTGAAACAGGCGCGGGAAAAAGACTGCTGTCGTCAGGCCGAAGACGGTCAGCACCAGAAGACAGAAACCGGGACGTGGCGGCGCCAGAGCTGCAAAGAGCGGTCCCTCGCCATAGGCCAGGAACAAGCGCACGCCGAAGAACAGTAGGAAAAGGCTCGGCACCAGAACCGATGCGCCGCCAAGACCGGGCACGCTGAAGGCCGCAGCCGCGCCGAACACCGTGGACAGAATCATGACGGTAAACGACCATCGAACGGGTGCTGCCAGCATGGCCATGCCGACGACAAACGTTAGTAAACCCATGAAATTCATATGCCCGTCCGCTCCGAAATATCGTCTATTTCATCCGGACAAAAACTATCACGGTGTCGGCTGGCTTGTATTTCCGCCGCGCTTAAGCCCTTTGGGGTACGGCATAAACCGAAATGGGTTCTGTACCGGATAGATGCCGCTGCGTTAGCGTCGGAGCATGGATCACACCTCATTCAAACATAGACCACAATGGTCGGTTGGCCGCCGCGGATTTCTCCGCGCAGGCTTTGGTGCGACGCTTGCATTGCTTGGCAGCGGCGTGGCCGCACAAGCGGGCGACACGGGAGACGCGCTCGACACCAGCGCGATGACACTGACCTTCGAGGATAATTTTGATAATCTCAGCGTCTCACCCTGGGGGCCAGGCACCCGCTGGATCGCGCATACACCCTGGAACGGCGATTTCGGCGGCGCGCGCTTTACGGATCCCAAAGGCGATTTCCCCTTCTCGATCCAAGATGGCATGTTGCGCATCACCGCGGCGCGTGACGGCAAGGGCGCGTGGCGCGCCGGTCTCCTCGCTTCGGTCGATGCAAAGGGCGACGGTTTTTCCCAGGAATACGGCTATTTCGAAATGCGCGCCCGGCTGCCGGACGGCCCCGGCGTTTGGCCGGCCTTCTGGCTGATCGGCAAGGATCGCTCGAAATCCACGGCCGAAATCGATGTCCTGGAATATTATGGTGACAAGCCGGGCGCCTATTCCGCCACCGTGCATGTCTGGCATCGCGGCGGAAAGCATGATTCCGATTTTTCGCGCATCAATGTCTTTGGAACAGCAAGTCCAACGGACATGCACACCTATGGCGTAAAGATCGATACGGATTTCATACGCATGTATTTCGACGGCAAGTTCGTTTGGAAGACCAAGGTCCTGCCGGAACATCGCCAGCCGATGTATATGCTTGTGAATCTCGGCATCGTCGAAGGCGTCACCAGCATGGTGGCGCCGGATCCGTCCTTCATGTTTGTCGACTATGTCAGGGCCTACCAATTCAAGTAGGCACCTTGCTCCCATGCCTTCTCTCGGGAGCGAAATCTGCACTCTTTCAATAAGCGAAGAATGGCAGCCTTCTCCCTTTGGGACGCAGGGTATTTTCGCGCGTGAGGCACTCGGTTTCCTCTTCCCGTAATGCTTTTGGACAGCTCGCGACCGCCTCGGCGGTCGCTTCCGACGAAATGTCTACGTCGGCTAAGGCTTAAGACTTTCGTGGAGGACGGCAGTCATCCCAATGATCAACTGGTGATTTTCCGACAGCGTGAAATTCTGCTGACGACGATTGGGCACGCAGACCGTGCCGTCGCAGTCAGCAAACGTAGCCCGGAGCACAGCGATGATCGATTTCGATTTAGACGAGAAAGCCAATTCTCCCGTAGCCATGCACTACGACCGAGACCGCAACCTTCACGACATGGTGCGTGAACAGGCTCAGGCCACGCCGCACACGACGGCGGTCGTTTTTGGCGATACGGCGCTTAGCTACCGCGATCTCGATCGGCTCTCCGACGCATTGGCCGCCTGTCTCGTGAAACTCGGCGTCCGCAAGGCTGACATTATCGGCCTGTTCCTGCCGCGCAGCCTCAATGCCATCATCTGCAAGCTCGCCATTCTCAAGGCGGGCGGCGCGTATCTTCCGCTCGATCCCGCCTTTCCGCTCGAACATCTCGATTATGTCATCGGCGAATGCGAGCCGAAGGTGGTCTTCGTCGATTCGGCCTATGGCGATAAGATCAGCGTTGTTCCCAGCATGCGCGGCCGGGTTATCGAGGCCAGCGCGATCATCGCAGAAATGTCCATCCGCCCGCCGCAGCCGAAGCCTTCCGTCAAGATCGGCGGCGACGACCTGGCCTATGTCATGTACACCTCCGGTTCGACCGGCCGGCCGAAAGGCACCGCGATCGCGCATCGCAGCATCTCCCGAGTCGTCCTGGATCAGACCTATGTCGATTTCCAACCGGATGATGTGGTCCTCCACACCGCAACGATCGCCTTCGATGCGGCGACCCTCGAAATCTGGGGAGCATTGCTCAACGGCTGCACGCTTGTCGGTATGCCGGACACCAGCTTCTCCGTCGCTCGTCTCAGCAACCTGATTCGCGAAACCGGCGTCAGCGTCATGTTTCTGACGACGGGGCTCTTCAACGTGTTTGCCGACCATGCGGACGGCGATATGCCGAAGCTTCGCCATGTCCTCTTCGGCGGCGACGTCGGCTCGGCGGTTCATGCGCGCCGTTTTCTCGACCGTCACCCCGGCTGCAAGCTGACGAATGCTTACGGACCGACCGAAACGACGGTTTTTGCGACAGCCTTTGAGGTACCTCCGAACTTTTCCGGCCAGGAATTGCCGATCGGCAGGGCGATCGCGCATACGGGCGTTGCCGTCCTCGACGAGGAGTTGCGGGAGGTCCCGCACGGAACCGAAGGGCAGTTGGCGATCTCGGGCGACGGGCTTGCGATCGGTTACTTCAAACGTCCGGAAATGACAGCCGAGAAGTTCGTGACGATCAACACGAATTGCGGGCAGAAGCGCTACTATCTGACGGGCGATCTCGCCGTTCTGCATGCGGATGGCATGGTCGCCTTCAAGGGACGCCGCGATCGGCAAATCAAGATCAACGGCAAGCGTATCGAACTCGATGAAATCGAGGCGGCGCTGAGACGCGATCCGCGCCTTGCCGACGGCATCGTCCTTTGCCACGTCCAAAGCCCGACGCTGAAGCGCATCGTCGCCTACCTATGCCCCCGTCAAGGGAGTGCAGGCCCCGATTTCGTGCCGAGCGTCATGGCGACGCTGCGCGCAACGCTTCCGGCCTACATGATCCCGAGTGCCGCCGTGGTGGTCGACGCATTCCCGCTGACGCCGGCCGGCAAGGTCGACCGCTCCAAGCTTCAGCCGCCGCCGATGGAGCAGATCGAGATTGCACCCGACGCCATCGCCAAGAGCCAGACGGAGACGCTTCTGACAAGACTCTGGCAGGACGCGCTGGGTGCGGGGAAAATCGATCTCGACAGAAACTTCTTCGACCTCGGCGGAACGTCGCTTCAGCTCATGGAGATCCATGCAGGCCTTGAGGCCGAGCTCGAGCGCTCCGTCGATGTGGTTGCCTTGTTCAAGCATCCGACGATCCGCGAATTGGCGCGCTACGTCGACGGCAAGGCTTCGGGTTCAGCACGAGCGATCGCAGCCGCCCAGCGCGCCGCTCTCCAGAGAAAGACCATGTCCCAATTCCGCAGGAGTTCTTCATGACGAAAGATTTCGACACCGGTCATGCCAATGGCAATGAGAGTGATTTCGATAGCAATCAGGATTGGGACAATCAAGATTCGGGCGGTATCGCAATCATCGGCATGTCCGGTCGCTTCCCGGGAGCGCCTTCAGTAGCAGCGCTTTGGCAAATGGTTTGCGAGGGTCGGAATGCCTTCTCGCAATTCTCGCCGGAAGAACTGGAAGATGCCTTTACCGACGAGGAGCGCGCGCAGCCGAACTTCGTTCCGGCCCGCCCGCATCTTCGCGATATCGAAATGTTCGATGCCGATTTCTTCGGCATGTATCCGCGCGAGGCAGCGCTGACCGATCCGCAGCACAGGGTCTTCCTGGAAATCTGCTGGGAAGCACTCGAAAATGGCGGCTACGATCCGCAGCGCTACCCGGGAATGATCGGCGTCTTCGCCGGCTCCTCGATGCCGACCTATCTGATCAACAACGTCCTTGGTGATCGCGCCAAGGCGGAGGAATTCACCTCCAACTATCAGATCGGCTGTTTCCAACAGCTTGTCGGCGCGCTCAACGACACGCTTGCCACACGCATCGCCTATAAGTTCAATCTGCGCGGTCCCGCCTTCACAGTGCAATCGGCCTGCTCGACCTCGCTGCTGGCCGTGTCGCAGGCCTGCCAGAACCTCTTGACCTATAGCTGCGACATGGCGCTTGCCGGCGGCGTCTCCATCACCATTCCGCAAAGGCGCGGCTACATCTATCAGGAAGGCGGCATGGCCTCGCCGGATGGCACCTGCCGTCCCTTCGACGCGAACGCCGCCGGGACAGTCTTCGCCAGCGGCGCCGGCGTCGTCCTTCTGAAGCGCCAGGAGGATGCTATCCGGGATGGCGACCATATCTATGCGATCATTCGCGGCTATGGCGTCAACAATGATGGCTCCGACAAGGTCGGCTTCGTCGCACCCAGCGTCGAAGGCCAGGCCGAAGCGATTTCCGCAGCCTTTGCGAATGCCGCCGTCTCGCCGGCTACTATCGGCTATGTCGAATGCCACGGCACGGCGACGCCGCTCGGCGACCCCATCGAATTCAGCGGCCTCAAGGGTGCTTTCTCGGAGGATCCGCCGGGGCAAGCAAGTTGTGCCCTCGGATCGGTGAAAGGCAATATCGGCCATACGGACGCCGCGGCCGGTGTTACTGGCCTTATCAAGACGGCGCTGGCGCTGGGCAAGGCGAAGATACCGCCGATGCCTAACTACGAGAAACCGAACCCACGCATCGACCTCGATCGCAGCCCCTTTTACATCCCGACCGAAATGATCGACTGGCCGGAAACGGAGGGGCCGCGCCGTGCCGGCGTCAGTGCATTCGGTGTCGGTGGCACGAACATTCACGTCATCGTCGAGGAGGCGCCGGTTCGTCGCGCCGAGTCCGCCGGTAAGCAGGAAGAGCCCTATATTTTGCCGCTTTCGGCATCGAATCCGGCTGCCCTCTCAGCGATGCGCGGCAATCTCGCTGACCATCTTGCCAAGAGCCCCGGCCTGCCTTTGGCGCAACTGGCCCACACGCTGCAGGCCGGCCGGCGTGAATTCAATCACCGCCTCGCCATTGCCGTCAGCACTGCGGAAGAAGCGATCGATCGCCTGACAGCGGAGCGCTATCAGCCGCTCGTTGCCGCCGATCAACCGCCGGTCGCCTTCATGTTTCCGGGGCAGGGCGCTCAATATCCCGGCATGGGCGCCGGTCTCTACAGCGCGGAGCCGGAATTCGCCCGCTGGATCGACCGCGGTGCCGAACTCCTGAAGATGACGCTTGGCGTCGATCTGCGCGACTATATCTGCCACACCGGCCCGGTAACGCAGTCCATGGCCGACGAGCAGCGCGAGACGCGCATCGCCCAGCCCTGCCTCTACCTCGTCGAATACGCGCTGGCGCGGCTGTGGTTGAGCCGTGGCGTCAAGCCCTATGCGATGATCGGCCATAGCGTCGGCGAATTCGTTGCTGCAACGCTTGCCAACGTCATCTCCTTCGAAGACGGCTTGCGGCTGGTCGCCAATCGCGGGCGGCTGATGCAGAACCAGCCGCATGGTGCGATGGTGTCCGTTCGCGCCGATGCCGAAACGGTCTCCATGCATCTGCGCGGCAATGTCGAAATCGCCGCGATCAATGCGCCGAAGCTCTCCGTCATCTCAGGGCCGTTCGAGGATATCGACACGGTCTGCACCATTCTCGAATCCGCCGGCATCGCCTTCAGCCGGTTGCATACCTCGCATGCCTTCCATTCGGCGATGATGGATGACGCCGTTCTTGCCCTGCGTGAAGAAACGGCGAAGACCACCTACGGCAAGGCCACCATGCCGTATATTTCCTGCGTTACCGGCGACTGGCAGACCGGCGAACGCGGAACCTCGCCGGACTATTGGGCGAGCCATTGCCGCGATGCGGTTCACTTCGCCGATGGTCTCATGACGCTCTGCCGTGGCCGAAAACCGGTGCTTCTGGAAGTCGGTCCCGGTCGAACGCTCTCCGTCTTTGCCGCGCAGACGATTGCCCGTGACGGTCTTGCCGCCATCGTTCAGTCGCTGCCCGAGCATGATCGTGCCTTTGCCGCTGCCGAGACCCTGGCGGAAGCACATGGCAAACTCTGGATGGCCGGCTACACGCTGGAATGGCCGGCTCTGCCTGCCAACGCCCAGCAGCGCCTTGCACTGCCGACCTATCCGTTCCAGCGCCAGCGCCACTGGATCGACGCACCACAATCCTCCCGCCGTGCGTCGAGCCAACCGGCTCTGCCCGCTGAAATTCCTGCGCCCGCTGCCTCTTTCGCAGCCGATGTCAACCTTGTCGATGAGAACAACGCCATGAACGTCGTAACACCACTCTCCCTTTCCGATCGCGTCCTCACACTTGAAACATCCCTGTTGACCTTGCTCAGCGAAATGTCAGGGGAGACGTTGGGGGTTACCGAGCGGGCCGTGACTTTCCTCGAACTCGGTTTCGACTCGCTGTTCGTCGGCCAGTTCGCGCAGCGCATCGAGAAGGAATACAAGGTCAAGCTTTCCTTCCGCGAGCTGCTCAGCAACATTCCCTCAGTCGCTGATTTGGCTCTGCATCTCGACCAGCAGATGCCGCCGGATGCAGTAAAACCAGCCGCCGCACCGCAGGCGACGCCGGTTGTCGCTGCCGCCGCGCCCGTTGCCGCAGCACCGTCGCCGGTCGCAATTCCGATGGCGTCAGGCGCTTCGCCCGATTTGGCAGCCGTGCTGCAATCGCAGATCCTGCTCGCGCAGTCGTTGTTTGCCCAGCAGTTGCTGATCCTGCAGGGCGGCACGGCGCTCGTTCCGCCCGCTGCTGCTGCGATGGCAGCCGCCCCGCAACCAGTGCCGGCCGTTGTCGCTGCTCCCGCGCCTGTCGCTGCAGCCGCCGCCAAGCCGGCGACGGAGGCAACGGAAACCGAATTCGGCACGGAACGCATCAAGCTCTACCGTCCGGGCGCAAAGAGCCTGGCGCCCGAAATATCCAATGCGAAACGCGCCTTCATCGCCGACCTGACCGCCGCCTATGAAGCGAAGAATGCCAAGTCCAAGGCCTTCACCAAGGACAATCGCCATTGGCTCGCCGACCCGCGCACGGCTTCCGGCTTCCGCGCCGACTGGAAGGAAATGGTCTTCCCGATCGTCTGCGACCATTCCAAGGGCGCGCACATCTGGGATGTCGACGGCAACAAATACGTCGATCTGGTCAACGGTTTCGGTCAGACTGCCTTCGGTCACGCCCCGGATTTCGTCATCGATGCGATCAAGGCCCAGGCAGACATCGGCTTTGCCATCGGCCCGCAGACGCCGCTTGCCGGTGACGTTGCCGGAATGATCGCCGAAGTGACCGGCCATGAGCGGGTCACCTTCTGCAACACCGGCTCGGAAGCCGTCATGGCCGCCATGCGCCTTGCCCGCGCCGTCACCGGCCGCGACCGCATCGTGGTCTTCGCCAACGACTATCACGGCCAGTTCGACGAAGTGCTGGTCAAGGGCCGCAACCGGGCTGACAAGCCGATCGCTTTGCCGATCGCTTCCGGCATCCCGATGGCCTCGGTATCCAACATGACCGTGCTGCGTTATGGCGCACCGGAAAGCCTCGATTTCATCCGCAACAATGCCGATGAGATCGCGGCCGTTATCATTGAGCCTATCCAGAGCCGCCATCCCGAACTGCAGCCGATCGAATTCGTTCGTGAGCTGCGCGATGTCGCAACCAAGTCGGAATTCGCCCTGGTCTTCGATGAAGTCGTTACCGGCTTCCGCGTCGATCCCGGCGGCATGCAGGCAATTTGGGGCATCAAGGGCGATATGGCGACTTATGGCAAAGTTGTCGGCGGCGGCATGCCGATTGGAGTTCTGGTTGGAAGCGCGCGTTTCATGGATGCTCTCGACGGCGGCCATTGGAATTACGGCGATGACTCCGTTCCCATGACCGCCCCGACTTTTTTTGCCGGCACATTCGTACGTCACCCGCTGGTGCTTGCCGCGGCAAATGCCGTCCTGCATCACATCAAGGGCGAAGGTGCGGAACTTTATGGGCGGGTCGCCGAACGGACCCAGGCCCTCGTCGCCGAGATGAAGGCGGAGCTTGCCAGGCGCGGCATTGCCGATGTCGTTCATGGCTATAAGAGCTGGTTCGCCGCCGACTTCAGCAGCCAGGATTCGCTGGGGTCGCTGTTTTACGCCCAGATGCGCCTGAACGGCGTCCACATCCAGGAAGGCTATCCCTGCTTCCTGACGACGGCCCATAGCGAAGACGATTTCCAGACCATTGCCAAAGCCTTCCGCGACAGTCTCGACGCCCTGCAGTCGGTGGGCATTCTCGCACCTGCCGAAGATAGGCCGACCCCGGTGGTCGAAACGAAAGTACCCGCGGTGGCGCGCGCTCCGCGGCCTCAATCCGCACCGCTGACGGAGGCACAGACGGAAATCTGGCTGGCGGCACAGGCCGGCGACGAAGCCTCGTGCTCTTTCAACGAGTCCTTTTCATTGAAGCTCGAAGGCGCTTTCGACGAGAAAGCGTTCCGCAAAGCCATTGATACTGTCGTTGACCGCCACGATGCCTTCCATATCCGTTTCGACCGCAGCGGCCAGTTCTTCCACTTCATTCCGGATTTCAAACTTGACCTGCCGCTGGTCGATGGTGCCGATGAAGCTCATCTGCGGCAGATCATCGAAGATGAGGCGCTGACACCCTTTGACCTCGTGAACGGTCCTCTGGCCCGCGCCAGCATCGTGAAGCTTAGTGACGACAAGCACGTCTTCGTCTTCACCGGCCATCACATCGTCTGCGACGGCTGGTCGATCAACGTCTTCGTGGACGAGTTGTCGACCGCCTATGCCGCCTACCAACAGGGCGACACGCCGAGCTTCGAACCGGCTCTGTCCTTCGCCACCTATTCGACCGACTTCGCACCGAAACCGGAGAAATCCGGAGCAACGGAACAATTCTGGCTCGATCAATTCAAGACGGTTCCCGATCTGCCGGAAATGCCACTCGACCGGCCGCGCCCGGAATATCGCAGCTTTGCCGGCGGAACCTGCACCGGCTTCATCGGCGAAGAGGTCTACAAGACGCTGAAGAAGGCAGGGGCAAAATCGGGTGCGACGCTGTTCTCCACCCTGCTTGCCACCCTGCAGGTGACGATCTCCAGGCTTTCCGGCCAGGATGACATCGTCATCGCCATCCCGTCGGCCGGCCAGAGCCTGATCGGCGACCAGATCCTTGTCGGCCACTGCGTCAATCTCCTACCGCTGCGCCAGACGGTGACGCCGGCGGAATCCTTCGTGACGCACCTGAAGGCAACGCAGCAGTTGGTCTTCCAGGCGTTCGAGCATCAGGACTACACCTACGGCACGCTGGTGCGCAAACTCGGTATCAAGCGCGACTCTCGGCGCCTGCCGCTCACCGAGATCCAGTTCAACCTGGAGCGGATGGCCGGTGGCTCCGCCTTCGGCAACCTCAAGCCCACGATCGAGCCGAATGCGAAGGCATTCTCCAACTTCGACATGTTCTTCAACATGATCGAGGCAACGGATCACATTCGCATCGACGTCGACTACAATGCCGATGTCTTCGACCGCGCCACCATCGAGCGCTGGATCGGCCATTTCGCGACGCTGGCAGCAGCACTTGCGAAAGATATGGATCGCAAGGTCTCCGACCTGTCGCTGCTGACGGCGGACGAGAAATCCTGGCTGATCGACGACCTGAACCATACGGCGATGGAGTATAATCACGACGAGTTTGCCTTCTCGCTCTTCGCCCGCAAGGCAGCACAAACCCCGAATGCTGTCGCCGCCGAACATGACGGCCGCACGATCACCTACGGCGAACTCGAAACCCGCTCCAATCAGCTCGCCCTCTATCTGCAGATGGCGATCCCCGAACCCGGCCAGCGCGTCGCGCTTCTCGTCGAGCGCTCGCTGGAAATGATCGTCGCTCTTATGGCGGTCATGAAGTCCGGGCACACCTATGTGCCCATGGATCCGGCCCATCCCGAGCCGCGGTTGCGTCAGACGCTGGATATCGCCCGCGTCGGCGGCCTGATCTGCGACAGCGACGAGATGGCACGGCTTGCTGCCTCGGGCACGCCTATCATCCGCGTCGACAAGGACGCCAAGGCCATCGGCTCGATGACGGGTGCTACCCTGAAATACCTGCCGACCGACACGACCGCTCCGGCCTATATCATCTTTACCTCGGGCTCGACCGGCATGCCGAAAGGCGTCGAAGTGTCCCACCGGGCGCTGACGAACTTCCTCCTCTCCATGGCGAAGGAGCCGGGATTCACCGCCAGCGACACGCTGATTGCCGTGACGACCATCTCCTTCGATATTGCCGGGCTGGAAATATACCTGCCGCTGATATCGGGCGGAAAGGTCGTCATCGCCAGCCGCACCCAAGTACAGGACGGTTTCGCGCTGGTGAAACTGGTCAACGAGCACAATGCCACGGTGCTTCAGGCAACTCCGACGCTCTGGCAGATGCTGACCGAGGCCGGCCTCAAGGAACGGCCGAACCTGAAGATGCTGTGCGGCGGCGAACCCTTGCCGAAGGAGCTGGCGAAATCGTTGCTGACGATCGGGGGTGAGCTCTGGAACATGTATGGCCCGACGGAGACGACGATCTGGTCTTCGTTGCAGCGGATCACCGACGCGGATCAGCCGATCACCATCGGTCACCCGATCGCCAATACGCAGCTCTACATCCTCGACCAGAATAATCGTATCGCGCCGATCGGCGTAACGGGCGAACTGCATATCGGCGGCGACGGCCTGGCGAACGGTTATTTCGACCGGCTTGACCTGACCGAGAAAGCCTTCGTGCCGTTCTGCTTCGCAACCGGGAGGCCGAAGCGGCTCTATAAGACCGGCGATGTCGGCCGCCGCCTGGCCGACGGGTCGCTGCAATTGCTCGGCCGGCGCGACCAGCAGATCAAGCTGCGCGGCTTCCGCATCGAACTCGGCGACATCGAAGCCGTCGTTTCCAAAGCCGAAGGTGTCCGCCAATGCGCCGTCGTCGCGGCGGAGAACCAGAAGGGCGACCGCTCTCTCGTCTGCTACGTCGTGCCCACCATCAGCGGCGCCGAGCTTTCGTCAGCCAATCTCGCCGCCCATGCCAAGGCCAATCTTCCCGGCCATATGGTGCCGAGCTTCTGGGTGACCGAAAGCGAGCTGCCGCAGACGGCCAATGGCAAGCTCGACCGCAAGACCCTGCAGTTGCGCGGCGTGCCGCAGCGCGAGGCCGCAATCGTCAAGGTCCAACCCAAGACGGAGACGGAGCGGCGGATCCTGACGATCTGGCAGGAGGTGTTGAACCTCGGCGACATCAGTGTCGACGACAATCTCTACGCGCTGGGTGCCGACTCGCTGACCATCTTCCGCATCGCCGCCCGCATGCTCGATACCGGCCTGCCGCTGGAGGCAAAGCATCTGCTGCGTCATCCGTCGGTGGTCGAGCTGGCGGCCTTTGCCGACAGCCAAGGCGAGATCAAGACTGATTCGGTGCAATTCCACGTTCCTTCATTGAAAGACTTCCGTAACGGCGCACGCCGCGGATTGGAGAGGGCGATATGAGTACTGTTGAAAACAGCCCCGTAGGCCAGGTTGCCGATCTGGAGATCATCGGCGAGTTTCCCTGCACGCAGACGCAATTGCGCTGCTGGATTCTCGACCAGTTGCTCCCCGGCAATCCAGCCCTCAATGTCGCGGTTCGCTGGGAAATTCGCGGCACATTCAAAGCCGCCACCATCGAGCAGGCCTTTCGCAAGGTGATCCAGCGCCACGAGATCCTGCGGACGCGGTTCATCGAAAGGGAGGGCCGCCCCTATCAGCAGGCGGTCGACCGGATCGATTTCAAAATGTCGGTGATCGACCTTCGCAGCATGGCGGCCGATCAGCGTCAGGCGAGAATTATGTCGATCGGCGAGGAGACGGCGCAAGCTCCTTTCGACCTCGGCAAGCCCGGGCTCTTTCGCGTCTCCTTGCTGATGGCCGAAAATGACCGCGGGGTTCTCCTTATCACCGCCCATCAGAGCTGCTTCGACGGTTGGTCGATCCGCGTGCTCGGACGGGAAGTGGGGGAAATCGCCGCCGCTATCGACGCCGGCAGGCCGCCGGTGTTGCCGGAATTGCCGCTGCAATATGGCGATTATGCCCTCTGGCAGCAGGAATATCTGCAGAGCTACGGCTTCGAGACGGAAAAGACCTTCTGGAAGGAAAAACTCACCGGTGCGCCTTACTTCGAGGTCACTCCGGATCATCCGCGCGGCCGTGTGAAGACCAATCACGGCAATATTCTCTCCGTCGCGCAGCCTCTCGCCTTCAGCGAGCGCATGGACGCCGCCGCACGGGCTCACCGCGTCTCGCAATACAGCTATGGCGCCGCCATCATCAGCGCCATGCTGCATCGGCTGACGAATGCACAGACCGTGATGTTCGGTTCGCAGGTGGCGGGCCGTGAACATTCCGATCTGGAAGACCTGATTGGCGTCTTCATCAACAACCTCGTCCTGCGCTTCGATTTCTCTTCCGACATCTCGTTCGCACAGCATATCCATTCGGTCAGCGAGACGGTGGAAGGGGCGCTGAACCATCAGCGCATGCCGTTCAACAAGCTGGTGGAACTGATCAATCCGGTCCGCGATCCCTCGCGCAATCCGCTGATCTCGGTGAACTTCAATTTGCAGAAGGCATTCTTGGAGGATCACCGCTATGGCGGCTTCGAGCTGATCAGTTCGCCCTCGCAATCGCCCGGCGTCATCTACGATCTGAGTTTCATCATGATCGGCCGACCGACGGGCTGGCGCATGTCGATCGAATATAACGCCGATCTCTTCGATGCGCGCACGATCGAAAGCCTGCTGCAGCTTTGGCAGAAAGCCTATGAGATCGCCCTCGATCATCCCGAGGCATCGCTGTCTTCCCTGACCGTGCCTGAACGGCAGGCGATCGCTGCCGCCAGGGACACGGCGGCCGAGGCTTCCGCAAGCCACGCTTCGGCCGACACGCCGGTGGCGAAGAAGACGGCGGCGCTTGCCGCCCTCTGGCAGGACATTCTCCAAGTTCCGCAGGTGCGGCCGCAGGACGACTTCTTCGCGCTCGGCGGTCATTCCCTGCTGGCACTGCGGCTGCTGTCGGCGGTGCGGGATAAATTCAACGTCAAGCCGACGTTGGAGCTTTTGTTCAAGGAACCGACACTCGAAGGCTTTGCCGCCGCGATTTTCGAGACGCCAAAGACAAAGGAGCCCGCCACCGGGATCGCCAACCCTTGGGAATTGCTCACCTGCAAACGCGGCACGGGGCCGGCCTCGCTTTATACGCTGAACCACCCCTTGCTGTATTACCGCCTGGCAAACGCATTGCCGGATACGATCTCGGTTCATAACGTCAACATGTTCAATCCCGATCTCAGAAAAGGTCTGGCTGATCTGCGTCTCGAAGACATCGCTCGCCATGCGGTCGACGCCATGCAGATCGACGTCAACGCCGGACCGATTGCCCTTGCCGGGCTCTGCGTCAACGGCACGCTGGCCATGGAAGTGGCCCGGCAGTTGCGGGAGAAGGGCGCCGATGTCAGCTTCACCGCCATCATCGATTCATGGGCGCCAGGCTACTTCCGCTCGCTGCCGAAAAAGGAGCAGAAGCGCTGGAACAGGGAGCGGCGCGTCAAACGCTTCAGCTATTTCACCAGGAAGGTATTGTCGGGCCGGATGCCGTTGATCGTCTACCTCAAGGAGTTCAACTTCTCACTGGCACTTCTGAAAATGTTCGGTGTCAAAGCTGGGCAATATTCATCTGACGAAGAGGCCAATGCGGCGGTGACGGATCTGCTGGTGGCGGCGGCGCGCAGCTATAAGCCGGTGCAGAACAAGGACCCATCTGTGATACTGTTGCGCAGCCAGGCCAATCATCACCGCGCTCGCAAGCTGCTGTTCGGCTGGGGCGACGCGGTGGCAGCAGATACCACCGTTGTCGACATTAAAGGCTGGCATGAGGACTCGGTGGCCGAACTGGCATCGGTCGTCTCCAAGAAGTTCGGCGGCGCCTAAGGCGCCGCTTCGAAAGCTATCCGGCGAAACCGCACAGGAAACGCGATCATGGATATGACCAGGCCTTTGAGGATCGGCATTCTTGCCGGGCACAAGGATGGCTTTGAGAATTGGGAGCTGATGGTCTTCGACCGGATCCTCGCTGACCCGCGCTTCGAGCTCGTTACGCTGCTCGTTCATCCCAGCGCTTTCGGCAACCGGAAGACGTCGTCGTTATTTGCTCTGGGAGCCCGGCTGGAAGGCAAATTCCTGGCCCGGCAGCCTGCCTATACTCCGAAGCATTTCGATGTCGGCCGGCAGCGTGTCGATTATCTCGAAGCGATCAACGGCCGCAATGCCACTGATGGCAGTGTCGCAAGCGCATTACTCAAGCGTCTCGACCTTGATCTGGTCATACGCACCACCCCGGAGGGATTGCCCGACGATGCGATACGGGCACTGCCGTTCGGCGAATGGGCCTTCAACTTCTCCGATCAGCGATCGGAACATGTCGATTGGTTCAGCTATGGCAGCGTCATCGCCAAGGCACCGACAACGGAGCTGATGCTTTATGCCAAGCGTGGCGGTGAAATGCCCGTCGCCGAAATCGCCAACTCCTCGTTCAACATCAAGTTCAGTGCGGCCCGCAATGCCGCTTTTGTCCGGGAGCGGGGCGTGACGCTTCTGATGCGCGAAGTCGCGCGTCTCGCAGATACCCGCAAGCTCGGCTCCTCGGTGGCGCGCCTAGGACCTACGTCTGCCCCATCATCCGGCGATCTCCTCCGCTACGCCGGCGCGCTATCAGGCTATCTCTCAGCAAAAACGCTCAAAGCCTTGAAAACAAAGCTACGCTTCGGATCGTCCATCTGGACGCTCTACACCGGCCGCGGGCGGATCGATGATTTCGATCCTACCCAGGCGATTGAGATTCCGCCGACCAAGGGCGACATCAAGGCCGATCCATTCCTCTTCCAGCACGATGGCGAATGCTATCTGTTCTACGAGGCCTATGCCGATGGCGACCGAAAGGCGCATATCGCTGTCGGCCGCTTCAACGGCGACAAGGTGGAGCGGATCGGCGTGGCACTCGACCGTCCGCACCATCTCTCCTATCCATTCGTATTCCGCGAAGGCGACGATATCTTCATGATGCCGGAGACGCATCAGTCGGGGCGGCTCGAGGTCTGGCGCTGTACCGAATTTCCATTGAAATGGGAGCTTTATTCGACCGCCCTCGAGGGCCAATCGGCCGCCGACAGCATTCTGATGCGTCACGACGGCAAATGGTGGCTCTTCACCAATCTCTCGGATCACCACGCCTACGAGGATCATTGCAGTGAACTCTACATCTTCGAGGTCGACGGCCCGGAGCTGAAGCGCGTTGTGCCGCACAAGCGCAACCCTGTCGTCATCGGCAGCACCGTGGCCCGCAATGCCGGGCGCATCTTCGAGCGTGACGGCAAGATCTACAGGCCATCGCAGCGAAATGCCCATGGAATCTATGGCTACGGGCTGAACATCATGGAAATCGAGGAGCTCACGCTGGACGATTATAAGGAACGCTGCATCCGCACGATCACGCCTGACTTCAAGACCGGACTTCTCGGCTGCCATCATTTCGACGCAGCGGGCGGACGCTATGTCATGGATGCAAGATTGAGCATTTAAAGACCGCCGCGCAAAAGTGCGGGGCGGTTTTGTGATGGCGACATGCGCAAAATCAGGGGCTAAAGGGCGCGGAGCGAATCCGGAGATCGCGATGTGCTATGGCCGTCTCACCCTCATCGCTACGATAGCGCAGGCCGACAGGGCGACCCTTTGTCAAGGCGAGCACCGCGCCGGCAAACGTGACCGGTGTTTCGAGTTCCAGAATTCGCCAGTTGAAAGGCGCGTCGGGATCGCCATCCAGGCGCTCCAGCCTTGGTTCGCTTGACCAGTCGAAGGTTACATCGAAACTGTCGAGCGGCAGCGAGAGTCCCTCGCCATGCGCCTTGACGAAGGCCTCCTTGCGCGTCCAGCAGCGATAGAAACCGTCGAGATAGGCCTCCGGCGGCAACGCCTGCAGGGTCAGACACTCCTTGCGGGAAAAGAAACGGCCGGCGATATCTTCCTTGAGGAAGCGGATTTCCTCAATATCGATACCGAGTTCGTAGCGGTCCGAGACGGCGAGCGCCGCAAGATCGGCGCTGTGGCTGAGATTGAAGTGGATCGGCGCGCCATCAGGAAGGGCGACGGAGGGCTTGCCGTGGTCGTTGTAGGTGAAGGTCACCTTTTGTGGAGACAGGTCCAGATAGCGCCCCAGGATGGACCGCAGCCGTCCTCTTCCGACGATGAACCTGTGTCTGTCGCGCTCGCGCACGAAGCGCGCAGCTCTTGCCAGCTCTTCAGCGGATAGCAGCGCGGCGAACTCATCGAGTGAGGACGACGGCGCATCGAGGCTCCAGGTCCAGACGTCTATGAGGTCAGGGCCAATGACTTCGAAACTAGGTTGTTGCATAGGAGAGCTTGCCGCTGGCGGTCGGGCCTTGGCGAACCATACGCCGTGCCAGATAGGCCATCAGCGCCGCCGGATAGTTCTCGCCGAGACTGATACGGCAGGTGCGCTTCAGAATATCCAAGGTCTGCGTGCACATATCAGGCGTATATTCGATCTTCCGATCGGTCCAGTTGTAAGGGTTCATCGCCGGATGGCCGCTGCGCTGCTGCAGCACCGGCTGCCAATTGGTGTAGACATGGCGGCTGGAATCATAGAGCCGATAGACGCCACGCTTGTTCTCCTCGGCAAACTGCCTGGCATCGTCAGGCGTTTCGAAGATGACATGCAGGCCGGCGGCATTGGCGACATCATTATGCGGACCGATGCGCATTCTGTCGCTCTTCGACAGGATCTCTGTCATCAAATCGTAGCGCTTGCGCATGCGCGCAATCATCGGATCAAGCCGCTTGAGCTGCACGTTCAGCATGGCGCCTTGGATTTGGCTCGCCTTGAAATTCACGCCGAGCATCGGTGGTTCGTTGGCATTGTCGAGATGGCCGCGAAACAGCGAACCAATGTCGTGATACATGCGCGCCCGGGCGAAAAGCTGCGGATCGTTGGTGACGACAGCGCCACCTTCGCCGATGTTCATGTTCTTGAACTGGTTGAAGCTGTAGGCGCCGAGATCGCCGATCGTGCCCGTCCGCTTGTCCTTGTAGGTCAGCCCGACGGCCTGGCAGGCATCTTCGATGACGATGAGACCGTACTCGCGGGCGATCTCCATGATGCTGTCCATGTCGCAGACCATGTTCGACATGTGCACCGGGATGATCGCCTTCGTCTGCGGGGTGATTTTCCGGACGATATCGGCCGGGTCCATTGTCAGTGTCTGATCGATGTCGACCAGGACCGGCACGGCGCCAGCGGCCAAAGGCGCGCCGGCGGTGGCGATCCAGGTATAGGCCGGCACCAGCACTTCGTCGCCAGGACCGATGCCGGCTGCGACCAGCGCTGAAATCAGCGCCCCGGTGCCGCTGCTCATCGTCAGCGCATGCTGTACGCCGAACTTGGCGCAGAAATCCGCCTCGAATCGCAGCAATGGGCCACCGGTATCATCGCCGTAGCGTGCTAATTTCCCCGAGGCAAACACCGGCGCTAGCGCCATCCATTCCCGCAATCCGACCTTAGCCATATCTTTCGCTCCCGATAAAATCAGCGGTTCTCGTCTTTGAGACTAGCGCCCGCTCACGGCATTTTCAGCATGGCTTTCCGGCCAGAATGGCTTGATGCACGGCCGAACGACCTATCCAAAATCGGTAGCTGAGATACGCGTCTATGCCGATTGGACGATGATCTGTGAAGTCGATATTACGATAGAAAAACAAGGAATTGTGAGAAAATCCTAAGAAGTGATTCGCGGCTTCAAATTCGCCCCGGGCGACACGCTGCTGCATGCCGATATCGCGATTGTTGGCGGCGGCCTCGACGACGAGGCCTGACGAAAGCATGCCACTTGTTTCGGGAATATCGTTAGCCGAGGCGGAAATAGAAACCGGCGCTTTCGCTTCGTCCCAATTCCGGATGAGTGTCGATGAGGTGAGACAGAGACGGGATCGCCCAGCGGTCGACCTGCGTGTAACCGAGCTGCGTCACATCGCTCAGGAAAGTGGTCTCGTCGCGCATCTGATAAGGGACATACGTGCCGCTTATCCGTTCCAGCGTCACAACCGGGCCCCTCTTGTGGAAGGCGACCTTGTTGAGGATCAGATGCCGGGGCAAAGCCGGCAGGCGCTGCAGCAGGCTGGAGAGCGGCACATCCAGATATTGCATCAAGCCCGACCCCAGGAAAAGCGGAATGCGACCGGCATCCTCGATCCGGTCGACGAAACTGAGGCTGGTGAGGCCATCGCGCTCCGCCAAACGTCGGCCGACGCGGATGATGGAGGGAAGGTCGTAGACGACCCAGCGGAAGGATTCGTCGATCGGGAGCAACGGGCGGAAAGCTCGGTATTTCGTTCCCATATGGCCGCCGGCATCGATCACGCCGTCAACCTCCTGCATCACGTTGCGCATCCAAAACAGCACCGGATAGTCCCATGGGAAGACCTGGCACATTTTGTTAAAGGCGACGGTGGCGATTTCCTCGTGGTCGTAGCCGGCCATCGGCATGGTCTTGGCGACAGCGAAGGCGGCCTCGTAGGAGCTGTAAGCTCCGGTAAATCGCCGCGGAAAAGGCGAAAGATAACGCAAGCGTCCGCCGGCGGCGCGCAGCGGTGACAAAGACCGGCCAAGGCTGCGAACCGCGCCGCCGAGGAATGAGCGCGTGTTCTCTGACAAGGATGCGGTCGCCATTATCATTTCCTCATCCGGCCTCGAACGGCCTTTCTCGTTTTGAAAATTCCCAGGCCTATCGCCGGACGATCGCAAAGATCGGGATGGGGATGCCCATCACCTTCTCAAGGATCGCGAGGGTGAGAACGTAGGCCGCTCCGCCGGAGACGACCTGTATCGCCAGCGTCACCAGATGCCGTAGCGCGGACGCTTCGGCGAGATAACCGAGCGAATAGACCGTCGCTGCCATGGCTGCGATGGCGACGGCGACATAGGCGCAGTCGCTGATCACCCGCCGCCACGCGAGGCCGCCATAGTTGCGCTGCAGATGCATAGATATCGCAAAGGAAATCAGCGACGCCAGGCATTGGCCCCAAGCCGCCGCCTCGACGCCGAAGGGTGCTAGGAGGACGATCAGGCCGACTGAGATAGCGCCGTTGAGCAGGAGCGCGGCAGGCATATGCCTGATATTGCCGGACAGAGACAGCAGTGGCTCGGTGACATAGCCGGGCGTCAGCAGCACCTGCTTGGCCGACAGGATCGTCACGAGAATTGCCGCTGGCGCCCATTTGTTGCCGAGCACCACGTCGATCAGGCCGGATGAGATCAGTGACAGGCCAAGATAGATCGGCGCCGAGATCGCCATCAGCAGGGTCATGAAGGTGGTCGCGGAGGCACCGACATCGCGAATCGTTTTACCGTTGGCATCGATCTTAGTGGCCGCCCGGCGAAACAGCGTCCAGGCAAGCATGCGCGCCGGCTCGCCGATAAGCTCGGAGAAGGCGGCGATGATCCGCTCGGCGACGCGGTAGTAGCCGGCTTCGGCAAGGCCGAGAAAGCTGCCGATCGCCAGCGTACCGGAATAGGAACGCAGGAAGATGATAAGCCGGTTTGCCAGAATATGGCGCGAGAATTCGAGGATTTCGCGCGCGAACGGCACGGTCAGGCGTAGTTTTGGATACCACCGCGCGACGATGGCGGAGGCGAACACGCCGACGAGCAATGTTGCAAGCCGTCCCGCCACGAGCGAGAAGATATTCCAGCCGATCCACAGGCCGAGCATGGTCACGCCCAGGCCGGTGAGCTCGGATGCAATACGGATAGCCGCCTGCTTGCGCAACTGCCCCCTTGCGACCAGCAGCCCATCATAGACGACCGAAAGCGATGAGGGCAGAAACCAGCAACTGAAGAGGCAAAGCAGCATGCCTTCCCAGGGCTGATGGAAGACAAGCCAGACGACCGCGGAAATCGACAGGCCGACGACTGTTATCAGGATCCCGGAGATGATCGAGATCGTGCCGACCTGGTCGAGCTCGTCCCGTGTGCACTCCGTTTTCATGATGAACTCGCCCCATCCGCCCTCGGCAACGACGACGAGCAGGATCACGATGGCGGAGCTATAGGCATAGAGGCCGAATTCGGCCGACTCCAGCACGCGAGCTGCGACGAGGAAAACGACGAGCTGCACGACCTGGGAGACGATTTTCGAACCCAAGGTCGAGGCGCCATCGCCGATAACGGAAGGCAAACGCAGACGGAGCCATCGCGGCAAGCCGAATCGGCCCTTAGGTGAGGGGGGAAGGGGAAATGCGTCCATCACCGCACCGCCTGAATCGGACGAAAGGATGTTGAAAACCCCAGGTTTTTCCACAGCCAATCCGCCTCAACCCCACAATATTGAGTGGACTTCTTTAAGAAAAACCAGATTTTCTTAAGATAAATCATGTATTGTTCCCATTCGGAACACAATCTTGCGCCAAGGGGAACGCTCCAAAAACCAAGCAAATTGGCGTTGAACGGCCTAACGTTGCGTAAGTTGCGGCCCGGGCCTAAAAGGATGTTTTTGGTTGGTATCCGCCCAACAGAGGGTTTTTCGTAAACTGTCATGAGACAACATGCAGAACAGGTTATGAAGGACGTCGATCCCGATCGCACCACAGCCGGGCAAGGGCGCTTTCCGCGCCGGAAATTCGTGCTCCGTTGGCTGCTGATATTGTTTTGTCTCGCTGTCTGGGCTGCGGTCGCCATCTTCTTCATTTGGTGAGTCGTTCCTTTTCATTGCGGGCAAGCAGCACGACGCCGACGGTCTTCCAGAGAATGTTGGCGTCCGTCCAGAATGAGCATGTGTGGTAGTAATCGACATCGAACTGTACGCGCTCCTCGTAGGAGGTGTCGGCGCAGCGATTGACCTGCCATAGGCCGGTGATGCCGGGCTGCAGCGCCAGATAGCAGTAGAGTTGCGATCCGTAGCGCTCGAGTTCCGCGGCCACCACCGGGCGCGGCCCGACCAGGCTCATCTCTCCGCGCAGCACGTTCAGGAGCTGCGGCAGTTCATCGGCGCTGCTCATGCGCAGATATTTGCCAAGCCAGTGCACGCGCGGATCGTTCATCAGCTTCTGAGTGGCCAGCCATTCCCTCTTCCGCTCCGGCTCGCGCTCCAGCAGTTCGGCCAGGCGCCTGTCGGCATCCTTGCGCATGGAGCGGAATTTCAAGCACTGGAACGTGCGGCCCTCTCGGCCGATGCGGGTGTGGCGGTAGATGATGGGGCGGCCATCGACCAACAGCAGAGCGATGGCGATGACAAGAAGCGCGGGAGCAAGAAACAGCAACCCCACGACCGAAAGCACTATATCGACGGCACGCTTGGCGCGGCTGCGCCTAGCTGTCTGTTTCAAATCATGAAGCGATTGCTCATCATGAGCAAAGCCATCAAAAGCCGACAGCATCTCTTGGAACCTCTCGACATTCCGAACCCTTCGACAAAGCTGCCAGTTGCACTCAAACTTGACAATTGACCCTGCGGGTATTGCCCTAGTCCCATTGACGTAAAGCCGGGAAAGCACGGCTAGGTCAGCGGGTAATTCGTCTACTCAACTACCCGATTGGTGATTGTTCAGCAGCTTCCGGATAATCATCTGCGACGGCGAGGGAGGCTGTCGTACGCTCGAGAATGCGATCGTAGAGAGTGATCAGCGCATCCCGCCAGGAAGCCGGCGTATGGGCGAGACCACTAGACCTGCGCATGCAGTTGACGCTCATCAGGCGGATCAGCATGTTGTCGCTCGCAAACCGGCGCATCGCACCAGCAAGCGTTTCCACCTTGCCGCTCTGAAAGGTCAGTCCGCAGCCAAGCTCGGCGATCTCGTCGCCGAGAAGCGCCGCGTCGGGGAGGATGACCGGAATGCCGCTGGTGACCGCCTCCAGCGCCGCGAGCCCGAAAGGTTCCGGTACACGCGAGGAAACGACGAGCGCGCGGGCGTTGCCGATGATGCCGCGCATCTCCTCCTTGGATTTCCAGCCGTGGATGACCACCTCGGGGTAGTCGCGCTCTAGCAGCGCGCGGCCGGCGCCATCGCCGATGACGTGGAGGCTTATACCGGCAAGCCGCGCCGCCATGGCGGCGTCCTCGAATCCCTTTTCCGGCTCCAGCCGACCGACGAAGAAGAAGTCGCGCTTATTCCACGGACTCATCGGCTGCTTTAGAAAGGGCTCAACCGGATTGCGGATGATTTCGATATTGTTTGTTTCGATACCGCTGCGGTCGAAATAGTCGCGCATGCGCTGGTGCACGATGACGATATTGGCCGGCGTTTGCCGGGTCGGGTAAAAATGTTCGCGCAGCACATGCCGCGCCGATCGCCAGACCTTCTCGTGATAGCCGCGCTTATCGCACTGCGTCGTCAGGCACTGCATCGACATCGGTGTGAGACGACACACATCGTTCTTTCGATAATTCGCAAAGCCGCCGTTGGGGCAGGATAGGAAATAGTCATGGGCATGCAGCACGACGCGCTCGCGCACGGGCCAAAGCGCTCGAAAGATCGACGGTGACAGGATCTTCGACCATCCATGCACATGGTAGATCGTGGCTGCCGTGTCCTTTCGGGCAATGAGATCCTGTAGCGCGGTATAGGCGCTCTTGCTGTAAAGCCCGCCGGTGAGGGCGCTGATACGGCCCTGTTGCGTCAGCGGCAGACCAGCGAGATTGATGGTGTCGTACGCTGGCGGATCGTCGCCGGCGGCATCGCCGGCGAAATAAGTGACTGGAATTCCAGCGCGTTGCAAAAGATCGGCAGAAAGGATCGCCAGGTTCGATGCTCCGCCAACCTTGACGGAGCGATCGTTGATGATGACGACCCGATCGGGACGAGATGGGTTCACGAGATTACTCCAGCGTCTCAACGTTTTGCGGAGCGAGCCTGCCCTTCAAGAGATCGACACAGGCCATTGCATTGCCCTTCAGCCGGCCCTTGCGGTCGACCCACGACTCGGGCCGCCAGGACTTGACGAAGTTGGCGATCAGGTTGCGACTGATCTGGAGCGACGCGTGACGGACGCTCATAGTCCGCTTGCGCATGAGATAGATGGGATTGGCGATCTGCGAGTAGCCAAGCCGGACACCGGCCGAGCGGCCAACCTTCGTGCCGAGATGCACGCCTTCCAACTGCTTGGCGCTGACCACCTGGCCGTAGCGGGCGACGATCCGGCTGAAATCCACATCCTCGAGCCAGCCATAGAAGGGCAGGTTTTCATCGAAGCGCAGATTGCCGGCTTTGATGATCGTGGTGCGGACGGCCATGTTGCAGCCATAGGCGTTATAGACCGATTGGAACTGTGCCGTCGCTTCCGACCGCCGGCGGCCTTTCGATTCGACCATTCGCAGCCCGTCGCGGACGGAGATGCCAGGGCCGCCAATCCCGTCGGCGAGCACCGTGCCGGTGCACATGACGATGTCGGGATGGAATTGGAACAGCCGTTCCGTCTCCTCGAGATAATTCGGCGTCATGAGGAAATCATCATCGACGAAGAGGATGGCATCCGCATCCGGGATGTTGTCGAGGATGCGGTTGCGCTGGCGGCAGAGTCCGCGTTCGGAAATCAGCACGCGCACCGGAAAATCGAGATCGCGCAGGCAGCTCGGATCGATGTCCTCCGGCGAGGCGAGGCAGACGACCACCTCGTCCGGCTTGCGGGTTTGGCGAGCAATATGCGGAAGGATCGAGGACAGGATGTCCCGCCGGCCGGCACTGGCGATGCCGACGACCAGCTTGAGCGGACGGCCAGGCGGACGCCCTTCGAGCCGCTTGGCGGAAAAGCGGGTTTCACGAACCTGCGGCTTGCGCCACCAGTGACGGCGCTCGCCATGGCGGCGCTTTTCGCTGCTGCGGTTGGCGATGATGCCGAGGATATTGATCGGCGTCGTGCCGAAGCTTGCAAGCGCGTCGGACAGCCGCTCCACGGTCATCTTATTGGTATGGCCGACAACGACGACGATGCCTTCGAGATAGCTGCAGATGACGCGTGTGTCGGCGGAATCTTCAAAGGCCGACATGTCGACGATGACCACCTTATAGCGCCGGCGCAGCAGATCGATTTCCGCCTTGAGTGCCGGCAGATGGCCATAGCGCTGGAATGCGGTGACGGATTTCTCCGTTTCGTCGACGGTGACGACGGGAATGCCGGCACCGTAGGACTGCGATGCCAGTCTGTCGGTCTCCGGATCATGGTCGATCGTTGCGATGGACAGGCCGTTTTCATGCGCGACGGAATAGCGTCGCGGCACTTCGGTCATGCGCAGCAGTTCCATGCCGAAATCCGTGCCCGATTCCATTGCCACGCCGCTGAGGCGGGCATTGAGGAAATCGGCGTCGACCAGCACCACGGACGCGCCCTCGTTTTGATAGAGCTGGGCGAGATTGGTCGCGATCGTCGTCTTGCCTTCGCCAGTGCCGACCGAAGTGATGCCGATCACCATCGGAGCATTCGGCGGGAAGGCGGAGTCGACCGAATGTTTTACCCCGCGCAAAGCTTCGGAGAATTGCGAATAGGGCGTGTCGAGCACAGATCGGAGCGGTGACATAGTTCGTCGCCATGTCGCGCCTCCGCCCACGATATGGCCGGGCACGAAGGACGGACCGGCATAGACGGGCACATGGCCGAGCGAGGTGATGCCGAGTTCGCGCCGCAGCTTTTCGCTGGAGCTGACGCGCCGATCCATGCCGTCACGCAGCAGCGCCATCCCAAGTCCCAAGGCAAGGCCGAGCATGGCTGAGAAGGGAACGACGATTGAGGATTTCGGCCAATTCTTCGTCAGCGGCACGGCGGCAGCAGTGACGATGCGGGCGTTGCCGAGCGGGAAGGATTCCTTCTGCAGCGCGCCGATCAACTGCTGCAGGATGCTTTCATACATGCGGCGGTAGGTCGTTGCGCGGCTCTCCATTTCGGAGAGCTCGACACGCGCCAGGTTTTTGTCTGTCCCGGTTTCTGTCAGCGACGCCAGCTCGTCGTTCAGCAATTTCTCCCGGGTTTGCGCCACTTCCAGATTGGAGCGATAGACCGCTTGGATACGGGCAAACTCCTTCTGCATCTCGCCCTTCAGCCGATCGATCTCATCCTGAGCGGCCGTGATTGCCGGGTTGCCGGCATCATACCGGCTGCTCAGGTTGTTGAGCTTGGTCGTCGCGGCGCCGAGATCTTCCTGCAGTTTCTGTATACGCGGATTGTTGATCGTTTCGTCGACATCGCCCTCGACCTTCTCGCCGGCCATCAACCGGTTGAGGGTCGCAAGCTTGGCGGATTCAGCGGCCGTCTGCGCTCGGGCGGCCAGTGCCTGGCTGCTGATTTCGGACAATTGCTGCTGGTCGAGCGAGGAGGAGGTGCTGATCTCCATGATGCCGTTCTTGGCGCGAAATTCTTCGACGCTCATTGCGGCTTCGCGGGCCTGCCGTCCCACTTCGATCAGGCGCGTCTCCAGCCATTTCGCGCCGCTCTGTGCGGCCGAGGCGCGCTCGGAGAGCCCCGTGCGGATATAGGCGGCGGCGATCGCGTTGGCGGCTAGTGCCGCCTTGCGCGGATCAGTAGAGCTATAGCCGATTTCCAGAATGTAGGATTGACCGACACGGTTGACCGAGACCCTGGAGAGAAAAGACGCCATGGTACGGCGCATCAGATCGTCCTCGGTCGGGGCGGGCTTTACGTCGTCGTCGTCGTGGCTGTGGGTGAAATAGGCACTAATGCTATGCAGTTTGTCACGCAAAGCACCCTGCCAGGACACCCCTCCGACAATTTCCGGGTCCTCGCTGAGATTGAGCTTCTCGATCACCGCGCGGGCGATCGCCTCCGATTTGACGATCTCAACCTGGCTGGCGATCTCGGCGGCCTCGATGATGACCGTGCCGCTGAAGGCATCCTGGGATGCAATACGCCCTTGTTCCGGATCCATCACCAGACGCGTCGTTGCCAGATAGGTCGGCTTCGTGGTCGTCACGTAGAACCCGCCAATGCCGAGCCCCAATGCCGTGAAGGCGATGAAGATCAGCATATGCCGCTGCAGGAACCGCCAAATATCGCGAAAGGAGATATATTCGCTTCCATTTGATCGCTTGGCCTCGGATTGAGCTCCGGGTACGCTTTTACCAATCTCGTGAACTGCCATGATATATCCGCCCGACCTTGCTTCGCTGGTGGTTATTGGGATTGCGTGGGATCGACAGAGGACAGCATCTCGCCGTCCAGGCTGCTGGAAACGTTGTAGCGAACATCCAGCACATCGCCCGGCTGCAGCTCTGCCGTTTCCGGCACCTCAGAGCCCGCATCGCCTCCGCGGGTGATCCAATATTCGAGCGGCTGGAGATCGAGCGCCTTCATGCTCTGGGAGCGAGTCAGCGAAGCGCCAGCGATCTGTAGCAGTTGCAGCGTTGTGTTGCGCTTCAGCTTCGTGTCTTCGATTTCGGTTTCGGCTGCCTGCAATTGCTGCCCGGCTTCGGTCTTGCGCTGCCCTTTGAGGTTCAGCGCATCGCGTTCGGTCTCGCTCAATTTTTGCTTCGCTTGCATGGAGGCGACGACGAGATCGAGCTTGCCGCTCTGCATGTCGGCGACGACGCGTTCGAGAGAGGTCTTGCGCGAGGTGGTGAGGATCTTGGTGTCGACCAGCTTGGAAATGTCTTGCAATTCATCCTGGGCGATCTTCACCTGCTCGTCCTGGGACGCCATCTTCTCATCGAGGATGTCGATCTCATTGCGCAGCAAGGTTTCGAGTTCGGCGGCAGATTGGAGCTGCTGGCGAAGCGCCTCGGCCCTGGCGTTGAACACATCGATCTCGCTGGTCATGATCTGTTTGATCGCCGAACCTTCGGGTGCGGCCTTGATTTCCGGCGGAAAATCGATGGTCGTCTGATCGTTCATCTCAGCCATCAACCGGGCGCGCCGCGCACCAAGCTGCTTCAATTGCAGCTCCATCCGGTTGATCTCGCCGGCATAGCTGATCTGTTGCGCATTGTTATATTCGCCGGTCGGATTGGAGCGGCGTTCGCGACCACCGGCCATGGCGACAGCCTGCTTGACCGTCATGCCCGGCCGGAATTCCAGCTCGCTCGGCTTCTCCACCGAGCCGGTGACGTAGATCATCGGATATTTCACCACTTCGACGGACGCCGTGGGAGCGGTGGCAAGACCAGTGATCTGCTTCAGCCGGTCGCCGATCTCCGCGGAGACATCGCCCGTGGTCTTGTCGTTGACCGCCATCTCACCGATCATCGGAATCGAAATCGTTCCGGATTGAGAAACGACATATTCGCCGTTCAGCGCCGTCCATTCCTTATATTCGCCTGTCGAGGCGACCCATTCGACGATCGCGACCTTCATCCGCGTCTGAGGCTTGATGTGGTAGACATCGTCCGAGGCCGCACTGGCTTTGTCGATGAAAGCGGTTCCCGAAAGTGCCAGAGCGAGGAACAAGCTGAGGACGGTGCCCGGTGTTTTGCGGCGGGCTTGTGCGTGAAGAGCAGAAACTGTCAACATGAGGCGCGATCTCGTTTTCGTGTCGGTCGCGCCGCCAACCTGCCGCAGCGCTATGGACTGAGATCATCCCTTGAACGGTTTTCGAGTAAATCCCCTGCCGTAGGGTTACGGCTAATCCCTTCTGAGGAAGGAATGGGCGGGGCTCAGCGTTCGGGTAGCAACGAATATATCATTGAGTTTAAACTGTTTTTGGCCGCCTAGACCTTTTGGTCATCACCTTCAACCATTTGGATGCGATAGAGGACCGATGTGGGTTCTGTCGCATTGCCCGCCGCCCGCACAATGATGTCTCGACCAACGGCGGAGGAAGAGGGATATGCGGGTAGCGATCGTTCATTATTGGCTGGTGTCGATGCGGGGCGGCGAGAAAGTGGTCGAAGCGCTCTGCGACATGTATCCGGATGCCGATATCTTCACGCTCGTCTACGATGAGAGCCGCGTTTCCGAAAAGATCAAGAGACACAAGGTCACGACGTCGTTCCTGCAGCGCATCCCCGGCGCCATTAAAGGCTACCAGTCGCTACTGCCGCTGATGCCCTTCGCACTCGAAAGCTTCGATCTCAGCGGCTACGACCTGATCATCTCCAGCGAATCAGGTCCGGCAAAGGGCATTATCCCGCCGCCGCAGGCGACGCATGTCTGCTATTGCCACTCGCCGATGCGCTATCTCTGGGACCACTATCATTTCTACCGCTCGAATGCCGGCTTCGCCTCGCGGCTGATGCTGCCGGTGCTGGCGCCGCTGCTGCGGTCCTGGGACGTCAATACCAGCCTGCGCGTCGATCGCTTCATCGCCAATTCCCACCACGTCAGCGCCCGTATCGGCAAATATTACCGCCGTCCGGCAACGGTGCTCTATCCGCCGGTCTCCGTGGACGATTTCACCCCGGCGGCGGCAACCGAGGACTTCTACCTCTGCGCCGGCCAGCTTATTCCCTACAAGCGGATCGACCTCGCCGTCCGGGCTTTTACCAAGATGAACCGCAATCTGGTCATCATCGGCGAGGGCAAGGAAATGGAAAGACTCAAACGTTTGGCCGGACCGACGATTACCTTCCTCGGCCGCGCGCCGTTCTCGGTGCTGAAGGAGAAGCTGGCGCGTTGTCGCGCGTTGATTTTCCCCGGCGAAGAGGATTTCGGCATCGTTCCGGTTGAGGCCATGGCCAGCGGCCGCCCCGTCATCGCCTTCGGCAGCGGCGGCGCGCTGGAAACGGTTATTCCAGGCGTCAGCGGTATATTGTTCGGAGAGCAATCCGAAAAGGCACTGATCGACGCGGTGCATAATTTCGAAGACAATGAGCATGTGTTCCGCCCGGACGTGCTGCGCGCGCATGCGGCTCAATTCAGCCTATGCAATTTCACGACAGGCATGCAGGCGATTATCGATGAGGAATTGCTGGCACATAAACTGGTCCTGCCGCGCAACGACCGGAGCACTGCCGCCATCCAGCGCCTGTTCGAGGGACAATTTCCCCCGCCGGCGGTGGAAACGCAGCAACGTGTTGCTACTACGGAACCAGTGACAGTGCATGCGCCGACTTTTTGAATGCATGTTCGGCCACTGGGAGATGTCTTTCGTAGGCATTATATTGTCCCGCAGCCAAAGGAGGCTGAAATGGCACGGAATGCATTGGTTCAGATGCGAATCGACGCCGAAATCATGGAACGCGCGACGGCCGTTCTTGAAGGCGCGGGTTTAACGGTATCGGATGCCATCCGTATCCTGCTGACCCGCACGGCGAATGAGGGGGCTCTGCCACTCGACTTTGTCATTAGCAGTGATGCCCACGATGCGTGGCTCCGCGCGAAAGTTCTGCAGACGCTCGAAGATGTCAGACCCGACATCAATGATGCCGATGCGGAGAGATATTTTGCCCAGCCACAAGCCGCACCTCCCAGGGCTGTGGTGCGCAGGCATTGAAACTGATTTGGGCGCAATACGCGCTCACAGGTCGCGATGAAATCTGCACTTTCCTGGATGCGCGCGCATCCGGAGCGGTGTAATGGGATCGGCAAGACCCGCCGATCTCTAGAGATTTTTCCCTCATGCGCCTCAGCAACATTGCCATGTATGCCGGTCAACCGCCGCTCGTTACCGCGACGGACGCTCTATGGGCCTATATCCGCGACCGGCTGCGCAAGGCAGGCGTGGTCGATGTTCCCGAGACTTTGGAGAAGGGCATCACGCATGACGAAGCTTGGGTGCAGCCCGGCCTTCTGCTGGCGCAGACCTGCGGCTTTCCCTATGTCAAACGCCTGCGAGGTAAGGTGCAACTCGCCGCGACGCCCGTCTATGAGCTGCCGGGCTGCGATGGCCCGTCGATGCGCAGCTTCATCATCGTTCGTAAAGATTCGCCAGCAGAGTCGCTTGCCGATCTCCGCGGGCTGACCGCTGCCATCAATGATCCCGGCAGCAATTCCGGCACCAATCTCTTTCGCGCCGCTATCGCGCCGCGCGCTGAAAGAGGCCGCTTCTTCAACCGGGTTATCGAAACCGGCGGGCATCTGCTCAGCATCGATGCCGTGACTGCGGGCAGAGCCGATGTCGCCGCCATCGATTGCATCACGTTCGGCAACGCCAAACGCTTCGATCCCGACCGTGTCGCCGATGTCCGTATTCTGGCGGAAACGGCCAGCGGACCGGGCTTGCCATTCATCACGGGCTATGAAACGTCGGCGGAAGAATTGACGCTGCTGCGCCAAATTCTCGCAGACATCGCAAGCGAGCCCACGCTTACGGATCTCCGAGATACATTGTCGTTGCGGCGCTTTGAGGTGCTCGGCGACGCCGACTATGAGCCGCTGGCCGAGCTGGAGCGACAGGCAATCGCGTTGGGCTATCCCGCCATCGCCTGAGCTACCATTTCAGCCGATCACTCCGCCGTCAGCTTTATCGTTTGCGTGGCAAAGCGCGGGGACGAAATTTCGACGGTGATTGCTCCGGCTTCGCCGGCCGCTTGTAGCCAGAATCCGGTGGTGCCTCCCTGGAAGGCCATCGTTTTCGGGCCAATGACCTTTGCAGGGCCGGTGACCTCTACCGTTGCGACATCGTTGAGGAAGGGCAGGCGGGAGCCTACCTGATCGAGTGCGCGGATGATGACACGCGTCGTGTCGCGATCACCGGCGCGAAGCGTCAGGCTATCGGCCTTCACCTCCAGCGTTGTCGGAAGGGGATCGGCGACCATGTGAAGCGTTGTCACAGCCTTGCCGCCAATGAACCCGGTGAAATGTGCATCCTCCCATTCCATGCCCCAGACGCCCAGTTCGTCCTTGGTGAAATGGCGATGGTCGAAGACGACGGGCGGATGCGGCAAATGCGGGAAATTCTCGCGGTCCGGGCCGATACGTTTGACGAGCGAGCCGTAGCGCAGCTCGATTTCTTCGCAATTGGTGAGCACGATCAGCGGCAGCACGCCGCCTATATTCCGCTCGCCGCGTGCCCATTGGGTCACCGGCTTCATCACGACTTCGTCGGAAGGCTCGCACTGGCTGATATAAGCATAGGCCGCGAATTTCGGCTCGCGGAACATGTCCATGACGCCGTGATAGCAGATGCGGTCGCCGGAGCCGAAATCGCTGTGGGTGTTGTAGTCGAACATGCACCAGCCGATGGCGCCGGAGATCGACGGATCGCCATAGGCTGCGTTCAGCACTTCCAGATGCCGGCGCACATGCTCGGCCTGGCGCTGTTCCTGATCGTAGATCTTCGTCGGATACATGTGGCCGCCGAACTCGGTGATCAGATAGGACACATTCTGCGAGAGGCCGGTATTCTCCTGCTGCGGCCGGAGAGGCGTGCGCGGCCGATTGGAGCCCGGCAATTCCTCGTTGCCGAGGATGAAGTCGTTCATCGTATAGACGTCTTCGAGCATTTCGCTTTCGGTGATGTAGCGCACGCCGCCGGTCTGGCGGGTCGGATCAAGCTCGCGCGCAAGCCTGTTGGTCTCGACGTAAAAATCGTGGGAATCCTGCGATTCGTTGATGCGCACGCCCCAGATGATGATCGAGGGATGGTTCCAGTCGCGTTCGATCATGCGGCGGACGTTGCGGATCGATTCCTGTTTCCACGCTTCGCCGCCGATATGTTGCCAGCCGGGAATTTCTTCGAAGACCAGAAGACCGATGCGGTCGCAATGATCGAGAAACCAGGGCGATTGCGGATAGTGCGACGTGCGTACAACGTTGCACTTCAACGCATGCTTCATGAGTTCGGCGTCACGCTCCTGTGCGGAGCGCCCTATGGCATAGCCGGCATAGGGGAAGGCCTGGTGACGATTGAGGCCGCGCAGCTTCAGCTTACGGCCGTTGAGCAGAAAACCTTCGGCAGTGAACGCGGCCGTGCGGAAGCCGAAATTCGCCGTATACCGGTCCGACCCATGGTCGGTCTTCAGTTCGGCATCGATCGTATAGAGCGCGGGGTTGTCGAGTTCCCACAGCGAGATGCCGGTCAGATTGTCGAAGGTGAAGGTGACGCTGCTGCCCGAGGTCTCGGCGACAGTCGAGGCCAGCACGGTGCCATCAGGCGCGCGAAGGCTGGCCGTCACAGTGCCGTTGAAGGCGAGTCCTTGCGGATTGGTGATATCGCAGCGAACGGTAGCAGATTTTGCGGCCGCAAGCACATTGCCGGTCTCAACCTTGACGTTGGCGATCGAGACGGGGGCTGCGACCTTCAGCCAGACATCGCGGTAGATGCCGGCATAGGTGAGATAATCGATGCGGCCACCGAAGGGCGGGATTTCCGGATTTTCGCTGCCGTCGATCTTGACGGTAAGGAGGTTGTCGCCCTGCTTCAGGCGGTCGGTCAGGCGCGCTTCGAAAGGCGTGTAACCGTCCTTGTGGGCAACGATTGCCTCGCCGTTGAGATAAACGACCGCATCCGCCATGGTAGCATCGAACACCAGCGACACTTCACGCCCGACGAAATCGGCGCTCCAGGGCAAAATCTTCTGGTAGGTGAAGGCGCGCTGATAGGATTTCTCGTCGAAATAATTGAACGGCAGCTCGACCGCGGTGTGCGGCAGGGTGACCGATTGTCCCTCCTGACGGCGGCCAACTTCGGCAAGCGAGAACCCTTCCTGAAAGGTCCAGGATTCGTTGAAAGCGACAACAGAACGCATGTTCATTCCTATCGATGGAGCCCGTCGCAGCCTGGACGAACGCGTATTGCTTGGAAAAAGGCGTGGTTGCGATGCGAAGCATGGTCGCAGCCGGGCGATATCTATACAGGCCTCTCGCGACGGTGCAACGAAATCGGATATCGGATTGGCGTTTCCCGGCGGCCTCGCTCTTGCTTGCAATCCAAAAAACCATACAATATGCATACATTCCTCTGGAGGTACCGACATGAGCGATGATCAGGCGACGTCCTTCTGGACCCCCTCCATCAGCAGGGCGGCGGGACCGGTCTATCTGGCGATCGCCGATGCCTTGCAGGCCGACATCCGTGCCGGCCGTCTAGCAACCGGTACGCGCCTGCCGCCGCAGCGAGCGCTGGCTGAAGCGCTCGGCATCGATTTCACCACCGTCACCCGCGCCTACGCCGAAGCGCGCAAACGAGGTCTCGTGGAAGGGCGGATCGGGCAGGGGACTTATGTTAGCCAGGGCCGGGCAGTGCCGCCGCAGCGACAAAAGACCATCCCCGCCGGGCTGGTCGATATGAGCATGAACCTGCCGCCGCGCTTCGACGACGAAGCCCTGACGGCGCGGATGTGGCAGGGAATCAGCGGGCTGGAAATCAGCGATGGGCTGGACCTGCTGCTGCGCTACCAACAACCCGGCGGCGCTGCCCGTGATCGCGAGGCCGGAGCGGAATGGCTCACAAGCCGGCTGCCTGATATCGGGCCGGAACGCATTCTCGTCTGCCCTGGGGCTCAGGGCGCGCTGCTCGCGATCACCCGCATGCTGACCGCTCCAGGTGACACGGTCTGCGCCGAGGCGTTGACATATCCGGGCTTTCTCTCGGTCGCAGCGCACTCGCGGCTGACCGTTGCTGGCATAGAAACCGACGATAACGGCTTGATTCCAGAGGATTTTGAGCAAGTCTGCGCTAGCAGGCGCCCCAAGGCGCTTTATTGCAATCCAACCATCAACAATCCAACGACGATCACTCTGCCGTTGTCACGGCGGAAGGCCATCCTCGACATCGCCGCCCGTTACGATGTCGCTGTCATCGAGGACGATGCCTATGGTGCGCTGCCGACGCAACCGGTCACGCCGCTGGCGGCGCTTGCGCCAGAGCGTGTCTATCATATCGCCGGCCTTGCCAAGTGCCTGTCGCCCGCATTGCGCATCGCCTATCTTGCCGTGCCGGATCTGCGTGCAGCGACCAGGCTTGCCGGCATCATCCGCGCCACTTCCGGCATGGCCTCGCCGCTATCGGCTGCGATCGCCAGCCGCTGGATCGAAGACGGGACGGCAGAGGCCGTGCTGGCGGCGATCCGCCGAGAGGCTAGGGCACGCCAAGCAATTGCGGCGGAACTGCTGCCAGCCGATCTTCTCGCCGATCCCGAAGGTTTTCATGCCTGGCTGCGGCTGTCGCCCGCATGGTCGCGCGGCGAAATCACGGCGCGGCTGCGCTCTGCGGGGATTGGCGTCGTCGCGAGCGATGCCTTTGCCCTTGGTCCGGCGCCGGAGGCGGTTCGCCTCGGGCTCGGCGGCGCGCAAGATCGCGAACATCTGCGCCAGAGCCTTGGCATTGTCGCCGATTTGCTGGCAGAGACGCCGGCCGCTTCTGCGCTCGTCATTTGATCGGACAAATTGCCGCGCCTGCATATATCTCTCGAACAATATACATACAATAATTGACAATGTATGTATTTGGTGCCATACATCTTTCAACGGACGGCGGGGTGGCTTGAAGGCCGCCGGCGGCGCCGCCCAGCTTCGAGACGATCCGCATGGGGCGCTTCGCCTGCGAGGTTCTCGGGCACTACGCTCTCCAGCGAATGCCCCATTCTTGGAAGGGACAAAACGATGTCATCCGAAGACGCATGGCCGCCTATTCCCCCGCTTCAAACCGGTTTGCGCGGCCACTGCCCGCGCTGCGGGCAAGGTCATATGTTCAAGGGTTTCCTGACGCTCCGGCCGTCCTGCGAAGTCTGCGGCCTCGACTATTCCTTTGCCGATCCGGCCGATGGCCCGGCCTTCTTCGTCATCTGCTTCGCCTGCATTCCAAGCGTCGCTCTTGCCGTGTGGCTCGAAGTCGCCTTCGAGGCTCCCTATTGGGTGCATGCGTTTACGACGCTGCCGTTCATGCTGCTCACCTGCATCCCGCCGCTGCGTCCGTTAAAGGGCTGGTTGGTCGCGAGCCAATATTTCTACAAGGCGGAAGAAGGGAAGCTGGTGCGGCTGGAAACGCCTCGTAACGACGATCTGCATCCGCATTCCGCGTAGCCGGATCATCTCGTCCGCGTATTCTTGCTTTCCTCCCCAGGGCTCCGCACTGCCGCGTACATGCCGGTGGTGCGGAACTCCGTGGGGTTGATCCCGTAGGTGCGCCGGAAGGCTTTTGAGAAATAATTGGCATCGTCGAAGCCTGACATGATCGCCACCTCCTTGACCGGAATGAAGGCCGCCTTGGTCAAGAGCTTGGCGGCCCGTTGCATGCGCTGCTGCAGGACGAATTCCGCCGGCGGCAGGCCTTCGCTGTCGGCGAAGACGCGGGAGAAATGAGCGCGGCTGAGGCCGCTGACCCTGGCAAGTTCGGCGACCGGCAAGGGCTTGTCGAGATTGGCGTCGATATAATCGATCACCGTCTGCATGGCAGACCGGTCGGCGGCGACGCCATGCGAACCGAAGACATCGTCATAAAGCGCCATTGCGGCTTCGTAGGCAACCGCGGAAGCAGAAGCCGGTGTAGTCGCACCCCGGACCAGCCGCAGGCTGCAATCGGCAAGATGATCGATCGTCGATTGCTGCAGTTTCAAGAGTGGCCCTGCGGCATCCAGAATGAGGCGATGGATGCGCAGCGCCTCCTCACCGTTCATCGATATCCAGAAATATTCCCAGCGTTCACCTTTTTCCAACCAGTAACGATGATTGTGTGGCACCAGCACCATTAGCGTATCACCGGCGCTGAGACGATAATTGCGGTTTTCATAGCGCAGCCGGCCACTGCCGCCGATCGTATGCTGCAGCACCGTAAACGGCGTCTGGCCGCGCCCGCGTCCATCCCAATCGTAAAGCTCGTTGTCCCTTATTTCGTAGCCGGCGCTGGTCGGCATAGCGTGCAGCCGGTGGCGTCCGCGCGGCAATGAGACAGTCCGCATGGTCTGTCCGTTGGCGATCAAATCTTGCAGCACAAAATTACCCTTGAAAGCATAATAGTTCTCTGGTCGGCCAGATGATTATAGGCATAATTCCGCTCAGAAAACAGCATGCACCTGCCGATGAGGACCGGCAGGAGGAGGAGAAAGTGTTGATTTTACTATGTCGCGCTGTCTGTGCGATCATGGGATGAAAACACCATCCTCTTCTCCGCTGCTGATTGTTCGACCGACTTCAAGGTGAGGATCATGAGTTTCAAAATCGCCATTATCGGCGCAGGCAGCGTCGGCTTCACGAAAAAACTGTTCACCGACATTCTCTGCGTGCCGGAGTTCCGGGATGTCGAATTCGCGTTGACCGATGTCAGCGAGCACAATCTCACGATGATCAAAGCGATCCTCGACCGGATCGTCGAAGCGAACAAGTTGCCGACCAAGGTGACTGCCACGACGGAACGGCGCAAGGCGCTGGATGGTGCGCGCTACGTCATCAGTTGCGTGCGCGTCGGCGGGCTGGAAGCCTATGCCGAAGATATCCGCATCCCCTTGAAATACGGTATCGACCAATGCGTCGGCGACACGATCTGCGCCGGGGGCATTCTTTACGGCCAGCGCAACATCCCCGTCATTCTCGACTTCTGCAAGGACATTCGCGAGGTCGCTGAAAGCGGCGCGAAGTTCCTGAATTATGCCAACCCAATGGCGATGAATACTTGGGCTGCGATCGAATACGGCAAGGTCGATACGATCGGCCTCTGCCATGGCGTCCAGCATGGGGCTGAGCAGATCGCCGAAGTTCTCGGCGCCAAGGACAAGTCGGAGCTCGACTACATCTGCTCGGGCATCAATCACCAGACCTGGTTCGTCGATCTGCGTCTCAACGGCCGCAAGATCGGCAAAGACGAGCTGGTCGCCGCTTTCGAAGCGCATCCGGTCTATTCGCAGCAGGAGAAGTTGCGCATCGACGTGCTGAAGCGCTTCGGCGTCTATTCCACTGAAAGCAATGGACATCTCTCGGAATACCTACCCTGGTATCGCAAGCGGCCGGACGAGATCAACAAGTGGATCGACATGTCCGACTGGATCCACGGCGAGACCGGCGGCTATCTCCGCCATTCGACCGAGACTCGCAACTGGTTCGAGACGGAATTCCCGCAGATCCTCGAAAGCGCCTCGAAGCCTATCGATCCGGCCAAGCGCTCGAACGAGCATGCGAGCCATATTCTCGAGGCGCTGGAGACCAATCGCGTCTATCGCGGCCATTTCAACGTCAAGAACAACGGTGTCATCACCAATCTGCCCGCGGACGCCATCATTGAATCGCCCGGCTTCGTCGATCGCTTCGGCATCAACATGGTGGCTGGCATCACGCTGCCGGAAGCCTGCGCCGCGACCTGCATTTCCTCGATCAACGTCCAGCGCATGTCGGTTCATGCCGCCGTCAGCGGCGATCTCGATTTGCTGAAACTCGCCGTCCTGCACGATCCGTTGGTCGGCGCCGTATCGACGCCGGAAGAGGTCTGGCAGATGGTCGACGAAATGATCGTGGCCGAGGCTCGCTGGCTGCCGCAATACGCACATGCGGTCGAAGGGGCGAAGGATCGCCTATCGCGCGGCAAGGTGAAGACCCGCGACTGGAAGGGTGCGGCCAGCCGCAACGTACGCTCGATCGAGGAGCTACGAGCGGAAAAAGCAGCCATGAAGCAGGCTGGTTAAGGACTGGGCATTCGGGACTGGTTGGCTGCAGCGGGACTTTCAGGAGGAGACCCGTCAGCACGCCAGCCGGCACCCGTTCAATGGAGGAGTGCGGCGTACCCGCGGGGCGCTCGCGATAACGGGAGAGAGAAAACGATGAGACATTTTCGACCGATAAGCTTTCTTGCGGCGTTGACGATTGCCACATCCGCGATCGCCATGAGCGCCTATGCATCCGAACCGACTGTACCGCCCGTACCGCCGGTCTTCCCGGCCGAAGGCAAGATCAAATATGTGGCACGCGACTCCATCCTGGAGTTCAAGGCGCTGCCGGAATACCACGAGCCGGCCTGGGTTACCGACAAATTCGTAAAGACCGGCAAGTTGCCGCCAGTCAAGGATCGCCTGCCTAAGGAACCGCTCGTCTTCAAAACCGGCAACATGCCTGACGGCGTCGGGGTCTATGGCGACACGCTGCGTCACGTCATCGGCGGACGGCCGGAAGGATGGAATTATGGTGCCGGCCAGACGCAAGGGTGGGGCGGCATCGATATCGGCCTCTCCGAGTGCCTGACGCGCACCGCGCCGCTGTTCCAGGTCGAGGCGAAGGATACCGAACCGCTGCCGAACCTTGCCAAGAGCTGGGATTGGTCGCCGGACGGTCATAAGCTCACCATGCATCTCGTCGAAGGCGCGAAATGGTCCGATGGCGTTCCCTTCAATGCCGACGACATCATGTTTTATTGGGAAGATGAAGTCATCGACCCGAACGTCTCGCCGCTCGGTGGCGGCGCATCGCCGGAAGCTTTCGGCGAGGGGACGACCCTCAAGAAGATCGACGACTATACGATCGAGTGGACCTTCAAGGATGCCTTCCCGAAACAATATCTCTACACGATGGCCTATCCCAATTTCTGCCCAGGGCCGTCGCATATTCTGAAGCCGCAGCATCCGAAATATTCGAAGAACACCTACGACCAGTTCAAGAATGCCTTCCCGCCGGAATATATGAACATACCGGTCATGGGTGCCTGGGTGCCGGTCGAGTACCGGTCCGATGACATTATCGTCCTGCGCCGCAATCCCTATTACTGGAAGGTCGACGAGAAGGGCAATCAACTGCCTTATCTCAACGAGCTGCACTACAAGCTTTCGACCTGGGCGGACCGCGACGTGCAGGCGGTTGCCGGCTCCGGCGACCTCTCCAATCTGGAGCAGCCGGAAAACTTCGTCGCTTCGCTGAAGCGCGCTGCCCAGCCGGACGCCCCGGCGCGTCTCGCCTTCGGTCCGCGCCTCATCGGCTATAACCTGCAGATGAACTTCTCCGCCAATGGCTGGGGCAACCCGGACCCACGCGGTCAGGCCATCCGCGAGCTGAACCGCAACGAGGATTTCCGCAAGGCCGTCTCCATGGCGCTCGATCGCAAGGCAATCGGTGACTCCTTGGTCAAGGGACCGTTCACCGCGATCTACCCCGGCGGCCTGTCCTCGGGCACCAGCTTCTACGATCGCAACTCGACGGTCTACTACCCGTTCGATCTGAAGGGCGCCAAGGAGCTGCTTGCCAAGGCGGGCCTCAAGGACACGGATGGAGACGGCATCGTCAACTTCCCGGCCGGTACGGCCGGCGGCAAGGATGTCGAGATCACGCTTCTCGTCAACAATGACTACACGACGGACAAGAGTCTTGCCGAGGGCGTCGTGGGCCAGATGGAAAAGCTCGGGCTTCGCGTGATCATCAATGCACTTGATGGACCGAAGCGCGATGACGCCAATTATAGCGGCCGCTTTGATTGGATGGTCCGGCGCAACACCACGGAGCTGGCCTCCGTCGTGCAGAACACCGAACAGCTCGCTCCTGTCGGCCCGCGCACGAGTTGGAACCATCGCGCGCCCGAAAGTGGCCAGTTGGACCTGATGCCCTTCGAAAAGGAGATGGTCGATGTCGTCAGCAAGTTCACGACATCGCAGAACAGCGACGAGCGCGTGGCTTTGATGAAGCAGTACCAGAAACTCTCGACCGAGCATCTCTACAATATCGGTCTGACGGAATATCCGGGCGCGCTCATCATCAACAAGCGCTTCTCGAACGTTCCTCCGGGCACGCCGATCTTCATGTTCAACTGGGCTGAAGACTCCATCATCCGTGAACGCCTGTGGGTCGCGGCCGATAAGCAAGGCAAATACGAGCTGTTCCCCGAGCAGCTTCCGGGCGCGCCGGGCAGCGCTGGCCCGATCAACTAACGGAGCATGGCATCCGGCCGCTGGGCCGGATGCCGCTACGACTTAAGAATTCCGGCTGCATCGCGGTGCAGCCGGGCAACGGTAAACCCAGCCGGTCCGTGCTATCCCAAGGGGATGCAGACCACCGGCGGCAAGAAGAGAAGCGAACCGTCCCATGTTGCGATTCCTGCTCGTGCGCATAGCCTCTGCCATCCCCGTGCTCGTCATCTTGAGCGTGGTGACTTTTGCGATCATCCAGGCCCCGCCTGGAGACTATGCAGATTTCATCCGCTCGCAGTTGATGAACCAGGGCGGTGCGTCCTTCGCCCAGGCAGATGAACAGGCGCAAATCTACCGTCGCGAACACGGGCTCGATAAGCCGCTGGTCGTTCAATATTTCAACTGGATCGGAGGCATCGTCACCAAGGGTGATTTCGGCTACAGCATGTTCTACAACAAGCCGGTCGCCGATGTCGTCGGCGAGCGCCTGCCACGGACCCTAGCGCTCGCGCTCGTTTGCCATCTCTTCGCTTCCGTTCTCGGCATCGGCTTCGGCATATGGGCGGCCACGCGGCAATATAGCTGGATCGACAGCCTGCTTTCCGGCATCTCATTTCTCGGCATGACGGTGCCGCGCTTCCTGATGGCGCTGATCATCGTTTATATCCTCGTCTTCCAGCTCAACGTCTCGGAAATCGGCAGCTTCTATTCGCCGCAATATGGCGGTGCGCCGTGGTCCTGGGCCAAGTTCGTCGATCTGGTCAAGCATGTCTGGCCGGTCGTGGCGATCGCCACTTTCGGCGGGCTCGCCTACAATATGCGGGTCATGCGCGGCAATCTGCTCGACACGCTGAATGCCCAATATGTCGAGACCGCTCGAGCCAAAGGCCTCTCCGGCGGCGCCGTCGTCATGCGCCATGCGGTGCCGAATGCCTTGCATCCGCTTGTCATGTATCAGGGCGTCGTATTGCCCTACATGCTGACCGGCGAGATCGAAACCGCCATCATTTTCGCGCTGCCGACCGTAGGGCCGGCAATCGTCGGCTCCATGGCGGTCGGCGACGTCTATGTCACCGCCACCTTCATGATGGTGCTGTCGGCAACGCTGATCGTCGGCAATATCATCGCCGACATGCTGCTTGCCCTGCTCGATCCCCGCGTCCGCCAACAGGGAGGGATCCACTGATGCTCGCCTTCAGCACATCCGCGCCGCCGCTCGATGACAACAAGATCAAGCCGAAAAGCGGCAACGAGAGCTACATCGCACTTGTCTGGCGTCGCCTGAAGCGCTCCTGGACAGGCATGGGCGGTTTGATCCTCGTCATCCTCTTGCTGCTGATGTCGCTCTTCGCCGAATTCATCGCCCCTGATGATCCCAAGGCGACCGATACCGGCTTTGCGCCGCCGCAGGTGATCAGCTTCCACGACAAGGACGGCAATTTCGTCTTCCAGCCGCGTGTCTATGCGCTTGCCGAAACCGATGAGCTTGATCCGGTCACCTTTCAGCCGGTGGTCGGGCCGGACTACAACAATCCGCGCCTGCTCGGCTTTTTCGTCAAGGGCGCGCCCTATGAGCTGTTTGGCTTGATCCCCGGCAACCGCCACCTCTTCGGCTCTGTCGATGGCCAGCCGGTGCATTTCCTCGGCACGGACAAATTTGGCCGCGATGTACTGTCACGCGCCATTTATGGCTCTCGCATCTCGCTGATGATCGCGCTGACTGTGGTTGCCATTGTCACCATCGTCGGCACCACCGTCGGCATGGTCTCCGGCTATTTCGGCGGCACGCTCGACGCCTGGATTCAGCGTTTCGTCGAGCTGGTGCTGGCCTTTCCGCAATTGCCGCTCTATCTGGCGCTGACCTCGTTGATCCCCGTGACCGCGCCGACCAACGTCTTCCTTGCCTTCGTCATCATCGTGATGTCGGCACTCGGCTGGGCGCAGATGTCGCGCGAAGTGCGCGGCAAGACTTTGGCCCTGGCGCGGATCGACTATGTGCGTGCCGCCATGGCGGTCGGGGCGACGGACTGGCGCATCATCCTGCAGCACATTTTCCCGAACGTGATGAGCCATGTCATCGTCACCGTGACGCTGGCTATTCCGAGCGTCGTGCTGCTCGAATCCTTCCTTGGCTTCCTTGGCTTTGCGGTCAAGCCGCCACTGATCTCCTGGGGGCTGATGCTGCAGGATACGTCCACCTATTCGGTCATCGGCTCCTATCCCTGGATCCTGTCGCCCGTCGCCTTCGTGCTCGTCACCGTCTTCGCGTTCAATGCACTTGGCGACGGTCTGCGTGACGCTATCGATCCCTATTGAGAGGAGACGAACCATGGCTCTCGCACTCGTCAATCCCTTTGCCCCCAATATCAGGCTTGATGCGGCCAACAAGACCGTGCCGCCCGTCATCGATGCCCGCAACGTTGCCGTCAAATTCAAGGTCGAAGATGGCATCGTCGACGCCGTCAAGGATATCTCCTTCCAGCTTTATCGGGGCGAAACTATCGCGATTGTCGGTGAATCCGGCTCGGGGAAATCGGTGACCGCGCGCACGGTGATGGGGCTGCTTACCAAACGCGCCGTCGTGTCGGAGAAATCCACAGTCAGCTATGACGGCAAGAATGTGCTGAAATTTTCCGAACGCGCCCGCCGGCAACTGCGAGGCGACCGCATCTCGATGATCTTCCAGGAGCCGATGAGCTCTCTGAACCCGATCTACACGATCGGCAGCCAGATCGTCGAGGCGATCCGCGTCCATCGCAAGATCGGCCGCCGCGAAGCGGAGAGGCGGGCTTTGGCGCTGTTGCAGCAGGTGCAGATTCCCGATCCGGGGGCACGGCTGAAGCAATATCCGCATCAGCTCTCCGGCGGCCAGCGCCAGCGTGTGATGATCGCCATGGCGCTCGCCAATGATCCGGATGTGCTGATCGCCGACGAGCCAACGACAGCGCTTGACGTTACTGTGCAAGCTCAGATCCTGAACCTGATCCGCAACCTCCAGAAGCAGCTCGGCATGGCGGTGATTTTGATCACCCATGACCTGACCGTGGTCCGGCAGTTTTCCGACTATGTCTACGTCATGCAACATGGCGAGATGCGCGAGCACAATACGACGGAAGAACTCTTCGCCCGTCCGCAGCATCCCTATACGCAACATCTGCTTGCCTCCGAGCCGCGGGGACAGGCGAAACCGTTGCCGCCGGACAGCGACACCATCCTTGAAGGCAAATCCGTCAAGGTCGCTTTCATGCTGCGCCACGGCACCTTCCTCAAGCCGGACATGCGCGAGCTGGTCGCGGTCGATGGCCTGAGCCTGAAGCTTCGCCGCCACGAGACATTGGGGCTCGTCGGCGAATCCGGCTCCGGCAAGACCACTTTCGGCCAGGCGCTGCTGCGGCTGATCGATGCCGATAGCGGCGAGATCTATTTCGATCGGCAGGCGATCCACGGCCGCTCGCGGGCCGAGATGCGACCCTTGCGCTCGCGCATGCAGATCGTTTTCCAAGATCCTTTCTCCTCGCTCAATCCGCGCATGCCGATTGGCCAGATCATCGCCGAGGGGCTGGTGGTCAACAATATCGGCGCCCACAGGGCGGAGCGGCTGGAGCGGGTGAAGGAAGCACTGGTCAGCGCCGGCATGCCCTCGAATATCCTGTCGCGCTTTCCGCACGAATTCTCCGGCGGCCAGCGCCAGCGCATCGCCATTGCGCGGGCCATCGCGCTCGAACCGGAATTCATCCTGCTCGATGAGCCGACCTCGGCGCTCGATCTCTCCGTCCAGGCACAGATCATCGATCTCCTGCGCAAGCTGCAGGACGAACGGGGCCTGAGTTATCTTTTCATCTCCCACGACCTCAAGGTCGTCCGCGCCCTTTGCCATCGCATCATTGTCATGCAGCACGGCAAGATCATGGAAGAGGGGCCGGTCGACGACGTTCTTTCCCATCCCAAGACCGCTTACACCGAACGCCTCGTCAAGGCGGCGTTCGAGGTAGCTTCATAAGCATTCAGGAGACTTCTACATGGCAGGCAATCCCAAGATCACTTTCGTTGGCGCCGGTTCGACGGTTTTCATGAAGAACATCATCGGCGACGTTTTGCAGCGCCCGGCACTGACCGGCGCGAAAATTGCGCTGATGGATCTCAATCCGCAGCGGCTGGAAGAAAGCGCCGTCGTTGCCCGCAAACTGGCGTCGACAATTGGCGCATCGGCTGTTGTCGAGACCTTCACCGATCAGCGTCAGGCTCTGGATGGTGCCGATTTTGTCGTGGTTGCCTTCCAGATCGGCGGTTACGAGCCCTGCACCGTGACCGATTTCGAAGTGCCGAAGAAATATGGCCTGCGCCAGACCATCGCCGACACGCTCGGCGTCGGCGGCATCATGCGCGGGCTTAGAACCGTGCCGCATCTCTGGAAGATCTGCGAGGACATGCTCGCCGTCTGCCCCGAGGCGGTCATGCTGCAATACGTCAACCCGATGGCGATCAACACCTGGGCGATTGCCGAGAAATACCCGACCATTAAGCAGGTCGGCCTTTGCCATTCCGTGCAGGGCACGGCGATGGAGCTGGCGAAGGATCTCGACATTCCCTATAACGAAATCCGCTACCGCTCGGCCGGTATCAACCATATGGCCTTCTACCTGAAGTTCGAGCATCGCCAGGCGGACGGTTCCTATCGTGATCTCTATCCCGATCTCGTACGGGCCTATCGCGAGGGGCGTGCACCGAAGCCCGGCTGGAACCCGCGCTGCCCGAACAAGGTCCGCTATGAGATGCTGACCCGGCTCGGCTATTTCGTGACCGAAAGCTCGGAGCATTTTGCCGAATACACGCCCTATTTCATCAAGGAAGGTCGTGAGGACCTCATCGAGAACTTCGGCATTCCGCTCGATGAATATCCGAAGCGCTGCATCGAACAGATCGCACGCTGGAAGAACCAGGCCGATGAATATCGCAGCGCCGACAAGATCGAGGTGGTCCAATCGAAGGAATATGCGTCCTCGATTATCAATTCGATCTGGACCGGTGAACCTTCCGTCATCTACGGCAATGTCCGCAACAATGGCTGCATCACCTCGCTGCCCTATAATTGTGCCGCCGAGGTTCCGTGCCTGGTCGACGCTTCCGGCATCCAGCCGACCTTCGTCGGCGATCTGCCGCCGCAACTGACCGCGCTGATCCGCACCAACATCAACGTGCAGGAGCTGACAGTGCAGGCGTTGATGACCGAGAACCGCGAGCACATCTACCATGCGGCGATGATGGACCCGCACACGGCTGCCGAGCTCGATCTCGACCAGATCTGGTCGCTGGTCGACGAGCTTCTGGCAACCCATGGTACATGGCTGCCGGAATGGGCGCGCAGTGACCGCAAGGTGCAGGCCGCTTGAAACCCTCTCTCCCGGTTTTGCGGCCAGAAGGCCTCGCAGCGTCGCTGCGGGGCCTTCTCTTTTTGCCCTGATGGAGAAAGTGAAAATCCAAAGCCGGCTGTTCGTTGAGCCGATCTAAGATGGCAAAGCCTTTCCGCCTGCGCTAAAAACAGGGCGAACCTGGGAGAGATCAAACACATGGCAAGTTCAGACATTTTCGGCACGGGAACCTTCGTCGGCCGCATCTGGCGTCCTGAGATGAAGGGCCCGGCTCTTGTCGTCGTCCGCGACGGTGCGCTTCACGACATCACCTCGAAGGACGCGCCGACAATGCGTGACCTCCTGGAGAAAGACGATCCGGTCGGTTTTGTCCGTGCGCAAAAGGGCGAAGCCGTCGCCAAGCTCGATGATCTGCTCGCCGCCAAAGCCGACATGTCGGCCGTCCATCTCTTAGCTCCCATCGACTTGCAGGCGATCAAGGCCTGCGGCGTCACCTTTGCCCGCTCGATGCTGGAACGCGTCATCGAGGAGCGTGCGGCCGGCAATCCGGACCTTGCGGAAGCGATCCGAGGCAAGGTGACGGCCCTCATCGGCGACAGCCTGCGTAACCTGAAGGCCGGTTCGCCGGAAGCTGCCAAAGTGAAGGCGGCGCTGATCGAGGAGGGGGTGTGGTCGCAATATCTCGAAGTCGGCATCGGCCCGGACGCGGAGGTCTTCTCCAAATCGCAGGTCATGTCCTCTGTGGGCATCGGCGCGGATGTCGGCCTGCACCCGATCTCGAAGTGGAACAATCCTGAGCCGGAAATCGTGCTGGCTGTCGACAGCCAGGGCCGCGTCAGAGGTGCCACACTTGGCAATGACGTCAACCTCCGCGACGTCGAGGGCCGCTCGGCGCTGCTGCTCGGCAAGGCGAAGGACAACAACGCCTCCTGTTCGATCGGCCCCTTCATCCGCCTGTTTGACGAGACATATACGCTCGACGACGTGCGCAGTGCCGATCTCGACCTCAAGGTCGAGGGCGAGGACGGTTATGTGTTGCACGGCCGCTCGTCGATGAAGGAAATCAGCCGCGATCCCCTCGACCTCGTTGCCCAGACCATTGGCCGCCACCACCAATACCCGGACGGCTTTGTCCTCTTCATGGGCACACTCTTTGCGCCTGTCGAAGACCGCGACATGCCCGGTCAGGGCTTCACCCACAAGGTCGGCGATATCGTCACTATTTCCAACGACAAGCTCGGCGCATTGAAGAACCGGGTCTTGCTGTCGACGGAATGCGCGCCCTGGACGTTCGGAACGTCGCTCCTGATGCGCAATTTGGCTGGGCGTGGGCTGATTTAAAAAGCCCGCTCCTTCGCCCCGCAATGCGGGGAGAAGGTGGGGCGGAGACGTTGAACATCGTGAAATGTCGAGGCCTCGGATGAGGGTCCTTCTCGGAACCAGCAATTGCGGTAAGGCTTTCCGAGCTCTCTGTCAGATGAAGTCAAGCACAGCCGCCAAGCCGCGATTATGTGCGCAGCCCCTAATCTTCTCCCCGCAATGGGGCGAGGGGACGACCTCGGCGTTTTCCGCACCTCGGCATTCCGACCGAAAAGCGACCTCAATGCGTCGACACTGGCTGCTGTTGGTTCTGGCGGCTGCGGGCGGCGGTGAGTTCGGAGGTGGTGTGATTGAGGCGGTCGGCTAGGACGCGCATGATTTCGACGGCCATTTCGGGAAAATCGCTGAGCAGTTTCAGAAAATGCTCCTTGCTGATCTTCAATGCTTCCAGTCGTGAGGTCGCTTTCACGGTGGCGGTGCGGGAGACGTCACAGAGAATGGCGATTTCGCCGACGATGGAGTTGATGTCGACTTCGGCGACCTTGATTTCTCCAGCCGGGCTATCGACAAGAATATCAGCAGTTCCGGAAAGAACAACGTAAGCGGCATCGCCCTGGTCGCCCTGATGAAACAAAACTTGACCGGCATTGTAGCTGACGCGATCCGACGTGAATGCCAAAAGCTTCAACTTTGCGGGTGCGATGCGCGAAAAAATCGGCACCCGCTTCAGCATTTCAACTTCGTCTTTCAGAAGCATGAGCTTCAAACCCCCAGTGTCGGGCCCCAGATACCACCGTTGCAATAGGATATTACGATAACAGTTCTTTGAACATACCGTTTTTCTCCAAAAGATCGGTGGTTGTGCCGCTTTCCACCAGGCTGCCGCGATCGAAAACCAGAACGCGATCGAATAGCTCCGCAAAGCCCGGATTGGATAGCACCCAAATGACCGCAGGCGCATTTTCGCTTCTGTCTAGCCCCGTCAGGATCGCGCGGGCGATCTGATCCTGGACGCGATGGTCGAGCGCCGGCAGCGGGCGATTGCAGATGATGTAATCGGCTCGCTTCAGCAAGGCGCGGCCGAGATTGAGCTTCTGCCGCTGCACATTGGTCAGGCGCTTGCCGCCGGAACCGACGTCGAAATCGAGGCCGATCGACAATACGCTGTCCTGCATGCCGAGCCGTTCGAAGACGTCGTACATGATGGTGTGGATACGCTCGGGCGCATCGGCCTGCTGATGCGCGATACGGCCGAACAGCATGTTGTCCATTAATGTCGCCGAAGCGGTGAAGCGCTCGGGGTCGTAACGCTCGATCACGCGGGCCAGATCGGCGGGGATATGTTCGTGGAACTTGGCGCGCGCCTTGACGATCTTGTCCATCAGCGTCTGCGTCAGAAGACCGAAACGGTGCCGGGGTTCGATATAGGAAAAGCTGAGGCGGATGATAGCCACCCGCTCATCCGGCGTCGCGGCGCTAAAGCCCTTGCCGTTCAGCTTCTGCACCAACGCTTCGTACGTCGGGATATCCTCCGCCGTCATGAAGGTGAGCTGCTGGAAGAAGGGATGATCCGGCGGCAGGTCGGTGAAGAGTTCGACGGCGTTCTCGGCGATTTCCAGGCCCATGTCGTAGAGGTCGGTATCGAGACCGGTCTCCGTAAACAGCTTTTGGAAATAGGGATGGGCGGCGAGCTTGCGGTTGGTCATCAGCGGCCGCTTAAGCGTGCCGAACAACATGTTTTCGCCGACCGTGGCCTGCGGATTGTAGGCGTCGAATTCGAAAGGCACGACAAGCCCTTCGATGTTCTCCTCCTGCAGTCTGAGACGCAGCGCCTGGCGTAGCTCGACGATGCGTGAAGTCAGATCGTCATGCGTGACCGTGTCGACATTCGAGCGCAGCGCCATGTCGAGAATATCCTGGGACATGGCCACAGCATCGAGAACGGGGCGGATGGCTGCGTAGATATCCTGCGGGCCGGTGGCGCCTGCGGCCGTATAATCGACCCAGTCGCTGCTGATATCCAGCTCCGGGTTACCGGCGCGGCGGGCCTCCACCATCTGCCATTTGAGCTTGATGGCCGCCTCGTCGTCATAATCCGCCGAGGTCAGCGGCGCATGCTTCAGGCCATAGAGAAGATTGTTGCGCAATGTGCCATGGAAGAAGAACGTCTCCGACGAGGCATAGGCGATGCGCCGCCCCGTCAGCGATTCCGGCAGTTCCAAAAGGTCGCGGCCATCGATGGTGATGCGGCCGGTATCCGGCCAGACCAGCCGGCCCAGCGCCTCGGCAAGATATTCGCCACCGGCACCGCTATCGCCGACGATCGCTACCGTCTCGCCGGGGTGGATTTCGACCGAGACGTGATCCAGAACCCGGGCGCCGCTGTCATCGATCACGGTAAGATTGGTCGCGACCAGCGGGTGGGTAATGCGGCCGGCGGGCGCCGGCGAGACAAGCTGGATTTTCGGTTCGATCAGGCCGTCGACGCTGAACTGCTCGACCACCTGATTGTATTTGACCTGCACGTCCTGGCGCGATTGATCCCAGTCGATGAGTTCCTTCAGCGGCCCCGGCAGGTCTTTGTAAGCGTTGATGACGGCCACGAGCTGGCCGATATCGAGCCGGCCCTGCAGCGCAAAGAAGCCGCCGATCGAATAGAACAGGAAGGGCGTGACCTGGGCGAGGAAGTTATTGATGAATTTCACCAGGAACTTCCACTGATAGAGATCGTAGCGGATCGAGAAGATCAGCCCGAGACGATAGGCAATATCCGCGCGCTCCAGATTGGTGGTGTCGTTGGCATGGATCGTGCCAATGCCTTCGACAATTTCGCCGACACGACCGGACAATTCACGCGCCGTGAGCTGCCGTTGGCGCCCGAGCTCCAGCAGTCGCTTGCGCATGCGCGGGATGACGACGGCCTGCACGGCGACGATGGCCGCGGCGATCATACCCAGCCAGAAATTCTGCAGGATGATGAACACGAGCGCAGTGACCGCCTGGCCGCCGAGAAGTGCCGGCTGCACGAAAGCGTCGCCAGTGAAGCCGCCCATCGGCTCCACCTCGTCCTTGATCATGGTGGCGATTTCGGCTGGTTTCACCCGCTTGAAATGCGCCGGCGGAAAACGCAGCACGCGGTCGATCAGCTCGAAGCGGATGCGGCGCAGCATGCGCTCACCCAACCGGCCCTTATAGGTGTTGATGTAAAGCTTGAAGAGACCATTGAGGACGACAAGCGCTAGAAACACCAGGCTCAGGGCGATCAGCATCCAAAAACGGGTGAGCTGCAGACCCTGAAATACTTCGATGTGCCCCAGCACGGGCACATCGAAGGAGATGTGCATGAAGGTTTGGGTTTGGCCTGGATGCTCGAAACCCTTGCCCTGGATTGGTCCGTTGACGATCTGCTTCGGCAAGTCGAAGGACAGAAAGTAAGGGATCATCGAAGCGGCGACGATCGTCAGGATCCAGATCTGCTCCAGCCGGGTATTCGACCAGATGTAACGCGCTAGACTTTTTTCCATCGCTTATTGCGTGCTTCCAAATTCAACGGTCTTGGCGGCCGGTGTCGGCGCCAGTGCTGCAGACGTGCGGGAGGAGTTCATCGTGGATACGCGCCCCATTTTGAAAACGGAACGCCGCCCGGTCAGTCGTCCAAGCACATCCCGATTCATTGAATTTCGATTTATATCACAAGATTACACAAAGCGAGCAGAGCAAAACGATGAGGTGTTGTGACAGATGCATTTGCTGCAACCGTCACGCTTCGCGAATGATCGCCGAGGTTCGCTCGGCGCCGGTAAGGTCAATATCAGGGTTCGACGGCTTCGGCCGCGACAGCGCTATTTCCACCGCGTTGGCGAGCTGATCCGTCGTCAACCCTGCTTCCGGCAAGGCTAGCGCCAGTCCGAGTTTCTCCAGCCGCTCGGCACGCACAGACTGCTCCGTCTCGCCTCCGGCCGTGAACGGAACCAGGATCGAGCGGCAGCCGGTGACAAGGAGATCGCCGACCGTGTTATAGCCCGCCTGCGAGATCGACAGTTCCGCCCCCCGCAGCAAGGACGGAAAATCCTTGCGGAAACGGACGACGTTGACATTGCCGGGTGCATCCTTTGTCAATGCAGCGAAATCCGGCTCCGGCAGGTTCGGCCCAGTGACCAACAGCCAGCGACGGTCGACCGCCACTCGGCTTGCCGCCTCCAGCGAGGCGCGGATCAGATCGCGACCGACGGCACCACCACCGGCGGAAACCACGATGTCGAAGATTTCGGCCGGTTCGGGCGGCAGCGGTGGTGCAACCAGACCGGTATAGGTGATCTTGTCGGATATGGCCGAGGTGAGGGGAAATGTCTCCTCCAATCGAACGAAATTGGGATCGCCATGGACGAGAACGCCGTCGAAATGATCCCGCAGCAGCGCAACCGTCTCTTCGTCGCGCCCCGGCTTCCTCTGCTGCTGCAGGATATCGCGCACGGAGGTGTAGAGCTTCGGCCTTGGGTTGGCTCCGGCGATGGCATCGAGCAGCGGCAGGAGTTCGAAGCGCATTTGACGGCGGCCGAAGGGAAATGCCTCGATGATGACGACATCGGGCGCCGCCGTCCGGAAAGCATCCAGCAGCCGGTCGCGGCGCGCGGCCAGAAACTCCTCGCCGACGGCGTTTCCCGACTGATCGGCAAGTCCCGAAAAGCCGGCGCTGCTGGCGACAACCGGCGGCAGGGTGACGGAGGTGACATCCAGGCCCGGAAAGCCGTTTACCAGCACACCGCCGGTGACGACCGTTACCTGGCAACCATCCTTCGCCAAGGCGCTGGCAATGCGGCTGGCACGAGCAAGATGGCCGATGCCGAGCAAATGCTGAACATAGAAAAAAACACGGGGGGACGAAGTAGGGAAAGATGAATTGCGGAGGGGCGTCATGCGGATTTGCGCCATTGCTCTTCTTTTTGCCACTGTTCCTCGAACAGCCGCGTCAATTGCCAAATGCTGGAATGATGATCGAAATGCTCGCGCACTCGTTTTTCGGCAGCGTCTCCAAGCCGATGGCGCAGCGCCGGGTTGCGGATCGCCCGTTCCATCGCCGCCGCCAGCGCCTTCGGGTCCTCCGGCGGCACGAGGAAGCCGTTTTCGCCATCGGTCAGCAGCTCCGGCACGCCGGAAATATTGGTGGAGAGGCAGGTGAGGCGCTGGCTGGAAGCCTCGACCAGCACATTCGGCAGACCGTCGCGGTCGCCATCCGCCGCCACACGGCAGGCAAGGGTGAAGAGATCCGCCTGGCGATAACGCGCCAGCACATCTTCCTGCGCCATCGCGCCTTTCCAGGTGATGCGGTCGGCAATGCCGAGCGTCTCGGCAAGCGCCTTCAGCTTCGCCAGCCCATCGCCGCCGCCGATATGGGTAAAGCGCCAATGGAGATCGACGGGCAGCAGCGCCAATGCTCTTAGCAGCACGTCGTAACCCTTCTTCTCCACCGCACGCCCGACGCTGAGCAGCAGCGCTGGATCGGATGCCTGTGCGCCATCACGATCGGAATGATGGCCTGTAAAGGGCGCGAAACGTGCGAGATCGAGGCCGTGATAGCTGAGGTGCACATTCTCGGGCACCGCCGTCAGATCTCGCATATGCTCGAAGCCGCTACGCGTGCACGTCACCGTCCAGCGGGCGCGTTCGAGCTTTTCCGAAAGCTCCCAATCCGGCGAGGTCCAGATATCCTTGGCATGCGCCGAGCACGTCCAGGGAATGCCGGTCATGATGCTGGCATAGGCTGTCACCGAGGCCGGCGTATGGATGAAATGCGCGTGCAGCCACTCGCCATTGTCCGGCCATTCATGCGCCAGCACCAGCGCCTGGCCGAAACGCCGGACGCGGTTCGGCGTAATGTCGCGCTTGAGATCGGCCCAGAACTGCCGGAGCAGCGGCTTGAAGCCGGGTTTCCTGATCCCGGCTAGGAAGGCACGCAGCACGCGCAGCGGCTCGTTGTACAGATATTCCGGCAGATAGACGACCCGGGCCTTGATCTCGTCATGGACGGGATGGCGCTTCTTGTCCGTCGGCTTGCGCATCGAGATCAGCGTCAGGTCGAAGCCGGCCCTTTCCAGGCCAAGCAACTCCTGCGCGATGAAAGTCTCGGACAGGCGGGGATAGCCCTTGAGCACCACCAGGATTTTTTTTCGCATCGATCGGTTCCGATGCTCTATTCGGCGACGATCGACAGCGGCGGATAATGGTCGCGGTCGTCAAACCAATCGCCGACAATGCGGGAAATATGCACCAACCCTTCCAGCCGCATGTTCTCGCCGCTCGCCGATGGTGGTGCGCGCGTCGGCAGGCGCTTCAGCGCAGCCGCAAGCAGTTTCGGATCGGCGGATTCCTCCGGCAGCAGCATGTCGACAAGGCCGAGCTCGCTTGCCCTTTGGGCGCGGATTAACTGTTCCTCGCGTGGGCGCGTCCGCGGAATGATCAGCGCCGGCTTGTCGAAGGACAGAATCTCGCAATAGGTGTTGTAGCCACCCATGGCGACAACGCCCTTGGCACCGGCGATCAGCTCTTCCATCTTGTTGTCGAATTCTATTACCTGCAGACAGGCAATCTTATTTGCGCGTTCGATCAGGTGGTTGCGTTCCTTGACCGGCATATACGGGCCGAGCACGATCAACGTTTTGTGTTGAAGCGTATCGTCCTGCTCGAAAGCGCCGACGACATCGCTGACGAGATCGGCGCCGTCGCCGCCGCCACCGGTCGTGACCAAAATGTAATCCTCGTCGGGCACATGTTCCGACTTCGTGCCCAGAGTGGATACACTGCGCTGCAGGAAGCCGACGAACTCCATCTTCCGGCGTACGCCGGGCGGTGCATCGAGACCGACAAGGGGATCATGGAAATCCGGTGGGCCGTAGACCCAGACACGATCGTAAAACTGATCGATCTTCTGCAGCACGTTGTTCTTCTTCCACTCCGCTTCCAGCAGGTGCGGCGCGTCCATGACATCGCGCATGCCGAGCACGAGCGTGGTGCCGCGCGCCTTCAGATACTGCAGCGTCTCCTCGACCTCGCCCTTCAGACCCATCGGCTCCTTGTCGACGATGAAGATGTCGGGCTGAAAGGTCTCCGCCGTGTGACGGATGATCGACTGGCGCATCTTCAGGGTTTCCTGAAGATCAACGTGGCTTGCCATCGACGTATATTCGCCATCGCGCAGCTTGATGACGCTCGGCACCTTCACAAAATCGACTCGGGCTCGATAATCGAAAGCACCGGCAATCGTCGCGCCGGAAATGATCAGGACGGTCAACCCTCGATAGTCCTCGACGAGCGCATGCGCGATCGTTCGGCACCGCCTAAGGTGACCGAGACCGAATGTGTCATGGCTATACATGAGGATTCGAGCATCTTCTAAGCGCCGCTTCATGGGCAAAACCTCAGGAATGAAAGTCATTTTCGCGGTTGGTCAAACGACGTCCGCGGCCGCTCTTCGAATTGCAATCCATTTCTTGGCCACGCTTTTCGCTATTTGTAGGGATCGGCTGCGTCGCGCAAGCCGTCTCCTAAAAAGTTGAACGCCAGAATGACCAAAATCACCGGGACCATCGGAAAGAGTAGCCACGGATAAAATGCAATGACGCTGACGTCTCTCGCTTCGGTGAGCAGGATACCCCAGCTAGTGATCGGTGGGCGAAGACCGAGACCCAGGAAGCTCAGCGCAGTTTCGCCGAGGATCATGCTGGGAATCGAAATCGTCGCCGTCGCGATCAGATGCGACATGAATCCAGGTACAAGATGACGTCCGATAATACGCGGAGAACTTGCACCCATCAATTGCGCAGCAAGTACATAGTCCTCTTCGCGCAAAGACAAGAGCTTGGAGCGAACGGCGCGCGCCAATCCGGTCCAATCGAGAATGCCGAGGATGATGGTAATACCGAAATAGATGATGATGGGGCTCCAGGTCACCGGCATGATCGCCGCGAGCGCCATCCACAGCGGCAGGCTCGGCAACGATTGCAGCACTTCGATGACCCGCTGGACGAGAAGGTCGAAGATACCACCATGATATCCCGCCAGCCCGCCGATGACTATCCCCAGCACGAAGCTGATGGCGATGCCGACCAGCCCGATCGTCAGGGAGATGCGCGCGCCATAGATGATACGGGACAATACGTCACGCCCCAGCCGGTCGGTACCGAGCAGGTACATCTGGCCGCCGACAGCGGGGCAGACCAAATGGATATTCGCATCCACCAAGCCCCAAAACCGATAGCCATCACCACGACAGAAAAAGCGGATCGGCTGCACGTCGTCCTTTTTGTCGGTATAGATCCGCCGCAGCGTATCGATGTCGAGCGTCATCTTGCGGCCATAGACGAAGGGGCCGACGAATTCACCGTTATTGAAGAAGTGAACCCGCTGCGGCGGTGCATGGATAAAATCGACATTGCGGGTGTGCAGGCCATAGGGGGCCAGGAATTCAACAATCAAGATCATGCTGTAGAGCAGCAGCAGGAAGATGCCGGAGGCGAGAGCAAGCCGGTGCCGCTTGAATTTCCACCACATCAACCGCTTCTGCGAGGCCTTGTAGAAGCGGGCCTGACCGGCCGACATCGCTTCGAACTGATCCGGATCGAAGACGGCAGTTGAAACATAGTGTTCTAGGGGTGCGCCCGGGCGCGGCAGGGGTGCGTTCACTTTGTGCTCCTGCCTTGCAAGCGGATACGCGGATCGAGGAAGCCAAGGGCTATGTCGGAAATCAACACGCCGATAACGTTGAGGAAAGCGAGGAACATCAGGAACGAGCCGGCGAGATACATATCCTGGCTCTGCAGCGCCTTGATCAGCATCGGCCCGGTTGTCTCCAGAGACAGCACGATGGCGGTGATCTCGGCGCCGGAAATGATCGATGGCAGGATCGAGCCGATATCGGCGACGAAGAAATTGAGCGCCATGCGCAGCGGATATTTTACCAGCGCTCTGAGCGGATGCAGTCCCTTGGCGCGGGCGGTGACGACATATTGCTTCTGCATCTCGTCGAGCAGGTTGGCGCGCAGGCGGCGGATCATGCCGGCGGTACCGGCGGTGCCGACAATGATGACCGGAATCCATAGGTGCGCTAGGATCGAGCGCGCCTTTGCCCAACTCATAGGCTGCGACAGATATTGCAGATCCATCAGATGGCCGATCGACACACCGAACCAGATATTGGCGAAATGCATCAGGATGAGCGCCAGCATGAAGTTCGGAATGGCGATGCCGAGCAGACCAAGGAAGGTCAGCCCATAATCGCCCCAGCTATATTGATGGGTTGCCGAATAGATGCCGATCGGAAAGGCGATCAGCCAGGTAAGAGCGATCGTGGCCGTCGACACCAGGATGGTCAGCCACAAGCGGTCGCCCACCACATCCGATACCGGCAGTTGATATTCGAAGGAATAGCCGAAATCGCCGTGCAGCATGCCGGCGACCCAATAGACATATTGCAGCGCTATGGGCTTATCGAGGCCGTATTCGTGGCGAAGATCCTGAATCTCCTGCATGTTGGCCGTCTCGCCCTGCGCCCGCAACTCGGCGATCTGGCTTTCGAAAAAATCGCCCGGCGGAAGCTGGATGATGGTGAAGACCAACATCGAGATGACAAGCAGAGTCGGGACCATCACCGCAATGCGCCAAAGAATATATTTAAACACGCGGTTGATCCTCCTTCAGCCAGAAGGTGTCGGGCATATAAACACCGAGATAGCAGGTGGGATCGAAGCCGTAGAGCGCCTTTTCGGGAACATTCTGCAATCGATCAACGTGCACAATCGGCTGCAGCGTGCCGTTGATAAGCCCGATGGAGAAAACCTGATCGGTATAGATCGCCAGCATCTCATGCCATATCTCGGCGCGTTCGAAAGACGAGGTAGATTTGCCCCATTGGTTCACCAACTCGACGAGCCGCACCACTTCCGGCACGTCAGGCGCCGTGCCCTGCGTGCCGCGGGAAAGATAATACATGCCCCAGAGGGGCCATTGCAGTTGGTCGTCCATCGTCGGTGCAAGCTGGCCAGGATTCATGTCCGCCGTCGCCACGCCGTTGTCGAGCCCTAACCAAATCGACATCACGATACGCCCGCCCATGGCGCGGCTGCGCAGGACGTCGCGCTGAGAGGCGCGGGTAAACAAAGCTATGCCGACATTGCGCCAATGGTCGGTAACGAGTTCGAGCACGTCCGTGTCGAGCGTGCCTTCGCCTGCCGTCTCGACCGTGATCTCGGCGCGGCGTCCATCCGGCAGCAGGCGGATACCGTCCTGGTCTCGCTTGTCGAGGCCAGCGGCATCGAGTAGGGCATTGGCCTGATCCGGATCATGAGCGATCCATGCCTTGGCATATTCGGGCCTGAAGAGCGGGCTTTCCGGCAGCATCGTGTCGGCGCTTTCAGTGCCGAGGCCATAGAAAACTGCCATGTTAATCTCGTGGCGGTTGATTGCCAGCGACAGGGCACGGCGCACCCGTACGTCGCGCAATACCTGCCGCCATACCGGATCGGCGCTATTCAGATTCGGCAGCAGCGCCACGCGCGAGCCGCGCGTCGCCTTCCACAGATTGACCTTGAGATGAAAGGACTTCTCCGCGTCCTTGAAGAAAGTATAATTGTCGAAGTTAATGGCCGTCGCCTGAAGGTCGCTGTCGCCGGTGCCAGTTTTATTCGGGATGATCGCCGAGGAGCTGAGATTGAGAATAAAGCGGTCGACATAGGGCAATTGCTTGCCGTTTTCATCGATGCGATGGAAGTAGGGATTACGCTCGAACACGAATTGTTCTGCCGGCGGTGCGGTCGTGTTGTGCCAGGGGTCCAGCACCGGCAGCTCCGGATTTTCCTGGCGATAGACGCGAGCCATCTTGATGTGCAGGTCGGCGACTTTCTTGACGCGATATTGCTTCATCAGCGCGGAAAGGCGGACATCGTCCTGATATTTCGGATGAAACTGCCGGAGATAATGGCTAGGGCCGACTATCGGCAGGGCCTGCGGCGCGGCAAGGTTCGGTAGGAAAAATGGATTGGGCTGGTCCCAGCTATAGCGCACGGTCAGCGGATCGATGACTTCGAAGCGCGGCAGGTCCCCGTGAGGACGCAGCTCCAGCGCGCCACCCCCCGGCGTCAATGTCTTGTTGAGAATGACGTCTTCCCACCAGTAACGGAAGTCCTCGGAGGTAAACGGCTTCCCATCCGACCACTTATGGCCGTCGCGCAGCTTGAACGTGAAGACGGTATCATTCTCCACCTCGAAGGACTCAAGAATATCCGGCTGCAATGTCAGCGTCTGATCATAGCCGACGAGACGGGCATAACCATAGACGTTCATGAGACGCAGGTCGTTCTGGCTGCCGATGAGCGTGCGCAGCGAACCACCGTAACGGCCAGGCTCACGTCCGAGCGCGGCGAGATTGATGATTCGCGGGTTTTTCGGCAAGCGCTGCGCGAGCGGTGGCATCTGGCCGGAACGCAGCCAGTCGTGCAGGAAATCCGGTTCGTTGTCGGCATCCGCCGCGATCGTCGGCAGCGGCAGCACGGTGGAGGCGAGAAGGCCGAGAAAAGTGCGACGATCGATCACGAGCGCAACTCCTTCACATCGGCGCCGCGGCGGGCATGGACGAAATGACCGCCGCCAAGATCGGCGTAGGCGAAATCTCCGCCTTCATCCGCCGCGAATTGCGGTCCCCAGCTTTGTTTGGCGGCCGGGCCCTCGGCATTCAAGGTAGAGAAATCAAGCGGCCGGTCGAGATCGGGGAAGGGGACTGCCGCGAGCAGCGAGCGGGTATAGGGATGGACGGGATCGCGCAGGATGATCTCGCGCGGCGCGATTTCGACGATGCGGCCGCGAGCCATGACGGCGATGCGGTCGGCCATATAGTCGACGACGGCGAGGTTGTGCGAGATGAAAAGATAAGTAAGGCCAAGGTCCTTTTGCAAATCCTTGAGAAGGTTAAGGATCTGCGCCTGCACGGAGACGTCGAGCGCCGAGACGGGCTCATCGAGAATCAGCAGCTTCGGCCCAAGCGCCAAAGCGCGAGCGATGCCGATGCGCTGGCGCTGACCGCCGGAAAAGCTGTGGGGATAGCGGCTCAGATAGTGCTGGTCGAGGCCGATTGCCTGCATCAGCCCTTTGACCTTCTCCTTGCGCTCGCTGCTGTCGCCGTGCTCGTGGATTTCAAGGGGTTCGCTCAGGATATTGCGGATCGTCATGCGCGGCGACAAGGATGAAACCGGGTCCTGGAACACCATCTGGATCTTGGTCCGGAGCTCCATGAGTTCGTCGCCCTTGACGGCCAGCACATCGATCTTGCCGTCACGGTCCTCGAATGTCACCGAGCCACTATCCGCCCTGATGGCGCGCATCAAAATTTTGCTGACCGTCGTCTTTCCGCACCCGCTTTCTCCGACGAGGCCCAGACATTCGCCGCGGCGGATGTCGAAGCTGACGTCATCGACGGCGCGGAACTTCGTACCCGCCTTCCGCCCGAACAGCCCGGTGCCTTTCGATGTATAGGTCTTGGTAAGATTGCGCACCGTGAGCAGCACCGGCGGCGGAGCGTTGCCATCGGTTTTGGCCAATTTCTTCTTGCCCGAGAACGTGCTGAGATTGACCGGCACGTCGCGCAGCGATTTCAGCCGTTCGCCGGGTTTCATATCGAAATGCGGCACCGCCGACATCAATGCCTTGAGATAGCGATGCTGCGGCTGGCGGAAGATCGCATCGACCGGTCCGGCCTCCATGATCTCGCCGTGATAGATGACCACGACCTCGTCGGCCATATTGGCGACGACGCCGAGATCATGGGTGATCAGCAGCATGGCCATGTTGAATTTCTGCTGCAGATTGCGCAGCAGGCCGAGAATCTGCGCCTGGATCGTGACGTCCAATGCCGTGGTCGGCTCGTCGGCAATGAGCAGCGCCGGATTGCAGATCAGCGCCATGGCGATCATCGCGCGCTGGCGCATGCCGCCGGACAGTTCGAATGGGTACATATCGAAGGTGCGGTGCGGATTCTGAAACCCGACGAGGCCCAGCATCTCCTCGGTCTTCTCACGCTGCTCGGTTCGGCTGATGCCCGGATTGTGGATGCGAAGCGCCTCGCTAATCTGATTGCCGATCCTGTGCAGCGGCGAGAGCGAGGTCATCGGCTCCTGAAAAATTTTGGCCATGCGCGCGCCGCGAAGCTGGCGCATCTCCAAGCTGTCGCGCGGCAACTGGAGAACGTCCGTTGTCTCACCGTTCAGCGGATCGGTAAAAAGAATGCGGCCGGTCGCCTTGGCTGGCGTGGGCAGAATGCCCATGATCGACTGGCTGATGATCGATTTGCCCGAACCGGACTCGCCAACCAGCGCCGTTACCTTGCCGGGAAGCACCCGGAGATTGGCGTTCTTCACCACACGTAGCTTGTCGCCGTAAATCGAGAACGAGACGTCCAGGTTCTCGATACGCAATAAATCAGTCCCAGACGCCATACTGATGTAGTTCCTGCTTGCACGACCTTTATGGCCCCATATGGCACACTAACGTAGGCCATAACGGGTGTCCAGTTAGACAAAGGAAGGCCACAACTGTTAAAAAACTGTCGCTTTTCCAGTGATCTATCGGAGGATGCTCAACTGTATGCTGTTGGGGGTCACTGCACGAACTTCTCGACCTGCGGATGGTTCTCCAACTTCTTGGCATCGCGATGCAGGAGGATGACCTGTTCTGCCTCCGACAGACCGTCGGCGGCCGCGTCATAAAAGACTTCCGTCGTCCCATTGGTCCCGGCTATGGCCTTCGGATGCACGACCGTGAAGCGCTGGCGGACGCCGCGCAGCCTCTCTTCGCCAAGCGTGACCCACTCACCGCCGGTATAGCCAGCAAAGGCCTGGCTCGCGATGACTTCCTTCGAATATTTCTTAGTGAGGGATTGCAGCCGCTGCACTTCGTTGACGGCGGCCCCGAAGGCGGAAAAGGTCAAACGATCCTTGAGCCCGACATTGCCGAACATGACGTTTCCAACATGCAGGCCGATGCCGTAACGAACTTCGCTCATGCCACGCGCCTTGCGATCCTTGTTGAGCGCGGAAACGCGGCCCTGGGCGTGGAAAACGGCTGACAGTGCCGCCTCGCAAGCGACTTTGGACGGGTCCTTGTGCCGGCCGCAGGGATAGACGGCAAGGAAGCCGTCGCCAAGGAAACTCAAGATCTCGCCGCCATTGCGGTTGAATGGCGCAGCGATGGCGTCGAAGAATTCGTTCAGCGTATCGATATAGGCTTGGCGGCCTTCTTTCTCGGCATAAAGGGTCGACTGCCGCATGTCGCCCATGACGAGAGCGGCGCGGATCGTCTCGCCATCGCCGCGGCGGATTTGCCCGTTCAGCACGCGCTTACCAGCATCGCCGCCCAGATAGGTGGTGAGCATGTTGTTGGCGAGCCTGCCGAGCACTGCCATCTTGGCGGCCATGGCGAGATGGTTCTGCATGCGCATCAGCGCGCCGATCATCTCCTCGCTGAAGCCGCTGGTGCTGTCGGTCGACCAGGAGCCCATCATTCCTTGCGCGGAACCGGCGCCGAAGGTCTGCACGAAGGCGATATAGTCGGTGATCTTCTCCTTGCGCAGGTCCTCGAAGACGGGAAACTCCAACGGCCCGTCAACATCGACACGGCGGCGCAAGTGCAGGAGATTGTTGGAGAGCAGATAATAATAGGGGCTCTGCACGAAGCGCTCCGGCTTGTCGTTCACATGCCGATAGCCTTCGATCGTCAACCCTCCGGCGCGGCGCCAGGTGAAGCCGAGGGCGTCATAGAGCGGATGCAGCATCGAAAAGGTCAGATGCACGCGGGCAATCGGCAGGCCGGAAGCGGCGATGCGTTCGCAGAAACCGCGAACGATGCTTTCGAGATTTTCGCCTGTCAGTGCCGACTGAGTCAGCCATTCGGCGACCTTGTCGAGAAAAATATCGGAAACACTTGAGTGAACGGTCATCATTCCTGCGGCCTATCCTTGCAATCCCAAATGCTCCTCCGCGACGGCGCGCCGTCTACCAAATGATGTGGGCGCGGCGATAAGGTCGTGTCCAAGCATTTTTGGCACGGTCGGATGAGCGAACCATGCAGCAGGCGACGGCACATTTTCCCAGAAGGTTTGAGCAGCGCCGGCGCGTTGAAAGATCTTGCTGCGCCTCCTACGCGTCCTGGCGGACAGACAGCACAACAAAAAAGGGCCGCCAGAATTGCCGGCTCTCGTTTTGTTCTTGTTTAGATAAGCCTGTCATGCCGCTGAAACAATGGCCAAAAACGATGCGGTTCAAGAAATTTTGCCAAAGAGAATAAACGTCAGGGTGTACCGGGCGACGCCAAGGACGTATCCAATGTAGACGAAACGGCAGCACGCAACTTCTCCCGCAACGCCATTGCCGCCATTGCATAACCGCCGCTTGCTCCGTCGATGAAGTGCATATGGTCGCGCATCAGCGGCGTCGGCACGAAGCAGGTCATCAGCGCGCTTTGCTGCCGATGCAGGCCATAACGGCAGATGCCCGCGGCTTCGGCCTCGCGCAGCCGGGCTTCGATGCGGGAAAGATGCGCAGCGTCCACATCGATGGTCATCTTCAAGCCGTCATCGAATTTGCGAAAATCGGAATTTGCAGCGAGGTCACGCCGGTAGATCTTGGCATCGAAGGTTGCCGCGCGAATGCCGAACTTGTCGAGGATGTAGATGACAACGATCTGCGCAGCGATCGAAAGCTTCCGCAGCCAGCGATTGGCAACGGACGCGGTTGCCCGCGCTTCCATCTCGGCGCCCTCGAAGGCAAGCGCCGGTGTCGGGCCCTCGACCGGCACAGGGTGGCCGCCGCGGTTCTGCTCCATGGAGATGGCGATGATATCGGCAACGAGGCGTTGGAACTCGGGGCCGTTACCGGCGGCATCGGGAACGGCAATGATCGAGACGATCTCGCCATTATGCGCGTCGATCGGATTCCAGCGGCAGGAAAGACCGGTCAGATCAGGCCGTGTCTCTTGCGGCGCCGCTTCGACAGCAAAACGTCCCGCCTTCATCTGCTTTTCCGCCCAGCTCGCGCCGCCGCCGGAAAACATAGCATAGGAGACGAAATCGCTGGGGCTGAAACGGGCAACCCGCACATCCAGCCCCTCCGCCCGGACGTCCGCCATCGGTACCAGCGCGGTACGCAGGTTGAGTTCCAACTCTTCGGTGACCCAGGTCCGCACCGCCGCAAGGGCGTGTCGGACGCGATCCTCACCGGAGGGAGGGATAGCCACCAGAGCGCCATCGCCGCCGAAGACGAAGGGATAGTCGCCATTATCCAGCGCGTTGAGCACCGCTGAAATCACGCTGGCGCCGGCCATGTTGACGGATTTGTAGTGGCCCGATGCGATCGCCTTTGTCGAGCTGACGATATCGGCCACCGCCAGGAGCCAATCATTAGGAAGGGGCTGATAGTTGTTGCTGTCGGTGACGCCCTCGAAATCGGTGAAAACCGGCAAAGAACGGAAGAAATCGTCGTTCGATAGATCAGTCATGATCATCCCCCCAAGGCGTGCGACGCGACACCTCTACAACAACTGCACCGAAAAACCAGCAGGCGGTCGACGCGGTATCATCCGCCATGCTACTCCGACTGCGCGAGAGACACCACGACGCCAAGGAATATACGAATGAGCCGCCTGGATAGTTTCATCCGCCGCCTGACCGCACAGCGAGACATTCTCAATGCCATCGCCGACGAGATCAAAGCGCTCGACGGCCCCGTATTGGAACTTGGGCTCGGCAATGGCCGCACTTTCGATCATCTGCGCGAACTTTTTCCGGACCGCCGCGTCGTCGCCTTCGACCGGGCTGCAAATGCCTATGGCTCCTCGATGCCGGAGGACGGCAATCTCGTCCTCGGCGAAATCAAGGACACCGCCAGAGATTTCATCGGTATCGGCGCGTCGCTTGCCCATGCCGACATCGGCACCGGCTATGAGGATAAGGACGCCGTCACGCTGACCTGGCTGCCCGAAATCATGGCTGGCGTTCTTGCCTCGCGCGGCCTCGCCGTCAGCGGCCTGCCGCTTGAGCATCCCGATCTCGAAGAGTTGTCCTTACCATCGGGCGTGAAAGACGGGCGCTATTTCATCTATCGGCGCAGATAGCCGTCAGCGCAAAAACAACACGTTGAACTGGTCGCCTTCAACCGGCAGATCGGTAACCTTCATCGCTATGGTGCGGTCTTCGAAAAAGACCAGACATTCGACGTAGTAGCCGGCGAGGTCGGCGATGAAGGTGACCGCCTGATCCTTGCCATAAAAGGCCGGCGTAAATTCCATGTAAAGCGGCACCTTGCGAGCCGTCAGCGCCTGCATCGACCTGACGGCCACCGGCTCGTAGCCCTCGATATCCATCCAGATCAGCCCGATATCGGCGGTCTTGACGCCGGCATCAACGAGAATATCGGCGACGGGACGGACGGGTACCGAAATCTTTTCATCGTTTTCGCTTTGGCGAAAGGCGCTGCTTTTGCCATGGTTCTTATGGTTCAGATAGAAATCGAGCTGTCCCTCGCGATCGCCAGCGGCGCAATTGATCGCCGTCACCTTATCTCGCATCCCATTGTCGGCGATATTGATCGACAGGAGCCGGAAATTACGCGGATCAGGCTCGACGGTAACGATATGGCGGTAGGCGCCGCTCAGGGCGAAATAGCAGGTCTGCGTGCCGATATTGCCGCCGAGTTCAAGCAGGACGGTGCCCTTTCGCAACAGGCCGCGCTCGCGCAGAACCGTCAGAAGCCGGTCGACATGATCGCGCTCGAAATGGCCTTTGCGAAACACTTTGCGGCCGATGTAGTCGGCAGGCGAAAAACTCAGGACATGATCGCCGCAATCCACCGTCATCGTCTTGACGCGCGGGCCGATGGCACTGATCAGGATGTCGCGGCCGAGGCGGGTATCGAACAGCCGCGTGGCGATACGATCCCTGATCTTGCGAAGGGCGCGTCTCCAGAATTTCGCGGTCAGGATCTTGTGGTCAGACATCGCGCCATCCCTACACCAGAACATCATGCTTTCAAATGGAGCCGCTGAAGGAATGTTCTGGATTCAAGGAATTAGCGCGAGACGTTTACGCAAAGCGACCAATCTCTTCCTTCGGAACGATATAGACGCGCAACGGCTCGCCGCGGCCGCGAACGGCGATCTCACGGCTTTCGATATTGGCGATGTCGACGCCGGAAAGGCTCGCCACCGGCTCGGAGAAAACCAGCGCGCGGTTGAATTCCTTGGCGACGCTTTCCAGGCGGCTCGCCACGTTCACGGTATCGCCGATCGCCGTCACATTCTTGACGTTGCCATAGCCCATTGAACCGACCACGGCCAAGCCGGTATGCAGACCGACGACGATTTCGAGCGGGACCGATAGCTCATCCGCCAGTTCTTCGCCAAGTTTGTCGATTTCCCTGATGATCTCGGCCGCCGCTTTCAGCGCCTGCCGGTTGGCTTCCTGCGGCGTGGTGCGCAGGCCGAACAAGGCCATGGCGCCGTCGCCGATGAACTTGTCCATCCGGCCGCCATTGCTCTCGATGATGCGTCCGACGATCGCGAAATAACGGTTGAGCAGGAAGACGATATCGAAAGGCAGGCGCGATTCGGTCAGCGTCGTGAAATGACGCAGATCGCAGAAAAAGACGACGATCTCACGCTCGCGGCCAGGGCTTGCCGTCTGGCTGTAGACGGGAATGGTGGATTCCGCCATCGGTGTCAGGAGCGGCACGACGCTGACGTTTCCTGTCGGGCGTAACTGGCAGGCGAGGCGAACGTCCGGTGTGGCGCCGATACGGTTCAGCGTCTTTTGTTCCAGCGCCTCCGGCGGCGGCAGATTGTCCGCGCCTTCGATGATCTGGACGCGGCAGGTCGAACACTGGCCCTTGCCGCCGCAGACAGAATAATGCGGAATGCCGCCAAGGCGGCTCGCTTCGAGCACGGTGAAGCCGCGGGGCGCATGCACGACTTCGCCGCTGGGATAGCGGATCGTGACCTGATGCTGCCGTTCGCGCAGCCTGCGATGGGTGCGGAAGGCGAAAAGGCCGATGATCGATGCGCTGAAAGCACCGTAGAAGCCGGCGCGATAGGGCCATAAGGCGCTGACCACCTGCCGGCCAGGTACGGATCCGCTTTCGCCATAGCTACGCATGTCGCTGTAATAGCCGCCCCTGAAACCGCGCTCGTCATTCTGCGCCGCCTCATGCGAGACCGTTCGGCCCATGGCGGCGAAACCGAGCAGGGCGAGCACGGGCAGCACGATGGCGAAAGACAGCATGAGGGGCGCAATGGCCGTATACCACGAGCGATAGCGCAGCCAGAAATGAATACCGATGCAGCCATGAATCCAGACGACGATCAGCACGATCGTCTGGCGTACACCGTTCGCCGGCGACGTGATCCACAGACTATGGACGATGGCGCGGTAGCTATCATTATAGCCATAGATATCGTGCAGAATGCGCGTGCCGATGATGTGATCGATCAAGAGAACCGGAACCAGTAAACCGGTGACGATCTGGAAGGCCTCGCCGGCCGGCATGACCAGGGTGCGGCGCTTGTAAAGCATGCGCAGGACGAGCAGGATATGAACGATCAGCGCGCCGTAGAGAAGGACGGTGCCAACCGGATTGCGCCAGACGGCCATGAACCAGTGCTGCGCGTGATCGGCGGCACTCAGCGAAATCAATCCGAGGGAATGATTGGCCAGGTGCATGATCACGAAGACGAAGATGACCAAACCGGAGCCGAGGCGGAACTTTCGCGCAAGACGATCGGAGATGATGGGTTTTCGCGCCTCGGTGGTCATCAAATCCAATTTATATTGCCCGTTCACAAAAGAACGGAAAGCGGTTATCGCCTAATGATCTAGCTACAATACCACATACTGTCGAGGATGCGGCTTTTTCAGCGGAAGCCTTATTGTCAAGCAACCTGTCGGAATTCGGGCATTTACCGTACATTTCCGGGCCAAACTATCACTTTATTGTCAACTATTCGTGCGTGCCATGCAGATCGCCTTCTATGCCCCATTGAAATCGCCCAATCATCCGGTGCCGTCGGGCGACCGGCTGATGGCACGCTTGATCATTGCGGCATTGGAGATGGCGGGGCATAAGGTCGAGATCGCCTCCGAGTTGCGCAGTTTCACGCCGACTCCGCAGGATGCCTCGCGTGCCGAGATCGATCGGAAAGCGGCTGACGAGACCGACAGATTGCTGGAGGAATGGCGGACGGAACTGCCGCCGGATCTCTGGTTCACCTATCATCCCTACTATAAGACGCCAGACCTGATCGGCCCGCGCGCCGCAGCGTCACTTGGCATTCCCTACGTGACTGCCGAGGCATCCTACAGCAGGCGGCACGATAGTAGCGGCTGGGGCGAAAACCAGCGCTTGATCGCCGAAGCCGTACGGCAGGCTGCCGTCAATCTCTGTTTTACCGAGCGCGACCGGATCGGGCTTTTGGACGCCGTTCCCGAGGGTCGCTACGAGCGCTTCCTGCCGTTCATCGATACGATGCCCTTTGCACCGCTGGCCGATGAAACCGCACCGCACCGATTGATAACCGTCGCAATGATGCGGCGCGGCGACAAGTTCGACAGCTATGCAATGCTCGCGCAGGCGCTAGAGCTGATCCGGGATCGCGACTGGACGCTGACCGTCGTCGGCGGCGGACCGATGCGAGGGGAGGTGCGGACGCTGTTCTCCGCCTTCGATGCCGATCGCATCACCTGGCTCGGAGAGCGCTCAACGCCGGAGATCGTCAGCGAGCTGCAGGCAGGGGGCATCTATGTCTGGCCGGGCTGCGGTGAGGCTTACGGCCTTGCCTATCTCGAGGCACAGGCCGCCGGCCTGCCCGTCGTGGCGCAGGCAACCGCCGGCGTGCCGGAAGTGGTAAAAAACGATGTCACCGGTTTTCTGACGCCCGAGGGCGATCCGAAAGCCTATGCCGACGCTGTCGCGCGTTTGCTGGACGACGACCGGAAGCGCGGGGCGATGGGCGAGGCGGCCTACCGCTTCGTTCATGAAGAGCGGTCCTTGACCGCTGCCTCGAAACGACTTGAAGCCATCCTGCGGAAGCATTTGGGAGATTCCTATTATGAGCGATAGAGCCGCATGGCAGCCTCTGCGCGGTGAATTGCAGCGTTGGGCCGATGCTGGCCGAAGGGCAAAGCTATGGTTTCGTGACGACGACGCCATCGAGCCAACAGACGTGCTTGACCATCTGCTAGCGCTCTCGGATCGATACGAAGTGCCCATGACATTGGCAGTGATCCCCGCCCCTACCGGCGAGCCGCTCGCGGCGCGGCTGGCGAGCCAGAAAGCGCTGACCGTGACCGTGCATGGCTGGACGCACCACAACTATGCACCGGACGAGACGAAAAAACAGGAACTTGGCCCGCATCGTCCGCAAGCTGTCGTCCTCGATGAACTCCGCCGCGGTTTCGACAAGCTGAAAACGCTCTATCCCAAGCAATTCGCGCCGATGCTGGTGCCGCCATGGAACCGGATCGATAAGGCGCTGCTGCCCGAACTGGCCGCTTTCGGATACCGTGCCGTTTCGGTCTATGGATTGGCAAAGCCGGATCAGCCGATTGCGCTGGTCAACACCCATGTCGATATCATGGATTGGCATGGGACACATGGAGGCCGGCCGCATGGGGAGCTGGTCGGCTACCTGGTGCGGGAACTGCAAAATCGCTTCGATGGCAATGATGAGCCGATCGGCATCCTCACCCATCACCTCGTCCACGATGCCTTGGCGTGGGATTTCATTGCAACGCTGTTCGAAGAGACGGCTGCACACACGGCCATCGACTGGCGCCAAGTCAGCGACTTCATGGGCTAACTGCGGGCAAGCGCGATCCTATTCCAAACTGCTTTTTCCGCGTCCGGGATTGGTGCTTCAAAGCTCGAGCAGTTGACCGTCAAAGGAGGCAAAGGCGCCAGGGAAGCTTGCCCGTGCATCCCGCTGCATGTCGTCCAGCTCCTTGTCGGTGCGTGCCGGCGCGTGGTGGAAGAGTGCTAGGCGCTTCGCGCCCGCTTTCTCCGCCAGCTTGACGCCTTCCTCCCAGGTCGAATGTCCAAAGCCCAGATGTTTCGGCATTTCCGGCTCGGTATAGGTCGTGTCGTAGACGGCGAGATCGGCATCCTTCATCAGCGAAAGGGCTGCTTCGTCGAGCTGACCCGCCAGATGCTCGGTATCGTAGACCAGGGCAATGGTCCGGCCCGCCCATTCGATACGGTAGCCGATACAGCCGCCGGGATGGTTGAGCTTGGCGGTGTGGATGACGATGCCCGGATGCGGCTTCAGCGTATCGCCGGCGATGAAATCACGAAACTTCATCGTCGCACGACAAATGTCGGGCTCGACCGGAAACCAGGGCGGCCGCATGAACTGGCCGATCAATTGCCGCGTCGTCGTCTTGCCGGCAAGATGGCCCGACCAGATATCGACGCTGACCTTAGGGTCGTAGATCGGATTGAAGAACGGCAGACCGATGATGTGGTCGTAGTGTGAGTGAGTGAAAAAGACATCGACGTCGCGAACACCTTCTTTCGCAAGCGACAATGCCGCTTCTCGCGCGCCGGTGCCCGCGTCGAAAATCATGTGTCTGCCGTCGTGCCGTATTTCAATGCAGGATGTATTCCCGCCGTAACGCTCGAATTCCGGTCCCGACACGGGGATACTTCCCCGCACACCCCAGAATTTAAGCTCGAAACTATCGTTTTTCATAGAAGTTTTGACACCATTCCCCTTTCGGTCAACGTAAGCACACTTTTCCTATCGTGCGAAGCCAGCAATTTTCGCAAAAGTCATGCTTCCGTGAAAACCCAATCCCGCCGTTTCATCAACGCAAATGCTTCGGCCGATGTTCAACAATGGATCGCACAGGACTAATATAGGTATGAGACGCCAAAAAAAGATAAAGCCCCGAACACAAGTGATAGATCTCGAATCGGCGCTGCGGATCTGCCGGATGCGTTCGGGGCTGCCTTGAGAAGATCGACAGGACCTTACAGGGTTGCCGCTGATCTTGCTGCCTGTTCATAATAACCCGACAGAGCTCTCAAATGTGATGCAATGTCGGAAAGATCGTCCTGAGAGAGGCCGGAAACCTTGGTGGCTTCGACAAGCAGCCGCTCGCGGATTTCGGAATAGCGCGTCAGCGCTCCCAGGCCCTTGTCGGTCACCTCGATCATCTTTTCCTTGCCGGTCTTACCGGTCTTGACGAGACCGGCAGCCTCCAGCTTCTTCACGGCATAGTTGGCGACATGGGTGTCTTCTATATCGAGCACGAGGCAAAGATCGGACAGCGTCTTCGGCCGGCCGCGGTGCCGCACCGAATGGATGATCAGGATCTCGATCGGGGAGAGGCTGGGCACACCGGCAGCCGCCATGCAGCGCACCGTCCAGCGATTGAACGCATGCGAAAAGAGGATCAATCCATACTCCAGTTCGGAGAGGGCCGGAGAACTGCCAACCGCCAGATGAGCGGATGACACGATCAATTCGCGGGACGATTTCCGTTCCTTCGGCTTGCCCAAAGAACCCTCACATATCCGGATTGAAGAAGCAGACTAGTCGACAAAGACAATTCTTCAACAAGTTATCGCTAAAATTTCATTATGAGTAGCCGGCTTCTGCGGCGGAGATCACCGCGCTCAAGGCGACCACTGATCCCTTTTCTACGCCTCCGGCTTGCCGTAACCGCCCCCCGTCGGGGTGACGACGGTAAAGGCCTCGCCGGCGTCCAGCACCGTATGGGCGGCGCCGATCAGTTCCTCGATCGTGCCGTCGTTACGCCGGACATAGTTGCGGCCGGTCTGGCCGGGTTCGCCGCCCTTGACGCCGAAGGGTGCCACGCGGCGATGGCCGGAGAGGATCGCAAATTCCAGCGTCTCGCGGGCGCGGATGGTGCGCTGCGTGCCGTTGCCGGCGTTCCATTGGCCGCGTCCGCCGGAATTCGGGCGAATATGGAAATCCTCCAGCACCACGGGAAAGCGGGTCTCGAGAATTTCCGGGTCGGTCAGGCGGGAGTTCGTCATGTGCGTATGCACCGCATCGGCGCCATTGAAGCCCGGACCGGCCGGAGCGCCGGAGCAGATCGTCTCGTAATATTGATAGGCATCATTGCCGAAGGTGAGGTTGTTCATCGTCCCTTGGGCGGCGGCCAGCGTGCCGACGGCCCCGAACAGGCAATTGGTGACGGCCTGGCTGACCTCGACATTGCCGGCGACGACGGCAGCCGGATATTTCGGCGTCAGCATCGTCCCGTCCGGGATGATGATCCGGACTGGCCTCAGGCAGCCGGCGTTCATCGGGATATCGGCTTCGACCAAAACGCGGAAGACGTAGAGCACGGCGGCACGGGTGACCGGCTGCGGCGCATTGAAATTGTCGGCGCGTTGCTCCGAGGTGCCGGTGAAATCCACCGTCGCCTCACGCTTATCCCTGTCGATCGAAATCCTGACGACGATCTTGCAGCCCTGATCCATCTCATAGCTGAACTCGCCCTCCGGCAGGCGATCGAGAACGCGGCGCACGCTTTCGGCCGCATTGTCCTGGACGTGACCCATATAGGCATCGACCACATCTTCACCGAAGTGGACGATCATCTTCTTCAGTTCGGCGACACCCTTCTCGTTGGCGGCGACCTGCGCCTTCAGGTCGTTGACGTTCTGCGCCAGCGTGCGCACCGGATAGCGCGCGCCGGTCAAGAGCTTTGCCAGCTCGTCTTCGCAGAAACGGCCGCGATCGAGCAGCTTGAAATTATCGATATAGACGCCTTCCTCCTCGATATGCGTGGCAAGCGGCGACATGGAGCCGGGCGAGATGCCGCCGATATCGGCATGATGGCCGCGGCTGGCGACCCAGAAACGAATGTCCTTGCCGGCATCGTCAAAGACGGGCGTGCAGACGGTCAGGTCCGGCAGATGTGTCCCGCCATTGTAGGGCGCATTGATCAGGAAGACGTCGCCGGGATGAATGACCGGGTTTTCGCGGATGGCAGTCGCGACCGAGGCGTCCATCGAGCCGAGATGCACCGGCATATGCGGTGCATTAGCAACGAGATTGCCTTCGGCATCGAAGACGGCGCAGGAGAAGTCCAGCCGCTCCTTGATATTGACGGAATAGGCTGTGTTCTGCAGCGTCACGCCCATCTGTTCCGCGATGGACATGAAGAGATTGTTGAAGATTTCCAGCATGACCGGATCGGCTTTGGTGCCGATGGCAGTGCGGGCCGGCAGAGCCTTGATGCGGGTCAGAATGATGTGATCCTTCGCCGTCAACTTCGCCTGCCAGCCATCCTCGATGACGATGGTCTGGTTCGGCTCGATGATGATGGCCGGTCCGGTCATCGTCTGACCGGGCAAGATCGCCTCGCGCAGCACGACGGCTGCGTCATGGCTTTCGCCTTGAGAATGGAAGGACGTGCGGCGGGCCGCATCAGCTTCGCCTTGACCTGCCTCTGTCCGCTCGGCGTCAATTTCGGCCGCCGCACCGCCGATCGTCTCGACTTCGACCGCCTCGACCACCAGCGGCTTATCCTCCGCGACAAAACCGAAGCGGCGCTTGTGCAGCACTTCGAATTCGCTGCGCAGTCGCGCGTAATTGTCGATCTCGGGGAAGGTGACCTCGACAGCCAGCATCGTATCCGTGCCGGCATAGCGGACGTGAGCGCGCTCGATAGTGCGGATATCGTCTGCAGCGACGCCCTGCGCCTGCAATTCCGGTACGCATTCGCCCTGCAATTCCCTGCCCAATGCGGCAATGGCTGCCGGCGCGGCATCGTCGAGTGGTACGCCAAGCGCCTTCTGCCGCGTAGCCCTGATATCGGCGAGGCCCATGCCATAGGCCGAGAGCAGGCCGGACATCGGATGCAGCAGAATGCTTTTCATGCCAAGCGCGTCGGCAACCAGGCAAGCATGCTGTCCGCCGGCGCCACCGAAGCAGTTGAGCGCATAGCGGGTCACGTCATAGCCGCGCTGCACCGAAATCTTCTTGATCGCCTCGACCATATTGGCAACGGCAATGCGGATGAAACCGTCAGCCACTTCTTCCGGGCTGCGACCATCGCCGATCTCGGCGGCCAGCGCGGCGAACTTGCTGCGCACGGTTTCGACATCGAGCGGCTGGTCCTGGTTCGGCCCGAAGATCGCCGGGAAGAATTCCGACAGCAGTTTGCCGGTCATGACATTGGCATCGGTCACCGCCAAGGGTCCGCCATTGCGATAACAGGCTGGGCCAGGAAAAGCGCCGGCGGAGTCCGGGCCGACGCGGAAACGGTCGCCATCGAAATGCAGGATCGAGCCGCCACCGGCCGCCACCGTATGGATCAACATCATCGGCGCACGGACGCGGACACCGGCGACTTCCGTCTCGAAAGCCCGCTCATATTCGCCGTCGAAATGCGCCACATCCGTCGACGTGCCGCCCATATCGAAGCCGATGACATTGGCGAACCCCGCCTGCTCGCCGGTCTTGGCGAGGCCGACCACGCCGCCGGCCGGACCGGAAAGGATAGCATCCTTGCCTTGGAACATGTCGGCGGCGGTCAGCCCGCCGGACGACATCATGAACATGACGCGCGCGCCTGTGCGAGCAATATCAAGCTCTTCGGAGACTTGGTTGATATAACGTCCGAGCACCGGCGAGAGATAGGCATCGACTACGGTCGTGTCGCCGCGGCCGACCAGCTTGATCAGCGGCGAGACCTCATGGCTGACCGAGACCTGCTCGAAACCGAGCCGTCTTGCGATCTTGGCAACGGTTGCCTCATGCGCCGGGAATTTATAGGCATGCATGAAGACGATCGCGATCGCGCGATAGCCTTTGGCGCGCAGATCCCGCAATGCCGCTTCCGCCGCCCGCTCGTCCGGGGCCAACTCCACCGTGCCGTCGGCAAGCACGCGCTCCCCGATTTCAACCACATCATCGTAGAGCGCTTCGGGCTTGATGATTTCGGTCGCGAAAATCTTCTTGCGCTCCTGATAGCCAATGCGCAGCGCGTCGCGGAATCCTCTGGTCGTGATCAGGGCTAGGCGCTCGCCCTTGCGCTCCAGAAGCGCATTGGTGGCGACCGTCGTGCCCATGCGCACCTCGCCGATCAAGCCCGCCGGGATCGGCTCGCCATTCGTCAGGCCGAGATGCAGGCGGATGCCGCAAACTGCGGCGTCGCGATAGGCCTCGGGATTTTCCGAAAGAACCTTGCGGGCGTGCAATTCTCCCGAGGGATCGCGTCCGACAATGTCGGTGAAAGTGCCACCACGATCGATCCAGAAATCCCAATGACCCGCTGCGCTGCCCGACAAGACCGCCTCCACTGAAACCGCGTGATGTTCGCTTATAAAATATCGATAAATCGTCGATGTTTTGTCGTCAACAATGAATCCGGCTCAAGGCAGGTTTAACGACCGCGGAAAGGCTCCCAAATCCGGGTTCGCGGCAATGTCGGACGCTTTGTTCAGTGCAGGCCGCCGACACCAAGTAGGCGTTCAACGGCACCATGATCCTGGGAAAGGGCATGGGGCGTCCCTTGCCAGGCCAGCCGTCCACGCTCGAGGATGATGACCTGATCGGCGAAATCCAGTGCGCTCTGAATGCGCTGTTCGACCAGCAGGATGGTCATGTCGCCGGTCTTGGCGAGATTGGCGAAAGCGGCCATTAGCTCTTCGCAGATAACCGGCGCCAACCCTTCCAGCGGCTCGTCGAGGAGGAGCACGGAGGGACGGCCAAGGATGGTCCGCGCCGTCGACAACATCTGTTGCTCTCCGCCGGAAAGCTGGCTGCCGAAATTTCTGCGACGCTCCTTCAGCCGCGGAAACATGTCGTAGGCTTCCTGCAAGGCTGCCCTCGGACGACCTTTCAAACCCACGGACAGGTTTTCCTCGACCGTCAGCGTTGGGAAAACATCCCGCGTCTGCGGCACGTAGCCGAGACCGTGATGCGCCCGTTTGGCACTCGGCAGGCCGGTCACGTCGGTGCTGCCCAGGCGAATGCGGCCGTCATAGCGCCGTGTCTGACCGGCAAGCGTTGCAAGCAGTGTCGTCTTGCCCATGCCATTGCGACCGAGCACGGCAAGCCGCGCGCCAGCGGGAACGGAAAAGGAGACACCTTCCAGCACCCGAGTCGGCCCATAGCCGGCACAGACATTTTCCACCTCAAGCGGCGTGGCCGGCATTGGCATAACTCCCGAGATAAGCTTCACGCACCCGCGCATCCCTGGTGACGTCGGCAGGCGAACCGTCGAAAATGATGGTGCCGGCGGCCAGGACCACGACGCGCTTGGCGAAGCGGAAAACCAGATCCATGTCATGCTCGATCATCAGAACGGCGAGATCGGCGGGCAGATCGGCGAGCGCCTGTTCGATGCGACCAGTATCGCTCTGCGGCACACCGGCGGCAGGTTCATCGAGCAGCAGCACCTTCGGCTTCAGCGCCATAGCGACAGCGATCTCCAAAAGCCGCTGCTGGCCATAAGCAATCTCGCTGACCTTGCGATGCATCAGATCGGCCAGCCCCAATGTGTCGAGCAGATTGCTGGTCTCGGCCATGACGTCGCGCATGGCGAGGAAATTGCCGAACATGCGACCGGAGCGGCCGGAACGCTGCAGAATAGCGAGGCCGACATGCTCAGCCGGCGTCATGTCTTGGAAAAGCCGCGTCACCTGAAACGAGCGCACTAGCCCGCGCCGGACACGGCCGATGGCATCGATCTTGGTCACCGTCTCGCCGCCGAGGCGGACTGCCCCGGAATCCGGACGCAGATTGCCGCTGACCAGATTGACGAAAGTGGTCTTCCCAGCGCCGTTCGGCCCGATCAACGCCACCCGATCGCCGGGCGCCATCGACAGGCTGACATCGTTGGTCACCGCCAGTCCTCCGAAGGCTTTCTTCAGATGATCTACTTCGAAAATCGCGCTCATGAACGGGCCTCCCGCCTGCGGGCGAAATAGGCGGCGGCCGTGCCGTAGATGCCTTTCGGCGCGAACAAGACAACCAAGATTAGCAGCAGGCCGACGATGGTCAGCCAATGGAAGGGATTGGCCGCCGAGACATAGTCTTCGAACAGCATGAAGATCACGGTGCCGGCGAGCGCGCCAAACAGTGAGCCGGTGCCGCCGAGCACGAGCATGACCAGCGCTTCGGCCGACTGCGTGAAGGAAAGGCTGTCGAGGCCGACCACCTGGGTGGAGATCGCGTTCAGCGCACCACCGACGCCGGCGACAGCTCCGGAGATGACATACATCTTGATGAGCGCTGCCTTCGGCGAGGCGCCCATGGCGCGGATGCGCAGAGGGTCTTCCTTAATGCCGCGGCAAAGCATGCCGAAGGGCGACCGCACAAGAAAGCGCAGCAACAGCAGTACGATCAGCAGAAGTGCTACTGCATAGATATACGCCGTATGCCCATAGAGATCGAACTCGAATAGGCCGAACAGCGGATCGGTGGAGATGCCGGAAAGTCCGTCGCTGCCGCCAGTCCAACTAGACGCCTTGTTGGCGAATTCATGGAAGAGGTAGATCAGGGCGATCGACAGCACGAGCTGCGGCAAGCCCTGTGCTCTAAGGATGACGATGCCGCAGATCAACCCCGCGACCGCTCCACCAATGATGCCGGCTACCGTCATGATCAGGGGATCATTGATGCCATAATGCGCCGAAACAATACCGGCAGCGTAGGCGCCGGCCCCGAAGAGAGCCGCATGACCGAGCGTCGCCACGCCGCAATAGCCGGTCACAAGATCGAGCGACAAAACGAGTAGGGCGATGGCGAGCAACCGTGTGAGAAGGGCGAGATTGTCGGGGAACAGCAGATAGCCGGCAGCAGCCAGCACAAGGATAACCGCTATGGCGATGGCGTCGCGACCGAGTGCCCGGCGTTTGCTGGCGGCGGCCACGGCCGTGCTGTCTATGATCAGTGCCATATCACTTAGCCCTTCCGGCAAGGCCGCGCGGGAAGACGCAGACAATGGCGATGACGGCGAGATAGAAGAAGAATTCGCCATATTCCGGCATCAGATAGCGGCCGGTCGTATCGATACAGCCGAGGACGAGGCAGGCAAGCAACGCCCCGGATATGGAGCCGGCCCCGCCGACCGAAACGACCACGAGGAAGGTCACCATGTAACGCAGGGCATAATAGGGTTCGACCGGCAGGAGCTCGGCGCCGACCACACCGCCGAAAGCGGCAAGCCCGACGGCAACGGCAAAGCTGACGGCATAAACGATCTCCGTGCGCACCCCGAGGGCAGCCGCCATCGAGGCATTGTCAACGGAGGCGCGGAGCTTCACGCCGAACGAGGTCTTCTCGATCGTGTACCACAATGCCAGCGCGACGATGAGCCCGCAGATGATCGCGAAGAGGCGATGCGTGCCGATGGTGCGGAAGCCGAGATTGACGGAGCCCTGCAGCTCGTTTGGCAGGGGAATGGTCTTCAAGGTCGGACCGAAGACATAATTAGCGATACCGATGATGCAGAAAGTGATGCCGATGGTCATAAGCACCTGCGTCAATTCCGGCGCTCCATAGATGCGGCGGTAAAGCAGCCGCTCGATCGGGATGGAGATGATCACCGTGCCTACCACGGCCAGCAGCACCGCAGCCGCATAGCCCATGCCAAGATCGCGCGCCGCATAGGAGGCGATGTAGCCGCCGATCATGGCGAAGGCGCCATGCGCTAGATTGACGACGCGCATCAGCCCCATGGTGATGGAGAGGCCGATGGAAATCACGAACAGCACCATGCCGTAGGCGAGGGCATCCACTGCTATGCTAAGCACGGTTTGCATGATGCTGGTCCGATTACCTTTTCTGGTCCTACCTTAATCCTCCTCCATGGGAGCGGGCGCAAGCCACCCACTCCTTGAGCAACGGGAAGAATAGGATGGAGGCCGACCTTATTTCGCCGCGGCAAGGCCCGGATCGCCCTGCTTTTCGAAGGTCTGGATTTCCTTGTTGATATATGTGCCGTCAGCCGTCTTGGCGACCTCGCGCAGATAGATGTTCTGCGTGATATGGCGGCTCTCCGGGTCGATGGTGACCGGGCCGCGCGGGCTGACCCAGGAAAGGCCCTTCACCGCATCGACGGCCTTCAGCGCATCCTGTTTGCCACCGGTCGCCTCGATCATCTTGTAGATGACATACATGCCATCGAAGGCGCCGACGGCCGGGAAGGTGAGTTCTGCCGGATTGCCGATCGCCTTGCCGGCGGCAGCGACGAAGGCCTTGTTTTCCGGGGAGTCGTGCGAGATCGAATAATGGAAGGTGGTCTGCATGCCGAGCGCTGCATCGCCGAGCGCCGGCAGGTCCGATTCCTGCGTCAGGTCGCCGGGGGAAAACAGCTTGATGCCAGCGCTCTTCAGGCCGTTTTCGTTGTAGGCCTTGACGAAACCAAGCGTGGTCGGGCCGGAGGGCAGGAAGGCAAACACGCCCTGTGCGCCGGAATCCTTGATGCGCTGCATGATCGGGCTGAAATCATTGGTCGACAGCGGCATGCGGACCGTCTCGACGACCTGGCCGCCCGCCTTTTCGAAACCTGCCTTGAAAGCATTTTCGGCATCGATGCCCGGCCCGTAATCGCTGACGACGGAGATGACCTTGCTGACGCCACTGTCATGCGCGACCTTGGCAATCGGCGTGGAGGTCTGCCAGGTAGTGAACGAGGTGCGCACCACCAGCGGGCTCTTGGTGACGATCGCCGATGTGGCGGCATTGAAGATCACCATCGGCACATTCGCCTGCTTCAGGATCGGCGTCACGGCCATGGCGTCCGGGGTGAAATAAAAGCCGGCTAGATACTGCACATGCTCCTTGACGACCAATTCCTGCGCCGAGGATTTTGATTGTGCCGGATCAGCCTGCGGCACGTCGCGATAGATCACCTCGATCTCGTTATCGCCGACCTTATTGCCATGCATCGCCATATAGGCATCGATACCGGCCTTGAAATTCTTGCCCTGCAGGGCGAAAGGGCCAGAAAACGGGCCGATAACGCCGATCTTGATCGTATCGGCATAAGCCGCACCTCCCATGGCGATAGCCGCGACCGCAGCCAAAACGAGCCGTCTCATATTTTCTCCTCCCGCAGCCAATCTACTCCCGGACCGGCTTGCTTTGATAAACTTTGTGACCACCAATTTGGCATGCGAAATGGTAATGTAAAATGAAATAAAAGCTCATATTCATAATTTGGAAGTTATGTTTAGTGCCTAGCTTTCAGCCTAAGAAGCCCCTCCCAACCGCTTCACTTTGCCGATCAGTTCTCGTGCCAATCGCAGCGACGCCGCCGTTGCCATTGCCATCGGCGGCAACAGGAACCATTCGAGCGTCCAGGCGGCGCCTGAGCGTTCTTGCTCGTGGACCAGCGATTGATGGATGCCGGAAAGCTGGACGGCGTTGAAACGGGCGAGCGATACGAGTGCCTCGGCCGCGACCGGGTTCTGTTTGTGCGGCATGGCCGAGGAGCCGCCGCCGCCGGCGAGTTCGATTTCGTTACCGGCCTGCGCGAGAAGGGCAATGTCCTGGCCGATCTTGCCGAGGCTGCCGGAGATCAGGGAGAACAGGTTGGCGAGTTCGGCAATCTTGGCCCGCTGGCTCTGCCATTGCGCTTCGTCCGCGAGGTCGAGTTCCTGCGCCAGCGATGCACGAACAGCCGGAGCTTTCGATCCCAATTTTTCCAGCGTGCCGACCGCGCCGCCGAACTGGATTGGAAAAGTCTCCTGTGTCAGCCGATCGCGGTACTTGTCCAGCGGATCGCGCCAGGTGCGCAGCCGGTCAGACACGGTGATCGGGATGGCCGCCTGCATACGGGTATGGCCCATCAGGCGGTTCGAGCCGCACTTCTTTTCGAGTTTTCCCAGCGCTGATGTAACAGCGAAGAGGCGGCCGGTGAAAAGGAAGGCGACCGCCTTCAGGCGGATCATCAGGCTGGTATCGATGACATCCTGGCTGGTGGCGCCGAAATGCAGATGCTGTGCTGCCTCGCCGCCAACCGCTTTGCGCAATTGCTTCACGAGGTCCGGAACGACGACGCCATCCATTGCCGTTGCGGACTTCAGGCTGGCGACATCGGGCTGGAAATGCGCGAAAACCTCAACAATCCGCTGCGCCGCTTCTTGCGGAACGATACCGTGTCGCGCCTCCGCCTTCGCCAGCGCCGCCTCGAATGTCAGCATCGCACGGATATCTGCTTCCGCTGAAAAATATGCTGAGACCTCCTCGTCGCCGAGGAGGCCGGAGAGAAACGGGTGATCGAAGGCGGAAATGCTCATGGGCTATATATCGAGGAAAACGGTTTCCTTGTCGCCCTGCAAATGCACATCGAACGTATAGACCGATCCTTCTTGGCTCGCGATCAGGGTGGCGACGCGATCGCGATGTTCGATGCGGGCAAGCAAGGGATCCTCCGCATTCGCTCCAGCCTCGTCCGGAAAATACACGCGTGTGTGCAATCCGATATTGATGCCGCGCGCCACGATCCAGAGCGTGATATGCGGCGCCATCTTGCGGCCGTCTTTGTAGGGAACGCGGCCGGGCTTCACCGTCTCAAAGCGGAAGACGCCATCTTCGGCGCTGGTCGGGCAGCGACCCCAGCCGGCAAAATTCGGATCGGCCGTACCGCGCATCTCGGAAGGGCTGCTATAAAGCCCGGCGCTGTCTGCCTGCCAGATCTCAACGACGGCATCCTTCACCGGCGTACCGGCACCGTCGATGACGCAACCCTTGACGGTGATACGCTCGCCGAGCGTCTTGTCGTTGACCATGGATGCGCCGAGATCGGTATCATACACGCCGCCGATCTCGCAATAGTTCGGGGTGAGGCCGATATGGACATAAGGACCGGCCGTCTGCGACGGCGTTTCCTTGAGGTAGCCGATTTCCTGCACCATCAATTGCCCTCCAGCCGGTTTTCGAACAGCGTCGAGCGGCGGCCGCGCAGCACAATATCGAATTTATAAGCGCGGGCGTCCATCGGGATCGTATTACCCCAGTCGAGCGGCGCGATGAGCTGCTCAATCGCCGCTTTGTCCGGGATCGTGCCGACGATCGGACATTTCCAGATCATCGGATCGCCCTCGAAATACATCTGCGTGATCAGCCGCTGCGCAAAGCCGTGGCCGAAGACCGAGAAATGAATATGCGCCGGCCGCCAGTCGTTGACGCCGTTCGGCCAGGGATAGGCGCCTGGCCGCACCGTGCGGAAGGCATAATGACCGTCCTCATCGGTGATGGCACGGCCGCAGCCGCCGAAATTCGGATCGATGGCGGCAAGATAGGTTTCTTTCTTGTGGCGATAACGCCCACCGGCATTGGCCTGCCAAAATTCGAGCAGGACGCCCGGAACCGGCCGGCCCCGCTCATCCAGCACACGGCCATGCACGATAATGCGCTCGCCGATCGCGCTTTCGCCCGGCTTGGCGAAGTTATGGATCAGATCGTTGTCCAGTTCGCCGAGCATGGAATGTCCAAATACGGGCCCGGTGATTTCGGAGATCGTTCCGTCCAGCGACAGGAGCGCGCGTTGCGGTGAGCGAAGAACCGAGGTCTTGTAGCCGGGCGCGAAGGCCGGTGGATGCCAGGCACGATCGCGGGCGAAAAAGGCGCCGGTTTCCGGTTTGCTGTTGGTTTTGTCGGACATATTTGCCTCGTTTCACGCCGCCTTTTCGGCGTCCATCTGGTCGAAAACCTGCTTGGCGATCTTGATCGCGTGATTGGCAGCCGGCACGCCGGCATAGATTGCCACATGCAACAGCGCCTCGCAGACATCGTCGCGCGTCGCGCCGGTATTGCTCGTGGCGCGAACATGCATCGCCACCTCATCATCCTGGCCAAGCGCCGCCAAAAGCGCGATCGTCACGATCGAGCGCTCGCGCTTGCTGAGTGTCGGGCGTGACCAGACATGCCCCCAGGCCGCTTCCGTGATCAGGTCCTGGAACGGCCGGTCGAAATCCGTCGATCCCGACTGGACGCGGTCGACATGGTCGTCGCCAAGAACGGCGCGGCGCGTCGCCATGCCCTGGAGATAGCGCTCGGACGGGGCGAGGGGATCATTCATGGGCCTTTTTCTCCATGCAAGGCGAAATCGATGAAAGCGCGGATAATCGCGGTCAGTGCCTCGGGCTGCTCGACACAAGGGATGTGTCCGGCATCCTTGATCACTTCATAGCGCGCGTTCGGAATGAGCTTGGCGGTCGACAGCACCAGTTCCGGCGGGGTCGAGCCGTCCTGATCGCCGACGATGCAGATGGTCGGCACCGCGATCTTCTTCGCCGCCTCGGTGAAATCGGCGTCGCGAAGAGCGGCGCAAGTGGCAACATAGCCTTCCACCGGCTGGCGGATCAGCATGTTGCGATAGCCGCCGAAGGCAGTATTTTCAGGACGGCGAAAGGCCGGCGTGAACCAAAGCTCGAGAATGCCGTCGGCAATCGACTCGATACCTTCAGCCTCGACCTTGGCGATGCGGTTGCTCCAACTCTCGATGGTGCCGATCTTATGGGCCGTGTCGCAAAGGATCAGTGCCCGCACCAGATCCGGCCGCTGCCGATAAAGTGATTGCGCAACCAGTCCGCCGACCGAGAGCCCGCAGATAACGGCGTTCTTCACCGCAAGCAGGTCCAGCAGTCCGGCAAGATCGGAGGCATGATCCTCCATCGTGTAGGGCATCTGGCCGAGATCGGAGAGGCCATGGCCGCGTTTGTCGTAGAGCACGATGGCGAAATCGCCGGCCAGCCGCACGATCACATCACGCCAGATCCGGAAATCAGTGCCGAGCGAATTGATAAAGACAAGCACCGGCTTGTCGCCGGCAGCGCCGATGATCTGATAGTGGATCGTAACGTTGTTGATACGGGCGAACTGCACTGGAAATCTCCTCGACAACGAGATTGGATGTTTAATCTGGTTAGGTAAAATGATATTTCATGGCTTTTCAATAACTCCAGGGTTATGAAAACCATGATCGACTTCCGCGTCAAATTCCGCCATCTCCAGACCTTTGTCGAGGTCGCGCGCCAGAAAAGCGTGATCAAGGCGGCCGAACTCCTGCATGTCAGCCAGCCTGCGGTGACCAAGACTATCCGCGAGCTGGAAGAGGCGCTGGGCGTCGCTGTTTTCGAACGCGACGGGCGCGGCATCAAGATCACACGCTACGGTGAGGTCTTCCTGCGCCATGCCGGGGCGGCGCTTACGGCGCTCAGGCAGGGTTTCGACTCTATTTCGCAGGAGCGGTCTGGCGAAGCACCGCCGATCAGGATCGGTGCCTTGCCAACCGTTTCGACGCGGATCATGCCGAGGGCAATGGAATTGTTCCTGAAGGAGCAAACCTGGAGCCGCATCAAGATCGTCACCGGCGAAAACGCGGTGTTGCTGGAGCAACTGCGCGTCGGCGATCTCGATCTCGTCGTCGGCCGCCTGGCCGGTCCCGACAAGATGGCTGGCTTTTCCTTCGAGCATCTTTATTCTGAGCAGGTGGTCTTCGTGGTGCGGGCAGGGCATCCGCTGCTTGCGGCGAAACAATCATTGTTTTCTAATCTCAGCAAGTACACGATCCTGATGCCGACACGCGGCTCGATCATTCGGCCCTTTGTCGAGAGCTTCCTGATCGCCAATGGCGTCTCCAGCCTGCCAAACCAGATCGAGACCGTATCGGATTCCTTCGGCCGCGCCTTCGTGCGATCGAGCGACGCCGTCTGGATCATCTCGACCGGCGTCGTCGCCGGCGATGTCGAGGATGGTTTGCTCAGCCTGCTGCCGATCGACGCCAGCGAAACGAAAGGCCCCGTAGGGCTCACCATGCGCACCGACGCCATTCCCACCATGCCGCTGTCGATCCTGATGCAGACGATCCGGGAGGCGGCAATCGAAGTCGCCAAGAAGAGCTGAGCTGCCTAATACGGCAGACCCACATAGTTTTCCGCGAGAGCGGTCGAGGCGGCGCGGGAATGGGTGAGATAATCCAGCTCCGCCTCCTGGATCTTCTGGTCGAAATCGCTGGTGTCGGGGAAACGATGCATCATCGTCGTCATCCACCAGGAGAAGCGCACGGCCTTCCAGACACGAGCAATGGCGTGGGCGGAATAGGCGTCGAGGCCAGCGTTGGAGCGATCCTGATAATGTTCGGCAAGGCCCGAGAAGAGGTAGTGCACATCGCTTGCGGCAAGGTTGAGCCCCTTGGCCCCAGTCGGTGGTACGATATGCGCAGCGTCGCCGACGAGGAACATGCGGCCGAAGCGCATGGGCTCGGCGACGAAGGAGCGCAGCGGTGCGATCGATTTCTCGAATGAAGGCCCGGTGATCAGCGCTTCGGCATGGTGCGCCGGCAGGCGGCGGCGCAGCTCGTCCCAGAAGCGAGCGTCGCTCCAGTTTTCGATCTTCTCGTCCAGCGGGCATTGTATGTAATAGCGGCTGCGCGTCATCGACCGCATCGAACAGAGCGCAAAACCACGCGGATGGTTGGCATAGATCAGTTCGTGATTGACCGGCGGAACGTCGGCGAGCAGCCCGAGCCAGCCAAGGGGATAGATTTTCTCAAAGCTGCGCATCGATTTTTCCGGAACCGCCTTGCGGCTCGCACCATGAAAACCGTCGCAGCCGGCGACAAAATCGCAATCAATATGGTGGCTTACGCCATCTTTCTCGTAGGTGACATAGGGTGTGCTTCCGTCGAAATTACGGGGCTGAACATTGGCCGCATCGTAGATCGTCAAGGCGCCGCTCTGTTCGCGGTGAGCCATCAAATCGCGGGTGAGTTCCGTTTGGCCGTATACCATGACGCGCTTGCCGCCGGTGAGGCCATGGAGATCGATGCGATGATCACGGCCGTCGAAGGCCAGCGAGAAGCCGTCATGCGGCAGGCCTTCGGCATGCAGACGCGTGCCGGATTTCGCCTTATCCATCAGCCCCACCGTGCCTTCCTCCAGAACGCCGGCCCGGACGCGTCCGAGGATATGGTCCTTGCCGACGCGATCGAGGATGACATTGTCGATGCCGGCTTCCGTCAATAATTGGCCAAGGAGCAGGCCGGATGGGCCCGAACCGATGATGGCCACCTGAGTGCGCATGATCTCCTCCCGCGCTTCGTCTTTTTTCCAATTCTGCGCGGTGGAGCGAATGCCAACAATGGACATTTCACCCAAGAAATTGCACAAATCGAACATGGTGAAGGGGAGAGCCGTGTCGAAATCGGTGCCGACCTATGAACTCTACGGCGAAAATGCTGGCAAAAAACCGGATTTCTGGCTGCATTGCGAAACAATCCCGTCGCGCAGCAGCTTGCACCATTGGGAAATCCGACCGCATCGCCATGAGCGCTTCTTTCAGATCCTGTACATAGATGCCGGGTCCGGAGATGCGATTTTTGATGGCGAAAGCCACGCCATCGTGCCCCCGGCTGTCATCACCATCCCGCCGCGTCTCAATCACGGCTTCCGTTTCTCCAGGGACATTGATGGCTTCGTCATCACCGTGCTGATCTCGCATCTCAAGGCAGCGCCCGGTGACCGTAGCCGGTTTGGCGAATGGCTGGGGGCGCCGCATCTGACGCCACTCGATATGGGCAATGGCGACGCCGCTCATGTCGCCGGAACTTTGAAGCGCCTTGGAGAGGAATTCGCCAATCGCCGCAGCGGCCGCAATGACCTGCTCGAAGCCTATCTGACCTCGGCGCTGCTTCTGACCGCTCGTCTTTCCCAGCAGGGAGGCGAAGGACAGGGTGCGTCCGATGAAGGTGAGCGGCGGATGGAGATGCTCTACGGCCTCATTCAGCGCCATTTCCGTTCGCATGAGACTGCCGCCTTTTATGCCGAAGCGCTTGGTATCTCAACGACACATCTGAACCGCATCGTACGCGCCAAAACCGGCCATGGCGCCCATGAGCTCATCGCCCGCAAGCTGGTCGACGAGGCCAAGCGCGAACTGGTCTTTACCCTGGGCAGCGTGCAGGAGATCAGCTATCGCCTGGGCTTTACCGATCCCACTTACTTCTCACGTTTCTTTGTCAAGCAAACCGGCCAGGCACCGCGCGCGTGGCGTATTGAGGAACGAGAGAGGCTCGGAATGTAAGCAGGGCAATGGAGAATCGGAGTCCGATCACCCGTCCTCGTGCTTCGAGACCGCCCTGCGGGCCTCCTCAGCAGGAGGGCTACCTCCTCGCGCACAGCCAAAGAACAACACGCCGCTTCGAAGAACACGGCTCACTCCATCCTCATGGTGAGGAGGCCCGCAGGGCCTGTCTCGAACCACGAGGATGGTCCCGAGGGACGTGAAGGCTAACGCAGGACTAGCCGCAACATCTTCTGCGTTTCCCGCAACAGCGGCAGATAACGTTCCGCCATATCGGCAGCGGCAACATAGGCCGCCGGTGCGCCGATATTGATGGCCGCAACCACCTGCCCTCGATCGTTCTCCACTGCAACGGCGATGGAGCAGAGGCCGATTTCCAGCTCCTGGTCGATGACGGCATAACCCTGCGCCCGTATCTGGCGAAACTCAGCCATCAACATTTCGGTATCCGTCTTGGTGTTCGCTGTATTGGCCTTGATCTCGGAGCGGGCGAGCACGGCGCGCGCCTCGCTTTCTGACAAGCCGCTCAGCAGGACCCGCCCCATGGAGGCGCAATAGGCGGGCAGGCGGCTGCCCGGAGTGAGATTGATCGACATCACCCGGCGTTGTGACGCGCGGGCGATATAGACGATTTCGGTGCCGTCTAACACCGAAGCCGATGCATTGTGACCGGCGCGCTCCGAGAGCTGGTCGAGATAGGGCTGGATGATCGTCGGAAGCGGCGTCGCCGACAGGTAGGCATGGCCAAGCCGCAGGATCTTCGGCGTCAGCGTGAAGAACTTTCCGTCATATTCGGCATAGCCGAGTTCGGCGAGCGTCAGTAGCGAGCGGCGTACCGTGGCACGGTCCAGCCCCGTTAGCTTTGACGCTTCGGCAATCGACAGTCTTTGACGGGTCTCGCCGAAAGCTTCGATTGTGTTCAATCCTTTGGCAAAGCTGCTTACAAAATCGGTTTCACGCATAGTCATCCCTCACGCGGAAACATTTTGTGCGATATATGAACAAAAGTCAAATACCGCACAAAATGATTGCCGCCCAACCCATGCTGATCTATTCAAAAGAAGAGGGCGGGGCGCCCCAATCCGCCCGCAAGGGCAAACGGGAGAATCCCTATGGACAAGACAATTGCGAGCACGACGGCTGCCGTCTCGGATATTGGCGATGGCGCGACCGTAATGATCGGCGGTTTCGGTGGCTCCGGCGCGCCGATCGAACTCATTCATGCGCTGATCGATAAAGGCCCGAAGAACCTGATCGTCATCAACAACAATGCCGGCAACGGGCGTATCGGCATCGCGGCGATGATCGATGCCGGCATGGTCAGGAAGATGATCTGCTCCTTCCCGCGCTCATCCGATCCACGCGCTTTCACGGACCGCTATCTGGCCGGCGAAATCGAGCTGGAACTGGTGCCTCAGGGGACTCTCGCCGAACGCATCCGTGCCGGCGGTGCGGGCATTCCGGCTTTCTACACTCCAACCGCCTACGGTACCGAACTTGCGAGCGGCAAGGTCATCGCGGAATTCGACGGCCGACACTATGTTCAGGAACGCTGGCTCAAGGCCGATTTCGCTATCGTCAAAGCGCATGTCGGCGATGTGCAGGGCAATCTCATCTACAACAAGGCCGGTCGCAACTTTAATCCGCTGATGTGCATGGCCGCGACCAAAACGATCGCGCAGGTCTCGAAAATCGTCGCCGCCGGCGAGCTCGATCCGGAGCACATCATTACCCCCGGCATCTTCATCAACGGCGTCGTGGAAGTCGCCGATCCGCAACAAGAAGAAGACCTCATTCGAGCCGGAATGGTATACGTATGACCATCGACACACGCGAAGACATCAAACTCTCCAACGCCCAGATCGCCTGGCGCGCGGCTCAGGATATCCAGGATGGCGCCTATGTGAATCTTGGCATCGGCTTTCCGGAAATGGTCGCCCGCTACCAGCCTCCAGGCCGTCAGGCGATCTTCCACACCGAAAATGGCATCCTGAACTTCGGCGAGCCGCCCGCGGAGGGCGAGGAAGATTGGGATCTGATCAATGCCGGCAAGAAGGCCGTGACGCTAAAGCCCGGCGCCTCCTTCTTCCATCACGCCGATAGTTTCGCCATGGTGCGCGGCGGCCATCTGGATGTCGCAATCCTCGGCGCCTACCAAGTGGCGCAGAATGGCGACCTCGCCAACTGGCGCGTCGGCTCCAAGGGCGTGCCTGCCGTTGGCGGGGCCATGGATCTGGTGCACGGCGCCAAGCAAGTTTTCGTCATCACCGAACATGTCACCAAGGACGGCAAGCCGAAACTGGTGGAGGCCTGCACCTTCCCACTAACCGGCGTCGGCTGCATCACCCGGGTCTATACGAGCCATGCGGTTATCGACATTGCCAAGGAAGGTTTCGTCGTTCGCGAAAAGCTCGCTGCCATGACGATGAACGAGTTGCAGGCGATGACCGGCGCTCCGCTCCATACCGACCGCCCCGTTGCCGACCTCGTCGTGCCGACGCTCTAAAAGCACGTTGCGATCTTTCGGATTCGCTCGATATGCTTTAAGCTTATAATAATTTCGCATGTCGTTATCGCAAATCGCCGCATGTTTTTGCCCGACGTGCAGCAGGGAGAAGACCCATGACCGAAGCCTTTATCTGTGACTATATCCGCACGCCGATCGGCCGTTTCGGTGGTTCGCTTTCTTCTGTTCGTGCCGACGATCTCGGCGCCGTGCCGCTGAAGGCGTTGATCGCGCGCAATGGTTCCATCGATTGGAAAGCCGTCGACGATGTAATCTACGGCTGCGCCAACCAGGCGGGCGAGGATAACAGAAACGTCGCCCGAATGGTGACGCTGCTTGCGGGGTTGCCGGTTTCCGTCCCGGGTACGACGATCAATCGCCTGTGCGGCTCGGGCATGGACGCCGTCATCACGGCGGCCCGTGCCATTCGCGCCGGCGAGGCAGAGCTGATGATCGCCGGCGGCGTCGAAAGCATGTCGCGCGCGCCCTTCGTCATTCCCAAGGCCGACAGCGCCTTTTCCCGTAATGCCGAAATCTATGACACCACCATCGGCTGGCGCTTCATCAATCCCCTCATGAAAAAGCAATACGGCGTTGATTCCATGCCGGAAACCGGGGAGAATGTCGCCGAAGACTACACGGTCAGCCGCGAAGACCAGGACGCTTTCGCGGTCCGCTCGCAAGCCAAGGCTGCGGCAGCGCAGGAAAATGGCCGTCTCGCCAAGGAGATCACCGCTGTCACCATTCCTCAGCGTAAGGGCGATGCGATCGTCGTCGGCAAGGACGAACATCCGCGCGCAACGACGATGGAAGCGCTGGCAAAGCTCGGCACGCCCTTCAAAAAGGAGGGCGGTACCGTGACCGCCGGTAATGCCTCCGGCGTCAATGATGGCGCCGCAGCGCTGATCATCGCCTCGGAAGCGGCAGCGAAGAAATACAGTCTGGCGCCGATCGCCCGCATCCTCGGCGGGGCCGCCGCCGGCGTGCCGCCGCGCATCATGGGCATCGGCCCGGTCCCGGCATCCCGCAAGCTCATGGCCCACCTCGGCCTGAAACAAGAGCAGTTCGATGTCATCGAACTCAACGAAGCCTTCGCCTCGCAGGGTCTTGCCGTACTGCGCGAACTCGGCATTGCCGATGACGACGTCCGGGTCAATCGCAATGGCGGCGCCATCTCGCTCGGCCATCCGCTCGGCATGTCCGGCGCTCGCATCACCGGCACGGCGGCGCTGGAACTGAAGGAGACCGGCGGACGTTACTCGCTCTCGACCATGTGCATCGGTGTCGGCCAAGGCATCGCGATCGCGCTCGAACGGGTCTGAGGCATCACGGGAATTTGACGGCGGGCGGCGGGGAGTTTTCCCGGCCGCCCGCTTTTTGTTTGCGCCGACTGCATTGCCTGGCCGCGGTTTCGAATGATATTACCAATACCAACTATTTTTCTCCCTGACCTTTTTTTGACATTCTGGAGGAGTCGTCATGGCAGAACTCGCGCAACTACTTGCGTCCATCCGCATTCCCGATCTCGCTGGCAAACGGGTACTAATAACCGGCGCGTCCACGGGCATCGGTGCGGCCCTTGCCAGGGCTTTTGCGCAGCAAGGGATGAAAGTCGGCATCCATTTCAACGCCAGCCGTGAGCCGGCCGAAAAGTTGGCGGCGGAGATCACCGCCGGCGGTGGCCATGTGCATCTGGTCCAAGGTGATGTTTCGCAGGATGGCGAGACCGAACGCGTCGTCAATGAGACAGCGGAAGCGTTCGGTGGCCTCGACGGTCTGGTGAACAATGCCGGCGGCATGCTCGGTCGCCTGCCGACCTCGGCGATGACTGACGAACATTATGAGCGCGTGATGAACCTCAACGCCCGCTCGGTCCTCGCCGCCACGCGCGCCGCGCATCCCTATCTCAAAAAGCAGGGCGGCTTCATCATCAACACCACCTCGATCGCCGCCCGCAATGGCGGCGGCAACGGCGCGATCCTCTACGCGGCATCCAAGGGCTTCGTCTCGACCATCACCCATGGTCATGCCAAGGAATTCGTCGCCGACAAGATCCGCGTCAATGCCGTGGCGCCAGGCGTCATCGCCACGCCTTTCCATGAGCGCTATACCAACGACGAGCAGATGGAACTGCAGCGCAAGACCATCCCGATGGGCTTTGTCGGCACATCGGAAGATTGCGTCGGCGCCTACCTCTTCCTGGCTTCTCCGACCCTCTCCGGCTACATCACCGGGCAGGTCATCGAGGTCAACGGCGGCCAGCTCATGCCGTGAGGCGAGGGCCAGCGATCGACTTTTTGTGCCGGGCAATGGTAACCTTTACCCGGCACAGTCATTTTAGGGCGATGTGCACATCCATGATGGAGCGTACGCGGCATGGCAAAGACGCCCACTCAGAACCTTGCGAAGACCTCCGTGCAACTGACACATCCGGAGCGGATCTATTGGCCGGATGACGGCGTCAGCAAACAGGATCTTGTCGATTACTATGCGCTTGCCTGGTCGCGTATGGCGCCCTTCGTGGTCGATCGGCCCTTGGCATTGCTGCGTTGCCCGGATGGTATAAAGGGTCCGCGTTTCTTCCAGAAACATGCTTGGAAAGGCATCAATCCGCTTATTGAAGAGATAGTCGATCCAGAAAACGAGGGCGGTGAAAAGCTGCTGCGGATCAAGGATTTCGACGGCCTTGTTGCACTTGTCCAATCCGCCTCGCTCGAAATCCACCCCTGGGGCACGACGACGGCACATTGGGAGAAGCCGGACATGATCATCATGGATCTCGATCCCGGCGAAGATGTCGCCTGGAGCGCGGTCATCGCGGCGGCGAAGGAAATAAAGGAACGGCTCCAGGCTTTGGGCCTCGCCTCCTTCGTCAAGACCTCCGGCGGCAAGGGGTTGCATGTCGTCGCCCCTCTCAAGCCGAAGGCGACATGGCCGGATGTCAAAGTCGCGGCGGAGGCAATCGCGGAGGGCATGAGTGCCGACAATCCGGAAAAATACCTCTCCGTTGCAGCGAAGGCGAAACGGACCGGCCACATCTTCATCGACTACCTGCGCAATGGCCGTGGCAACACGGCAGTCGCACCCTATTCGACGCGCGCAAGGCCGGGAGCGGCGGTGTCGATGCCGCTCGCATGGGACGACTTGACGGATCGCACCGGCCCGTCTTCATTTAAGGTGAAAAATGCGGCCTCGCGGCTCGACGAACGCTCCGCCGACCCGTGGGCCGATTTCTTCGAGGCGGCTGAACCGCTGAAGAGCTAGCCATATGCAACGAACGGTACCAGCGCCGGCGTTTTGGTTTTGTAGTCGGCATAGGCTTGGCCGAATGTCTCGCCCATCCAGCGCTCCTCGATACTGACACGGCGCAAAACGGCATACAGCATGAACGCGATCGCCAGCATCGCGGCGATATTGCCGCGGGCGAGTGCCGAGCCGATGATGGCAAGCAGCAGTCCGGAATAGATTGGATGACGAACGATGGCGTAGGGGCCGGTGCGGATCAGCGCATGATCTTCCTTGACGGTGATCACGCCACTCCAATTACGGCCGATGTGATAACGCGCCCAGACGGCGAAGGTGAGGCCGATGATGGTCAGCACCGCGCCAATGCCATAATAGGCCAGATTTTGCGGGACGAGCCGGAACGACAGGGGGCCGAGCCAGGACGGCCGCACCGCCAGCAAAAATGCGCCGATCCAGATTGGTGCCGTATTCGACATCCGCGACAACGGGTCCTCGCTCCGCGTCGTCTTCTTGACGCGGAACGATGCGATCAACCAAATCAGTGCCCAAATGCCCCAGCAGACCGGCAGGAACAGGGCCAGCAATGTTGCTTCGCTCATGCCGCATTCTTATCCAACTCGGGATAGTTCCGGAAGATACCATCTTCGTTGAAGGGAATGCGGCGTTCGGATTTGAGATAGCGGGCGATGTTCGGTCGTTCCGCGACAGCATCATGCAGGGCGGCCAGATGCGGATATTGGGTGGTCAAATGCGCCGTCGCACGGGGAAAGGCGTAGCGAAGCCCCTCGAACACCTGAAACAATGACAGATCGACATAGGTGAGCCGATCGCCGAATATATGGGCCGGTCCTTTCGGGTTTTGCCGCAGGACGCGTTCGAAATAACCCAGGAATTTCGGCATGCGGTTATCGATGAATTCGGCCGCACGAGCCTTGGCTTCCTCTTTCTGCTCCTCATAATATTTCGAGGTGGCGATGGGGTGGTGCGTATCGTGCACTTCGGCAACAAGATCGGTGATCGTGAGCTGTAGGCCGTTCACGACATGGCGCGCGCCCTGATCCTCCGGCGTCAGACCGAGCTTAGGCCCGAGATACATCAGAATGTTGGCGACATGGGAGATGAAGAGGTCGCCGTCCTTCAGGAAGGGCGGAGCCAGCGGGATATGCGCCTCGGACTTGCTCTTCATCACCGCCATCATCGCGTGAATGCCTTGGCCTTCGCTCGCCGGACCGCGGCAGACGTCGATATAGTCGGCGCCGGCCTCTTCGAGCACCAAGCGCACAAACTCGCCACGGCCCTGGATGCCGTCCCAATAATAAAGCTCATAGGGCATTCAAGAATCCTTCCGTCCCATTGCAGGTCTATTTCGATTCGCGGCCAAAATCCTTGCGCAGCTCATCCTTGGCGGCTTCAAGCGTCTGTTTCTGCCGCTTGCTGAGATGGCTGCCGGCGCGATTGATGTAGAAATTTAGCATCGACATGGCGGAACGGAAGGGGCTAGATTTGCGACGATCACTCGCTTCTGCGGAATGCTTGAGAGAGTCTGCAATGGCCTTGGGATCGCGCGATTTGAAGATGCCGTCTTTCAAATCCAAGGCGTCGCTGTTCTCGGTCACGTCATGTGACCATTTCTTCTTTTGGGACCGGGCCATAGCAGGGCTCCCTTCCTCAAGAATACGACGTCAGTGATGAGCGCGGTGCTCGTTGCGCTTGCGCGTTGCCGCGGCCTTCTTTGCCGATGCGGAACGTTCGCTCGCAGGGCGGCTCGCCGATGCCTTGCCGCCAATGCGTCCGCCTTTTTCAGAGGATGCATGGCTTTCGCTGTGGCCTCGGCCGGAGCCGGATTTTTTACCGCCGCCGCTTTCCTTATTCACGGTGGCCCAGGCACGACGTTCGGCTTCTTCATCGGGAACGCCGCGGCTTTCATAGCTTTCCTCGATATGTTCAGCCTTGCGCTTCTGTTTGTCGGTGTACGCGGATTTGTCTCCTCGTGGCATGGTCTTTCTCCTTATTGCCTATGAGAAAGCCAACCCAGCGCCGCGGAAAAAGTTCCGGTTTCAGCGGAATACGCGATCAGTTCGAAACATCGGGAAGCGATGGCGCCGCGGCAGTGCCCGCATCATCAACCGATGCGGGGAACATGATGCCGACGGAACGGTCGATGATGAGGATCAGAACCAGCGCCGCAAAGAAATAAAGGATGGCGAGAACGAGGAGCGATAGCATGGAATTACATCAGTATAGCCATGACGCGGCAGCTCGCCCCGGCGACAGCCAGAACGAAGACTTCAACGCGATTCATATCGTTATTACCCATGGCGAGCTCCCTCTTCATCGAGTACCATCGGTATGTGACATCTATTCACGCGATACGCATAATTTACCGAAATCCTTGGGAAATTTTGTAACGTGCCGCCAAAAGACAACGGCCCGGTGCTATAGGCCGGGCCGTTAGTGTCATCGGCCGTATGATCAGCCGTAAAGTATACGTCAAATCTTCGCGTCACCGGTCTTTTTCGACGGCCGTTTCGGCGAGACCTTAGTCGAACCGCCGTTGACTGCCGCAGCCATGACAGTGGTCGCCGCCTTACCCTTTATCTTGGGTTTGGCATCTGCCTTAGGCTTAGCGTCCGTCTTGGGCTTAGCGTCGACCTTCTCTTTCTTGCTTGCCTTTTTCTCAAGCGCGATACGCTCGCTGCTCGCCTGCTCCCAATGAACCGTATCACGGCCGGAAGGATATCCTTCTTCCTCCCATATGGCGTAGGCGCGCTTCTTGATCCATTCGTCTCGGGATTCCAACATTGCCGTTCTCCGTTTTGCATCATTGAACATGGTTGATGAAAATGCCCGTTTTGGAACCGCGGGCTTCATGCCTTCCCGAGCAGGCTCTGAGGGGCCATGGAGAAACTCTCCCTGTCCCAACGCTCAGGCTGCGGCAGGTGCTTCGCACAAAAAGCAGGTGTACCGTGGTAGACGACGGCGAAGCGACCGAACCGTCAATATGGCGACAGCCGGCGCGTCATTCAATTTAAAACTTCTAATACACAGCCTTTTCACAAGGTCTTCTATCGAGGGGACCGGAAATAGAGCCTGCGATCGATTGCAGCTTTCACGGGCAAAGTTATACTCGCCCCATGTTTGACTTGCTGATTGCCCATTGGGGCCAAATCCTCGCTGTCCTGTCCATCGCCATGGGGGCGGCAGCCGCCATCCATGCGGCGATGACGAAGGAGGAGGTTCGCGCGGCGATCGGCTGGGTCGGCGTCATCATCCTCTCGCCCATCGTCGGGGCTCTGCTCTATGCGGTGGCCGGCATCAACCGCATCCGCCGTGCATCGCTTAGTTCGCAGCGCAATGTCCTATTCCAGAAGAACGCCTCGGGCGTACTCGCCAGTTTCGACGCGCAGGGCGATATCGTGCGGAGGCTTTTTGGCGAGCGCTTCGGTTCCATGAAGACTCTTGGCGACCGCGTGGCGCGCTATCCGATGAGCACTGGTAACACCATCGAGATGTTGGAGAGCGGCGATGTCGCCTATGCTGCGATGAAAGCTGCCATCGATGGCGCCGAACGCAGCATCCTGTTGGAAACTTATATTTTCGACCGCGATCCGATCGGGCTGCGTATCGCCGGCTCGCTGATCGAGGCCGTCAAACGCGACGTCAGCGTGCGCGTGCTGATCGACGCCGTAGGCGCCCGCTATTCGGTGCCGAGCATCATGGGCTATCTGAAGGAAGGCGGCGTGCAGATGGACGTCTTCAACGGCAATGTGATCATGGGGCTTAGGCTGCCCTATGCTAATCTGCGCACCCACCGCAAAATCCTCGCGATCGATGGTCGTATCGCCTTTACCGGCGGGATGAATATCCGTCAGGGTTTCACCCGGGAATTCGCAAGCGATCATTGCGCCCGCGACACCCACTTCTGCGTCACCGGTCCCGCCGTCGCCGATCTCTTCAACACCGCCGCCGAAGACTGGCGTTTTGCCACCGGCGAAGTGCTGAGCGGTGATCATTGGCGGATTGCAACGCCCGCGAACGAGCCCGGCGCGCCGGTCTTCATGCGCGTCGTCGCTTCCGGACCCGACCGCAGCGTTGAGACGAACCATAAGATGCTGATCGGCGCATTCTCGGTCGCTCGCACCTCGATCCGCATCATGTCGCCTTATTTCCTGCCAGATCGCGAGTTGATCAGCGCGCTAGTGACGGCGGCGAGACGCGGCGTCGAAGTCGATGTCATCGTGCCGGCCGCCAACAATCTCGTGCTTGTCGACCGGGCAATGACCGCGCAGTTCGATCAGATGCTGAAAGATTATTGCCGCATCTGGCGCGCCGACGGCCCTTTCAATCATTCGAAGTTGCTGACGATCGATGGCACCTGGGCCTATGTCGGCTCGTCCAATCTCGATCCGCGCTCTCTGCGGCTGAATTTCGAAGTCGACCTCGAGGTGATGGATCGCGGTTTCGCGGGCGCGGTCGATGCGCGCATCGCCGCGATCCTTGAAACGGCCATCCCGGTCGAACTCGGCAAGCTCCGCGCACGCCCCTTCATCGTCCGCTTGATTGAAAAGGTTCTGTGGCTCGGTTCACCCTATCTCTGAACAAAACGGCGCTGGCCGTCTTTCTACAGACAAGCCTTTTCACATGACAAGCCCGGCAATCACTCCGTATACTCCTGAAGATGCAGCTCGGCAGGCTTTGACAACGGAAATGGTCGACGGACAGATGCGGAAAAAAAACGAAAGTCTCCGTACAAGCATTTTCGAGACCTTGAAGAACAGAAAGAAGTTGCGGACGGCGCATGCAGGTGAACGAGCCCGTCCGGAAGGCACCTTGATCGCCTCCTACAATGTCCACAAATGCGTCGGCGCCGATCGCCGCTTCGATCCGGAGCGGATCAGCCGGGTCATCCATGAAATCGATGCCGACGTCATCGGCCTGCAGGAGGCCGACACGCGGTTCGGTGAGCGTACCGGCCTACTCGACCTGCGGCGGCTCGAGCGTGAAACCGGCCTTATTCCCGTACCCGTTGCGGGCACGACTAAAGCGCATGGCTGGCATGGCAATGTCGTGCTGTTCAAGCAGGGTACGGTACGCGATGTGCACCAGATTAACCTGCCGGGGCTCGAGCCCCGCGGCGCGCTGCTCGCCGAAATCGAACTGGCCCGCGGCGGCGCGCTCAGGATCATCGCCGCCCATCTCGGGCTGCTGCATAGCTCGCGTGCCCAGCAGGCGCGTTTGATCGTCGACCTGATGAGCACCGAGAACGACACGCCGACCATCCTTCTCGGCGACCTCAACGAATGGCGGCTCGGCGACCGCTCGTCGCTCAACACCTTCCAGGCTGCCTTTGGCCCGCTGCCCCCGGCGGTGCCGAGCTTTCCCTCCACCCTGCCGCTTCTGGCGCTGGACCGCATCATGGCCAATCGCCGCGGGCTGATCTCAACGGTGGAGGTTCATGACTCGCCATTGGCGCGTGTTGCCTCGGATCACCTGCCGATCAAGGCAGTTATCAATCCGGAAACGCTGAGGGCCGAAACGGAGGCACGAGCCGAGTCCGCTTGACTGGGACATGGCACGTTATTTGGCTGCGGTTGTGCTATAGCGTTGCAGGCTCTGCGCTTCCCCTTCATGATGGCTTCGATTTCAGATCGGACAATGCGGACTGTTGATGCATATCTTTCTCGTTCGGCACGGCGAATCCCTTGGCAACATCAGCGAGCAGGCTTACCGGCAGTTCGGTGATCACAATGTTCCGTTGACGAAGTGGGGCTATCGGCAGGTGCTGGAAGCCGGGCGCGTGATCGCATCCCATTTCGAAGGCCGGCCAAGCGCTGAATTACCGAAACTGAGCATTTGGTACTCGCCCTATCTCAGGACGCAGCAGAGCAAGGACGCCTTGCTCGAAGTTTTGCCGAGCGAGTTGATCGCCGACGTTCGCGAGGACTATCTGTTGCGGGAACAGGATTTCGGCCTCTTCACCGAAATCTACGACCATGCCGAACAGAAGCGGAAGTTTCCCGAGGAATTCGAAAAATGGGCTAGGCTGCGCAATAACAATGGGAAATTCTACGCGAGGCCTCCCGATGGCGAGAGCAGGGCGGATGTGGCGCAGCGGGTTCGCCTGTTCCTCCTGACCGTCATGCACGAGGCCAGGCATGGCAGAAACAACGTGATCATCGTTGGCCACGGCGTTACCAACCGGGCGTTCGAAATGAATTTCCTGCACCATTCCGTCGATTGGTTCGAACGCTCGGACAATCCAGGAAATGCGGATGTCACTTTGATCGAAGGCTCTGCTGCGGAAGGTTATACGTCAACCCTGATCCACAAGGCCGTCGACCGGGCAAAGGAGCAGGACGGCGAATTGCAGGACGCCTATGGTTCGGAGCTGGCGGTTACCGCCAAGACTGGATGATCACGCATTTCGTAGCCGAACGTCAGCGCTGATGCGAGTTCGGCCTGGAGTGGCCCAAAACAGTCGATTTGAGGCCACAACAATGCCGAGCTTTCAGCCGTTCAATCCTTCCGCCGATATTGCTCCAGCGCATCGCGGTTGATCTCGATACCGAGACCCGGACCATCGGGAATGGTGACAACGCCGTTCACATGATCCAGCGGTTTTGTCAGCACAGCTTGGCGGAAGGGATTGTGCGTGCGGTCGAACTCCAGGATCGGCGGCCGGCCATTGCGGCGCGGCGGGTCCGGGGGTAGGGCGGCGATGAACTGCAGGCCGGCAGCGATAGCAACGCCAGTTCCCCAGACATGCGGGACGAGTCGAACGCCGTTGATGGCGGCCATATCGGCGATCCTGCGCATTTCGCTGAAGCCGCCGGTGCCGCAAATATCGGGCTGGATGATATCGACGGCCCGGGTTTCCAGCGGTTCGCGCATGCCGAAGCGGCCATGCCAGGTCTCTCCACCGGCGACCGGGATTGGCTGGCCGGCGCGTACCGCGCGGTAGGCGCTGAGTTGTTCCGGAATGACCGGCTCCTCGAACCAATCGACACCGTATTTCGCAACGGCATTGCCGACCGTGCAGGCTTCCAGCGCATCATAGCCGTGATTGGCATCGATCATCAGCCGGATATTCGGGCCGATCGCTTCGCGCACGGCGCGGATGACGGCGATATCCTCTTCGACATCGAAGCCGATCTTGATCTTCACCGCATGGAACCCATGCGCGACATAGGCGGCGGTTTCGGCGGCGATATCGGAAACCGGGTCGACGCCGTCCTTGCGGAAGGAGCCGGTGGCGTAGGCCTTCACATCCTCGCGGAAGCGGCCGCCGAGCAGGCGCGATACCGAGGTGCCGTGATGCTTGCCCTTGATATCCCAGAGCGCAATGTCGATGCCGCTGAGCGCTGTCACCGTCAGGCCACGCTGGCCCTGATCGCGCAGCAGATTGTAGAGTTCGAGCCAGATCACCTCCGTATCACGCGGATCGCGGCCGAGAAGGCGAGGGGTGTAGGCTTTCACGACGGCGGCGTTAGGCCCGGCTGGGCCGAGGCATTCGCCCCAGCCGATGGTGCCGTCGTCGCAGACGATTTCGACGAGGCAATGTTGGCGACGGTCGAAGCGCATGGAGGCGCTTTCGAAGGCGTGATCCAGCTTATGGTCGAGCAGATGGGTGTGGACAGCGGAGATTTTCATGGGCGGTACGGCCTGATCAGATCATCGAGCATGGCGACCTCCTGTTCGGTCAGGTCGGTCAGCGGCGGACGGACCGAGCCGGCGTCGAAACCGAGCAACCGGACGCCGGCCTTGATGGCCGATACTGCATAGCCCTTCTGACGGTTGCGGATGTTCATGAAAGGATAGAAGAAATCGACCAGCAGCTTGTTGGTCGTCGCCGTGTCGCCGGCGCGCAGCGCCTTGTAGAAATTCTGCGCCAGGGCCGGCACGAAGTTGAAGACCGCCGAGGAATAGGTTGTGACGCCTGCACCGAGATAGGCGTCGGCGAAAAGCTCGGCCGTCGGCATGCCGCCGAGATAGGTCAGTCGCTCGCCCATTGTCGCGGTAATCTTGCGCACTAGGCCGATATCGCCGGAGCCGTCCTTGAAACCGACGAGGTTCGGGCAGGCATCGCAGAGCCGCGCAAGGGTTTCGGCGGTCAGGATGGAATTGTCGCGGTTATAGACCATGACGCCGATCGAAACGGCATCGCAGACCGCCTCAATATGCTGGAACAGGCCGTCCTGCGGCGCATCGATCAGGTAATGCGGCAGGAGCAGGATACCGTCGGCACCGGCTTTCTCCGCCGACTGGGCGATCTGGACGGCGATGCGCGTGCCGTAACCGCAACCCGCGACGATAGGCGTATCGCCTGCGGCGGCCTTTGCGGCGCTGACAATGGTCGGGATTTCATCCGGCGCCAGCGAGAAGAACTCGCCGGTACCGCCGGCGGCGAAAAGCACGCTTGCCTTGAAGCCCGAAAGCCAGCCGACATGATCGCTATAGGCAGCCCGGTTGAAGCTGCCGTCCTTGTCGAACGGCGTCACGGGAAAAGACAAGAGCCCGGCGCCAAGTGCCGCCTTGAGAGCTAACGGGTCCATGGACACGAGGATCCTCCAAAATCCGTATGAATTGATGGGAACATAGAGGACATATGATAACAGTCAATCTCTTATCATATATCTGTATTCAAGATCCTTTTCGGATAAGGCTGCGATACCGCTGCTGACTGCCCTTCAAATGCAATCGCATGGCCTCGCGCGCGCCGTGTTCGTCGCGATCCGATATGGCTTCCGCGATGCGCCGATGCTCTGCCTGGATCCGGGCCAGATAATCGGCGGATGCGATTTCGTCCGGTTGATCCTGCAGGAAGGAGCGGGGGATCGCCCTCTTGCCGGTCAATTCCAGAAACTCGCGAAAGCGCGGATTGTTGGTGGCGTCGGCAATGGCGAGATGAAATTCGAAATCGGCTTCCGATGTCGCGATGCCGCGCTCCATGGCGCGATCGATATCCTCGAAACGCTCCATGATCGCCTCGTCCTGTGCCGGCGAACGCCGGGCGGCGGCAAGGCCGGCGGCTTCTGTCTCCACGGCGGCGCGCAATTCCAGCATTTCGATGATGGAGGAAATCCGGCCTGAATCGGTGTCGCGCACGCCTGCGATCGGGAAGGGCATTGCGTGACGGACGAAGACGCCGACGCCGTGGTGCACCTCGACCATACCGTCGGCACGCATCGAGGCAATCGCTTCGCGGATAACGGTTCGGCTGACTTTGTATCGGTCCGTGAGGCCGCTTTCGCTTGGCAATTTTTCGCCAGGTTTCAAGACCCCGCCAAGGATCTCCTGGCGCAATTGCTGACCGACAATATCAACGAGATTGCGCCGGCCCGCTGGCCGTTCGCTACGCTCCCATGCCTTGATCGCTGCATTCCGCGGCATTCCAACGTCCCCAAGTTTCCAGTATCGAGACTACAGATATATGATGACGAACGAAAGCCCATATTATAAGTTCCGCGTCGATGATACCGATATGGGAGAAAACTATGCTGAAAACTCTGTTGATGACCGGTGCTGCCGGCGGCGTCGGCCAGGCATTGAGGCCGCTTCTTTCGCAGATCGCCGAGGTTGTCGTGCTCTCGGATATTGCGCCGATCGACGATTTGCGTCCGAACGAGCGCTTCATTGCCTGCGATCTCGCTGACCGCGGCGGCGTCGAGGCCTTGGTCAAAGGCGTCGACGGCATTATCCATCTTGGCGGCATCTCCGTGGAAAAGCCCTTCGACTTGATCCTGCAGGGCAATATCGTCGGCCTCTACAATCTCTATGAAGCCGCTCGCGCCGCCGGCAAGCCGCGCATCATCTTTGCCAGTTCCAATCATACGATCGGCTATTATCGCCGTGACGAGCGCATCGACAACACCGTACCGACCCGCCCGGATTCGCTCTATGGTGTTTCGAAGGTCTATGGCGAAGCCTTGGCGAGCCTCTATTTCGATAAGTTCGGGCAGGAAACCTTGTCGGTGCGCATCGGCTCCTGCTTCCCTGAGCCGCGCAATCCGCGCATGCTGGCGACATGGTTCAGCGCCCGCGATCTGATGATGCTCTGCGGCCGGGCCTTCGAGACTCCTCGGCTCGGACACACGATCGTTTATGGCGCCTCCGATAACGACGAACAATGGTGGGACAACCGCAACGCCGCCTTCCTTGGCTGGAAGCCGCAGGATAGTTCCTCGCCCTGGCGCGCCGAAGTTCTGGCAAACGCCGCGCCGGACGACCCGAATGATCCGGCCGTCATCTATCAGGGAGGCGGCTTTGCAGCAGCCGGCCATCCGGAAGATTAAGGACTGAAGAGGTCAGCAATGGCGCGGACGGCGATCCCTTCGCAAAGCCTCAGTCGCCGTTCCGAAACAATCTCCAACGCGTCGGCCTGAAAGCGATGCGGTTGCGATCAAGCGCGCCGGCTTTGTCCGGCGGCAGCTCGATTTCGATGGTCTCGTGCTGGGCGCCGATGTTCAATTCGAGATGACGGGTGCCGGCAACGCGGCGGCTGGCAGTCAACAATCCGGCGATGCAGCCACCATCGCCGTCACGAAGCTCGATATCGTGGGGCCGGAAATGGAGGTGCGCCATGCCATCAGGCTCGCGCGATGCGCTGAGTCCGAGAGGTCGGTCATCGAACCAAATTTCGCCATTGGAAATGCGTACCTGCACGCGGTTGGACTGGCCGATGAAGCCGTAGACGAAGGGCGAGTTCGGCGTATCGTAGATCTCATCCGGTGTCCCGACCTGCTCGATCGCGCCCTTGTTGAGCACGACGACGCGGTCGGCCAACTCCAGCGCCTCTTCCTGATCGTGGGTGACGAAAACGGTGGTGTGGCCGGTGCGATCATGGATTTCGCGCAGCCACTTGCGCAGATCTTTGCGGACCTGCGCGTCGAGTGCTCCGAAAGGTTCGTCCAAGAGCAACACGTTCGGCTCGACCGCCATGGCGCGCGCAAGCGCCACGCGCTGCCGCTGACCGCCGGATAACTGTGCCGGATAGCGCTTTTCGAGGCCGTTAAGCTGTACCAGTTCCAGCAGCTCGAGGGCGCGGCGATGGATTTCGGCGCGGGGGGGGCGACGCGACGCCGTCCGTACTTTCAGTCCGAAGCCGATATTATCCAGCACCGTCATATGGCGGAACAGCGCATAGTGCTGAAATACGAAGCCGATATTGCGCTGCTGTACCGTCTTCTTCGACGCATCTTCATCACCGAAGAAAATCCGACCGTCAGTCGGCGACTCCAATCCGGCGATCAAGCGCAACAGCGTCGTCTTGCCTGAGCCGGAGGGGCCGAGGAGTGCAATAAGTTCACTGGAGCGGATATCCAGAGAGACATTATGCAGCGCGGGAAAGCGGCCGAATTCCTTGCGCAGGTTTTGAACGCGAACTTCCATCAACAATTCCTTCAGTGACGCCGGCTGGCGGCGATCTCTTCGCTATAGCGCATTTCCAGCAGGGTCTTCAGTGCAAGTGTTACCAAGGCGAGCAAAGCGAGAAGCGTGGCAACTGCGAATGCGCCCGAGAAATTATATTCGTTGTAGAGAATCTCGACCTGCAACGGCATGGTGTTGGTCTCGCCGCGAATATGGCCGGAGACGACAGACACGGCGCCGAACTCACCCATGGCGCGGGCATTACAGAGGAGAACGCCGTAAAGCAGGCCCCATTTGATGTTCGGTAACGTGACGTGCCAGAAGGTCTGCCAGCCATTGGCGCCGAGCGACAACGCCGCTTCCTCGTCCGCATTTCCCTGTTCCTGCATCAGCGGAACCAATTCACGGGCAACGAATGGGAAGGTGACGAACATCGTCGCCAGCACAAGGCCCGGAACCGCGAAGAGGATCTGGACACCGTGGCTTTGCAGCCAAGGGCCGAGCACGCTATTCGAGCTGAACAACAGCACGAAGACTAGGCCCGATATGACCGGCGACACGGAGAATGGCAAATCGATCAACGTCGTCAGGAACGCCTTCCCCTTGAACTCGAATTTGGCGATCGCCCAGGCAGCCGCGACACCGCAGACGAGGTTCAGCGGCACGCTGATACCGGCGACGATCAACGTCAGTCGGATCGCCGCGAAGGTCTCCTCATCCACCAACGCGCTGAAAAACTCTTCAACACCTTTGCGGAATGCTTCAACGAAGACGGCGGCCAACGGCATCAGCACCATCAATGCCAGGAAGACGAGCGAGATGGCGACGAAAATCAGTCGCGCAAACCTGCTCTCGGTGATCACGGAATGAACCGTGTCGGAGGAGGAAGCGGCATCATGCGCCATAGCCGTATCTCCTTCTGCTCCAGGCTTGAATGAGATTGATGACCAGCAACATGATGAAGGAGATGATCAGCATCATGGTCGCGATCGCTGTCGCGGCAGCATAATTATATTCCTCAAGCCGAATGACGATGAGCAATGGTGCGATTTCGGAGACATAGGGCTTATTGCCGGCGATGAAGATCACCGAGCCATATTCGCCGGCCGCGCGTGCGAAAGCCAGAGCAAAGCCGGTTAAGGCCGCCGGCGCTAGGCCGGGCAACAGGACGCGGGTGATCGTTTGGAAACGATTTGCGCCAAGCGTCGCCGCGGCTTCTTCCACCTCACGGTCGATCTCTTCCATCACTGGCTGCGCCGTACGTACGACGAAGGGCAGACCGACGAAGATCAGCGCGATGATGATACCGGCGGGCGTGAAAGCGATCTTGATTCCGAGCGGCTCCAGGAACTGCCCGATCCAGCCGTTCGGCGCATAGAGCGTCGTCAGCGCGATGCCGGCGACGGCCGTCGGCAGGGCGAAGGGCAGGTCGACCATGGCGTCGATGATGCGCTTGCCGGGAAAGCGGTAGCGCACCAGCACCCAGGCGAGGATCAAGCCGAACACCGCATTCACGATGGCGGCGATGAATGCGCCGCCAAAGCTCATGCGGAGTGCGTAAAGCGTGCGGACATCGAGCGCGAGAGCCCAAAACTTCGACCAGCCAAGAGAGCTGCTCTTCCACACCAAGCCCGAGAGCGGGATGAGAACGATCAGGATGAGCCAAGTCAAGGTAACGCCGAGCGCCAATCCGAAGCCCGGAATGACACTCGGCTGCCTAAACCGCCACCGTTTGCGGGTTATTATATGCATTCAGAATTACTGTCCCGGCTTGTATATCTGGTCGAAGACGCCACCATCATCGAAGAACTTCGGCTGAGCTTGGGACCATCCGCCGAAATCGTCAATCGTTGCCAGCTTCAAACTTGGGAAGCGCGCAATATCCTTGGGGTCGGCCGCTTCCGGCTTGATCGGCCGGTAATAGTGCTTGGCGGCGATCTTCTGACCTTCGTCGGAATAGAGGTAGTTCAGATAGGCTTCGGCAACCTTGCGCGTGCCCTTCGCGTCGACATTGCCATCGACGACCGCGACCGGGGGATCGGCGCGGATTGAAACCGTCGGAGTCACGATCTCGAATTTATCGGGGCCGAGTTCCTCGAGCGAAAGATAAGCTTCGTTTTCCCAGGCAAGCAGAACGTCGCCGAGACCACGCTGAACAAATGTCGTGGTGGCGCCGCGAGCACCGGTATCAAGGACCGGTACGTGCTTCAGCAACTGCGTGACGTATTCCTGCGCCTTGGCGTCGTCACCGCCATTTGCCTGCTTGGCCCAGGCCCAGGCTGCCAGGAAGTTCCAGCGAGCGCCGCCTGAAGTCTTCGGGTTCGGTGTGATCACCTGGACATCGCTCTTGATCAGGTCCGACCAGTCCTTGATGCCCTTGGGGTTGCCCTTGCGCACCAGGAAGACAATGGTCGAGGTGTAGGGAACGCTGTTGTTCGGGAATTTGGTCTTCCAGTCGGCGGGAATCTTCTTTGTCGCCTTGGCGATGGCGTCGATATCGCCTTCCAGTGCCAGCGTCACCACATCGGCGCCCAGGCCGTCGATGACCGAGCGGGCTTGGGCGCCGGAGCCCCCATGCGAAGCCTTGATCTTGACGCTTTCACCCGTGTCCTTCTTCCACTTTGCGGCAAAGGCTTCGTTGAAATCCTTGTATAATTCGCGCGTCGGATCGTAAGAAACGTTGAGAAGCGTCGTATCCGCGGCCCATGTCGGCGCTACCGCAGCGAGCGAAAAACTGCCGATGAGAACTGCGGCGGCGAGAAGCCGCGAAAGCTTGATCGTCTGCATGGTGACCTCCTTCGTTGTTCCTAAACTCTATCAACTTGGTCGTATAAAGTAACGAAGATTGTTCCTGCTCGAGGCGATTACATAGAACGTCATCCCATAGAATCAAGGAAAGTGAAATCGCATTCTCGTACTTTGGTCGCCACACTCCGGTAGCGTGTCAGCAGATCGATTCAGACATGAAAACGGAATAGAGTTCGTCGGCACTTTTTGCCTGGCGCATGGCGGTCAACACGCCTTCCGTTCTGAGCCGCCGGGCGATAGCGGAGAGCACGTTCAGATATTCGCTACGACCATTTTCCGCGAAGAGCAGGACGAAGGCAATGTCCGTCGGAACGTCGTCGATCGCTTCGAAATCGACGGGATGGCCGAAACGAACCATCAGCCCGCGCGGTCTTGTCATCCCTACGATTGCCGCATGCGGAACCGCGATGCCATTGCCGATTCCGGTCGTTCCGAGTTTTTCCCGCGCCTCCAGCGCCCGCAGAACCGCGCCTTCATCCAGACCGAGGCAATAAGCCGCTTTCGAAGACAATATCTGCAAGGCCCGCCACTTGGTCGGAGCGGAAAGGCCGACAAAGACATGCTCAGGCAGGATGATGGGGGAAAGGTCCATGGTCGCTCTTTTGGTCGGATATCGATGATTTCGGCATGGCTTCGCATCGCCGGGTTCTCGATAGGCCGGCGATCGCGCAAACCATGGGTCACGGCTTCATTCCGGCTCCCGCAAACGATAGCCGACGCCGGTTTCCGTGGTGATGTATTGCGGCTGATCCGGAATCTGTTCGACCTTCTGCCGGAGCTGACGGACATAGACGCGCAGATATTGCACATCTGCCGCCGGACCCCAGACCTGCTTCAATAAGAATTGATGCGTCAGCACCTTGCCGGCATGCTGCGCCAGCACCCGCAGAATATCGTATTCCTTCGGCGAAAGTTTCACGTCCTTGCCGTCGACCTTGACGATGCGCTTGACGAGATCGATCGACAGGCCGCCGGTTTGGAAGATCGCTTTTTCACCCTGCTGCTGCAGACGGTGGCGAAGCGCGACGCGGATGCGTGCCCCCAGCTCGTTGATCCCGAAAGGCTTGGTGACATAGTCGTCGGCGCCGGTTTCCAGCGCCTTGACGATGCCCGCTTCGTCGGTGCGGCTCGAAAGAATGACGACCGGCACCTGCAATCCGTCCTCGCGCCATTCCTGTAGCAGGTCATGGCCTGGCTTGTCGGGCAGGCCGAGGTCGAGCACGATCAGATCGGGCTGATCTTCCTCCACGGAGAGCCGGGCCGCCGCAGCGTTCTGGGCTTCGTTGACGGCATAGCCTTGGGCGCTCAGGCCGACGCGCAGCAATTTGCGGATCGGCGGCTCGTCATCGACAACGAGTATCTTGACGGCGGTCGTGTTCATTTCAGTTCATCCAGCTTGGGAACATCCGTTGGTTTCGGCAGGCGAATGGTGAAGACCGCGCCTTGGCGGTCCGTCCGGTTGCCTGCCGTGATCGTGCCACCCATGGCCTCGATGAAGCCGCGGCAGATAGAAAGGCCGAGGCCGGTGCCGGCCCGCACCTGATCGCCCTTGCGGACGCGATAGAAAATATCGAAGACCCGTTCGAGATCGGCGGGCGGAATGCCCGAGCCTTCACCCATGACGCGGAAGATGAGGTTGTCGACATCGGCCCACGCCTCCAGGCGGATCGCGGACTCCTCGGGCGCATATTTGGCAGCATTGTCGAGCAGATTGAACAGCACCTGCTCGAAGAGCACGGGGTCGACCCGCACCATCGGCAGATCGGCTGGAATTTGCACATCGACACGATGATGAGCGAGTATCTTCGCCCCGCGTCGAAGCGCGCTGCCGGTAATATCCCCAGCATAATGCAACGCGAAATTCGGCTCCATCGCGCCGGATTCGATCTTGGTCATATCGAGCAGATTGGCGATGAAGCGGTTCAGCCGCTCGGATTCATCGACCACGGTCGACAGAAGATCGACGCGGTCCTCATGCGGCAGGGATTCCAGGTAGTCGCGCAGGGTGCCCGCGGCCCCGAGGATCGCGGCGAGCGGCGTCTTGAGATCGTGCGAGATCGAGGTCAGCAAGGCGGAGCGCAGCCGGTCGGCTTCGACGGCTAACTTGGCACGGTCGACGTCGGCGACCAGTTGCACGCGCTCGATGGCAAGCGCTGCCTGATCGGCCAGCGCGTCGAGAAGTCGCTGCTGTTCCGGCGTCAAGAGCGGACCGTCGCGGCGGTCGCTGTCGAGGCCGATGACACCAACGGCTGTGCGGCCGGTGCGCAAGGGCACGTAAAGGCGCTTGGCGCCCGGCAGTGTATCGGCGCCACGGCCGGCGGCATGGTTATGTTCCCAGGCCCAGCGTGCAGCGGCAATATCGGCATCGTCGAGCGTATCGTCCGGCGGATAGCCTGCCTTCACCGCAATCGTGCCATCCTCCGGCAGCAGCAGGACCACGCGCACCTTCAGCATTGATGCGAGCTGGAAGGCCGTCGCCCAGAGCACGTCATCCAGCGTGCCGGTGCCGGCGAGCTTCTTCGAGAAAAGATAGAGATCTTCGGTCGTGCGCGCCCGCTGGCGTGCGGCGGCGGCCTGCCGTTGCACGGTTGCGGTCAGATTGCTGGCGACGATGGCGACGCCGAGGAAGAAGAAGAAGGCAAGCACGCTTTCCGGATCGCTGATTGTCAGCGTGTAGCGCGGCGTCAGGAAAAAGAAGTTGAAACAGAGCGCACCGAGAAGGCAGGAATAAAGCGCCGGCCGCAAGCCTTGCGTCACGGCGGAAGCCAGCACCGCCATCAGGAACACCAGCGCCAGATTGCGAACGTCAAGCACCTGGTCGAGAATGACGCAGAAGCCAAGGGCGACGGCGACGTAGAGCGTCGCCAGGACATAGCCGCGCCACTGGAACGGGGCAGGCGAGGGCGCTGCCCTAACGCCGCGGCTTGCCGCCGAACCTTCCGCGTCGCTGCCGGAAATGACGTGAACGCTGATGTCGCCGGCCTTGCGGATCAGTTCGTAGGAAACCGAACGCCTGGACCAATCCCGCCAGGAGCCGATCTTCGGCGAGCCGATGACGATGTGGGTGACATTGTTGCTGGCCGAATGGCGAAGCAGTTCCTCGGCAACTTCGCGGCCGGGAATGGTGATCGCCTCGCCGCCGAGTTGTTCGGCAAGCCGGAGCGTCGCGGCAATGCTGTCGCGCTGCGCTTCCGTCAGACTGATCGACCGGCTGGTCTCAACATAAACGGCAGCCCAGGGCGCGCGCAGCCGCGAGGCCATGCGGGCGGCGTAACGCACCAGCGATGTGGAGCGCGGATGATGATCGATGGAGACCAGCACGCGCTCACCGGCCGCCCAAGGGCCGGCGATCGCATGCGCCTGCATGTGGGTCAAAAGCTGGTCGTCGACCCGCTGCGCCGTACGCCTCAACGCCAGTTCGCGCAGTGCCGTCAGATTGCCGGGGGTGAAATAATTGGTCAACGCCCGCTCTGCCGTTTTCGACACATAGACCTTGCCGTCATGCAGGCGCTTGATGAGATCGTCGGGCGTGAGATCGATGATTTCCACATCGTCGGCCATGTCTATGATCGAATCCGGAACGGTTTCGCGTACACGCACGCGGGTGATCTGCGAGACCACGTCGTTCAGGCTTTCGACGTGCTGGATATTCAGCGTCGTATAGACGTCGATGCCCCGATCCAGCAGCTCCTTGACGTCCAGATAGCGCTTTGGATGGCGGCTGCCGTGCGCATTGGTGTGGGCGAGTTCGTCGACCAGCACAAGGCGAGGTTGGCGCTTCAGGATGGCATCGAGGTCCATCTCATCGAGCGCGCGCCCCTTGTAATCGACATTGACGCGCGGAATGATCTCGAACCCGTCAAGCAAGGCTTGCGTCTCGCGGCGACCGTGGGTCTCCACGACGCCGACCACGACATCGACGCCGTCTGCGATCTTCGCCCTGCCGGACATCAACATTTCATAGGTCTTGCCGACGCCTGGCGCGGCACCTAGAAAAATCTTCAACCGTCCGCGTGTCTCGGCCCGCGCCTTTTCGAGAAGCGCATCGGGAGAAGGCCTGCTCAACATATCGCGGCTGTCGTCTACCATTCGTAGGTCGTCTTTCCTGATGAGGTTGAGACGGAGGCAACTGCCTCAACCTCTTCAACTTATTGAGTCATAGAAGCATCAAGCGCTTGGTTCAATGCCAGTATGTTGACCACAGGCTCGCCAAGAACTCCAAGCTCCCGCGGCTCGATGGCCGCGTCGACGAGCGACTTGACCTTGGCCTCATCCATGCCCCGCGCTTTGGCGACGCGCGGGATCTGGAAGTAGGCATCGTCAGGCGAGATGTCCGGGTCAAGACCACTGCCCGATGTGGTGACCATATCGATCGGAACGGGCATATTCGGGTTCTGCGCCTGCAACGTCGCGACATCGCCCTTGATGCGGGTGATCAGGCTCGAATTGGTCGGACCAAGATTGGAGCCCGCGGAATTGGCCGCATTATAGGGTGCGGATACCGTTTTGGTTGCATCATTCGGGTCTGCGGCAGTTGTCGCCGAGGGGCGGCCGTGGAAATAGCGGTCGGAGGTGAAATTCTGGCCGATGAGCGTCGAGCCGATCACCTTACCGTCCTTTTCCACCAGGCTGCCATTTGCCTGATGAGGGAAGAGCGCCTGGGCAGCGCCAGTCATGGCGATCGGATAAAGGAGTCCGGTGACGGCGGTGGTGACGACGATCATGACGATGGCCGGTCTGATTTGTTTGAGCATGACAAGAACTCCTTAGGCGAGGCCCATGGCGGTAACCGCCATGTCGATGGCCTTGATGCCGATGAAAGGAACGATGATGCCGCCGAGGCCGTAGATCAAAAGGTTGCGGCTGAGCAGGGCGCCCGCACCGATCGGGCGATAGCGAACGCCCTTCAGCGACAGCGGGATCAAGGCGATGATGATCAGCGCATTGAAGATGATCGCCGACAGAATGGCGCTTTGCGGCGTCGCCAGCCCCATGACGTTCAGCATCTTCAGTTGCGGGTAGAAGGCGATGAACATCGCAGGGATAATGGCGAAGTATTTGGCGATGTCGTTCGCGATCGAGAAGGTCGTCAGCGCACCGCGGGTCATCAGCAACTGCTTGCCGATCTCCACGATTTCGATGAGCTTCGTCGGGTCGCTGTCGAGGTCGACCATGTTGCCGGCCTCGCGGGCGGCGACCGTGCCGGTATTCATGGCGACGCCGACATCGGCCTGGGCAAGCGCTGGGGCATCATTGGTGCCGTCGCCGCACATGGCGACTAGCTTGCCCTTCGACTGCTCCTCGCGCATCAGCGCCAGCTTCATTTCCGGCGTTGCCTGGGCGAGGAAGTCGTCCACGCCGGCTTCGGCGGCAATGGCGGCGGCCGTCAGCGGATTGTCGCCGGTGATCATGACGGTGCGGATGCCCATGCGGCGCAGTTCCGCAAAGCGCTCGCGGATGCCGCCCTTAACGATGTCCTTGAGCTGGATGACGCCGAGCAGGCGGCCGTCGCGGGCAACCGCAAGCGGCGTGCCGCCGGCCTTGGAGATTTCGTCCGATATCGTCTGCAGGTCGCGGATCGTCTCGCTGCTGGTGCGCGACATGACGGTCGCACCCGCGTCGGAGGCTGGAGCTGCGCTGCCGTTGACATAGGCCAGCACTGCATCCACCGCGCCCTTGCGGATGGAAGAGCCTTCAAGATCGACGCCGCTCATGCGCGTCTGCGCGGTGAAGGGCACGAAAGTGGCCTTCAGGCTGGTCATGTCGCGGCCACGGATCGCATATTTCTCCTTGGCAAGCACGACGATCGAGCGTCCCTCTGGCGTCTCGTCGGCAAGCGAAGCGAGCTGCGCAGCATCGGCAAGATCCTGCTCCGTGACACCCCTGACCGGGCGGAAGGAGGTAGCCTGGCGGTTGCCGAGTGTAATCGTGCCGGTCTTATCGAGCAGCAGCGTGTCGACGTCGCCTGCGGCCTCGACGGCGCGGCCGGACATGGCGAGCACGTTGAAGCGCACCAGACGGTCCATGCCGGCAATGCCGATCGCCGAGAGCAACGCGCCGATCGTGGTCGGGATCAGCGTTACGAACAGTGCGACGAGAACCACTGTCGGGATCGAGCCGCCGGCATAGGCTGCAAAGCTCGGGATCGTCACCGTGGCCAGCACGAAGATCAGCGTCATTCCGGCAAGCAGGATGTTGAGGGCGATCTCGTTCGGCGTTTTCTGACGTTCCGCACCTTCGACAAGCGCGATCATGCGGTCGATGAAGGTCGAGCCGGCGGCCGCCGTGATGCGGACGCGGATTTCATCCGACAGCACCTGCGTGCCGCCGGTGACGGCGGAGCGGTCGCCGCCGGATTCGCGGATGACCGGAGCCGATTCACCGGTGATCGCCGCTTCGTTGACCGAAGCGACGCCCTCGATCACTTCACCATCGGAAGGGATGATGTCGCCGGCTTCGACCAGCACGACATCGCCGACCTTCAGGCTGGTGCCAGGCACCATCTTGTAATCGGTCCGGCTGTTGCCGGTCAGAAGCTTGGCCTGGGTTTCGGTGCGCGATTTGCGCAGCGACTCGGCCTGCGCCTTGCCGCGACCTTCCGCGACGGCTTCGGCGAAATTGGCAAACAGCACGGTAAACCAGAGCCAGATGTTGATCTGGAGGGAGAAACCGAGATTGCCGCCACTGGTCAAAAGATCGCGCAGGAAGAGGACGGTGGTGAGCATCGATACGACGGCCACCACGAACATGACGGGGTTCTTGGCAAGGGTCCGTGGGTTCAGCTTCTTGAAAGCGGCGCCCACGGCCGGGACGAGGATGCGAGAATCCAAAATACTCGCGGATTTTAACTGGCTCATAAGAGACTCCAGCGTGAAGAGGGAACGGCGGATCGGGATCGCCCGATCAACCCAGTAAAAATCTGAAGACGACAAGGCCGAGGATCAGTGCGACCATCGCAACCAGGATGGCGTCGGAAGCGCAGGCCATCCGGGCCGGGCCACGCCCCCCGGTCAAAGGGGCGTGGATCGATGGGCTTTCGAAGCCTGATGAGTTTGGGCTGCGACATCACATGCCATCTCCTTAGAAGGCCTGGCCGCTGATCATCGCCAGATGTTCGACAATCGGGCCAAGGGCAAGCGCCGGGAAGAAGGTCAGCCCGCCGACAATCAGGATCGTACCGACCAGCAGACCGACGAACAGCGGCCCGTCCGTGGGGAAGGTGCCGGCTGAGGCCGGGACCGTCTTCTTGGCGATCAGCGAGCCGGCGATGGCGAGCGCCGGAATGATGACCAGGAAGCGGCCGATCAGCATGACGATGCCAAGCGTGATGTTGTACCAGGGCGTGTTGCCGGAAAGACCGCCGAAGGCCGAGCCGTTATTGGCGGCTGCCGAGCTGTAGGCATAGAGGATTTCCGAAAAGCCGTGCGGACCGGGATTACCGATGGAGGCGACGGCGGTCGGCAGAACGGAGGCAATCGCGGTGAAGATCAACATGCCGGCGGGCAGGCAAAGCACGGCGAGCATCGCCATCTTCACTTCCTTGGCTTCGATCTTCTTACCGAGATATTCCGGCGTGCGTCCGACCATCAGGCCGGCCACGAAGATGGCGATGATGACGAACATCAGGATGCCGTAGAAACCGGCGCCGACGCCACCGACGATGACTTCGCCGAGCTGCAGGTTGATCAAGGGGATCATGCCGCCGATCGCCGTGAAGCTGTCATGCATGGCATTGACCGCGCCGCAGGACGCCGCGGTGGTTATGACCGCGAACAGCGACGACAGCGTGATGCCGAAGCGGACTTCCTTGCCTTCCATATTGCCGCCCTGGACGCCGAGCGCATGCACCAGCGGATTGCCGGCAGCTTCAGCCCAATAGGTGACGATGACGCCGGCGATGAACAGCACGCCCATCGCGCCGAGGATGGCCCAGCCCTGGCGCTGGTTGCCGACCATGCGTCCGAAGACGTTGGTGAGTGCCGCGCCGATCGCGAAGATCGCCAGCATCTGGATGAGGTTGGAGATTGCATCCGGATTTTCGAAGGGGTGGGCGGAGTTGGCATTGAAGAAGCCGCCGCCATTGGTGCCGAGCATCTTGATCGCAAGCTGCGAAGCGACCGGACCGACGGCGATCGTCTGCTGCGCGCCTTCGAGCGTCGTGGCATTGACATAGGAGCCAAGCGTTTGCGGCACGCCGAGATAGACGAAGACTAGCGTCATGACGATGCAGGCGGGAAGCAGGATGTAGAGCGTTGCCCTGGTCAGATCGACCCAGAAATTGCCGATCGCCTTGCCGGACGCGCGCGAGAAGGCGCGGATGAGCGCAATGGCGATTGCAATACCGGTTGCCGCGGAGACGAAGTTCTGGACGGTGAGGCCGGCCATCTGCACGAGATAGGACATCGTGCTTTCGCCGCCGTAGTTCTGCCAGTTCGTGTTGGTTACGAAACTGGTGGCGGTGTTGAACGAAAGTTCGGGGCCGATCGCGGCCATGCCGGCGGGGTTATAGGGCAGGCTCGCCTGAAATCGCTGCAGGAAATACAAGACAAAAAAACCGGCGAGGTTGAACAGCAACATGGAGATCGAATAGGTCGTCCAGTGCTGCTCCTCGCGTTCATCCGTTCCCGCAATGCGATAAAGCCCCCGTTCCAAGGGACCGAGGACATAAGAGAGGATCGTGCGCTCGCCAGTGAAGACACGCGTCATATAACCGCCGAGCGGTTTGACGAGCAGAAGGAGGATCCCGATATAGATCAGGATCTGAAGCCATCCATTGAAGGTCATGGTGGTAACTTTCCCTACCCGGCGCTATGGGATTAGAAGCGCTCAGGGCGAATGAGAGCGTAGATGAGATAGGCGGTGAGAAAGAGGGTTACGCCGCCACCGAGAATGTAATCCAGGAGCATTGGTGTCTCTCCGACTAAAGGCTATCGCAGGCTTTGGTGTAAGCGATGCACAGGATGAAAAATAAAACACCGATCCCGATAAGAAGAATGTCCATCATCGATCGTTGATCCTTAATTGTTCTTGTTGAACGCCAAAATAGATTGACGGCATCCTCGAAGAAGGCGCCCTCGTTTCTCCTTGGCGAGGAGATCATCTTGCGGATATCTCGGAGATCAATATGCGGCCGAACAGCATTAAGGTTCGAGACGGCGGGAGGGAGAAAGATATAAAAATCTTATAAATGCCGACCGGAGCGATTGGAGCGAAACTCCAGTAGGACACCGGGCCCAACGACCAAGTATAAAGCCCGTCAGCGACTTCCGGCACTCTGGCGACGGCCGGCGCCGCAACATTCATTGAACTTTTTGCCTGACCCGCAGGGACATGGATCGCCGCTGCGACGTTGCAATCGACCGACCAAAGGAAGCAGGACAACCGAAGGCAACAACCTCGCCGTAACGGCGACCAGTTTGGCCGAGATGCCGGGCACGACGAGACGGCGGCCGGATTTGAACCCGCGCCACGCGCGTTCGGCCACATAAGCCGAATCCAGCTTTGGCAGGATCTTGAATAGCGTCACCCGGCCGGCACCTGATTTTTCGAGGAACTCCGTGGACACCGGGCCTGGAGCGACGCATGTGACAGTCACCCCGGTGGCGCGCAGCTCCTGATGAAGCGCTTCCGAAAAGGAACGCACGAAGCTTTTGCTGGCATAATACAACGCCATATTCGGCCCCGGAAGGAAGCCGGCTATGGAGCCGAGATTGATCACGCCGCCGCGGCGCCGCGCCGCCATTTCCGGCAAAAAGCGAAGGGTCAGATCGGTGAGGGCGCGTATATTGAGATCAACGATCCCGAGCTGATCTCCGACAGGAAGAATGGTCGCCGCGCCGCGCAAGCCATATCCGGCACTGTTGATGAGGATGTCACAGACCAAACCGTTTTCGGACAAGAAATCACCGAGACGCGTCGATGCATCGGATGCTACGATATCCAACTCCAGTGTGTGCGCCTCGCCGCCGGCCTCCCGCACGTCAGTCGCGGCCGCTGCCAGACCTTCCGACGACCGCGCAACCAGTACGACGACAGCTTTTTCGCGGGCAACGATTTTGGCCATTGCCCGCCCGATGCCACGCGACGCACCGACGACGACGACCGCAAAACGAGCTTCTTCCTGAAGGCTCATCTCGCGGTTCCCAAGGCGGCCGCGCTGGGCACGACTTGACTCTGAGCAAGGCTTTTCACTTCAAAGGCAACGTCGTTGTTCAATATCTCTTCGAACCGCTCCAAGGCTCGCGCCACATTGGCTCCATCCATCACTCTGTGGTCGTAGTGGATGCGCACGGTAACCGCTCCGTTGTTGCTGATCGTGCCGTAGTTCAACAGCGTCGTCAGCGGCGTAAGCGGGTTGAGAGACTCTGCTCCGAGGCCCGAATAGACCGACAGTTGAAAAGTGCCAAAAAAGCGCGGCCTTTGTCTGCCGATGTTCAACCCCAACCACATCATTAGCCATCTAAGGGGGCCCGGCAGGCGTGCAAACTTCAGCATCCGCCGGAATTCCTTTACCTCGAGAACCGGGCGTGAGCGAGCCGCCATGGTGAGCGCTTCGAGCTCGACGATGGATCTCTTCTCGGGGCGCTTTATGAGGCTGAGCAAGACAACCCTCTCACCCTCATATTCGCGCTCGTGGGCAATTGAGGCCACGCTTTCCGGGTATTCATAAAGCTGCGCTCTGGGCAATTTGACGTAGGCGCGCCGCAGTTCTGGAATCTCGCTCGCGAGAAGCGCGTATCCCTTCAGGAAAAGGACGGTCCAGGACGGCCTCATTGCCTGCGTCTGCGTCGTCCTGGCGTCCAGCAGCGGGCCAATATTCATCTGCCGTTGCACGGTAACACGCGGCACACCGATCGAGAATCTCATCAAATCTCCGACAAGACGCCGTGATGCCGATAACTTGACGGTTCGCCCTCGCATAGTGCCACCTCTAATAGAGATAAGGGATAATTCGCTTCGTGCGATCCATATAGGCGCGGTACTCGGGGCCGAAATATTCCGACATCATACGCTCTTCCTTGTCTACACGCAGGAAATAAAGGACTGCAAAGCCCAACAAACCTGCCAATCCGACAACCCAATTCGATAGCAAAAAGGCTTGTCCAAGCCCCATGAGCAGGAAAGACGTGTACATGGGGTGGCGGACGAGGGCGTATGGGCCGCTGCTAACTAGCTGGTGCTTTTCGCGAATCTCCAGCGTTATCGACCAGTTCTTGCCGAGTTCCTTATGGGTCCTTCGGAAAAGCCACATTGCCGCCAAGTACAAAATCGTCCCGACGACGACTGTCCATGCGTGGGCAGGATAATCGGCCATCCGGGGAATGCCTGTCGCGACGTAGATTCCGGGCACAGCCGCAAGGCCCAGAAGAGCCGCAGCAAGCCCGATTCTCTCAATGTGTGAGCGTTGATCGCGGACAACCCGCAAGCGCTTGGCACGCCGCGCGAAAGGATATCGAATAACGTACCAGGCGACGACCCCGAGCACCCAGATGACTTCGCCGGCCCCAGATGCCGATACGATCAAATTGTTCACCCAAACCCTTCTGCGATTTGTGATCCTGCGACGCGCGGCGATATGACCACGCTCGCCCCTCAGCTTTCATCGACAATTTAGCGGAAGAATTGAATAGTACCAGAGTCGCGCGCCAACGCCGTGCAATAACGCCTCAAGCAGCATTTATCTCTCGGAGTTCAGTAATGAACTGTTGCGGCCTCAGCCAGATACCGGGGACCTTGTATCCCATGTGTTTTGCGATGTTCCCCACCCAGGCGTTGCAGTTGTCGACAGTTGCTTGCCACAGATGGGAAGAGGCCTGCTGCTTGCGTATGAAGGCAACAACATCAGCGTATTCGGCATCGCTGAGCATGACCCGCCAGCTAGCCGACCTGTACTGTTCCTCCAGGTCGCCGTCGGTTGCTCCGGTCGTGGCCGGCACTGGCACGAAATGGCCCAAGACGTAAGGCCCAGCATCTGGCGAGGCCGGCGCAAGGCCCGCGACTTCAGGATCGATCATCTTTCCATTTTCGTCGGCGCGTCCAAAGACCACGTAGGTATGGCCATAGGTGAGCGCATAACGCGAACGAAATTCGATAAAGTGACCAGCTTTGTTTTGAGCGGAGGTTGTTGCCGGGCCGTGGCGGTTGGAAGTGAACCGGGGTTGGGGGCTTTTGTCTTCCGTCTGGCACGACGCCGTCGCCAACGCCAGCAGGATTGCAAGCGAAAGGCCACCCATTCCACGCATCATCTGCACGCTCCATTAGATAACGCTAACAAGCCGGCGGCTCGAAGTTAGCGATCAATTCTTCGCCATGGTGATTGAAAGCAGGATCATCTGACAGGTAGGGAGGGGGGCCTAGTGCGGCCCCCCATTTATCGAAGATTAGGCTTACTTGTAGACTGCCGCTGCCGGCGGAGGGGCCTTGCCCTTTCCTTTGCCAATCGATCCGCAAGCGCTCAGATTGGCAACGGCCAAAACAGAGATGATTACCATTAGAATTCTGATCATCAAGAAGTCCTCTCTCCTCAGGATTGCATAAGATTCATCTAAGCAACGAATCAAATAGTAGTCACAACTAACATATTAGCCTAGTGCAGAAAAAACACACTTGTGACGGATTATCTGCGCTTTTTCGAACATTCGTAAGTTGACCATGATCAAACTGTCGAGTTCGATGAGCGAACACTCGATCAGATGACCAACACCCGCGTCCCCACCGGGGCGCGGCTATAGAGGTCAACAATGTTTGAGTTTGTCAGACGGATGCATCCGTTCGATACGGCATGACCTATCGACCAGGGGGCGTTTGTTCCATGCAGGCGGAACATGGTGTCATGTCCGTCCTGGTAGAGGTAAAGGGCGGCCGCGCCCAGCGGATTGAGCGGTCCGCCCGGCACACCATCCGCATATTGCATTAGGCGAGGCTTACGTTGCATCATGTCATCGGTGGGCTTCCAGGATGGCCACTCCGCCTTACGTCCGACGGTGGCTTCGCCTTTGAAGCTCAACCCTTCTTGGCCAACAGCGACGCCATAGCGCGTTGCCCGGCCACCTTGCTCGACGAAGTAGAGATAGCGCTCCGACGTATTGACAACAATCGTTCCCGGCGGTTCGCCTCCGTCATAGGCTACCTCTTGCCGCCGAAGGTTAGGATTTTCATCTGGATCCCTCCCAAAGACGTTATACCCAAGTGGTGGCCCATCCTCCGACCCCGACACGCATCCAGAAATCATTAAACTCAAACTACCGAGCACCAGCCCCCGGCGCGTAACGCGGCTTTCTTCCATTTCCACCTGCCCAGTAAAGATCAGCCCTGCGCTCGTGTTTAACATCGCTACGCTTTCAAGGCTATAATACATTAGCTGATTCTGATTGAGTTTGAAAAACATCGAAAACTGAGAGCTGTATCTGATATTATGTTGAGTGCGTGGCCTGGTACAAACGTGGGGCATGTACCAGGCAGTCGGATCGGGGAGGGGTTCGGGAATCGGCAGCGGCTTCCGGCCGCAGCAAAATGTGTGGTTGTGTATTGCCGATGAAACCACTTGCATCAACCATCGGCCTCTGCTCGATTAGCAGAAACTAAAAAGGGGGAACTATGAAGCTTGGCCTCGACGGAAAAATCGCGGTTGTCACGGGAGCGGCCTCTGGGATCGGCGCCGCGATTTCCCTTCAACTCGCGAGCGAGGGAGCTACGGTTGTTGTCGCAGATATTGATGCTGATGGAGCGCGTCGCGTCGCCGGCGAGATCTGCGGTCAAGGGGGCAAGGCCAGTGCTTTCGCAGTCGATGTTTCTGATGCAGAAGCCGTAAAGAGGTTGGTCGACTTCGCCGTGCAAACCCATGGTGGTCTGCATTTGGCGGTGAACAATGCGGGACTCGACGGTGTGCGAAAGGCAACCGCGGACTACCCGGTCGACCAGTGGCGGAAGTTGATGAGCGTCAATCTGGACGGCGCCTTCTATTGCATGAAATACGAGATCGCCGCCATGCTGTCGGGCGGCGGCGGCGCTATCGTCAACGTATCTTCCATTCTCGGTTCGGTTGCATTGCCCTTTGCATCGGCATACACGGCAGCCAAACATGGCGTTGTCGGACTGACGAAGGCTGCCGCAATCGAATATGCAAGAATGGGCATCCGAATCAATGCTGTCGGCCCTGGTTGGATCCAAACACCGCTTTTGTCAGAGCATTTGGAAGCAACGAGCAGCCGACGTATGGAAGCACTCCAGCCCATGGGCAGGCGCGGAAACCCTGAGGAAGTGGCAGCTCTCGTATGTTTTCTTCTGTCCGAACAGGCAAGCTTCATCACCGGGAGCTGCCATCTGGTGGACGGAGCTTACACAGCCCACTGAACAACACGGTCCCGCATAAGGTTAAAGCTGCATAAGGTGGAATCGGCACGCGCTTTCCTGGCCGGATTGGTGCCGGATCAATCATTCGTGCGAAGCGCCGAACGCCCATTGGTAAGGTCATTTATGAGTTGTGCGACGGTTTGGACAGCCTTTTGAGGCAACTGGATCGTCGCATCGCAGCCGTCGTCGCTGAAGTCTTGTTCGACAATACGAACCTGATCGAGGGAGGCGAGGCGTGCCTTGACCAGGGCCAAATCGCCAAACTGAATTTTCACCTGTGCGGCGATCATTGGAGTGAAAGCAGTTAACCTCGCTGCTCTCAGGCAGGCTGCGGCGGTACCGCCATATGCTCGCACGAGACCTCCCGTTCCGAGCAGTACGCCGCCGAACCACCTTGAAACGACCACAAGCACACAATCGACGGATTGGCCGTCGATTGCCGCCAATATCGGCTTCCCGGCCGTGCCGCTCGGCTCACCATCGTCCGAGAAACGATAGACTTGTCCGATGCGCCAAGCCCAACAATTGTGATTGGCGCCTGTCGCTGTAGCGATGATTTGAAGAGCGAGCTTCGCCGTCTCCTCACTATCGACAGGAATTGCAACCGCGCGAAACGTGCTCTTCTTGATGACCTGTTCGAAACTGCACTGTTCTTCAAGGCGAAACATCTTGATCCCACGCGATATAAGGTGCCGCGTTCGCTGCAAATCGCAGGAACCATGTGCAGCAACCGTAGTTTCTCCATAAATGATGGAGCCGAAAATGTATCGCGATTTAAACGGGTTCTATGAAAGAGGAGGGAGCCCTCGGGAGCCCCAGAAGAGGCCTCCGCGATTGACTGCAGGTCAGCAGAAATTGCTGATGTGGGCGCTTGGAATTGAGCTCCTGCTCCTATTCCTAGCACCAATTGGCGGCGTCTCTATTGTCAGCGCGTTACTGTACATCGCACGATAATGGTTGGCGCCAGGTCGCGCGCCCGGAGCCGATGGCTAGAAAGGGGCACGCTCGTCGTTCCCACCCGGCCCATGGCAGCGGGCTATCATGCTATCGCAGAGGGTCACCACCACTTTCAGCGCCGACTCACCTTTCCGATATGCTCCCAGCGAGGCAGCACCCGCATTGGCAAAAAAAGACTTCACCACCATCCACAATCGACCCCACGATCGTCCTATGAGGCTCAACCGCTGCTTTGGCAACATCGTAGTCATCGGAGGGCTCGGCGTACGAAGCCTGACTGGAAGACGTGACCAGCGGATCACGGGTCTCGCATTCCGGGAGGCACGATTCAAAAGTGTGCGTCGCAGTGTGCCGTTTCGAGGTTGCCTTTGGTCGGCTATACGGATCCGACAGCATTCCGCAAGGTCTTTGGCCGGTTGACGGGCGCGAGGCCAAACGTCTATCGCGGCGATGCGCGACTGTGACCGCAGCGGAATGTCATGCCCTGTGGTCATCGACGGGGGGCCAGCTTTCCTAACGACAGATCGCGCCAGTGCGGGCGGGCACTGACGCGATAGATCAGAACGGGTGTAGCGCTTAGAAGCCGAAATCGCTCAGCGACGGATAATCGTCCGGCCGCCGGCCGAGCGGCCAATGGAATTTGCGGTCCGGCTCAGCGATTGGCATCTCGTTGATGCTGGCGTGGCGATGCGACATCAGTCCGTCTTCGGCAAAAAGCCAGTTTTCGTTGCCGTAGGCGCGAAACCACTGCCCACCGTCGTCGCAATATTCGTAGGCATAGCGCACGGCGATGCGATTGTCCGTAAAGGCCCACAATTCCTTGATGAGCCGATATTCGTGTTCCTTGTTCCACTTGCGGGTCAGGAAGGCCTGAGCTTCTTCCCGATTGGTGGCGAATTCGACGCGGTTACGCCAGCGCGTATCGAGCGTGTAGGCCAGAGCGACCTTCGCCGCATCGCGCGTGTTCCAGCCATCTTCGGCCAAGCGGACCTTTTCGATGGCAGTCTCGCGGGTGAACGGGGGGAGAGGGGGACGTGTCATGGCTTTTCCTTTCGTGATTTGAGTGGTTTCGGCAAGCGCTGAGCCCGCAAGGGCCACAGCGGGGAGGGCGGCAATGAAAGTGCGGCGGTTCATACGAGTCTGCCTGTCAAACAATCGATCCGTACCGATTGGTACAGAAGGGGTGGGTTGGGGCGTATGGCTTCGAGAATTTGAAGGGTAGCCCAGACGCTCTAAGGCGCCGGGCTGCCTCATAGCGCGGTCAAAACGGCTTGGTCGGAAGGTACTTGCCGTCCAGCGTGATCACAGCGCGCGAACCGCCTTCCGGATCTTCAACCTTCTCGATGTTCAGCTTGAAGTTGATGGCGCTGATGATGCCATCGCCGAATTTTTCGTGGACCAGGGCCTTCAGCGTGGTCCCATAGACCTGCACGATTTCGTAGAAGCGGTAGATGGTCGGATCGGTCGGCAGACCGTTCCCGATGCTGCCGCGGACCGGAACTGTCTGCAGCAGGGCGATGGCGTCGTCGTCAAGGTCGAGTTTCTTGCCCACGGCTTTGGCGGCGTCCGCCGGAAGCGGGTGCTGGCCGAGCAGGGCGGCGGTGACGAAGGCCTCCGACAGACCGGTGCCCTTAGTGATCTGGGCGTAGGTCAGGTCTTTCTTGAGCTTTGATGCGAGGATGACTTCCGTCAGGTCCTGGCGAGTGGTCTCTGTGGCTTGTGACTGTAGCATTGGTATTCTCTCCTTGGTTGGGATGCAGGGTTCAGGCAACGCGCCTGGCTTGGTATTTGATGGCCTGGACGTCGGGATTGTCCGCAAGGGGAACGAAGGCGCCCCTGCTGCCATCGAAAGCTTCGATAAGGCCGCTCGCGATGTCGTAAATCCAGCCGTGCAGAGTCACGCGTCCCTCTTCGAGGGCCAACCGCACCGACGGGTGGGTCTGGATATTGGCGAGCTGCGCGATGACGTTCTCGCGCACCATAGATGCGACCTTGGAAGGCTGGTCCTGGTGCTGACGGGCTTCGTTCACGACCCGAGCGGAGTCTGCATAGCGCAACCAACTGGCCACGGCGGGCATGTGGTCGAGGCACTTGCACGTCGCGATGGCGGTCATCGCGCCGCAGTCGGAGTGGCCGCAGATCACGATGTCGGAGACCTGCAACGCCGCGACGGCGTATTCGACCGAGGCGGAAATGCCACCCGGCTCGGGGCCGTAGGACGGGACGATGTTGCCTGCGTTTCGGATGACGAAGAGGTCGCCCGGCTCGCGCTGGGTAACCAGTTCAGGCACCAGGCGGCTGTCCGAGCAGGAAATGAACAGAGCCCGCGGGTTCTGCTGATTTGCCAGATCCTTGAACAGCTTAACCCGTTCAGGAAAGGCCTCCCTCTGGAACTTCAGAAATCCGTCAATAATGTCTTTCATCGCTGCAATCTCCGTTTCTCGATCTGTTGAGATGAAGGCTAGGGAAGGCGTGGCATAATGTAAAAGTCTCGTTTATTATGAGGTGGATTAGATAATCTTATAGGTTTTGACATGCTCGCCCGACAGGTTCGTTATTTTCTCGCAGTGGCGGAGCATCAGAGCTTCACACGGGCCGCAGACGCCCTGCACGTCTCCCAGCCGGCGCTTTCGCAGCAAGTCAGGTTGATGGAGGAAAGCCTCGGCGTGCAATTGTTCGACCGATCGGGGCGTACGACCCGATTGACGGATTCCGGGGAGGTCTATCTGCAATACGTGCGCCGCGCATCGCAGGAGTTCCGGGAAGCCAAGCGCGCCATCCACGATGTGAACGACCTCAGCCGTGGTGCGCTGCGCGTTGCAGTGACACCGACCTTCACGACCTACCTGGTCGGACCCCTCGTTGAGGCGTTCTACAGTCGCTATCCGAATATCTCCCTCAACGTGCGGGAGATTTCCCAGGAGCATATGGAGGAATTGCTTCTCGCTGATGAGATCGATGTCGGGATCGCGTTTTCCGGCACCCTGACACCAGACCTCGATCTGTACCCCCTGTTGGTGGAAACCCTCGCGCTGGTCGTCAGAACCGGGCATCCTCTGGCAGGTGAAATGTCGATAGGGCTTGAGGCCCTGAGCACCGAGTCATTGGTGCTACTCAGCGCGGAGTTCGCCACGCGCGAACAGATCGATCGCTTCTGCCGTCAGCACAGCATTCAGCCGCATGTGCGGATAGAGGCCAACTCCATCAGCGCGGTGATTGAAATCGTCCGTAGGACGCGGCTCTCGACACTCCTGCCTGCAAAGATCGCGTTCGCACATCAGGATCTGGTCGCTATTGCACTCGATCCGGTGCGCTTGCAGCGCACGGCCGTTCTGATGCAGCGTAAAGATGCATACAGAAGCGCGGCGGCGCGGGTCTTTATCGAGCTTGCGAAGGAGGTAGCTTCTGAATTAGGCGGATCATTGATTTGATCTACTTATGCGGAATTGGGTAGCCACTGCACTACAGGCCAAAGCCAGTGCCGCAGCCGCGCGAACGCAGGTCGCAGCGGATCCCACCGGGCCATCGTCGACCAAGAGAACCCCAAGCTATCGGACGTAAGTGATGCGTCTCTAGCTGGCGTATCGGATCCGAATATGACTTTGTTGGCAAGACTGCGCTGATCGGGGGCGTGCCGCGGCAATCCGGAGAGAGACGCCAATCCTACCGAAGGAGGCCGTCGCGCCCGAACTCGTCCCATCCACTTAACCTGGTCGCGGCTTCCTCCGCGCGTTCAGTTTGTTCGGCTTTTTCCTTTTTCTTCAGCGAACGCGTCAGCTTCGCCTGATACGCGGCCCGCCTGCGATTTTCCGCTTTCGCCGCAGCGTCTTCCTCCCTCCATTCATCCACGGCGCCGCGATCGAGCAGATCCTCAACAACTCGGGGGTCGAATACGTGAAAGGTAATTCTCCTTGCGCGCCCTTGCAACCTGACCGTTCGCGTTCCGGCGCTGGGCAGGCGACCGTCGTCAAGCCAGCGCTTCCGCTCCGATGCGGTGATCGTCAGAATATCCTCGATCTCACGAGGAATGATCGGAAGGTCTGCGATGTCGTCGAGCGCACTGGAAACGGCCAATGCCGCTGCTCTGAATGCTGTCTTCGAAGTCTCTGGCATGACGAGGATGAGCCCGCCTGCCTGCATATCCAGCGACTTCCGGACCGGAGATGGTAGCCGGGAACGGATTTCCTGCAGGATTCCCTTCACTCTGACACCGGATCCGAGGGTCGCAACCACGGGAAGCGGCCACTCCCTGATCAGTTCGGGATCGTCGCTTTCCGTCTTTTTCGTCTTCATCTTAGGCATGTCGCAGCAGATGGTGTCGAAGGGGCCGAGCGTCAACGGAACTCCGGGTGATTTCCCACGTTCTCGCAGCGAGGAGGAACCCAGATGTCTGTGCCAAACGAGCCCATTGTGCCGCCGCCATCACCGCCGCCCGTCGACACGCCTCCGCGCGATCCCGACCGCGCACCCGGCGAGGAACCGCTTCCCGATCCCGAACCCGACCAGGGCGCCTCTCCAAGCGTGCGTGCTTCTGTCCATTGCCCGACCTGGGGCCTTCTTTGTCGGGGTGTTCGTCTTCAGCAGGAGGAGAGGCATTGACCACCAATTGGCGCGACGACTTGCGGCTTAAACTCGAAGATTTCGTCGACACGTTCGTAATCAATGGCGCCAAACAGGTCGACGTCTACAACGCTATTCAGAAGGAACTCGACTTCCTTAGAGCCGCGTACGACCGCGACCCTGATCCCACCGACGATCCCGGCGACGTGGTCGAGGAACCTTCAAACGACTGGCCCGCTTCCCAAGGCTGACCACGCCTTGGTTGCATAGGGTCAGCGCGCGTAGGCCCGGAGCTGTCGGTTTAGCGCAGGGGCCTGCGGGCGCGGTAGCGATTGGCGATGTTCACGGCAGGGCCGATTTGGTCGAGCAAACTCGTCGAGACTGACGGCCACCCCTCCTGTGTGGCCATCTTTCTTGACGAACGTGGCCACGCATCCCATGATCCTATTCAGCGAATGGAGATGAAGACATGGACGCGAGGATACTCAAGAAGGTGCAGGTGGCCCGCAACGCCAACAGGCAGGACATCACCGACGGCCTCGTGGAGACGATCATCCAGATCGGAGGCGATCCGCTGACCGTCAGGAAGGCGATGGACGAGCTGAGTGCGGTGCTTGGAAGGGCCCGCAGCGGCATTCCTCAGGTCATCGGCAACATGAAGAAGGCCGACGACATGGCGGTCGTGATCTCCGTCAAGGATCTCGCCGAACTCGTCACCGCCGCGCGGCAGCAGGAAACCTTCGGAGAAGCGCTCGACGCCATCGGTTTCAAGCCGTACTCCAGCGGCCGCATCATCGTCGGTCAGGGCCGCAAGCGCGAGCGCCTGCAGCGCAGCGACAATGCGTCTGGCGCGAAGATGGCCCTCTGACGCATGTTCTTGCTCTCAACGCAGGCGCTGATGGACATCATCTGCGAAAACCCGGACGTGACCGGATGGATCCGCCCGGTTCCGGCGCAGAACATTCATGCAAGCGTTGTTTCGGTCGCCCATGTCCAGGCTGAGATCCTCGCGACCCCGCTTGAAGAAGGTCGGGAGGTGATGGATCTGGCGCTCAGAGCGTTTGTGTCCTTCGCACGCAGGAACAATGCTCTCGAGCTCTTCGATGAAGGGGCGGGGGCCGTCTTCTCCCGGATCGCCCCGCGCGATCTCCAGGTCGATGGCGACGAGGATCTGGGCGACATGTCCCGCATGGTCGTGGCCACGGCCATCGACCGCAATCTCGTCCTGATCGAAGGATCGCAGCCCTATCATGGGCAGATCGACGGTCTCCGTGTCGAGGATCCATATCGATGAAGGCAGTAAGGCGATACCGCCGAACCGGAGGCGTATCTCCCGGCGTAGCGCCGTTCCAGATCCTGTCATTTTCGGGCGGAGGCTATCGGGCACTGTTTTCCCCTATCATCCTCGAGGATCTCTCCCTTTCGATACCATGGCCTCCGAATGACTGACGCGCTCCACACCTACACCGACGGCTCCTTCGATGCCGCCTCCCGCTCCGGAGGATGGGCTTTCGTTGTTTATGAACGTGACCGCCAGTTATATGCGGATTACGGCAACGGGATTGGCACATCGAACAACACATTCGAGGTCCTCGCCGTTCTGAACGCGATGGCCTGGATCGCCGCCGAGGCTCCGGCACGGTCGGTCACGCTCTGGACGGACGCTGTCCACGTCATCGAAGGCTGCTGTCGATGGAGGGCCATTTGGCGCACCAACGGCTGGAAGCGGATCACTCCGAACCCGCACGCGCGACGACGACCGATCAACGACATGGAGATCTGGCAACAACTCGACCGCCTTCTGGATCAGCGTCCGAATGTAGTCGTGAAATGGTGCAAAGGACATTCTGGGGCTGGCGGCAACGAACTTGCCGACACCCTGGCGCGCAACACCGCGCTCGGCGGTTATCGCAATCGATTTCAAGCTTAGAAAGGAGAAAAAGCAGGAAATCGACCACGAGATCCGCGAACGTCGCCAGGAACTCTATGCCCAGGAGAAACTGGACCGCTCGGATTGGAACGAGCTGTCCCAGGAGGAGAGAGAGGCGCACGAAATGACCTTTTACACAGTTTCCACACCAATGCCTAAAACGTCATTACACGGCAAAAAGCAACAGAACGAAAACCGCTCTGCTGTTCCATAATACATATTATCTGACTTTGGACTGTAGCCGCAAAGTTAGAATGTCCTGTTTCTGCAAAGTTGGAATGTCACACTCCCCGCGTTTGATGGCGTGGGAGATTGCGGATGGGACTGATTGCGATGAGCGAACGTGACCTGCAGCGGATTGAGGTTTTGTCGAAGGTGATCGACGGGCGGATGACCTTGGTCACGGCGGCGCATGTTCTTGACCTGAGCACGCGCCAGGTGCGGCGTTGTTGGCCTGGATGACTGACAATCAGGCGACCGGTGTAGATGGTGCCAAGCACTTCCTGAAGGAAAACGGGGACGTCTGGACCAAGTGGGTCTCGCCCGACGCTGCCAAGAAGATCAAGGCGTCGCTTTGACATTACCCCGCGGCATGGAGGATTGGCTACCCCGATCCTTCCAATAGCCGCACGCTCCCCTCCCGAGCGACAACGGCCGCGTCCTGATCGACGCGGCCGTTTGTATTCCTCCGCGGGTCTTCGCCGGCTGGCTACTTCGCTTCAAAACCCCTGTCGCGTGCCCGCTGGCGCATCTGCTGGCGCCTTGTTGCCCTGAGCGCGCTCTTCATGAACACCGTGTCATCCAACATCTCGGGCGAAACCCGGGAGGTTTTTTGTGTCTCGATGCGCCGATCGCCCGACTGCCATCGTGACCGAGATGATCGTTGGAAGGCAGCGCTCTCATCAAACCGCCGAACCCGAACTTTTCCTCGAGGCACACATCGATGCCTATTTTTCAATACGCCAAGATCCGTCCCAATCTTCGGATGGCGGGTTTGCCTTCAAATTTTCGATACGAGCAAGCAGAGCCAAGGAAGGTCCGTCATCGGGTACGACCTCTAGCGACGCCTTGAATGCGCGGAGTGCATCGTCCCATCGACGTTCGTGGTATGCTGCGAGTCCTTCCCGATATAGGTCTCGTGATGCCAACCGTTCTGGCGTCAGTTCGCCATTGCGTCCGAGCACTTCAAAAACGACCTCAGCACGGGTTTGGCCCGCGACGATGATCCGATCGACTTCCCTGAACTCGAGTGCGCTGCCCGCTGCGGCGATTGTTCTCTCGCTGACCAGATTGCGTGTGCCGTAAACCTTATTGGCGCCTTCCAAGCGCGAGGCGAGATTCACGACATCGCCCATCACCGTATAACTCATCATGATGTCGGAGCCGATGCTTCCGACCAATGCTTCACCCGTCGCGACGCCAATCCGCAAATCGCATTTCTCCATCGGCGTGCCGCGCACACCCAGCAGATCGGGAATTTCGCGACGCAACGTCTCGATGCGTTCAACCATTTCCAGCACAGCCAGACAGGCAAATCGCGCGTGATCGGCCTCGTCGACGAACGGAGGACCCCAATAGGCCATGATGCCATCGCCGACATATTTGTCGATGATCCCGCGGTTGGTCCGGATAGGTTCGGACATAAGCGAAAAGTAGCGGTTCATGATGCGGACCAAACCCTGGGGCACCAGGCCTTCGCTCAGGCTCGTAAATCCCCTGAGATCGCAGAACAGCACCGTCATGAACCTGCGCTGACCTTCGGCTGCCGTCAGGTTCGGGCGATCGATAAGACCTTCCACGACGCGGGGATCAATGTATTTGCCAAAAGTTTCCCTGACGCGCTGGTTGTCGCGCAACTGCACGACCATGCGGTTGAACGCGGCGGCCAGTTCTCCAATTTCGTCGCGCGTCGTGATATCGATGGATTGATCGAGATGGCCGGCCTCGACCGCCCGCGTACCCTCCAGCAGTTGTCGGACCGAGCGAATGATGCCGCCGCTTACAAGGTTGGCGAAAATCAACCCGAGGACTGCGGCAAGCAACGTCGCGATCGCAGAGATGAGCACCGCTTGGGACTGCTGTCCTCTAATCGTCGTGATGGCGCCATGGCTCACTTTCTGCATCTCGTCCCGAAGATCGTCGATCCTTTGATCGAGCTCATCACGGAGCGCGTCGACACGCGGAAGGCGGTCTATCGCAGCCGCAAGGTCCCGAGCTTCGAGGGATGAAATCAGTTCCCCACTTTCCTGACGCAGAAGACGGCGACCGTCGCTCAGCAGACTGCCGATCTGGCTCTCGATGCGTGCCAGCGCCGCGTCGTCAGAAGGTGTATTGGTATCTGCAATGATCGCGTTGATGAGGTCACGCGCAGCCTGCGCCTCACGGTCGATTTCGTCATTTTTGGCATCGTAGAGTTGCTTGCGAGCCGTATAGCCCGCCTCATCGGGCGGATCCTGCATCTTTGCGATCACCATGCGGCGCAGCGCGAGTGCTCTTTCAACAGACAGAACATGGATCCGCCTCAAATGCTCGTTGGCCGGATCATACCTTGCCGTCAGCTCATCGAGCAGATGGCCAAGCCGCCCAACCATCACCATCGACAGCACGGAAGTTGCCATCATAAGGATGATCAAGCCGGCAGCAATCGAGACGATCCGCCTCCTGATCGACTGCTTGATCATCGAGCCGGAAAGTTTCCTTAAGTTCTGGAAGAGTGAGAACATTTGATATGTCTTTTCCCCCTCATACGCGCACTCTATCCCGCCTCGATTGTCGTAGCATAAAGCTGCCTATGGTTGAAGACGAACCTCGAAAGCTACCAAGCGCCGGCTTTATTTTGGGCTGTACTTTTTTGGGTCATGAGGACGAGAGAGATCTCGTCCGGCCTGCTGGCCGGCGGCAAGTTCGCGGTGACAAATTGCGTGCTTTCGCCATTCTGCTCTTTCCGTCATGGCCGAAGCCGGCATAGGCTGGGCGGACCAAATTTCAGACAAGGCTGACGCTCCATGGCAACGCACCGCTTTACCCCAACGGCCTATCACAATGTTATGGGCTCTCTTCCTCCGGCTTTACACATCGCCGATGGCGATACGGTCGTCACCGAAACGCTCGATGCCGCCGGCTATGACAGGGAAGGCATCCAGCGAGCCTCAGGCCCGAATCCGATGAACGGCCCGATTTTTGTCGAGGGCGCGGAACGGGGCGATTCACTGAAGGTCGAAATCCTCGGCATGGTTCCGACGCGCGACACGGGCTTTACCCGAAGTGTCGTTGCCGGCAATGTCGTCGAGCCGGAAGACGTGCGGACCCTGCCGCCAAGCAACAAGGTCATCTGGCAGATCGATCGCGAGGCATCGACCGCCCGGCTTGCCGAGCCGGTCGCGGGCCTTGAGTCTTTCGTGCTGCCGCTGTCGCCGATGATCGGCTGCTTCGGCGTCGCCCCCTCCCTCGGCCAGGCCATATCCACCGCCACCTGCGGCGAATTCGGCGGCAATATGGATTACCGGCTGCTCGGACCCGGCACCACGATCTGGTTCCCGGTCTCGGCCCCGGGCGCCCTCCTCTTCCTTGGCGATTGCCATGCCGTGCAGGGCGACGGCGAAATCGTTGGGACCGGCATCGAGACCACCTTCGAGGTAACGGTGCGGCTCAGCGTCGAAAAGAAGAAGATCATCTGGCCGCGCGGCGAAACGGCGGAGGATATTTTCACTGTTGGTAATGCCCGGCCGCTCGACCAGGCGCTACAGCATGCGACCAGCGAAATGCTCCGCTGGCTGACCTCCGACTACGGCCTCGACAAGACCGCCGCCAGTCATCTGCTTGGCCAAGTCGTGCGTTATGACGTCGGCAATGTGTTCGATCCCGCCTATACGATGGCCTGCCGCGTCGCGAAAGCCTGGCTGCCGCGGCGATAACGCCGAAGCCCGCTTTTCAACCGCCGAAAGGGATCAACTCGCGTCGAGTGATTGGTCCCGCCTTTGGCGGGATACGTTCATCTCCTGCCGCTCCTGCGCCATGCTGCTGACCGCGGCGCGTAGAGTAGGATGGCGGGACATGAAGAGATTGAAGTCGCGGCGCTCCAGAACCAGGAACTGACAGAAATCGACAGCCACCACGTCGGCGGTGCGGCGCGCGCCCGTCAACACGGCTATTTCGCCGAAGAAAGCGCCGGCGCCGAGCGGAATCTCGTCGTCTTCAAGCTGCACCTCGACAGCACCGGATGCGATGAAATACATGCTGTCGCCCCGGTCGCCGGTGCGGATGACGCGATCGCCCGGCGATGCCGATCTTGGCCGGAAGAGCAGCAGAAGTTCCTCTTGGGCGCTCTCATCGAGCTCGGCAAACATCGGAAACGTGTCGATCAATTGCTCGATCTCCAGGTGATGCTGACGGTCCCTCTCCTCGCGCTGCAGGCTGATGACAGCCAGGTCGCGGCAAAGGCGATCGTGCTTGGCCGCACCATAGCCGGCCATGCGCACCGGCCACCGTGAAAAGGCCAATTTCTCCAACCGCTCGACGCCGATAAAAACCAGCGGGTTGACTGTGATCGACAAAATGGCGCCGGCAAGGATCAGATCCTGCCCTTCACGCGGCAAGAGGCCCAGCGAGACACCGAGGCCGGCCAGGATGAAGGAAAACTCGCCGATCTGCGCAAGTCCCGCGGCGACGGCAAAACCCATCCTGGCGGGATAACGCAGAAGCAGCACGACGCAGAACGCGATCAGCGCCTTGCCAAGAATGATGAGCGCAAGCACCCCGAAGACCATCAGCGGTTTATGTATCAGCACCGACGGATCGAAGAGCATGCCGACGGAAACGAAGAACAAGACCGAAAAGGCATTCTGCAACGGCAGGGAATCGGCCGCAGCCCGATGGCTGAGATGGGACTCGCTCATGATCAGGCCGGCGAAGAAGGCGCCGAGCGCGAAGGAAACGCCGAATATCTCCGCTGCGCCGAAGGCGATGCCGAGCGCGATGGCCAGAACGGAAAGGGTAAAAAGCTCGCGTGAGCCCGTCCGGGCGACGGAGGTCAGCAGCCAGGGCACGACCTTCGGGCCGATAAAGATGGCGACGGCGGCAAAAGCGGCCACCTTGACGAGTGTAATGGCGATGGTCAGCCCGATCAGCCCGCTGCTCGCGTGGGTGCCCACACCGTCATGGCCGCCGAGAACGCCGGCAAAGGCCGGCAACAACACGAGCGCCAGCACCATCGCCAAATCCTCGACGATCAGCCAGCCGACAGCGACGCGGCCATTGGCGGAGCTGACCAGATTGCGTTCTTCCAACGCCTTCAGCAGTACCACGGTACTGGCAACCGCAAGGCTCAAGCCAAAGACCAGGCCCGCCCCGATGCTCCAACCCCATAGCGAGGTCAGGGCAACTCCCAAAAGGGTCGCGATGGCGATTTGCCCGATGGCGCCGGGAATCGCGACTCCGCGCACCGCAAGCAGATCAGCCGCCGAAAAATGCAGACCGACGCCGAACATGAGGAGAATGACGCCAATCTCGGCAAGCTGTGACGCGAGCGCGGTATCGGCGACAAAACCCGGCGTCGACGAGCCGATCATGACACCGGCAACGAGGTATCCGACCAGCGGCGGCAGATGCAGCCTGTCGGCGAGATAGCCGAAAATGGCCGCAAACACGAAACCGGCGGCAATCAGTGCTATCAATGCGACGTCGTGCGGCACGGCGGCCCTTCCCGTTTTCCGGCGTTACCGCCTCGTTCCCTCAGATCGATACTAAGCTACCATTGCTTTTGCGGGAACGTCTACCGATCCGGATGCGATCCCGAAAGGCGGACTGTGTTTTCAGACAAAAGCATCCGACGTTAGAAAAGCAACCTGCCGCGCCATTTACCAGGCGCGGCGGCGAAAGCAGGTGCTTACTGATCCAGGACGATCTGCAGCTTGACGTCGCTCGGTCGTGCTTCCACGGCCCGGTCGAAGGCTTCGATCGACTGCTCGAATTTGAAGGTTTCGGAGATCAGTGGCTTCAGATCGACACGGCCGGACGCGATCAGCGCGATGGAGCGCTCATATTGATGCGCGTAACGGAAGACGGTCTCGATGCGGATTTCCTTGGTCGATGCCGTCGAGACATCGAAACCAACAGGCGCCACCGGCAGGCCGACGGCGACGATGACCCCGCCGGGACGCGGCAGTTCCATCACCGTTTCCCAGGCCTTCGACGAGCCGGAGCATTCGAACACAACATCGGCGCCCCAGCCATCCGTCAGATGCCTGACCTCTTCGATCAGGTTCTTCTCGCGGATATTGACCGGGATCACGCCCTGATACTGAGCGGCGATATCGAGCTTCGGCTGGGCAAGGTCGGCAACGATGGCGCGGGCGCAGCCGCCTGCAAGGGCGGCAATGGCAACCATGGTGCCGATCGGGCCGGCGCCAAGCACGACGGCGGTATCGCCCGGCGTGATCTTCGCCTTCGTGGCAGCCTGCATGCCGACCGCAAAAGGCTCGACCATCGCGCCTTCGGCAAAGCTGACATTGTCCGGCAGCTTGAAGGTGTAATTGGCCGGATGCACGACGAAGGGCGTCAGCACGCCATGGATCGGCGGCGTCGCCCAGAAAGTCACGGCAGGATCGATATTGTACATGCCAAGGCGGCTGGCCTTGGAATTGGGGTCGGGAATACCGGGTTCCATGCACACGCGATCGCCGACCTTCAAATGTGTGACACCGGCACCGACTTCCACGACCGTGCCGGCCGCCTCATGGCCGAGCACCATCGGCGCATTCACGATAAAGGGGCCGATGCGCCCGTGCGTATAATAATGCACATCCGAGCCACAGACGCCGACCGTATGAATCTTGATCTTCACTTCCCCCTGCCCGACCTCTTGCGGCAGGTCGATATCGCGTAGCGCCAGCTCATGCTGACGCTCCAGTACCAGGGCACGCACCTTGCTCATCACGTCTTTCCTCTATTCGGACAGAAAATTCCCGCCCCGCACAGCCGCAGGGACACCCTCACCCGTTATATAGCCATGCCCTCCGTCGCAAAACGATGTTTCTACAAAACAAGGAGCAGACCGCTCCACACAGCGCGAACTCCTCACCAATCCAATGCATTAGCTAGCACTTGTTAAAGGTCATTCTATTATGAGTATTGACTAGAGTTTGATTTTATTGCCTTTTAGCACCCACGGAACGGGAGGACGTGTAAATGGTATATGACTGGACCGGTCAGCGCACGCGCCGCTTGAAGATGTTGCGTGCCGCAAGCATAGCAGTGTTTCTTCTCCTTTTGATCGCAGTGCCTGCCGTACTCTTGCGCTATAACCTTATCCACTATCCTTATTGAGCCGCCGAGCGGCGATGCATTCCACCTGCCCTCTTCTGCCAAGGCGACTGTTCAGGCCGCCTTTTTCGTGTCCGGCTTCGGCTTGCGCGAGACATTGTCGCCGGCCTTCGCATCGAGTGGCAGGCAGTCGAGAACGGCAAGCAGCGCGATAATACCGAGCATCACGAAAGCCAGGCGAAACTCGATCGCGGTGATGCCGTCTATGCTGAGCGGCGCGCTGACGGCTTGGCCGATGCGGATGCCGATGGCACCGACTGCGATCCCCATCCCCATGGTCACCTGAAAGGCCGTGCTGAACAGCGTATTCGCGCCTGTCATCTGCTGCGGTGGGATATCGGCAAAGGCGATGGTGTTCAGCGCTGTGAAATGCATCGAGCGGCACATGCCGCCGATGAACAGCACCGGGATGATGAACCAGAGCGGCGTATCGGCCGAAAATAGCGCACAGGCGGCGATCAAAATAGCATTGAGGATGCCGTTGACCACCAGCACAGGCTTGAAACCGAAGCGCCTGAGGATCGGCGTCGTGCCCGGCTTCATTGCCAGATTGCCGGCAAAGACCGCCAGAGTCAGCATGCCGGCATGAAAGGCGCTGAGCCCGAAGCCGACCTGGAACATCAGTGGCAGCAGGAAAGGCACGGCACCGATGGCAATGCGAAACAGCGAGCCGCCCGAGATGGTGATGGCGAAAGTCTGTTGTTTCAGCCCCACGAGATCGATCAGCGGATGATCGGTTCGCAGAAAATGGAAGGTGGCGCCCGCAAGCAACACGCCACCGACGGCAACATAACCCCAGGCTTCCAGCCAAACCGGATCGGGACGGCCGATCAGCTCCAGACCATACATGAGGCTTGCGAGCCCGAAGCCGCTGATGACGAAACCCGTCCAATCGAAGGGAGGCCGGGCGGCAGCCTTGGTTTCCGGGATCAGCATGAGGGCAAAGATGAACGCCACGATGCCGAGCGGCAGATTGAGGAAGAAGATCCAGCGCCAGCTCGCATGATCGGTGATGAAACCGCCGAGCGGCGGCCCCAGAATGGGTGCTACGAGCGCCGGCCAAGTGATGGTCGCGATTGCCGAGATCAACCGATCCTTCGGCGTATTGTTGAGAACCAGGAGGCGGCCGACCGGCACCATCATTGCCCCGCCGATGCCTTGCAGGATGCGCATGGCGACAAAGGAGCCGACACCATCGGCAAAGCCGCAGAGAACGGAAGCCAACGTGAAGATGACGACAGCGGTGGTGAAGACCAGGCGGGCGCCGAACCGGTCACTGATCCAACCGCTGATCGGAATGAAGACGCCGAGCGTCAGCAGATAGGCGCTCATGCCGATGTTGAGATCAACAGGACGGGCGCCGAAGGAAACGGCCATCTGTGGCAAGGCGGTGGCGATGACGGTGCCGTCCAGGTTTTCCATGAAAAAAGCGCCAGCCACGAGCAGCGCAATCTGCAACGGCCGCGAGCTGGAAGCCTGCGCCCCCTGCCCTCGTTTGCGCGCGGAAATATCAGTCATTCACAAATTGCTCCGAATCCGCCTTTCAATCCACGCCATCTAAACGGTTCGGAACCATTTCCGATAGACGGAAATCGTCCTACCATTCGAGGAAGTGATCACGTTTCGCTTAATGACCCGATCAGAACTTGATCTGGATCTGCTGCCCGGCAGTTCGACACTGGCACAGGCGGTCAGCCCGAGCAAAGCTTCCCACTCTATCCAGAGCCTGATTTCAGTTCGTTTTTACCGAACAAACCGCTCGATTTGGCTCTAGTAGGCATGCGCACGCAAGACATGGTAGAGTCATCCGGTCGAGATATGGCGCGATAAGAACGACTGAATCGACATCGACCAATTATGGACCCGCTACGAGCAAACCAAGAATATCAGCATGAAGTCTTCAAGAGCCCGTCATAAGCTGAAGATTTCACTCGTATCGGCCCCTCAACAGGAATGAGAGTCCCGGATAATGAAATATGGCATTGGCGCAACGACTGCCTCTCGGCTGAGCCCGGAAACGAAACTGATCGTGACGCAGTCGCCATTCGATGCCTATGTGCGCAAATACGGTACGATCCCGCGGCGGGGCGTCTTCGGCTATTTCGTGCATGAACTCGGCCGCCGCATCGTTGGCGGCAATTATCCCGTCGGCTCGACACTTCCGAACGAACCGGACCTGGTGGAACAGTTCGGCATCAGCCGCACCGTGATCCGCGAGGCGATGAAATGCCTGGCCGGCAAGGGATTGGTGGAGATCAAGACCCGCGTCGGCACGCGCGTCAAGGAACGCTCCAACTGGCATCATCTCGATACCGACGTCATGGTCTGGCACTACGAGACCGGCCCTTCGGTGGAGATCATGCGCTCGATCAAGGATCTCCGGCGGGTGGTGGAGCCGGAAGCGACGGCGCGAGCCGCCGTGCGCGGTACCGACGAGGATCTCGCCGCCATCGCCTCGGCCTATGACGACATGGTTTCCACCATCGGCGACGTCAACACCAATGCCGATGCCGACCTGCGCTTTCATACCGCGATCTTCGCCGCCACCCGCAACATGGTCTATGCGCAGCTCATCGATCTGATCGCCGTCGCAATCTACGCCAACCGCGCTCTCGAGAGCCATGACGAAGTGGCGGAAGGCCAGAAGCGCTCCCTGCCCTATCATAAGGACGTCCTAGACGCGATCGTCGCCCGCGATCCCGATGCGGCGCTCAAAGCGTCGCACCGCCTGCTTGACGCCTGGCGCATCGATCGCTACGATTTCTGAGGCAGCAGGACGACAGGAGCTAGTGTGTCGCCGCCTCCTGCGCATCCGTTTTCGGTAGTTGCCTGCGCCCGGCATCGTGGGCCACGGGAATGAGCCAGGTGGTCGCAAATGTCAGGATCGCGACCACGACGACGCCCCAGAAGCTCCAGTGCAGAGCTGCATCGAAGACGCCACGGATGGCCGGGTCGCTGGCAAGATCGGAAAGTCCCGTCGGCTGGTTCAGCACGTCATGCAGCTTGGCGGCCAGATCGCCGCTGCCGAAATGGAGGATACCGATATTCAGCACGGCGCCCAGGGCGGTCGCGCCGAGCGTATTGCCGAGACTGCGCGAAAAGATGATCGACGCCGTGGCGCTGCCGCGCATCGACCATTCCACGCTTTCCTGCACGAGCACGATGCTGGTGAGGCTGATAAGCCCCATGCCGAAACCCATTAGGAAAGAGCCGATGCCGGCCAGAACCGGGCTGCTCTCCGGCGTCAGGAATAAAAGGAAGGCCGAGCCGAAGGGGAACATGAAGCTGCCGACGCGCAGCGTTCTGCGAATACCGAAAGTGCGGAAGAACCGGCTCGACAGCATCACCGCCAACGGCCAGCCGACGATCAGCATCGTCAGCGTGAAACCGGCCACCAACGGCGAGCGGCCGAGCACGCCTTGTACGTAGATTGGCAGGATGGTCGTCAGCCCGATCAGCGCCATGCCGGCCAGAAGTGTGGCCGCATTGCTGGTTGCCACCAGCCGCCGGCCCCAGAGTTCGATCGAGATGATCGGCTCCGGCGCACGTCGCTCTTGCAGGAGGAAGAGTACGCCGGTGACGACGAAGACGATTGCGAGCGGGCCGAGGATGCCGAAGCCTGAGTTGGTTTCGGTGAGGATCACCAGCAATGAGATGATCGATATCGAAAACAGGATCGTACCGAGATAGTCGATCTTCGCCTCGCGCGGCGTGATCTGCTCATGCAAGAAGAGCGTGAAGCCGATGATGGTCAGCACGCCGAACGGCAGATTGATCCAGAAGATCCAGGCCCAGGAGACGTTGTCGACGATGATGCCGCCGGCAAGCGGGCCGATAACGGCCGACACCGCCCAGACGCTGGCGAGCACGCCTTGCACCTTGGCGCGCTCCTCCAGCTTGTAGAGATCGCCGACCACGGTCATCGTTACCGGCTGAATGGCACCGGCACCGAGGCCCTGTAGCAGCCGAAAGGCGATCAGCGAGGTCATCGACCAGGCAAAGCCCGCCAGCGCCGAACCGACGAGGAAGATCAGAATGCCGCCGATCAGGATCGGTTTGCGGCCGAAGATGTCCGACAGTTTGCCGTAGATCACGGTCGTTGTGGACTGTGCCAGGAGGAATGCGGAGAAAACCCAGCTATAGTAGGTGAAACCGCCGAGTTGGCCGACGATGCGTGGCATGGCGGTGGCAACGATCGTCGCCTCGACCGCCACCATGAAGGTCGCGAGCATGATCGAGACGATGACCAACGGACGTCTTGAGCGATCGGCCGTACTGGACATGACATTCCTTTCTGACTGTTCCGCCTGGCAGCAAACGCGCGCGGGCCGTCGAGACGGCCATGGGCGAACGATAAATTTTGGGATCAACGTCGAAGGATCAAACAACTACAGGGGCGTTGGCCTGCTGAATCATTATAGTAAGCATTGCATACTTATGCCAGCATGTGTCAACCGTTTAACAAGAGCATGCCTCGTTCCCGATTGCCCCGGTTTGCAAGGCACCGTGCCGTTCCGCCATTGCGCTCTGCCATATCCGCCAATGGACTTAGGTCATTTTTCTAATTTACTGCAGTTGATTTGTTTATTCACTAAACTTATCGTCAAGAAAAAATAAGAAGCAAATACCCAGGCGGAACATCAATTGCTCAGCTCTTCGCAGCGACAGCTTCTGCGCGTTATCAGCGAATCCGGCCCGCTTAGCCGGACGGTTCTTGCTGAATCGATGGGGCTCAGCAAGGCGGCGATGAGCGGTATCGCCCGCGACCTTATCACGCTTGGCATCTTGCACGAAACCGAAATGGTCTATGGCCAGGGCCGGCCGTCGATATTGCTTGATCTACATCCTGAAGGGGCCTTCTTTGTCGGCATCTCATTGCTTGAAGATCCGGCGCCAATGGTGCTCAGTGATCTCAACGGCAAGATCATCGCCCGCGAGAACATGCCGCTGTCCCGCGATCCGGATGTCATAGCGAGCCTGATTGCAGAGGCGCTTCCTAAACTGCTTGCCGGGCGGCTGGAAGCGGCGAAGAAATTGTCCGGCTTAGGCGTAGCGCTCTCCGGTTTCGTCGACGAGAAGCAGGCAAATTGCGTGCAATCCACCCTGCTCGGCTGGCAGGACATGCCGCTTGCCAAGATCATTCGACAAAAGACCGGCATCGAGACCTTCATCGAGAATGATGCCAAGGCAGTAGCCGTCAGCGAAAAGCTGTTCGGCATCGCCCGCGACATCCGGAATTTCAGCGTCGTCTCCTTTGGCGACGGTATTGGCTGCGCCCATTTCATCCGCGGCAAGCTCTATCGCGGCAATCACGGCGGCGCCGGCGAAATTGCCCATTGCACCATCGAACCCAACGGCTCGCCCTGCCGCTGCGGCAAGCGCGGCTGCCTCGATACCATCGCCTCGATAAAGGCGATCAAGGAAATGTCCAAGGCCGGAGGGCTTTCCTGCACCTCCCTCTCCGAGCTGGAGGAAGAGGCATCCGTCGGCAACGCTGTCGCGATCCGTATCCTGCATCGGGCCGGCGGCGCCCTTGGCCTGGCGATCGCTCATCTCATCCAGTTCAACGATCCCGGCATGATCCTGATCACCCATGTCGAAGGTAGTTTCGACGGATTGTTCGGGACCGTCGTGCAGCAGGCGATCGAAGCCAACGTATTGCCACGCTATGCCGGCCAGACGCCGATCCGCACGCAACGCGTCGACGGCGACATCTGGGCTCGGGGTGCGGCCAGCATTGCCGCCCATAATTTCCTGATTGGTCCCAATCCGAATTGAGGTTTTCCATGCGCATCGCCGTCGGTGGCATTCACATCGAATGCAGCACGTACAATCCGGTCCTGAACGAAGAAAAGGATTTCCGCGTCGTACGTGGCGAGGAGCTGACGGCCGCACCCTATTTCGCGTTCCTCAAAGACTATGATGCCGAATTCCTGCCGACGATCCACGCTCGGGCCATCGCCGGCGGCCCGGTCGCCCGCCACACCTATGAAGCCTTCAAGGCGGAGTTCCTGGAACGGCTGAAGCCGCTACTGCCGCTCGATGGTCTCTATCTCGCCATGCACGGGGCGATGTATGTGGAGGGCATGGAGGACGCGGAGGGCGATTGGATCAATGCGGCCCGCAAGCTTGTCGGAGACGACTGCATACTTTCGGCGAGCTACGATCTGCATGGCAATGTCACCCAGCGCATCATCGATGCTCTGGACATGTATTCCACCTATCGCACCGCGCCGCACATCGACGTCGAGGAAACGATGCGCCGCGCGGTGACGATGCTTACCCACAGCCTGAAGACCGGCGTGAAGCCGATCCTGCTCTGGGCGCCGATCCCCGTCGTGCTGCCCGGCGAGCGCACCAGCACGGTCGACGAGCCCGCAAAGAGCCTTTACGACCTGCTGCCCGGCATCGATGCCATCGAGGGCGCGTGGGATGCCTCGCTGATGGTCGGCTATGTCTGGGCCGACGAGCCGCGCGCGACGGCGGCCGCAATCATGACCGGCACGGACCGCGCCGTTCTCGAACGCGAGGCAAAACGCCTGGCGCAGGCCTATTGGGATGTTCGTGAGGATTTCGTCTTCGGCTGTGAGACCGGCTCGATCGAGGAGTGCGTCGCCAAGGCGATCGCCAGCCCGACGGCGCCGGTTGTGTTAGCGGAATCCGGCGACAACCCGACCGGCGGTGGCGTCGGCGACCGCGCCGATGTGCTGGCGGAACTGATTGCCCGCGGCGCCACCGGCGTTATTTTCGCCGGCATCGCCGATAAGGCAGCAACCGAAGCCTGCTATGCAGCCGGCGTCGGCGCCAGACCCGACCTTAACGTCGGCGCATCACTGGACGCCAAAGGCAGTAAACCCGTGACCGCTGCCTTCACCGTCAAGTTCCTGTTGCAGACCGACGACGTCACGGACAAACAGGCGGTCGTCTCAATTGGTGGCATCGATCTCGTGCTGTCGGCAAAACGCCGCCCCTATCACAACATCGCCGATTTCACGCGTCTCGGCCTCGATCCGCATCGTGCCAAGATCATCGTCGTGAAGTCCGGCTATCTTTCTCCGGAACTTGCTCCGATCGCCAATCCGAACCTGATGGCACTCTCGCCTGGGGTCGTCGACCAGTTCGTCGAGCGCCTGCCGCGTCTGCGCAAACTGAAGCTGACCTATCCCTTCGACAAGGATTTTGCCTTCACGCCCGAGGTAGCGATTTCAGCCCGTTCGGCACGCCGCCGCTGATTGTCGCGAAGCCGCGTCACGCAATCGTGCGGTTGACTTCAACCGCTTCGCACGTTGATATCAGCGACCTGTTTTCAAGATGATTTGGAGTGATTGTGATGACTGACACCGTGCTCGATATTCCCGTAAAGCGGATCGATGGCAGCGAGACGACACTTGCCGATTTTCGCGGCAAGGTCATCATGGTCGTCAACGTCGCCTCCAAATGCGGCCTGACGGTGCAATATGAAGGGCTGGAAAAGCTCTACGAAGACAAGCGCGACGACGGTCTCGTCATTGCCGGCTTTCCTGCCAATGATTTCAAGGGCCAGGAGCCGGGCACGAATGACGAAATCCTGAACTTCTGCACGTTGACCTATGACGTGCAGTTCCCGATGTTCTCCAAGATTGCGGTGACCGGCGAAGAGCGGCATCCGCTCTACAACAGCCTGATCGCCTCCGGCGTCGAGACGACCGGTGACGGGCCGATGCGGGAACGCCTGGCAAAACACGGCCTCGAAACCGGACAGGGTGGCGGCATCGTCTGGAACTTCGAAAAATTCCTGATCGGCCGGGATGGCAAGGTTGCCGCCCGCTTCGCACCTGACGTTACGGCAGACGATCCGCGCTTGCTCTCGGTTCTGGAAAAAGAGCTCGCCCGCGTCGGCTGAGGCGTGACATAGATTCTAGAAAATACAGCTTTATCTCAATAGGTTACGCTTTCTTCCGGGCGCAGCATGAAGCATGCTTAGCCCGGTCGTATCATTGCCTCCCCCTACGGCCGGGAGTATCTTCCGGCTTTCGAATATATCGGAACGGAACGCTGCATCGGTTCCGATGGGAGGAGGATGTCATGCGCGAACCTGATATGCAAAAACTCGACGCCCTTGTTGGACGCCTTGTCGGCGACGTCGGCGCGGCGGTCTCGGGTGTGTTGGTGACGCTCGGAGACCATTTGGGTCTGTTCAAGGCCATGGCGGACGGGACGCCGATGACGTCGACGGAACTGGCCGACAAGGTTGGCGTAAAAGAGCGTTATGTGCGCGAATGGCTGTCGGCACAGGCCGCGGCCGAATACGTCAGCTATGACGACAAGACCGAACGCTTCTACCTGACGCCCGAGCAGGCCATGGTATTTGCCGAAGAAAACAGCCCCGCCTTCTTCAACGGTGCCTTCGATGTCGTGCAATCCATGTGGATGGACGAGCCGAAAATTGCCAATGCTTTCAAGACAGGAGGCGGGCTGGGCTGGCATGAACACAGCGCCTGCCTGTTCCGCGGCACAGAACGTTTCTTCCGCCCTGGTTATAACAGCCATCTCATTTCGGAATGGATACCAGCGCTGGAGGGCATGCATGAAAAGCTTCAAGCCGGTGCGGCTGTTGCCGACGTCGGTTGCGGTCATGGCGCCTCGACCATCCTGATGGCTCAGGCCTATCCAAACTCGACCTTCTTCGGCTTCGACTACCACCTCCCCTCCATTGAGCGGGCGAAAGCTGCGGCGCAGGAGGCAGGCGTTGCCGGCCGCATCACCTTCGAGCAGGCGTCAGCCAAGGATTTCCCGGCTGCCGGCTATGATCTCGTGGCGATGTTCGATTGCCTGCACGACATGGGCGATCCCGTCGGCGCCGGCAAGCATGTCAGGGAAAGTCTTGCCGACGACGGCACCTGGATGATCGTCGAGCCTTTTGCGCATGATTGCCTGAAGGACAATCTCAATCCGGTCGGCCGTGTCTTCTACGGCGCCTCGACGATGATCTGCACACCGGCTTCATTGTCGCAGGAAGTCGGGCTGGGTTTGGGGGCGCAAGCCGGCGAGTTGAAGCTGCGCAAAGTTGCCATGGATGCGGGCTATTCGCATTTCCGCAAGGCGACCGAAACGCCGTTCAACATGGTCTTCGAAGTCAAGGCATGAAGACCGCGCTGCGCCTTCATCGAACGCGCGGCGCGGTTTGATCTCATAGACGCTGACCATCCTCGCCAAACAGGGACGCGAGCGCCGGCTGGAAGTAGACCGGCTGCTCGCTCTCCAGCGCGACCTCCTCATCGGCATCGATGCGTACCGACATGGTTTCCTTGCCGATCTGACCCCAGACCAGATTGTCCGAGCCCATGGGTTCGACGATGCTGAAGGTTGCCGGCAAGCTGGACATGCGACCGTTAGCAGCGGTGAATTGAATCTGTTCCGGCCGCACACCGAGCGTTGCGGGCCGGCCGTCGCCCGGGGTGCCCGAGAATTCATAGCCATTCAGGTCGATCTTGCGTCCATCGGGCAATATGAACGCGGGTGTCCCGCCATTACTCGCCACCAGCCCCGACAGGAAGTTCATGGACGGCGAGCCGACGAAACCGGCGACAAAACGGTTGACCGGGCGACGATAGATTTCCTTCGGCGCGGCAAACTGCTGGATAACGCCGCCGCTCATGACAGCGATGCGATCGGCGAGCGTCAGCGCTTCGATCTGGTCGTGTGTGACGTAGATCATGGTCGAGCCGAGCCCAGCATGCAGACGCTTCAGCTCGACACGCAGCTCGGTGCGGAGTTTGGCGTCGAGGTTGGAGAGCGGTTCATCGAACAGGAAAACATCGACATCGCGCACCAGGGCGCGGCCGATGGCGACGCGCTGGCGTTGGCCGCCCGAAAGTTCGCCCGGCCGTCGTTTGCGCAGCGGATCGATCTGCAGGATCTGCACGGCGCGATTAACGCGCTCGGCGATCTCGTCCTTGGGCATGCCGGCGATGCGCAACCCGAAGGAAAGATTCCCCTCGACCGTCATCGTCGGATAGAGCGCATAGGACTGGAACACCATGCCGATGCCGCGGTCCTTTGGCTCCTCCCAGGTGACGTTCCGGTCGCCAATCCAGACCTGGCCGCCGCTGATGTCGGTAAGACCGGCGATAGCGTTGAGCAACGTAGACTTGCCGCAGCCGGACGGCCCGAGGAGAACGATGAACTCGCCCGACTGGATTTCAAGATTCAACGATTTCAGAACGCTGACGCTGCCGAAATCGATTGCAAGTTCGCGAATGGAAACATTGGCCATGGATTATCCCTTGACTGCGCCGGCGGTAATGCCGCGCACGAACCAGCGACCCGAACCGAAATAGACGATCAGCGGAACCAGGGCCGTAAGGATGGTTGCCGCCATGTTGACGTTGTAGAGCTTCTCGCCTTGGGTGGAGTTGACGATGTTGTTGAGCTGAACCGTCATCGGGAAGTTTTCCCGCCCGGCGAAGACCACGCCGAAGAGGAAGTCGTTCCAGATGCCGGTCACCTGCAGGATGGCCGCCACCACCAGGATCGGGATCGACATGGGGATCATCAGCCGGAAGAAGATCTGCCACAATCCGGCGCCGTCGACGCGTGCTGCCTTGAACAACTCCATCGGCAGGCTGGAATAATAATTGCGGAACAGCAGCGTCAGCACCGGCAGGCCGAAGACCGTGTGGGTGATGATGATGCAGGGCAGCGTCGAATAGATACCGACGCCGCGGTAGATGAGCACCAGCGGATAGATGAACACCTGATAGGGAATGAAGGCGCCGAGCAGCAGGACGGCGAAGAGAACATTGGCCCCCTTCACCCGCCAGAAGGACAGCGCATAGCCGGTCAGCGACGAGATGAAAATGGAGAGTATCATGCTCGGGATCAGGATCTTCACCGAATTCCAGAAACCGACGCTGATGCCGCCGCATTCGAGACCGGTGCAAGCCGTGCTCCACGCCTGCACCCAGGCTTCGCCTGTCCAGACCTGCGGAAAGGCGAAGATATTGCCTTGGCGGATTTCCGGCATGGATTTCAGGGAGGTGACGATCATCACATAAAGCGGCAGCAGGAAGAACAGAGCCGCGATGACGAGGAAAGCGTAAAGGCCGATGCGCGCCGGAGATAGATGCTGCGGCTTACGCCCGGTCGGCCCACCCGCAGCGACTGCGACGGAAGAAGGCATTGTCATCAGTTCCCCCTCGGTTTTTCACGGAAATATTCGTAGTAGAGCCACGGCGTGACCAGGATGACCACGGTGATGAACATCACGGTCGAGGCCCCGGTCGCGAGACCGATATTGCCGCGGCCGAAGAGGTAATCCATGATGAATTTTCCCGGCACCTCGGTCGATATCCCAGGCCCGCCGCCGGTGGTCGCCAGCACCAGCTCGTAGACCCTGACCACGGCGATCGCCAGAAGCACGCTGGCGGTGATGATGGTCGGCCTCAGGATCGGAATGACGATGTGGAGATAGACGCGCCATGCCGGCACGCCGTCGATGCGTGTTGCCTTCCAGAGCTCGCGATCGACGCCGCGCAATCCCGCCAGCATGATCGCCATCACCAGTCCGGACGACTGCCAAATGCCGGCAAGCACGATGACGTAGAGCGCGAGATCGCTTTGGACGATCCAGTCGAAACGAATCCAGGTGAACCCGATGCTGTCGGCGACCTTCTGCAGGCCGAGCGTCGGGTTCATGATCCACTGCCAGACAAGCCCGGTAACGATGAAGGACATTGCGAAGGGATAGAGAAAGATCGTTCGGAACGTATTTTCGAACCGGACTTTCTGATCGAGCGCGACGGCCAGAAGAAAGCCAAGGATCAGGCAGCCGGCGATGAAGAGTACGCCGAAGACGACAACGTTCTGCAGGGATAGCAGCCAGCGCGCCGTCGTGAACAGTCGTTCGTACTGCTTGGTGCCGACAAAGATGTTGACCGGCAGCACCTTGCTGTCGGTGAACGATATCCAGATGTTCCAGACAACCGTCACGACATAGGCGAGCAGGACGATGATAAAGGCTGGAAACAGGGCAACATAGGCGGAAAGATGCCGCTTCTTCCTAGTGGCAGTCGTCCCGGCGCCGGCCCCAGCAATGGCTCCGGCAGCAGTTTCGGGGGTACTCATGGCGTCAGCTCCTCCTCATTCATGGAAACCGGCGGCAGGTAGGCCCTGCCGCCGCATGGATGTCGGATGAGGCTTACTTCGCCTGCTCGATGACCTGTGCGAACTGGGTTGCGAACTGGTCGGCTGTCATGCTCGGGGTCGTCCAATACTGGGCAACGAGGTCCTGTTCGGTCTGAACGATGTCCTGAGCCGTGAGCACGTCCGGCGCAAGGATCTGACGGGTCGGATCCTTGAGCGCGGTCAGGCCCTTCTGGGCGCAGGCGTCAAGCTTCGACGTATCAACGTCGAGGCGGACCGGCACGGAGCCCTTCTTGGAATTGAAGGCGAGCTGGCCTTCCTTGGACATGATGACCGTTGCCAGCAGCGTCTGTGCATCGGTCGCCGTCTTGTCCTTCAGGACCGGGAAGACGAAGATATCGCCGCCCATCATGAAGTTGGATTCACCCGGTCCGAGGATGCAGCCGAAATCCTTGTCGGCGACCATGTTGGCATGGATGAATTCACCCTTCGCCCAGTCGCCCATGAACTGGATGCCGGCCTTGCCGTCGATCAGCATGCCGGTCGCCACGTTCCAGTCGCGGTTCGGGCTGCCCGGGTCCTGATAGTTGCGCAGCTTGGCGAAGACTTCCGCTACGTGCTTGAACTTGTCGGACTTGACGGCGTCGGTATCGAGATCCTTCCAGACCTTGCTGTAAAGCTCCTTACCGCCCTCCCCGAGCAGGATGGAGTTGAACATCGACTGAAGCTGCCAGGGCTGACCGCCGACGGCGACAGGGATCAGGCCAGCGGCTTTGATCTTGTCGAGAGCGGCAAACATCTCATCCCAGGTTTTCGGCTCTTCGGTCACACCGGCTTTCTGGAAGACGGCCTTGGAATAGAAGATCCAGTTCTGGCCATGGTCGTTGATCGGTGCGCCGTAAATATGACCTTGATACTGGATAGCATTGTAGAAGGCCGGCGTCAGTGCCGATTTCCAGTCCTGTTCCTTGGCGAGATCGTCGAGCGTACGCAGCAGGCCCTGCTGAGCCAGATCGTTCATTTGCGTGCCGGTGTTGAACTGCATAGCTGTCGGCGGGTTGCCGCCGATGATGCGATTGATGCCGATCGGACGTGCGGTCGAGCCGGACCCTGCGATCGCGGTGTCCACCCATTGGCCACCGGCGGCGTTGAATGCATTGGCCAGTTCGCGCACGGCGGCAGCTTCGCCACCGGACGTCCACCAGTGCAGGACCTCGGCTCTCTTCCCCTCAGCCTGAGCGCCGGTAACGCCGACTGCGATCAGCGCCGTGGCGCCAACCAATGCCATTAACAATCCACGCATATGCTCCTCCTCTTTTGATGGCGTTCTTCTGAACACCTGTATTTCAGCCGCCGCCGTCCGAAGACATCGGCTGCCGAATGCTGTCGTCCTCCAAGATTGCGCCGCCGGGCCTCCATTCCCTGCGGCGAACGGGCAATGCTTCCTCGACATCGCCCCTTCGTCAAGCATGCAGTCTGGAAGGACTGCCAATTCTCCTAACTCTCTATAACGCAGCCTATGCGAAACGTCCCTCATTAATTGTGCGCGGGATCGGATCTGGCCGGCCACAACTGCTGCGAATTGCAACCGCCTTGCGCGACTGTGCCGAACGTTCGAAGGCCATCATCACCTCCAGCGCGTGGAAGGCGAGCTCCGAGGATACGCGATGCTGGCGCCCTGCGCGAAGGGAATCTACCATTTCGGCCGCGCCCAAACCACGCAGGCCCAGATGGCCCGGCACACCTTCCGTGTAGGGATGATCGACCGGGATTTCTTCCCAATCCTCACCGCCATCGCGGAATATTTCAACTTTGCCGGCAAAGTTGTTCGGGTCCGGTGTTACCATGCTTCCTTCGGAGCCGTAAATCTCGATCTGATTGTGCTTATGCTTGATGACATCGAAGCTCGTGGCAATGGTGATCGTCGCACCGTTGTGAAACTCCATAACGCCAGTCAGATGCGTCGGCACCATCACCTTGATCGTCTCACCTCGGCGCGGATCGGTCTTCACCGTGCGTTCGATGCGGGTGATCTTGGCGGTGCCGAAGACTTCGCGCACCGGACCAAGCAACGCGATGAGATTGGTGACGTAATAGGGACCAACATCGAGCATGGGGCCGCCGCCACGGCCATAAAAGAAGGCCGGGTTCGGATGCCAGTGCTCGTGGCCGGGGAGAAGCAACATGGCCGTGGCCGACACCGCCTTGCCGATACGGCCTTCATCATATAGCCGGCGCGCCAATTGATGCCCGCCGCCGAGGAACGTGTCGGGCGCGCAGCCGAGACGCAGGTCGCCGGCACGAGCGACCGACATCAGGTCTTCGGCCTCCGCCATGCTGATGCCAAGCGGCTTTTCCGAATAGACATGCTTGCCGGCGAGAAGCGCCTTCTTGCTGATCGAATAATGCGAAACCGGTGTCGTCAAGTTGATGATCAAACCGATTTCCGGGTCGGCAAGCATGGTATCCAGCGAGACGACCGCGATGCCGAATTGGGCGGCGAGCTTTTTTGCCGGCTCCTCATAGAGGTCATAGATCGACTTGACGCGGATGAAATCGAACATGTGCAGGGTAGCGACATAGGTGGCGCTGATATTGCCGGCGCCGACGATGCCGACTTTCATGGGTGCGGTGCTCATGAATATGGCCTCTAAGAGATGATGATGTTGAGTTCAGCAGCGGCGTCGCGCAGATAGCTCATGCCACGCCGCATCTCCTGATCGAATTCGGGCGTCGCCTCGCGGAAGTGCGTCCAGTGCGACGCGCCGGGCGCATCCTCCAGCTCCAGCGTGATCGGGCCGGAATAGCCGATCGCCCGCAGAGCGGAGAAGATCGCCTTCCAGTCGATCTTGCCGCGGCCCGGACGCCAGTGGGCATTGGTATGGCCTTCATTGTCGGAGAAATGCGTGTTGAAGATGCGGTCGCCAAGCGCCAGCACGACATAATGCGGCATGTCGCCGGCCGGGAAGAGATGGCTGGGGTCGAAGTTCAGGCCCAGGTTCGAAGCACCGGTGCGCTCGATCAGCCGGAGCATGCCCTGGCCGGAGCTGACCCAGCGATAGGGATGGGGCTCGATGGCGACGCGCAACCCGGCCGAGCCCGCAATTTCGCATGCCTTGGCGAAACCATCGACGACGACGTTATATTCCGCCGACCAGTTCCATTGCGGCTCGACGGCGGCCGTCCACTCCTGCGAGATCGGCCGCTGCAGGATCGGCTTGACGTCGGATTGGAATGGATAGGGCGTCATGCTGGTCATGATCGGCGCGCCGATCTCGACCGCGACATCGATGCCGCGCTTGTAGCCGTCGAGATCGACGGTGGAGAAGGCGGCGCCCGTCTGACGGCTAAAGGGCAGATTGAAGAAGAAATTGGTGAGCGCCAGTCCCTCGCCCTCAGCAATCTCCTTCAGACCGCGGATCGTCGCCGGGCTATAATAGTCCAACATATCGACCGACCAGGCGGTGAGCTCGAAACCCTTGCAGCCGCTCCGCGCAAGCCGCCTCAGCGGCGCCTCATAAGGCGGGTTCCAGTTGAACGTCCAGATTGGAGATCCGAAGAAAAGCGAGCCTGTGCCCACGGCATCCTCCCATGGTATGCGGTCGCCTGCGAGATACGAGGCTCCGTTCTCTGCTGACATTGCCTGCCGCACAGAGCCTCAAACCCCTCCGATCGGCAATACGTAACGTTACGAATGATAGATAAGCGCAATCCTGTCAAGCAGCCACTTTCAAGGCATTACCTTGGGATTTTGCGGCATTATCTGAAATAATAACGTTACGAATAGCTTCGACGGATAACTTGACGTTGCGAAGCGAATTGAAATTACGAAGAGAGCGCCTGACTGTCGTGATCTACGAATTCGGCACGGACGAGTTCGCGCAGGTCGCTAGGATCGTCGCCGCCAATCGCGCGGAGCAAGAGGGAGGCCAGGCGCTCCCCGATGATATAATTGGAATAAAAAAAGGCACTGAGCGGCGGATTGAAGAAATCGTGCAATCGCGTACCGCCATAGGTGACCAATCCGAAATCCTTGCCCGTATGCCGGCCGGCCTTGCGCAGCCCGGCGAGGAAACCGAGAGCGGCTTCTTCACTGGCGACGAAGGCGCCGGTCGCCTCCGGATGCCAGGCGGCGATATTTTTGGCCAGCTCCTCGCCGCTGTCCGGCGTCGTTGCGGCAAAATGGATGAGTTCATCAGGAACGGGGAGATTGCGCGACGTAAACGTTTTGCTCCAGCCTTTGACGAATTGCAGGCTGTAGGTGAACTGGCTGGACGGCGCGATCAAGAGGGGCCGGCGATGGCCGGCATCAAGAAGCAACCGCGCCGCTTCCGCACCGATCGTCTCATGATCGAGGTCGACGCTAGGGTGGACGCTTAGGAGCTCGGTGCGCCCAAAGGTGACGAAGGGCGTGCTGACCTCCAGCAAATATTTGACGCGGTCGTCCTGCGGTCTCGTATGGGTGATGATGATGCCGTCGACGGAGCCCTCTTCGACGAGATCGCGAACCGTCGCCAAAGGGTCATCCGCCTGTAGCTGCGGCACCACGGTGGTCCGGTAGCCGCAGCTCTTCATATGGCGCGACACGCCTTCCACAAGCGATGCGACGACGATGTTCATCTCGCCTTCGCGCTCAAAAGGCAGCACGATGCCGATCGCATGGGTCTTGCCGGTCCGAAGATTGAGGCCGCCGAGATTTGGGCGATAGCCGAGTTCGCCGGCGACCCGTTTCACCAGCTCGATCGTTTCGCGACTGACTTCAGGGCCTTCCTTCAAGGCGCGGCTGACCGTGGTGATCGACAGGCCAAGTGCGGTTGCGACCGTGCGCAACGTCACCCGCTGACCTGCATCACGCCGCAAGCCACGCCCTATCGCCGATCCCTGCATGCTGGACAAATCCCTTCGCTTTATATCGTCCGCGCGACAATGCCCGCTGCCGAATGCGCGTGCAAGCACTCTTGGGTCGTCGGTTAGGCACTAATCTCAATGCATTTCCTTTGCGCGCCATATGCGAAATGTCGAGCGTGGCGCTGTGCTGGTGTTAGGATCGCGCTATTTCATTTCTCTCATCGGTCAGTACGAAAGGCGGGTTACATGTCGCAGGCTGTGGTTTTCAAACTTCTCGGCAGGCGAGTGCGGCTCGGCCTGATCGGCGGCGCACAGGGCTCGCTTATTGGTCCGGTACATCGCACGGCCGCCCGCCTCGACGATTGCTTCGATCTCGTTGCCGGCGTCTTTTCCTCCGATCCGGAGCGGTCGCTCAACTCCGCCCATGCCTTCGGCATCAAGCGCGGTTATGTAGACGTCGCAAGCATGATCGAAGCCGAAACCGTGCGGGCCGACGGCATCGACGCCGTCGCCATCATGACGCCGAACGACAGCCATTATGAATACGCTGCGGCCGCGCTCGACGCCGGTCTTGACGTCATCTGCGACAAGCCGCTGACCAACGACTACGACAGCGCGCTGGCGCTCGCCCGCAAGGCGCATGACCGCGGCCGTATCCTGTCGCTCACCCATAACTACTCCGGCTATCCCATGGTGCGCGAGGCGCGCGCCACCGTCACCAGTGGCGAAATCGGCGCTCTCCGTCTCGTCAATGTCCGCTACGTGCAAGGCTCGCTTAGCCGACCCGTCGAGGCCGAGCCGGATAAGATGGCGCCACGCACCAAATGGCGGCTCGATGCGGCCAAAGGCGGCAAGAGCCATGTGCTTGGTGATATCGGCGTGCATGCGCATCAATTGATGAGCTTTGTTTGCGGGCGCCGCATTGCCGCTGTTCTTGCGGATGTCGGCCCATCGCTGCCCGGCCGCATGGCACATGACACCGCGCAAGTGATCCTGAAGTTCGATGACGGCACGCGGGGCCAGATGCTGGTGAGCAAGGTGGCAACCGGCGCGCAGAATGTCGTCAGCATCGAGGCTTATGGCGAAGACGGCGGCATCTCCTGGAACCAGGCCGAGGCCAACGATCTGCGTGTCATGCGGCTGAACCGCGCCGACGAGCTACGCACACGCGGCCTGCCGAGCCTGCACCCGCACGCCCAGCGAGGCACCCGCCTCCCCACCGGCCATCCTGAAGCCTTCTTCGAAGCCTTCGCCAATATCTACACAGATTTCGCCGAGCTGGTAGCCGCCCGCATTGCCGGCGCCGAGCCCGATCCGCTGGCCCACCTAACGCCCAATGCCTGGACCGGCGTCGACGGTCTGGCCTTCATCGATGCTTGCCTGGAGTCGACGGCGACAGGAACCTGGGCTGAAGTGGTCTACGAGCACGATCGGTTCTGATTTCCGGACAGCAAGTCTGGGCGTCAAATTTCTTCGTCAGCTCGGCACACCGCAGATTTCGATACGCATCCATATCACCTCTCGCAACCGCACAAGAATCGGACTAGATATATCCGCATAGGTTGTATATTGGCGGCTTTCATGGATAAGTATACGAAGACGATTTTGCCTGTAATAGCGACTGCGCTGGTAGCCATCGCGTTGCAGAATTTTATTACGCCTGCCCAAGCCGTCGGAAAGGGCTGCGGCTTCAACATGTATAATCCGTGCTATGTCAAAACCGCCCCTTAAGGGGCGCCGGCATCGGAAATCTCGGCCAGTCTTTTCCGTCTGGCGTCTTCCTCAGTACCAGGAAAGAGAGTCGGCACCTACAGTGCATTGAAGCCAAGACCGGCAGCCCATTCGCGTAGGTCGTGCAGTGCCCGACCGCAAATGAGGCTGCGCCTGATTTGGCTTCAATTCCGTCGATATGTCAGGAAGCAGCAACCTTCCGGGCGGCTGCGATTGCGGTGCGAGCACCGGCGCGGAGCTGAGCTGTTTCGGCGCCGGCAATGACGAGATCCAGGCCGAGCTTCAGGAATTGACCGGCGCGTTCGCCGTCAGTGCCGAAAGCGCAGATCAACTTGCCATGGGCGCGGCAACGCGCCACGGCATGTGCCAATGTCTGATCGATCGCAGCGCTGTCGGGCGCGAGACGCGCACCATTCGAGAGCGCGATGGAGAGATCGGATGGGCCGATGAAAATGCCGTCAATGCCGTCAACCGCGAGGATTTCGTCGATGGCATCGAGCGCGGCCCGGGTCTCGACCATGGCGATGGTGACGGTCAGTCCATTGGCACCCTGCAGATACTCGTCAGCGGCGATGCCGAAATGATTGAGCGCGAGCGACGGCCCCCAACTGCGTTCACCGAGCGGCGGATATTTCGTTGCTTTCACCAAAGCGCGGGCGTCATCGGCAGAATTGATCATTGGCGCAATGATGGCGGAGGCCCCGGCATCGAGCAGCCGCGAAGCCGACGCGAAATCGCCGACGGGGATGCGCGCGATGGCCGGCTTGCCGGCGAGGCGCACCTGCGAAATGCCGTTCGCCGCAGAGGCCATGTCCCACATGCCATGCTGCATATCGAGGACGATCGCGTCGAAAGCCTCCTGCGACAGGTGATTCACCAGAAGCGGATCGGGCGTGCCGATCCAGGCTGAGATCATGCCTCCATTTTCCCGGCGCTTCAGGCGGCCCGCGAAACCGTCGATATCAGTGGTCATAGTGATTTTCCTCGATTGCCAAGCCCGCCAAGGGGAGGCCGAATTGCTTCATGCCGCCGAAGGGGCGACGGCCCTGGAAATAAGATTTTCGTCGCTGCCGACAATAGCGAATTCCAGCGCCTCGGCTACCCGAAAGATACGGCCGATGGGTATCGGCTATCCGACGACGGCGACCGCGACAAGCTGAGGGAGCTTGCCGCGGTCCAACTCAAGCCTTCGAAGGAAGGATAGATGCAGTATCAATGAGCCCCTGCCCCGCCGCCGGCCTGCGGCTTGCGGGCAAAAAGGGTAGCGATCGCCGCGGTCGCCAGCAGGATGCCGATGACAGCGAAGGTGTCGCTGAAGCCCATGATCAGGGCCTGCCGCTTGATGACGCTGCCAAGAGCGACCGTTGCCTTCTGCGCGGCAAGTGCGTGATCCGAGACGCCATGCGCCAGGAAATAGTTGGTCGTCTGCGTCAACCGCTCCCTCACCTCGTCGCGTGCCAGCGTCACCGACTGGCCGATGATATTGGAGTGGAACTGCTCGCGCTTGGTGAGCACGGTGCCGAGCGTCGCCGTGCCGACTGCACCGCCGAGATTTCGCAGCATGTTGGTCAGGCCGGACGCGGCGGCGGCATCGGCGGGTGCGATACCGGCCGTGGTGATGGCGGTGATCGGGGTGATGACCATGGCCTGGCCGATGGCGCGCACGATATTCGGAATCCAGAACTGATCACCGGCGGTGTCGGCAGACAGCGTCACGTTCATGAAGCAGCTTATGGCAAAGATGCCGATACCAAGGAAGCCGATATAACGGACGTCAAAACGCTTCATCATCATCGGAACCAGCGGAATGAGGATGAGTTGCGGCAGGCCGGTCCAGGCCAGCACGTTGCCGATCTGCTCGGCATTGTAGCGCTGCACCTGGCCGAGATATTGCGGCAGGATATAGACCGAGCCGAAGAGCGCGAAACCGACCAGCACGTTGACGAGAACGCCGATGCCGAAATTGCGTTGCTTCAAAAGCCGCAGTTTCACCAGCGGGCTTTCAACGGTTAGCTCTATCCATATGAAGGCGCTCAGCGAAACGACGGCGATAGCGCTGAGTTTCAAGATGAAGGGCGAGGAGAACCAGTCATCCTTATTGCCCTCCTCGAGCACGGTCTGAAGCGCTGAAAGCCCGATTGCCATCGTCACAATACCGGCCCAATCGCCCTCCTTCAGGAGGCCAAGACGCATCGGCCCCTTCTCGAGCGTCAGTGCAAGCGCGATCGCCATGATGGCGCTCGGCAGGGCATTGATGAAGAAGATCGTCTGCCAGCCGTAATTCTCGGTCAGATAGCCGCCGATGGTGGGGCCGATGGCAGGGGCGACCGTGACCGAAAGCGCGAAGATCGCAAGCCCGGTCGGCTGCTGCACTTTGGGCAGCTTGGTGAGGATCATCGTGAAGGCCATCGGGATGAGCACGCCGCCGGCAAAGCCCTGCAGCCCGCGCAGCACGATCATTGTCCCGAGGTCATGCGCAAAGGCACAGGCAATCGAGAACAGCGGAAAGAGGATCGAATTTGCCAGTATGTAGCGGCGGAACGAGAAGACGTTGCTGAAAAAAGCCGTCAATGGAATGACGACGATTTCACCGATCAGATAGGACGTCGATATCCAGGCGCCGTTGTCAACGCCCGTGCCGATACCGCCCTCGATATCGAGAAGCGAGGCATTGGTGATCTGGATGTTGAGGATCGCCATGAAGGCGCCGATCATGCCGGCGAGTACGGCGATCCATTCCCTGGTGCTGGCCTTCGCGCTTGGCTGCGGGATGGCGCTGGTTGTGATGGTGGACATGGCTCAATACTCCTCATCCTTCACCGCTCACGCGCCGTGGCTCTCATTGGCCGTCTTGATGTCGATGCTCGGCTGCACCGACATGCCGGGACGCAGATCGCCTGATGTGGCGGTGTCGCCATCAAGGACGATCTTGACCGGGATGCGCTGTACGACCTTGGTGAAATTGCCGGTGGCATTATCCGGCGGCAGCAGCGCGAATTCCTGGCCGCTTGCAGGCGCCAGGCTATCGACATGGCCGTGATAGACGCGACCGGGGAACATATCGACTTCGATGTCGACCGGCTGGCCAGCATGGACATGGGTCAACTGCGTCTCTTTATAGTTCGCGACGATATAGGCGGCCGACGTCGGCACCACCGACATCAACTGCGTGCCTGCCTGCACATACTGGCCGACGCGGAGCGTGCGGTTGCCGATGACACCATCGAGCGGCGCGACGATCGCCGTGTAGGACAGATTGAGCTCCGCCTGGCTCTGGACGGCCTGGTCGTGAGCGAGCGTCGCCCTGGCCTGCGCCAGTTGCGCCTTCAACAGATCGACCTGCTTGATCGTCCCGGCGAGCGAAGCGGTATCGCGGTCGATCGCCGCGCGGGTGGCAGCGATCTGCGAAGCGGCCTGCTGTGCGGTCTGCACAGGCGCATAGCCGTTGACTGAGAGGCTTGCATAGCGCTTGTCATTCTGCTCGGCGAAGGTCTCATTGGCCTTGTCGACATCGACGGTCGCCCGGGCGGCCGCGATTAACGATTGCTGCATGTCGATAGAGGCCTGTTTGGCCTCGACATCGGCCTCGGCGGCGGCAACGTCGGCCTTGGCTTGATCGAGCGCCGTCTTGAAGTCGCGGTCGTCGACGCGGGCAAGCACCTGCCCTGCCCTGACCGTCTGATTGTCGTTGACGACGACATCGGTGATATAGCCGGAAATCTTCGGTGCGATGGCGCTGTTGTCGGCCTGAACATAGGCATCGTCGGTCGATACCTGGAAGCGGCCAACCGTCCAGTAGTTATGACCGTAGTAGGCAGCCGCAGCGATGACGGCGAGCGCCGAGGCACCGAGCAGAAACGACTTGCCCCGCTTCTTCGCCGCCGGCTTTTCCTCGGCGGCAATACGTAGCAATTCGACCGATACATCCGGCTTGCCGGCGTCCATGGTCGGTGCCTCGGCGACCGGCGCCTGCTTGCTGGCATTCAATACATGAACCTTATTTTCCACTGTCGTCTCTCCTGATGGCCGATTGTCTTGGTAGGGCGGAAGGCCCGCTAAAAATTCTTGGCCGCGCATTTAGGAAACGTGTTGTTTTCCAAAATATGCACTGTAGAATGGAAGTCAACAGGATTTTGGAAAATTACCATGGTCGAAAATCAATTAATTGAGAAGCGCGCACGCGGCCGACCGCAACTTCGCTGCGACGACGATACGAAAAGTCTGATCATCGAGGCTGCCGACACTCAATTTCGGGAAAGCGGCTATGCGGCCGCGAGCGTCAATGCGATCGCCCAATCCGCTGGTGTCTCGACCAAGACGCTCTATCGGCTGTTTCCGACCAAGGCGGACCTGTTCTCAAGCATTGTCTCCGACCGCATAAGCCGGTTTTTCCTGGCGCTGGACCAATCGACACTGGCGACGATGGATTTGCGGCAGGGCTTGGAGCGGCTGCTGACAGCCTATGGCATGCTGGCGATGTCGGATGACACCGTCGACATCATGCGTCTCGTCATCGCCGAATCGGACCGCTTTCCGGAAATCGCCACGTCCTTCTACGAGACGGCGATCGTCGGCTCGAACGCCATCATGGAAAAATGGCTGACGACGCAATGCGAGCGTGGGCTCATCCGTCTGGAAGACCCACATATGGCCTCCGGCATGCTGCGCGGAATGATGATCATGGAGCCGCAGCGCGCCGCCATCCTGCGCCAGCTCCAACCGCCGAACATCGCGGAGATCAGCCGCCGGGCGCGAATCTGCGCCGAGGTCTTCCTGAAAGGCTGCCAGGTTTGATTGGCATCAATCGTGGCACAGATCGAACGCGTCTCCAGGCGGTACACAGCAATTTGGCAATAGAGGACGTTGAAAGACATGCAGCAGCGCGATTTTTTCAAGCCGGGCCGTTCGGTCGCAGTTTCCGACAGAGGCATGGCGGCGACCTCGCATCCGCGGGCGACGCTCGCGGCTGTCGATATCCTGCGGGCCGGCGGCAGCGCGGTCGATGCGGCCGTAGCGGCGGTGGCGCTGCAGTCGGTCGTCGATCCGCATATGACGGGTATCGGCGGCGACTGCTTCGCTCTCTATAGCCCGGCTGGCGGCACGCCGATCGCGCTTAACGGCTCCGGCCGCGCTCCGCAAAAGGCGAAGCTCGATTACTTCCTTGAGAAGGGCTTTACCGCTATTCCTGACGATAGTCCGCATGCCGTCACCATTCCGGGCGCAGTCGATGCCTGGTGCCGGCTGATCGGCTCCTATGGCCGCTTCGATATGGGCCGTGTGCTTGCACCGGCAATCGCAGCCGCCGAAGACGGCTATTGCGTTACGCCGCGCGTCGAACTCGACTGGAGCCGCTATAGCGACCGGGTCGCAAAGTACCCGGCTTCCGCCGCCTATTTCCTGCCGCATGGCCGCGCGCCGCGCATCGGCGAACGCGTAGCTAACCCTGCCCTAGCCGCCACGCTGAAAGCCATCGTCAAGGACGGCCGCGATGCCTTCTATCGCGGCAAGGTCGCCGAAGAGATTACGCAGCTTCTACAATCGCTTGGCGGATTGCATGAAGAAAGTGATTTCGCTGACTACAAGGCGTTTGAGACCGTGCCGATCTCCGGCAAATACCGCGGCCGCGATCTATTGGAGTGCCCGCCGAATGGCCAGGGCCTCGCCGCGCTGCTGATCACTCGCATTCTCGACGGTTTCGACCTTCGCGACCCCAAGCTCACCGAAGCAGATCGCATCCACCTGCTCGCCGAAGCAACCAAGGCCGGTTATGCCAAGCGCGATCAGCTTATCAGCGATCCGGACCACCTGACATTCAGCATCGACGAACTATTGTCCGATCGATCGATTGCCGCCATGCGCTCGCAAATCAGCCTCGAACGCGCCGCTGACGTCTCGATCTGGGATGGGCCGACGCACAAGGACACGGTTTATGTCTCCGTCGTCGATCGTGATGGCAATGCGATTTCGCTGATCAATTCGATCTTCTTCGCTTTCGGCAGCGGCATCTATGCGCCGCATGCCGGCGTGCTGCTGCAGAACCGTGGTGCGGGTTTCGTGGTCAAGGAAGGCCACCCGAACGCCATCGGCCCGGGCAAGCTGCCTTTCCACACCATCATCCCGGCCATGCTGATGGAAAACGGCAAGACGCGCATGAGCTTCGGCGTCATGGGCGGGCAATACCAAGCTGCCGGCCACGCCCATATGCTGAGCCAGATGCTTGACCGCGATCTCGATCCGCAACAGGCAAGCGATCAACCCCGCACCTTCTGCTACGACGGCAAGCTCTCGCTCGAACCGACGATTTCGGAAGACATCAAGCGGGACCTTGAGCGCCGCGGCCATGTCACCGAATGGGCAGATGCGCCGATCGGCGGCGCACAGGCGATTTGGATCGATCACGAGCGCGGCGTCCTGCTCGGCGCCTCCGACCACCGCAAGGACGGCATCGCGCTGGGGTATTGAGTTCAGCATTGTAAAGTAAAGGCAATTGCTCAACGCCCCGCAGCATCCGAGGCGCGGGATTGCTGCGTGCGTAATGGAGATCCAGCGACGCATTGACGAAACTTTCAGTCACCCCTACTATAGGACTATAGTAGTCATATAGGTGACCCCATGAAGGAAATTCAGCTCAAGGATGCGAAGGCAACGCTTTCCGCCGTTGTAGATGAAGCTCTCAACGGCAATGCAGCTATCATTACTCGCCATGGCGAACGGACCGCTGTCATCATTTCTTATGACGAATATCAAAAATTGAAGCAGGTTCCGTCATTTGGTTGGTTGCTTACCAATGCACCGCTTGAAGATGACGACCTGCCAGCGCGCAAACCGGGCCGACTGCTACGCGATGATGATATCTAATGTATCTTCTGGATACGAATATCATCTCGGCTACATCGCCACTGCGCGCGCAAGATCTGCTATCGCAGGCGGTTCGGGCATGGATTGCAGCCCATGCCCATCAGTTTTATGTCTCCACCGTGACTGTTGCCGAAATAGAAACCGGGATTGCGAAAGCCCATCGGACAGGCGCCTCCAAGAAAGCTGAGTTGCTTGGCGAGTGGCTTGAACTCACTCTCCATCTTTATGGCGACCGCATCCTGCCGCTCGATATCGCAACTGCCCGCATCGCGGGGCGACTATTCGACCAAGCGGTCGGGCGGGGTGGAGATCCAGGTTTCGAAGATGCTGCGATTGCCGCAACGGCGCTGCGATACGATTACACGGTCCTCACCCGAAACCTAAGGCATTTCCGGCTGATGGATGCGCGTTCGCTCGATCCGTTCGCGAATCCACCGGAACTATAGCTCCTCAGATAATTCCGCCACTGCCTGCTGCCGAGGCAGGACGCTCGCCGGCAACTTGTCTGCGGTAGCCGCTTGCCCGATAAGCTGCCACCGGATCGATGGCCCCGCCGGTGCTGCGGCGGGCTTCCGCGAGTATGGGTTCGACGTCGGCGCGGTAGGCACGCTTCAGGGTTTCGGAGGCCATCAGGGCGTCGTTGGAGTCTTGGTAGTCCGCCAGCGCCTTGCGGTCGACGATCAATGCCTGCGCATAGGCGCGGCGGATTTCGTTAGCACTGGAAATCAGGCTTTCGATCGGGTCGGTGACATTGTGCGACTGGTCGATCATGTGGGCCGGATGGAAGCCTTTTACGCCGCGATGCTCTGCCTCAACCAATTCGTTGAAGACGAGGAACAGGCGATAGGGCTCGATCGCGCCGGCATCGAGATCGTCGTCGCCATATTTCGAATCGTTGAAATGGAAGCCGCCGAGCTTGCCGAACTGGATGAGGCGGGCGACGATCATCTCGATATTGGTGTTCGGCGCATGGTGGCCGAGATCGACGAGGCAGAAGGCCTTTGGCCCGAGGGTTTGGGCGATCAGGTAGTTCGTTCCCCAATCCTGCACGACGGTCGAATAGAAGGCCGGCTCGTACATCTTGTGCTCGGAAAATAGCCGCCAGTCATCCGGCAAGGCCTTGTAGATTTCCGCCATAGCGGCAAGGTAACGCTCGAATGCCTTGGTGAAATTGCTCTGACCGGGAAAGTTGGAACCGTCGCCGATCCAGACCGTGAGCGCCTTCGAACCGATCGCCTTGCCGATCTCGATGCATTCCAGATTGTGCTCGACAGCCTGGGCGCGGGTTGCGGCGTCAACATGGCTGAGCGAGCCGTACTTATAGGAATGCGCCTGGCCGGGAGCGTCGGAGAAGGTGTTGGAATTCATGGCATCGAAACCGAGGCCGAGCGCATCGCCCTTAGCCTTCAATTCCTTTGCGTCGGCCTTGTCCCAAGGAATATGCAGCGAAACGGTCGGTGTCGCCCGCGTCAACTGATGAATGACGGCGCAATCGTCGAGCTTGTCGAAAATGCCGCGTGGCTCGCCGGTGCCCGGAAAGCGGGCAAAGCGCGTACCGCCGGTGCCGACACCCCACGAGGGCACGGCGACGAAGAATTCGGAGACCTTTTTCGTCACCGCCTCGATATCGACGCCCCGGCGCGCAAGTGTCGCGCCGAGCGCCTCATAATCGGATTTCAGCGCATCGGCGCGCTTGTCGTTTTCCGCAGCGACCAGATCCGGCGCAATTCTAAACTCGGCCATTCTTTCCTCCCAGGTATGTCATTCGAAATATTACGGTGCGATCACCCTGCAAGCCATCACCCGCCCTCGCCCTTCGAGGGCCCTATGGGGCCACCTCAGGGCGAGAGCTGATCTTTCCGTCAGTTGGCGCAATCGCTCCTCCATCCTCATGGTGAGGCGCGCTGCCGCAGGAGCGAAGCGAGTGCGGCGGGGCCTCGAACCACGGGGGTGGCCCCGAGGCTGCCACTTCCTTACCAACTAGCGTGTAAAGCTCTGCGCGTTTCCGGCATCAACATTGATGATGTTGCCGGTCGACTTGGCGGAGAGGTCGGAAGCGAGGAAATAGATAGCCTCGGCAATATCTTCCGGGAAAACGTTGAGCTTCAACATCGAACGCTTGCGGTAATGTTCCTCCAGCTCGTCCACCTCGATCTTCGACGAGGCGGCGCGCTGTTCTCGCCATTCGCCATTCCAGATCTTGGAACCGCGCAGGACGGCGTCGGGATTGACCGTGTTGACGCGAACGCCCGCATCCGCGCCCTCGAGTGCCAGGCAACGCGCCAGATGGATTTCGGCGGCCTTGGCCGTGCAATAGGCGGCTGCATTCGGCGACGAGGCAAGTCCGTTCTTGGAAGCGACGAAGACGATGTTGCCGCCGAGATTCTGACGGCGGAAAAGCCGGAAGGCTTCGCGCGAGACGAGGAAATAGCCGGTAGCGAGAATATCGATATTGCGATTCCACATCGAAAGCTCCGTGCTTTCGATCGGCGCGGAAGAGGCAATGCCGGCGTTGGACACGAGGATGTCGATGCCGCCGAATTCGACGCAGGCTTCCGCGAAGGAGGAGATCACGCCGTCTTCCTTGGTCACGTCAAGTTTAACGCTGCGCACCGAGTCCGCACCGAATTTCTTGGCAAAATCTTCTTGCGTGTTCTCTAGTGCTGCCTGGTCGATGTCGGCCAGCACCACGCAGGCGCCCTCGCTCACCAGACGCGCCGCCGTGGCGCGACCGATGCCGCCGGCGCCGCCCGTGACGAAAGCAACGCGGCCGGCAAGGCTCTTTGGCTTCGGCATGCGCTGCAGCTTCGCCTCTTCCAGCAGCCAATATTCGATGTCGAAGGCTTCCTGTTCCGGCAGGCCCTGATATTCGGACACAGTCGAGGCGCCGCGCATGACGTTGATGGCATTGACGTAGAACTCGCCGGCAATACGCGCCGTCGCCTTGTCGCGGGCAAAGGAGAGCAGGCCCACGCCGGGAACCAGGAAGATCACCGGATTCGGATCGCGCATAGCCGGCGAATTGTCGTGCTTGCAGTCGTTGTAATAACGGGCGTAGTCGGCGCGGTAGTCTTTCAGCGCCTGGTCGAGACCGGCGATGACGGCATCGACGTCGGGCTTAGCCGGATCGAAATCGACGATCAGCGGCCGGATCTTGGTGCGCAGGAAATGGTCCGGGCAACTCGTGCCGAGCGCGCCGAGCGGACGGAGGTCGTTGGAATTGACGAATTCGAGCACGGCATCCTGATCATCGAAATGACCAAGCTTGCGCTCGGCCTTGCCGATGCGGCCGCGGATTTCCGGCATCAGCTTGGCAGCAATCGCGCGGCGTTCTGCCTGCGGCAGGCTCTGGACCGACGCTCCACCGAAGATGGTTTTACCTTCAGTCTTCGCCGCAAACCATTGAATTGCCTTGTTGATGATCGCAAGCGTCAGTTCGTAGCAGCTCTTTGCGTCATTGGCCCAGGTGAAGAGGCCATGGCTTTCGAGAACAACGCCCTTGGCATTCGGATGCGCCTTGACGAAGGCTTCGAGATCGAGGCCAAGCTGAAAACCGGGGCGCCGCCAGGGCAGCCAGCCGATGTCGTCACCGAAGATTTCGCGGGTCAGCTCGCGGGAATTCTTCGAAGCCGCGATCGCGATGATCGCGTCGGGATGCATGTGGTCGACATGGGTAAAGGGCACGAAGCCGTGCAACGGCGTGTCGATGGAAGCGGCGCGGGCATTGAGGTTGAAGGTGCAATGCGGCAGGAAGCCGACCATGCGGTCCTCGTCTGCAACGCCCTTGTAGATACTCTTCAGGCTTTCGAGCTTTTCCTGATAAAGCGTGGCGAAACCGTCGAGCTTGATGGTGCCGACATCGCCGCCGGAGCCCTTGACCCACAGCACTTTAACCTTTTCGCCGCTCAGCGGATCGGTTTCCATGACCTTGGCCGATGTGTTGCCGCCACCGTAATTGGTGATACGCTTGTCAGCACCGAGCAGATTCGACCGGTAGAGAAGCTTGCCCGGCTCATCGAGGCCGGCCGCATATGCATCATCCCAACGGTTTTCCAGAAGCTGAACGCCAGCCGCCATGTCATCCTCCCATAAGATCATGTCTTGCGGACGGTCCGAAACATGCTCAAACCGCCCTTGTTAATCACGATATCGCTCACGCATAGTCGCTTTGTCAATCGAAAACGATCAAATTTGATAATGCTGCGATGCAATATGAAAGTTTTTGAGCGTTTATGATTGACACTTTGTCACATTTGCGAAATAACCCGAGAAGGAGGAGCCGATGCACGAACGTGAACGCCATCGCATTATTTTGAGCGCCGTACAGGAAAAGCCTGTGGTGACAATTCAGGATATTTCCGAATTGACCGAGGCCTCCGAAGCGACGATCCGCCGTGATATCGCGGCCCTGCATGTGCAGGGAAAGATCCGGCGTGTACGTGGCGGCGCGGAATCGATCCACCCTCCGCAGCTCGGCAATTTGGCCGGACGTCCCTTCCGGGTTTCGGAAGGCGTCAATATCGATAAGAAACGAGCAATTGCGCGCAAGGCGGCCGAACTATGCGGCCCGGGCGACGCCATCATCATCAATGGCGGCACCACGACCTTCCAGCTCGTGCATTATATCTCGGCCTATCGGCTGCAGGTGATGACCAATTCCTTCGCCATTGCCGAGCATCTGGTCAAGCATTCCAAAAACACGGTGACGGTTCCGGGCGGCGCGATCTATCGCGAGCAGAGCCTGATCCTGTCGCCCTTCGACAACGACACGACCCGGAACTTCTACGCGCGGCGCATGTTCGTCGGCGCGCAAGGCGTCGGTCCGCTCGGCATCATGGAAGCCGATGCACTGGTAATCCAGAGCGAGCAGAAGCTGATGCGCCAGGCCGACGAATTGGTCGTGATGGTCGATTCCAGCAAGTTCCGTCAGCGCTCCAGCCTGATCCTCTGCCCGCTGGAGCAGGTGACGACCATCATCACCGATGACAGCGTTTCGGCGGAGACTGTACGCATGATCGAGGATGCCGGCGTGTCGCTGATTATCGCGAGCGTCACGGCGCAGGCCGAGAGGGAGGATTCCCCGTCCGTCGCATGAGATGCGCGGCTCAGGCGGGGTGAGCATAGACTATCAACTTTGGGAGGAAGAGACATGAATATTGCAAAGAAATTGGCGATCGGCGTTGCGCTGGCCGTCGCAATGATGGCCGGCACGGCAAGTGCGAAAGACATCAAGATCGGCCTCGTCGTGAAGTCGCTTGGCAACGGCTTCTTCGAAGCGGCCAACAAGGGCGCTCAGGAAGCCGCCAAGGAGCTTGGCGGCGTCCAGGTCATCTACACCGGTCCGACGCAGCCGACCGCCGAAGCCCAGATCGAAGTGATCAACTCGCTGATCGCACAGGGCGTCGACGCCATTGCTATCTCCGCCAACGACAAGGATGCTGTGGTACCTGCCTTGAAGAAGGCAGCGCAGCGCGGCATCAAGGTTATCTCCTGGGATTCCGGCGTGGCTCCGGCCGGCCGCATCCTGCAGCTCAATCCGTCTTCGAACGAGCTCATCGGCAAGATGTGCTTGACGCTCGCCAAGGATCATCTTGACGGCGGTAAGGGCAACTTCGCCATCCTGTCGGCGACTTCGACCGCCACGAACCAGAACATCTGGATCGGCGAGATGAAGAAGCAGCTCAAGGACTTCCCAGGCCTCAACCTGGTCACGACCGTCTATGGCGACGACCTTTCGGACAAGAGCTACCGCGAAGCCCAGGGCCTCCTGACCTCGCATCCGGAAGTCAAGGTTATCGTTGCTCCGACGACCGTCGGCGTGCTTGCCGCTTCGCAGGCCGTCAAGGATGCCGGCAAGATCGGCCAGGTCTATGTGACCGGTCTCGGCCTGCCGTCCGAAATGGCTGGCGCCATCAAGTCGGGCGCGACGAAGGAATTTGCAATCTGGAACCCGATCGACCTCGGCTATTCCGCAACGCAGATCTCCTACCGTCTCGTGAAGGGTGAAACCGACGGCAAGCCGGGTAGCGAAATCAATGCCGGCCGCATGGGCAAGATCAAGGTCGGAGACAATGGCGAAGCCGCCATGGCCGATCCCTTTGTCTACAATGCTTCGAACATCGATCAGTTCTCCAAGGTCTTCTGATCGACCGATCCATTCGCAGCTTTCCGGCGGCTTCGGCCGCCGGACTTGGTTAACTCATCCGGTGCATTGCTGATGACCACAGTCCTTCAACGACCCGCCACGGGCATGCCAAGCTTGGGCAATACCGCCATTCTGGAAATGCGCGGCATTTCGCAGATCTTTCCCGGCGTGAAGGCGCTCGACGGCGTCAGTATCTCGCTTTATCCCGGCAAGGTCACCGCCCTCATTGGTGAAAACGGCGCTGGCAAATCGACCCTCGTCAAGATTCTGACCGGCATCTATCGTCCGAACGAGGGCGAAATTCTCGTCGACGGCAAGCCGACCACGTTCCACAATGCCCAGGCCGCGATTGACGCCGGCGTCACCGCCATTCACCAGGAGACCGTGCTCTTCGACGAGCTGACGGTTGCCGAAAACATCTTTCTCGGCCATGCGCCGCGCACGAAATTCCGCACGATCGACTGGAAGACGATGAACAGCCGCTCAAGGCTGCTGCTGGAATCGCTGGAAAGCACCATCGATCCGTCGATCCGCCTGAAGGACCTCTCCATCGCGCAGCGCCATCTTGTGGCGATTGCCCGCGCGCTCTCGATCGATGCCCGCATCGTCATCATGGATGAGCCGACCGCCGCCTTGTCCCGCAAGGAAATCGATGACCTCTTTCGTATCGTCGAAGGTCTGAAGGCCAAGGGCAAGGCCATCTTGTTCATCAGCCACAAGTTCGACGAACTCTATGAAATCGCCGATAATTTCGTGGTCTTCCGCGATGGGCGCGCCGTTGGACACGGCCGTCTGAAGGAAACGCCGCAGGACGAGATCGTCCGCATGATGGTCGGCCGCGACGTCAAGGATGCCTTCCCGAAAGTGCCGGTCACGATCGGCAACGTCGTGCTCGAGGTCGAAAACTATTGCCACCGCACCGAATTCCGCGACATCTCCTTCAAGCTCCGGCGCGGCGAAATCCTTGGCGTCTATGGCCTGATCGGCGCCGGCCGTTCCGAACTTTGCCAATCGCTGTTCGGTATCACCAGGCCGCTCTCTGGCCGGCTGACGCTGAACGGCCAGGAGGTCCACATTCATTCGCCGCATGACGCGATCCGTGCCGGCATCGTCTATGTGCCGGAGGAGCGCGGTCGCCACGGGCTGGCGCTGCCAATGCCGATCTACCAGAACATGTCGCTGCCTTCACTGGGCCGGACTTCGCGCAAGGGCTTTCTCAAGGCAGCCGACGAATTCGCATTGGCCCGCAAATATGCCGAACGGCTGGATCTGCGCGCTGCCGCCCTTTCCGTGCCTGTCGGCACGCTGTCGGGTGGCAACCAGCAGAAGGTTGTGATCGGCAAATGGCTGGCGACGCAGCCGAAGATCATCATCCTCGACGAGCCGACCAAGGGTATCGATATCGGCTCCAAGGCAGCCGTCCACGGCTTCATCAGCGAGCTGGCTGCAGAGGGCCTCAGCATCATCATGATCTCCTCCGAACTGCCTGAAATTCTTGGCATGTCGGACCGGGTGCTGGTGATGAAGGAAGGACTTTCAGCGGGTCTCTTCGACCGTGAAGGCTTGACGCCGGAAACGCTGGTGCGCGCCGCCACGGGCAATGCATAGGGAGAGCCGGATGCTACGTATCCTCAAAAGACGCGAGACGCTGCTCTTCGTCATCATCGCCGTGATGATCGCCGGCTTCGCAACGCGTGCGGCCGGCTTTGCTGAGCCAGCCAATCTTGCCAATATCTTCAACGATACGTCGATCCTGATCATCCTGGCGCTGGCGCAGATGACGGTGATCTTGACGAAATCGATCGATCTTTCCGTCGCCGCCAATCTCGCCTTCACTGGCATGGCGATCGCCATGCTGAATGCCGCCTATCCCGATCTGCCGCTGATCGTGCTCGTCGTCACGGCTGTCGTCATGGGCGCGGTGCTCGGCGCCATCAACGGTTATCTCGTCTGGGCTCTGGAAATCCCACCAATCGTCGTTACTCTCGGTACGCTGACCATCTATCGCGGCATGGCCTTCGTCTTGTCCGGCGGTGCCTGGGTGAATGCACATCAGTTCACGCCGATCTTCCTCAATGTGCCGCGCACGCCGCTCCTCGGCCTGCCGGTGCTCTCCTGGATTGCCATCGCCATCGTGCTAATGATGTATTTCGTGCTGCGCTATACGCGGTTCGGCCGCTCCACCTATGCCAGCGGCGGCAATCCGGTTGCGGCGGTTTATGCCGGCATCGATGTCGGCTGGACGCGCTTCCTCGCCTTCGTGTTGTCGGGTGCCCTCGCCGGCCTCAGCAGCTATCTCTGGGTATCGCGCTATGCGGTCGCCTATGTCGACATCGCGAATGGTTTTGAACTCGACAGCGTCGCGGCTTGCGTCATCGGCGGCATTTCTATTGCCGGCGGTGTCGGCTCGGTCGCCGGCACCCTGCTCGGCGCGCTGTTTCTCGGCGTTATCAAGAATGCCCTGCCCGTCATCGGTATTTCGCCGTTCACGCAGATGGCGATCTCCGGCACCGTCATCATCCTCGCCGTCGCCTTCAACGCTCGGCGCGAGCGCAACCGCGGCCGCATCATCCTCAGGGATCAGGCGGCGAAGGAAACCTCGGGCAAGGAGGTCACTGCATGAGCACCGTATCCGAAACCGTGCCGGAAAAGCGCAGCATTCCAGACCGTCTCGGCACGCCGTTCAAGCGCGTCATGGCGAGCTGGGAAGTCCTGCTTCTCGCCGTAGCGATTGCCATTTTCATTTTTAATTCACTGGCTTCGCCTTATTTCCTCGACCCATATAACCTCTCGGACGCGACCTTCAATTTCACCGAAAAGGCGATGATCGCCTTTGCGATGGCGCTGCTGGTCATCGCCGGCGAAATCGATCTGTCCGTCGCCGCCATCATCGCGCTCGCCTCGACCGCCATGGGTGCCGCCGCGCAGGTGGGTGTCGATACGGTTGGGCTGGTGGCGATCGGGCTGGGTGTCGGGCTGGTCTGCGGCCTTTTCAACGGCTTCCTCGTCTCGGTGCTGAAACTGCCATCGATCGTCGTGACCATCGGCACGATGAGTCTGTTCCGCGGCATTTCCTATATCGTCCTCGGCGACCAGGCCTATGGCAACTATCCGGATAGTTTCGCCTATTTCGGCCAGGGCTATGTCTTCTGGGTCTTCTCTTTCGAATTCGTGCTCTTCGTCGTGCTGGCGATCGCCTTCGCCGTCCTGCTGCATGCGACGAATTTCGGCCGGCAGGTCTATACGATCGGCAACAATGACTTTGCGGCGCGTTTCTCCGGCATCCCGGTCGAACGGGTCAAATTCATCCTGTTCCTTCTGACAGGCGTCATGAGCGGCATCGCCGCCGTCTGCCTGACCTCGCGTCTCGGATCTACCCGTCCATCCATCGCGCTCGGCTGGGAGCTGGAAGTGGTGACCATGGTGGTGCTCGGCGGCGTGTCGATCCTCGGCGGCTCCGGCACGATCGGCGGCGTCGTCATTGCCGCCTTCGTCATGGGTCTGGTCACGTTCGGTCTTGGCCTTCTCAATGTGCCGGGCATCGTCATGTCGATCTTCATCGGCCTGCTCCTGATCATCACCATCGCGCTGCCGATCGTCGCACGGCGCATCAAAGCCATGAGCTCGAAATGACCGCTCCTCTCGAACGCCACGCCTTCAAGATGACGCTCAATCCCGGTAAGGAGGCCGAATACCGGAAGCGCCATGACGAGATATGGCCGGAACTGGTGGAGCTGCTGCATCAGGCCGGGGTCAGCGACTATTCCATCCATCTCGACCGCGAGACGAACACGCTGTTTGGTGTTCTGACGCGACCGAAGGATCACACGATGGCCAGCCTTCCCGACCATCCCGTCATGAAGAAATGGTGGGCGCATATGGCCGATATCATGGCAACCAATCCCGACAATTCGCCGGTTCAAAGCGATCTCGTCACGGTCTTCCATCTGCCATGACTATAGTGACGACCTATCGCCGCATCGCCGTCCTCGATATTGGCAAGACCAATGCCAAAGTCGTGGTGCTCGACGCACAGAGCGGCGCAGAGATTGCCGCCGTGCGGACGTCCAATACGACGCTGAAGACCGGCCCGTATCCTCACTACGATATCGAGCGGTTATGGGATTTCGCCATCGGCGCGCTGAAGGATTTTGCTGCCGCGCCCGGATTCGACGCCATATCGATTACCACCCATGGCGCCTCTGCGGTTCTTCTTGCTGAAGATGGCAGCCTCGCTTTGCCGGTGCTCGATTACGAGCATCGCTATCCCGAAGCCGTGCAGGAAGCCTATGAACGCCTGCGCCCGCCGTTCAGTGAGACCTTTTCACCGAGACTTTCCGGCGGCCTGAATGTCGGCGCGCAGATCCATTATCAGAAGAGCGTATTTCCCGGCGAATTCGCACGCGTCAGCACGATCCTGACCTATCCGCAATATTGGGCCCTGCGGCTGACCGGCGTTGCCGCCAACGAGGTGACCTCGCTTGGCTGCCACACCGATCTCTGGAACCCGACCACCGGCGCTTATTCCTCGCTGGTCGACACGCTCGGCATTCGTGCCTTGATGGCCCCTATCCACTCTGCCTTCGATGCGCTAGGCCCTCTGTTGCCAGCGATCGTAACGGAGATCAGTCTCGATAATCCCGTTCCCGTCTATTGCGGCATCCATGATTCCAACGCCTCGCTGCTGCCGCATCTGGTGGAGAATGAAGCGCCCTTCGCCGTCGTCTCGACCGGAACCTGGGTGATCAATTTCGCCGTCGGCGGCGACCTCAACCATCTCGACCCGGCGCGCGATGCGCTCGCCAATGTCGACGCCTATGGCCGCGCCGTGCCTTCGTCGCGTTTCATGGGCGGACGGGAGTTCGAAATCCTGGCGAGTGAAATCGGACCCATATCGCAAGAAACGACTGAGGAGACGCTGGCGGCCGTTATCGAAAAGGGCATTATGCTGCTGCCGAACGTGGTCGAAGGCTCAGGCCCCTTCCCCGGCAGGAAGATGCGCTGGATCGGGCAGGCAGACGCGAACCCTGCGGAACGCCTCGCCGCTGCCAGCCTCTATCTGGCACTCATGACGGATGCCTGCCTGGGCTTGATCGGCGCCAAAGGTCCGATTTTCGTCGAAGGCCCGTTCGCGCTCAATCGCGCCTATCTTGCCGCCCTGTCTTCGCTGACGGAATCTAACGTTGTCGCCCTGCCGGGCTCGACCGGAACCAGTCAAGGCGCCGCGCTGCTGACTGGAATTAGGCCGACGGCTGTAGCGGAAAGTCTACCCGTTCGCGTCTCCCTTCCCGCGCTGCAAGATTACCGGCAGGCCTGGCGGACCGCCCTGGAGTGATAGCCATCGCCCAGGCCGATCGCGGGATCAAACGCCTTTCAGGCCCAAGGCCGAACCGGCATGAAGGATCGGGGTTTGCCGCAATCGTTCCACGGCAAAATCGACGAAAGCGCGCGTCTTGGCGGAGACATGTCGGCCCTCGGGATGCATGACGTGAACCGGTAGCGGAGCTTCCTCGTAATCCTCCAAAATGACGCGCAGTTGGCCGTCGGCGACCGGCTCGACGATCTGGTAGGAAAGCGCGCGTACGAGGCCCCAGCCGCTGACCGCCGCCGAAATCGCGGCGGCGACCGTATTGCAGAACAGGCGCGGCTCGAAAACCGCAAGCGGCTTGGAATTCGCGCCGAAACGCCACTCCAGGGGCGTGGATGATCCCGTATTGGCGATGAGCGTATAGTGGGAAAGATCCGTTGGCGTTCGCGGCAGGCCATAGCGATCGAGATAGGCCGGCGCTGCGCAGACGACGCGACGCACAGTGCCAACCTTGATGGCATTGTAGCTGGAATCCGGCAGATGCCCGATGCGTATGGCGACGTCTATTCCCTCCTCCACTAGATTGACATTACGGTCGAACAGCAGCACTCGGCCGGTAACCGCCGGATGCAAGCCCAAAAACTCTGTCATGATCGGCATGACGTGATATTGCCCGAACAGCACCGGCGCGGTAACCGTCAGCATGCCGGATGGCGTTGCATAGGAGCCGCCGGCCGAAGCCTCCGCCTCTTCGATATCGCTGAGAATACGCCGGCAGTCCTCGACATAGTGGCGGCCCTGCGCGGTGAGTTTCACGGAGCGCGTCGAGCGTAAAAAGAGGCGTGCGCCAGTGACTTCCTCAAGGAAGGCCACGGCTCGGGTGACGGCTGGCGGGCTCATATGCAGGGCTCGCGCGGCATCGGCAAAACTGCCGGCATCGGCGACCTTCACCAGCACTTTCATGCATTGCAGTCTGTCCATGGGCACCTAAAAGGCAATTATTCCATATATCGGAATAGTATCTTGCCATCTATCGCACTTCCGTCTTCGGGCGGAAACAATCAATTTATGTCCAGCTCGATTTCTCTCTGGAGACCCTGATGATGAAACTCTATTTCCATCCCCTGTCCGGTCATGCCCATCGCGCCCGACTGTTCATCTCCCTCATCGGCCTCGATGCCGATATCGTCGAGGTTGACCTTGCCAAGAAAGAGCATAAGACCCCCCAGTTCCTGGCGCTCAATCCCTTCGGGCAGGTTCCCGTGCTGGATGATGGCGGCACGGTGATTGCCGATTCCACTGCGATCCTCGTCTATCTCGCCAAGACCTATGCGCCAAAGAGCTGGTTGCCCGAGGATGCGGTCGGCGCCGCAGCCGTACAGCGCTGGCTCTCGGTCACATCTGGCGAAATCGCTTACGGCCCCTGCGCCGCCCGCCTCATCACCGTCTTTGGCGCCAAATTCAACGCCGCGGAAGTCATTGCACGCGCCCATATCATCCTGGCGCGGATCGATGCAGAACTTGTCGGCCGCCAATGGATCGCTGCGGATCGCCCGACCATCGCCGATGTCTCACTCTACGGCTATATCGCCCGCGCCCCAGAGGGCAATGTCGACCGCTTCCAGTACCGCAACGTCACCGCATGGCTTGCCCGCATCGAGGCGCTTCCGGGCTTCCATCCCTTTCAGAAAACGCCGGTCGGACTTGCAGACGTGGCTTGAAGTCCTTCGAAAGGTCGTATCATGTTCATCGCCACTGACATCAAGAAAGTATCTGCCTGGCATGACGGGGAAATTGCGCTGCAGACGAAAGCCGGGGTAGCGGATCGCATGGCCGAGCTCGGCCAGCGCGTATTGCGCGACCACCTGATCGAGCAGCATCGTAACTTCTATCCGCAACTGCCTTTCATCGTCCTCGGCAGCGTCGATGCGGATGGTAATGCCTGGGCAACGCTGCGCGCCAACCGCCCTGGCTTTCTGCTCAGCCCCGATATCCATACGCTCAGAGTCGAACTCGGTCGCGACCCGGCCGATCCCGCTGACGCAGGTATGGAGGACGGCAAAGCCATCGCTTTGCTCGGCATCGAGCTTCACACCCGCCGCCGAAACCGCCTAAACGGCACGATCCGCCGACATTCGGACAAAGTGTTCGACGTTGCCGTCGACCAATCCTTCGGCAACTGTCCGAAATATATCCAATTGCGAGATTTCGAATTTACCCGCGATCCCGCAGCACCAGCGGATCGGCCGACGCAACCTCTTGCTGCGCTGGATGACCGGGCGCAGGCTGTCATCGCTGGTGCCGATACCTTCTTCGTTGCCTCCTATGTGGAGGACCGCGAAGACGGACGCAGACAGGTGGACGTGTCGCATCGTGGCGGCAGACCAGGTTTCGTCCGCGTTGGCGAAGACGGCGTGCTGACCATTCCGGATTTCGCCGGCAATCTGTTCTTCAATACGCTCGGCAACTTCGTCCTCAATCCGAAGACCGGGCTTGTCTTTGCTGATTTCGAGAGCGGCGCGCTACTGCAACTGACCGGCGATGCCGAAGTCATTCTGGAATCGCCAGAGATTGCGTCCTTCGACGGAGCAGAGCGGCTGTGGCGCTTCACGCCGCGCAAGATCATGCGCCGCCCCGGCGCGCTGCCGCTGCGCTGGAAATTCCGCGAGGATGGCTGGTCGCCCCATTTGCTGGCGACCGGACGCTGGGGCGATGTCAGCGGCGGCGTGGGCGAGGCCGGAAGCGATCATAACCCCTGAAATCTGCGGGGCGAGCGACGGGCGCAAATCTCCGAAAAATCGCCAAAATTGTCTCCACGACGGTTATTTTCTTGCGGAATCGCGGTAGTATTTCTACAGAAACTACCCTTATGAGCGCTTTTGAGGTCAAAAATGTCCGAAAGCGATCATCGGCCTCGATGTCACTTCCTGTCTCCATTTCAAGGCGCCTTACGGCAGTTCGCGCTTAACGACAGACCATTGCGGCGGGTTCAAAGGGCGCTGCCGCGCCCATCCAAGGAGAGAAAAAATGAGTCTGAAGACATTGACGGCTGTGACGTTCGTCGCCTCGCTGGCCTTCGCGCCGCTTGCGCATGCGGATATCGTGATCGGGCTGATCGCACCGCTAACCGGCCCCGTGGCCGCTTACGGCGATCAGGTCAAGAACGGCGCCCAGACCGCCATCGATGAGATCAACAAGAGCGGCGGTATTCTCGGTCAGAAAGTAGTCCTGAAGCTTGGCGATGATGCTGGCGATCCGAAGCAGGGCGTATCCGTCGCCAACGATTTCGTCGGCCAGAGCATTCGTTTCGTCGTTGGTCCGGTAACCTCGGGCGTTGCCATCCCGGTATCGGATGCGCTCGCCGAAAACGGCATCCTGATGGTCACGCCGACCGCGACTTCGCCGGATCTCACCAAGCGTGGCCTGACCAATATCCTGCGCACCTGCGGCCGTGACGACCAGCAGGCCGATGTCGCCGCGAAATACGTGCTGAAGAACTTCAAAGACAAGAAGATCGCCATTCTCAACGACAAGGCCGCCTACGGCAAAGGCCTGGCCGATGCTTTCAAGGCGACGCTCAATGCCGGCGGCGTCACTGAAGTGCTGAACGACTCCCTGACTCCTGGTGAAAAGGATTACAGCGCGCTGACGGCGAAGCTCAAGTCGGCCGGCGCCGATGTCGTCTATTTCGGCGGCTATCACCCGGAAGGCGGTCTTCTCGCTCGTCAGTTGCATGACATCTCTGTCAAGGCGCAGCTCATCGGCGGCGACGGCCTGTCGAACACCGAATATTGGGCAATCGGCAATGAAGCCGCCGCAGGCACGATCTTCACCAACGCCTCCGACGCTCTGAAGAACCCGGATTCCCAGACTGCCGCAGCCGCACTGAAGGAGCGCAACATCCCAGCTGAAGCCTTCACGCTGAATGCCTACGCTGCCGTGCAGGTTCTGAAGGCTGGCATTGAGAAGGCTGGCAGCGCCGACGACGCGCAAGCCGTCGCAACCGCACTGAAGAGCGGCGAGCCGATCCAAACCGCCATCGGCAAGGTCACCTACGGCGAAACCGGCGACCTCACCTCGCAGAGCTTCTCGCTCTACAAGTGGGATGCCGGCAAGATCGTCCCGGTCGAATAAGCCGCTTGGTTCACGTCTTCAAACTTCGCCGGGCCATTCGTGGCCCGGCATTTTTATGCCTAGCTTGATTGGCCCCATGATACCTATCAGCAAACAGTGTGGAAGCGCTCGACGCAGGTGGACAGCACCTCGTCACCGGGCCTTTTCCACCAATTCGCTTCTGAAAAGATCTCCACTTCCTGCGGACCGAGAAAGCCGGCCTTCTCGATCGCGGCGCGGATGCGCTTCAGATCGATGATGCCGTCGCCCATCATGCCGCGATCGAGCAGCAGGTCCTTGGTCGGCACCAGCCAATCGCAGATATGGTGGGCGAGGATCTGGCCATTGGCGCCGGCACGGGCGATCTGCTCGTAAAGCTTCGGGTCCCACCAGACATGATAGACATCGACGGCGACGCCGATACCCTCGCCTAGTAGATCGCAGATATCGAGCGCCTGTTCGAGCGTATTCACGCAGGCACGGTCGGCGGCATACATCGGGTGCAGCGGCTCGATCGCCAATGGGATGCCGGCGCTACGCGCATGCGGCAGGATCGCCGCAATGCCATCCGCCACCATTTCGCGAGCGCGAACGATATCCTTGGAACCCTTGGGCAGACCGCCGACGACGAGAACAAGACAATCGGCATTCAGCGCCGCCGCTTCGTCGATCGCCCGTCTGTTGTCATCGATTGCCGCCCTCAAGCCCTCCGGATCCGCCGCCGGGAACATGCCGCCACGGCATAATCCCGTGACCTTCAACCTGTTATCGGCAACGATCCTTGCCGCTTCCGCCAGGCCAATCGCATGCACCTGATCACGCCATGGCGCGATCGCGACGATATCCTGCTTCAAGCAGGCCTCGACCGCCTGGCGCATATCATATTGCTGGCGCACGGTCGCAAGATTGATGGAAAGGCCGGACACAGCCATTCTGATGATCCTCCCAGACCCTGTTTCCGATTAAGCGACGCCGACCGTCGCAAGGATCGTCTTCATCCGCTGCACGGCAAGATCGGGGTCTCTGAGCACACGCGCCGTATCGGCCAGACGGAACAGCTCCGACAGATGCACGATGGATCGCGTGCTTTGCTGGCCGCCGAGCATCTGGAAGTGGTCCTGGAAGCCGTTGAGATAGGCGAGGAAAACCACGCCGGTCTTATAGAAGCGTGTCGGCGCCTTGAAGATGTGGCGCGAGAGCGGAACGGTCGGCGCCATCATCTGGTGGAAGGCGTCGAGATCGTTTTCGGCAAGCTTCGCGAGAGCCGCGCTCGCCGCCGGCGCAATCGCGTCGAAAATGCCGAGCAGCGCATGCGAATAGCCCTGGCTATCCCCGGCGATCAGTTCGGCATAGTTGAAATCGTCGCCGGTATACATCTTCACCACTGGATCGAGGCGGCGGCGCATGACGATCTCTTTTTCCGCCGACAGCAGCGAGATCTTGACGCCGTCGACCTTCGCGGCGTTGTCGTTGATGATCGCAACCGCCGTCTCCATCGCGCGCATGTCGTCCGACGAGCCCCAATAGCCAGCCAGCGCCGGATCGAACATCGAGCCGAGCCAGTGGATGATCACCGGTTGCCGGACTTGCCCGAGGATGCGGTTATAGACGCGAATATAGTCGTCCGGGCCTTTGGCGGCGGCGGCAAGTGCGCGGCTTGCCATCAAAATGATGCGCCCGCCCTGGCTTTCCACGAAAGCAACCTGCTCCTCATAGGCGCGGATGACATCATCAATGGTGACGTCGGGACCGGGTGCCAGTTGATCGGTGCCGGCACCGTAGGCGATCAGCGAGTCCGAGCGATTGCGGGCGGCCGATTGTGCATGCGTGATCAGCTCCTTGGCGCCGGTCCAGTCGAGGCCCATGCCGCGCTGCGCCGTGTCCATGGCTTCCGCGACGCCAAAGCCGAGATCCCAGAGATATTCGCGGAAAGCGATCGTCCGCTCCCAATCGATGTTGCGGTCGAGCCATGGATCGTTGTCGGCCAGGGGATCGACGACGACATGCGCCGCGGCATAGGCGACGCGATTGAAGCGATGGCCACCTGCCGGGCGCTCCGGAGGGCTAAGCGGCGAATTGACGACCGTGAATTCGGTAAGCTTGCCATCGGCGCCGGGCAAACGAAGGGTCTTTGTCATGATCCTATATCTCCTAGCGAGCGGAAAGCGAGGGAACGTCGACCCAGCGGCGCTCCGCCCAGCTCTTTTGGGCGAGTTCGGCGAGTTGAACGCCCTTGGCGCCCTCGCGCAAGGTGAATTTCCACGGCGTATCGTCAACGACGTGGCGCAGGAAATCTTCCCACTGCGCCTTGAAACCATTGTCGAAGGCCTGCGTGTCCGGCACCTCATCCCAGGTCTCGAAGAAGTTGATCGGCTGCGGCTGGTCCGGATTCCAGACCGGCTTCGGCGTATTGACGCGATGTTGCGTCCAGCAGCGCATCAGCCCGCAGACCGCAGACCCATGCGTTCCGTCCACCTGGAAGGTGACGAGATCGTCGCGGCGGACGCGCACGGCCCAGGAGGAATTGATCTGCGCGACCACGCCGCCGTCGAGTTCGAACGTGGCATAGGCCGCATCGTCAGCGTCAGCGACATAGGTCTTGCCGTTCTCATCGACGCGGCTCGGAATATGCGTCGCGCCGTAGCAGCTCACGGCTTTGACCTCGCCGAAGAGATTGTCGAGCACATAGCGCCAGTGCGGCAGCATATCGAGGATCATCCCGCCACCCTCGGCCTTGCGGTAGTTCCAGGAGGGACGCTGTGCCTTTACACCCCAATCGCCTTCGAAGACCCAATAGCCGAACTCGCCGCGAACGGAGAGGATCTTGCCGAAAAAGCCGCTGTCGCGGAGCATGGCGATCTTGCGCAGACCCGGCAGATAAAGCTTGTCTTGAACGACGCCATTCTTGACGCCGCGGCGCTCCGCCGAGTCTGCGACCGAAAGCGCTTCGTCCAGCGTCTCGGAAATCGGCTTTTCGCAATAGACGTGCTTGCCGGCCGCAATGGCCCTCTCCAGCAGCGAGACGCGCATCTGCGTCGAGCCGGCGTCGAAGAAGATCGTGTTGTGGGGATCGGCGAGGGCGCTGTCGAGATCGGTGGTCGTTTTCGTAAGACCGTGCTTGCGGGCGACGTCCGCGATCTTTTCGGCGTTGCGGCCGACCAGGATCGGGTCCGGCATCAACCTGTCGCCATTGGCAAGCAGCACGCCCCCCTGCTCGCGGATCGCCAGAATCGATCGCACGAGATGCTGATTGTAGCCCATACGGCCAGTGATGCCGTGCATGATGATGCCGATCGGCTTCGTCACCATATCCCACTCCTCCCGTAAATAACTATATAGTTACATGACTGACACGACGAAGCGACACTGTCAACGGCCATCATCGACAGCCGCAGCGGCAATTGCGCGGATTCGGCGGAGTTGCGAGGTACTAAGGACGGAGGTAGGCGAAGATCACGTCGACGATATGCTCGCCCCAGGCATCGATCTCCGACTTGTCGGAGAGGTTCCGCCGGAAGATCGTCGACAGCGTCCATCGGTTTGTCAGGAAAAAGGAACCGAGGGCCGCGATGCTCATATAGATCTTGACCGGATCGCAGCCGGGGCGGAAATCACCGGCCGCAGCGCCACGATCGAGCAAACCGGAAATCTCTGAAACCAGGGGCGAGTGCAGCTCGAAAATCCGCGCCGATCGCTTCAGAAAACGGGCCTTATGCAGGTTTTCCGTGTTGAGAATGCCGAGAAACTCAGGGTGATCCAGAAAATATTTCCATGTAAAAACAACAAGCTCCCGCATCCCTTCGCTAGAGCTGCGGTGCGAGAGATCAAGCCTTGCCTCCGCTGAGCGGATGGCAACGTAACTGCCTTCCAGAACAGCGACATAGAGCGCGTCCTTGCCACCGAAATAGTGATAGAGCATGCGCTTATTGATCTTGGCGCGCTCGGCTATGGCGTCGACGCGGGCTCCGCCATAACCGCGCTCGGCAAATTCCTTAGTCGCCGCAGCCAGAATCGCCTTGCTCGTGCGTTCCGCATCCCTGAGGCGCGGTCGCTCAGTGGGTGAACCCGATGCCGGCTGACCGGTGGGCTCGACCACAGTTTCAGCCTCCGGGCTCTTTGATCGGCCCTTTGTGATTTTGGCTTCGCTCATCGCCGCCCCCGATTGCATCTGGCAAGGCCTGTGCGGCCTCTTAACCGCCGACAATTACTCGATCATGGCACAAGTTGACAGTCCTTCGAAAATCGAAGGCGATAGTAACTATATGGTTATATAAAACCACGACAATGGCAATACGAGTTTAACGCGCAAGCTTGAAGCGCCGCGACGGTCACCGATCATGCTTTCGTGGAACATGGGCGAGCGGAGCGGCGGATTTTCGGCAGCTCCGCTCGCAGCCCGCACTTACATCGGTAGTGCCTCGCCGGCTTGTTCCCGGACCATGTACTCGGCGTACCAGTCCGGCCAATTCTCATCGCGTTGGCCCCCGGTTCGCCTCTCGTGTTCGCCATGCGCCTCCGCCGCCCGTCGGAGCGCAGCCGCAAGCTCCGTTGGCGAGGTGAATGACGTGACATTCGTGTCCACACGGCCGGGCAATCGCGCGGTCACCTCCTGCAGCAGCCAGGTGTTGCCGTCCGGATCGTTGAATGCGGCGAGCGAAGCGTAGCTGCGGCGCTCGGGATCCGTCCCGCTCACACGGCCCGGCCCTTCGCCGCGATGGAATATCTCGCTGACCTCGACGCCGTGTCTGGCGAGCTCGGCATGGGCCATTTCGATATCGGATACGACGAGAAAAAGGGCCGGTTTCTCTCCCAAATGGATCGAACATGGCGAGCCGGGAGGCGTGAATTGGACGGCGCGAGATCCATCCTTTCGAACAAAGTCTGCATCCAGCCGCCAGCCGAGGTCTCCATAAAAACGTTTGGCACGCTCGACGTCCGCGGCGGGAAGGACGGCGACCTCAAGCTTCAGCGCGACCGTCGGTGTTGTCGAGGCCTCCCTCGCCGTTGTGCTTTGTGCCTGAATGTTGCTCATGCTGGGCTCCCTAGTTTAGAGGTTTAAGACGAGGTCGGGGATTATGAAACTGCACGAGTAGCGATGACTTAGAACAATCGTTCGGCTGATAGATAGCCAATCAGTGATCTAGGCGGCATGGCGGCCTTGGCTAGAGAGGCAGCCACTCCATAGTTGATGATCGGACACGCGTCAGACACCTTGCTTTCAACGCCGGCTCGGCTCAAGAGAACGAAAACAATTCAACACCGGGCAGCTTCATGACAGGAAAGCAAATCGCGATCATCGGTGGCGGCCCAACGGGCCTGATGGCGGCCGAAGTGCTATCGCTCTCCGGCCATCAGGTCACCGTCTACGACAGCATGCCGACGGTCGCGCGCAAATTTCTGCTGGCAGGGAAATCCGGCCTCAACATCACGCATTCGGAAGAATACACCCGCTTCGCCGGTCGCTTTGGCCAAAGCTCCAATCGGCTGCGTTCGGCGCTCGACGCTTTCACCCCTGACGATATCAGGACGTGGGCCTCTGGGCTTGGCACGGAGACATTCACCGGCTCCTCGGGCCGCGTCTTTCCAAAGGTCATGAAGGCCTCGCCGCTGTTGCGCGCTTGGCTCGGCAGGCTGGAGGCGCAAGGCGTAAAAGTTCTGACACGGCATCGTTGGTCCGGTTTTGCCGAAGGCGGCTTTGCCTTCGAGACGCCGGAGGGACGGACGATCGTTCAATGCGACGCCGCCCTGCTCGCGCTCGGCGGTGCGAGTTACCCCCGGCTTGGCTCGGACGCAGCCTGGACTACCCGGCTTCGCGATAAGGGCGTCGATATCGGCGACTTCGAGCCCGCCAATTGCGGCTTCGACGTTGCCTGGCGCGCGGTTTTTAGAGAGCGCTTCGCCGGCGAGCCGCTGAAGGCGGTGACGGCGACGTCCGATGCCGGCACCTTTCCCGGCGAATTCGTCATCTCCCGGCACGGTATCGAAGGCAGCCTCGTCTATGCCCATGCCGCCAGCCTGCGCGACCGGCTTGCGAGCAACGGCAAAGCCGCGCTCACAGTCGACCTCGCTCCCGGCAGGACAGTAGAACGGCTATCGCGCGATCTGGCGCGGCAAGATGTCAAAGCCAGCTTTTCCAATCGCCTGCGCAAAGGCGCGGGGATCGATGGCGTCAAGACGGCGCTACTGCGAGAACTCGCGTCGCCTGCCAATCTGGCAGACCCGGAGCAACTATCGCGGCTGATCAAGGCCTTGCCAATCCCGCTCCTGAGACCTCGGCCGATCACGGAGGCCATCTCGTCGGCCGGCGGCATTCGCTGGAGCGGCATCGACAATGGATATATGCTAAGAGCCCTCCCCGGCGTGTTCGTCGCCGGAGAAATGATCGATTGGGAGGCGCCAACCGGCGGTTATCTTCTCTCCGCCTGCTTCGCCACCGGACGCGCGGCAGCGAGAGGAATGGAGGCTTGGCTGCAGTGATGAGGATTTCGGCCTCTGTTGAAGTGAAGGCCGGTCACCCAATCCGCCCGTTCGCCATCAGCCAGGTCACCGACTCCTGCACAGCCTGCAGCGAAGTGTAGCGCGGTGCATAGCCGAGAAGCCGTTCGGCCTTGGCGATCGAGCAATTCGGGCTGCGGGCGATATGCTCCCATGTCGCCTCCGCATCCTCCGGCGTCTGGCTTTCGGCCCATTTGTCATAGGGAAGAAATTCCAGTTTCGGCTCATGGCCGAACCAGCGCGACATTGCCTCGGCATAGCCTCTGAGCGTCAGTGCGCCGCTCGATACGGCATGGAAACTCTCGCCGGTCGAGGCACGCCAATTGGCAATTGCGCCCATGAACATCTGGGCGACATCGTCCGCATGCACATGATGGACCGTTTCCAGGCCGAAATTCGGCAGTACGAGCGTTTCACCCCGCGCCAACGTCGAAAACGCAGCGAGGTTGAAATGGCCGGCCGGATTGAGCGGCGCCCAACCGGGGCCGACGATATGGCCGGGGTGGATCAATGTCGCAGGGAAACCTTTTGTGCGCGCTTCTCCGAGCAGATAGCTTTCAATAGCGGCTTTCTGCGTTCCGTATTCGCCGAACGGACGCTTCGGCGCCGCCTCCAGCGTCGGCACGACGGTCGGAAAGCCATGCGTCCAGATCGTGCCCGTATGCAGGAAGTGGCCGACATGGCCGGAGAGAGCCTCAGTCAGATGTCTGGCGCTTTCCAGGGTGAAACAGATCATGTCGATGACGATATCGACTTTCAGCGCCCGGATCGCCGGCCCGAAACCGCCGTCCTTTTCCATCGCCGCGCGATCCATCGTCAATTGCTCGACGGCATCCCATGTCCGGTTCGGCGAATAGGGTTTTGCCTGGCCGCGGCTCACCGTCACCACCTCATGCCCGGCCTCCACCAGCCGCGGCACGAGATACGTGCCGACATGGCCGGTTGCTCCTATGACCAATACGCGCGTCATGATGTCCTCCCAAGGATATTTTCAAAATCGGGTGATGTCGGAATCTGGAACGAAGAGAATGATCCCCCAAAGAATAGGCGCATACGTCGCCTTGTCATCCCTACGGGAAGGAACTTTCTCGCTGCTAGGCGCCGCTGCGCAGCCTTAACGGTTCAAGCTCGCCGTCCTCATCCTCGGACTTGATATAGACCTGCAGCGTATAGCCTATGTGCTCGGTCATCAGCGCTCTGGCACGCTCGATATCGCGGTCGAGGGCCGCTTCCATCAGCTCCGTGTGATGCTCGATCGCCATCGCGTCGCGCAAGGCGGCGACCGCCGTCTCGTAGCCGATGGTCAGGCCGGCGGCGGCGCGCTGCGTTGGCGCCAGACCGAGAAAGCGGTGATGACGGCGGAGCTGGTCGGAAATCGTGCTCTGAAAGCGCAGGAGCCAGCTCGATGTCGCAGCACTCAAGAGAGCGGCATGAAACGCCGCATGCTTTTCATCCCATTCGTCCGCCATCTCCTCGGAGGCGGCATCGGGTACGATCTTGCAGCGGGAGAGGCGGTAATGCGCGGTGACCACAGCGGATTCCCAGACCGGTCCGCCTTTCTCGATCGATTCCAGCAGCAGCGGCAGCTCGACAACCATCCGCGCCCGCATCAGGTCTTCCAACTCCGTGCGGGAAACCGGCGCGACGGCAAAGCCGCGATTGCTGATGGCCGTTACCAGCTTTTCGGCCTCCAGCCGCGACAAGGCTTCGCGCAGCGGAGTCCAGCCGACCCCATAGGCATCCCGCAAGGCGCTGAGCTTCAACGCGGCACCCGGCCGGAGCTTCGTGTTGAGAATATCCCGCCGCAGCAGCCAATAGGCCGCTTCCGTCTTCGTAAGGGGTTCCTTGTCCTGCATCGCGTCGTTCCCGGTCTCCGCGGTAGGATTATATATAAATCGCGCTCTACGCCAAATTATATATCAAACGCGTTGATGGGGCATATCATATATCGCAAATTGACAGGGACACCGTAGCCGCTATGATCCCTGGTAACAAAGCTGAGAGAGCTAGGCTCTCTATAAAATCCGGGAGGAAATCATGAGGAAGTCCACATCCAGATGGTTGTCGGGGCTGGTTGTCGCCGGCGCGTTCATGGCGAGCGTCGTCACGGCAAGCGCCGAGCCGATCAAGATCGCGATCGCCAATTTCGGCGAACATCCGCAGCTCAATGCTTCGATCGCCGGCTTCAAGAAGGCGCTGGCCGACAATGGCTTCGTCGAAGGCAAGGATGTGGTCTATACCGAGAGCAACACCAGCTTCGATGCGTCGCTGGTGCCGCAGATGATCGCCAAGCTGCAGTCGGACCATCCGAAACTGATGTACACCATCACGACGCCGGTCTCGCAAATCGCCAAGAAGGCGCTCGCCGGCTCCGGCATTCCGATCGTATTCTCGGCCGTGACCGATCCGGTCGCCGCCAAGCTCGTGCCTTCCTGGGACGCCGGCGATGAGGGCATCACCGGTGCAAGCGACCTGCAGGACATCGCTGCCATCTTGACCTTCACCAAGAAGCTGCTGCCGAATGCCAAGCGCATCGGCGTGCCCTACAATCCGGGCGAGGCCAACGACGCCGCCCTGATCGAAAAGGTCAAGCAGGCTGCTCCGGCCGCCGGATTCGAAGTGGTCCCCGTCGGCGTCGACAACGTCAACGATATCCAACAGCGCATCGCATCGCTCGCCGGCAAGGCCGACGTGATCTACACGCCCGCTTCGAACCTGTTGCAGCCGGCAATCACCGCCGTTGCCGCGGCCGCTCGTCAAGCTCAGATCCCGATCGTCAATTCCGACGATGCAGCCGTTCGCAGCGGCGTCGTCCCGGCAAGCTTCGCGGTCAACTATGAGCAGGTCGGTGAAAACGCAGGCAGGATCGCGGCAAAGATCCTCAAGGGTGGCGATCCCAAGACCATCGCGCCGTCGCGTCCTGCCTATGAGGACCATGCTCCGTTGATCAACAAGACGGTCCTGAAGGCTTTCGGGGCCGACGTTCCGGCCTCGCTTGCCGATTGCAATTGCTTCACGAAGTAATAGGCGGCATCTTCGAAGGATCAATCTGATCCATGGCGGCGTTCAAAGCGCCGCCATTTCATAACCCTACAGTACAGGGGAGGCACGGATGCTGGACATCAAATCCGCGCGCAAGGTTTTCTATAGAGGCCAGCCCGACGAAAAGATCGCGCTCAACGGCCTGACACTCTCCCTCAACAGCGGCGAATTCGGCGTCGTCATCGGTTCGAACGGCGCTGGCAAGAGCAGCATGCTGAATGCGATTTCCGGTGCTCTCAGCCTCGATTCCGGTCAGATCCTCATCAATGGCAATGACGTTACGAACATGCCGGTCCACAAACGCGCCGCGCGCCTCGCCCGCGTGTTCCAGGATCCGATGAAGGGCACCGCCGCCAGCATGACCGTCGGCGAAAACATGCTCCTGGCGGAGCTGCGCGGCAAGAGCCGTGGATTTCGCCCCGGCCTGAATGCCGCACGTCTCGCCGCCTATAAGGAACGCCTCGCCGTTCTCGGGCTCGGCCTCGAAAACCGGCTGGATACCAAGGTGGAGCTTCTTTCGGGCGGCCAGCGTCAATCGCTATCCCTTATCATGGCGGTCGGCGGTTCGCCCGACGTGCTGCTGCTCGATGAGCATACCGCCGCCCTCGATCCGCGCACGGCCGACATCGTGATGCAGGCGACGGTGCGGACCGTCGAGGCGCTGAAGCTGACGACCCTGATGGTCACGCATAACATGCAGCACGCCGTCGATTTCGGTGACAGCATCATCATGCTTGATGCCGGCCGCGTGCATCTTGAAATTACCGGCGACGGAAAGCGGCGCATCACAGTGCCCGAACTGATCGGCCACTTCGCCGTCAAGACCGACCGCATGCTGCTGGTGAGCTGACATCATGATGGATTTCATTCAGACAACCGTTTCGAGCTTCGTCTCGCTCATCCCGGTCACCCTGGCGCAGAGCTTCATCCTGAGCTTCGTCGTGCTGGGGATCATGGTCCCCTTCCGCATGCTGAGCTTTCCGGACCTGACCAGCGAAGGCGCATTTCCGCTGGGCGGCTGCGTCTGCGGCATCCTCTTGGCCGCGGGCATCGCACCGCCGCTGGCGATCATCTCGGCTTTCGTCGTTGGTCTTGCCGCCGGTTGCTGCACGGCTTTCATCCACCTGCGCTTCCGCATCCATACGCTGCTCGCCGGCATCTTGATGTCGACGATGCTCTACAGCATCAATCTCGGCATCATGGGCAAATCGAACCTTTCGGTCTTCGGCTCGCCGACGGTGTTCGATTGGGTGCCTCTGACCCAGCCGGGCTTTCCGGCCAGCAAGATCGTCATCGCCGGCATTCTCGCTGTTATCGTGTTGATCGCCCTCAATCTCTATTTCAAGACGGAAAAGGGCACGGCCATGCGCGCCGTCGGCTCCAACCCGGATATGGCCGAAGCACAGGGCATCAATGTCTGGGCTGCGACCATCGGCGGTGTCGGCCTGGCCAGTGCCTTTTCCGCCTCCAGCGGCGCCCTAATGGTGCAATCGCAAGGCTTTGCCGATGTGAATATGGGCATCGGCATTTTGATCAACGGTCTCGCGGCGCTGATGATCGGCGAGGCCTTCACCGGCAAGCAGACCGTGCTCAGGCAGTTACTCGCGCCCTTCGTCGGCTCGATCATCTATTACCAGCTCGTCTCGCTCTGCCTCGCGGCCGGCATGCCGCCGCCGAACCTGAAGCTCGCTACCGGCCTGTTCGTCCTCCTGATGCTGGCCCTGCCAAGCATCAAGCGCAGCCGCGGCGGCGCGCCAGCCCGGGAAACCATCCGCGAATAAAGTGAGAGCCGACGTCATGACCAGCCTTCCCGATCTCGCTGCTGTCGAGGCCATGGATGCGGCCGATCCGCTGCGTTCCTTCCGCAGCCGCTTCGCCCTGCCCGAAGGTGTCATCTACCTCGATGGCAATTCGCTCGGCGCCGCCTCGCATGACGTTTTCGCCGAATTGCAGCAGGCGGCGACGGAAGAATGGGGCAATGGTCTGATCCGTAGCTGGAACAGCGCCGGCTGGTTTCATCTGCCGCTCGACCTCGGCGACAGCATCGGCCGGCTGATCGGCGCCGCACCCGGGCAGACCGTGGTCACCGACTCGACCTCGATCAACATTTACAAGACCCTGCATGCCGCGCTCGCCATGCGTCCGGGCCGCAGCGTCATCGTCGCGGAAGGCGACAGCTTCCCGACCGATCTCTACATGGCCGAAGGTGTGGCCTCGACGCGGCCAGGCGTTACCCTTCGCCTCGAAGGCCGGGATGCGGACACCATCGAAGACCTGATCGACGATCAGGTCGCGGTCGTCCTGGTCAATCATGTCAACTACAAGAGTGCCGAGCTGCGCGATATGGCAGCGCTGACGCGCCGGATCCACGAGGCGGGTGCGCTAGTGATCTGGGATCTCTGCCACAGCGCCGGCGCATTGCCGGTCGATCTCGACGGCGCCAATGCCGATTTCGCCGTCGGCTGCACCTATAAATACTTGAATGGCGGCCCCGGCTCGCCAGCCTTTATCTACGCCGCCCGCCGTCACCATGATGCGATCACCCAACCGCTCAGCGGCTGGTGGGGTCATGCCCGCCCCTTCGCCTTTGAGCAGAATTTTGCCGGTGGCGAGGGCATCAAACGCTTTCTCTGCGGCACGCAGCCGATCCTGTCGCTGCGGGCGCTGAAGGGCGTGCTCGGCGTTTGGGATGAGGTTGACATGGGCGCGCTTCGCAAGAAGAGCATCGCGCTGACCGATCTCTTCATCCAGTTGGTCGAGGCCAAATGCGGCCAACATGGCGTCGTCTTGGAAACCACGCGCGACAGCGAAAAACGCGGAAGCCAGGTCTCCTTCATGCACAGCAACAGCTACGAAGTGATGCAGGCCTTGATCGAACGCGGCGTGATCGGCGATTTCCGCGCGCCCGCCACCCTGCGTTTCGGCTTTACGCCGCTTTATGTCGGCTATCGCGATGTCTGGCGGGCGGTGGAGGTGCTGGAGGATATTCTGCGCAGCGGTTCATGGAAGGATGCGCGTTTCGCTGTGCGGTCGACTGTGACCTGATATCGGATTGGCGCTCGCAAAGCTGGGAGATGGGGCGATGAGCTATTTCAGCATTACCGACTGGGAAAGTGCCTATACCAGCGACGCCTATGTGGTCGGCGGTGACCGCTGGCCGGCAGCCTGGGTGGAGCCAGCACAGGCCTTCCGCGATAGCCTGGCCACGACCGGTCGCGCCAAACTCGACCTCGCCTATGGGCTTGGCGAGCGCAATCGCTTCGATCTCTTCCTGCCCGCTAGGAGCCCGAAGGGATTGGTGGTCTTCATCCATGGCGGCTATTGGCTGGAACTCGACAAGAGCTATTGGTCGCATCTCGCCGCCGGCCCGATCACTAATGGTTACGCGGTCGCCATCCCCTCCTACACGCTGTGTCCTGAAAATCGCCTCACGGTCATCGCCAAGGAGGTTGCGGCGGCGATCGGCGCTGCCGCCGATATGGTCGATGGCCCCATGATGCTCGCCGGACATTCGGCCGGCGGCCAGCTCGCAACCCGCATGGTCACCGCGACCTCTCCGCTCGCGGCCTCCATCCAGGCCCGCATTCGCCATGTGGTCTCCATCTCCGGGCTGCACGACCTGCGCCCGATCATGAAGAGGGCCATGAACGAATATCTGCGCATCGACGCCGCCGAAGCCATGGCGGAAAGCCCGGCCCTACTGGAGCCCGCGGAAAATGTCCGCCTCACCTGCTGGGTCGGCGGCGCCGAACGCGCCGAATTCATCCGCCAGAATGCTCTGCTTGCCAATATCTGGACCGGCCTCGGAGCTGCAACCGCCGCTATCGTCGAGCCGGATCAAAATCACTTCACAATATTGGACGGCCTAACCGACCCCATACACCCGCTGACGCGAACCCTGCTCTCTGATTAGGCTGACGTCGACAACGCGGACTGGACATAGCCATCACAGCGGGTAGTTCGAATAGATCATCCTGAGATTCGGATCATCGGCGATGCTCACGGGTGTCACGAGGTTCTGATTGAGGATGTATTGATAGCACTGATCGAAATCGTAACCGCGCCCAGTACATTCGCTGTCGCGCTGCCATCGTGATTGCACCAGGTTTCTGACAAGCATGTTGTCGATGTGTAGCTCAGATATTTTCTGCACTTTGCCAATCTCAATGCCCATAGCTTTGTACGCGAGATAGGGCAGTTCGCTGCAGTAAATCGCATCGTTATTGAACGAGAAAAAGAGGTCGTAGGGTTTGCCGTAGAGTGCCTGGGCGTGGGACAGAAGCTGCCGTGCGGTTTCGGGCGTGAGGCGTGGATCGCGATAGATCGCTACCCGTCCCAACAAGCCGCGATTGACCCAGGTTTTCAGCGGTGTTTCCTTGACCTTTGCCGCGGCCTCGATGACCGTGACTACGCCATTGTCGTTTTTGATGATGCCCATATGTGAAAAGGCGGAGCCAGTGGCGAATATGATCGCGCTTGATTGCTTGCTGGTCGATGTCTGAAAAATCAGATCGCCGTCTTTGAGCGGCGGATAATCGCCGCCCGCAATGGCATAGAGCGTTCCTACGACAAGACAAACGCACAAGATCGCAATAGCCATCAGCTTCTTCACGCCATCTCCAGAACCGTATGAAAAACTTCGTTCAAGTTGTCTTTATCAAACGTCTTTTGCGCTGAAAGATGGCACCCAGAAGGCCGATCATAAAACTCACGGTCGCTATCGCGGCACGTCTTCGAGAAGACCAGGGTTCGCGCTCTTCGAACCCGGGCCTTGCTCTGCAGAGTTTATTTCTTAACCGGCGCGTTCATGGACCAGATGACGCCAAAGGGATCGCGAAGCTGGCCCCAGCGGTCGCCCCAGAACATCACCTCAAGCGGCATGACGACCTCGGCGCCAGCATCGGCGGCGCGTTTCCACCAGGCATCGATGTCATCGACAAGCAATTGCAGAGTAAAAGCCTGCGGTTTTTCCAGCGCGTGACCATGTTCCGGATAGGCGTCGCAGAGCATCAAGGAACTGCCGTTGATATAGAGATGGATATGCATCGTCCGGTCCTGCTCGTCGGCCGGATACATGAAGGCCTGTTCGGCACCGAAGGCGCGCTTGTAGAACTCGGCCGCCTTCACGGCGCCGCCCACGGTCAAATAAGGCACCAGGCCGCCGAGTACCGGCACCTTGGGCTGCTGTGATTGCGTTTGTTCTGCTGCATCGGTCATGATCGTCTCCTCGGAACGGATTTGCGGGTTGGCCCAAAAGGACGGGCTGTTCCAAGGACGGTCGTCGATCCAACTTTCCGACATGCGATATGAGGATTTTTCGATAGATCATTTTGTGGCAAACGCACCTGGCATTCTCACAAGGACAAGAGGCTCATGAACCGATGGCGAACACCGTTTCTCTTCCTATACCTGTTGGCTGGAGCCGCGCCGAATTGTTTGGCTTCCGGCACCAGCTATCACGGTATAGAAGACGACAGGACGAACGGCGTGAAACACGGTCTTTTCGAGATAAGGGAAAAAGCGAGGCAATTCATCGCCAGCGAAAATATGTCTGGCGGCACCCATTGGGAGGTGCTTGACCCGAATCTGAAGATTCAGGTGCCGAGATGCGCCGTCCCGTTGACGGCCAAATGGGTTCCCAAAACCTACGGCCTGTCCGCGCCGAATGTCGCCGTGACCTGCAGCAGGACGATCGACGGCAGTTCCGAAAGACATTGGGATGTCTTTGTTCCCGTCAGTTCAAAGCGATGAAAGCCGCTTCACCCAACTTCTAAAAGTTCTTCCAATGCTTTGATAATTCGTCGGTTTTGCCAATCGCGTGGATGACGCCATGCAGTTCCGCCAGGCCTTTGAGCCGCCCGATGAGCGAATAGCCGGGATTGGTCGGCTTATCGACATCGTCGCCGATCAGGTGCCCGTGGTCCGGGCGCATCGGAATCAGTTGGTCCGGCCGGCCATCGGCGCGGCGACGAGCCTCCTCCGCCAGAAGCGTGCGAAGGATCGCGTACATATCGCTGCGCCCCTCCAGATGGGCGGCCTCGACAAAGGAACCGTCCGGCTCAATCGCCACATCGCGCAGATGGGCGAAATTGATGCGCGGCGCAAATTCGCGGGCGATGGCGAGCACATCATTGTCGGCGCGCGAACCGAGGGAGCCGACGCATAGCGTCAGGCCGTTGGCGGGATGATCGACGCTGCTGACGATACGGCGGAGATCCGCCGCCGTCGAAACCACCCGTGGCAGGCCGAAGAGCGAAATCGGCGGATCGTCGGGATGGATGGCGAGCCGCGCTCCAACTTCGGCGGCGACCGGCACGACCTCGCGCAGAAAATTGTCGAGGTTCGCCTGCAGATCCTCCGCCGTCAGTCCCTCAAAGGATTCGATGGCGGCACGGATCGCCTCTCGCCCGTAGCTGTCCTCGCCGCCCGGAAGTCCGGCAATGATATTGCTCTCCAGCCGGCGAACCGCCTCCTCCGAAAGCCCCTTCAGCCGCTCTTCGGCACGCTGCAAAAGCTCTGGCCCATAGCTCGTCTCGGCACCTTTTCTGCGTAGGACGAAAATGTCATAAGCGACGAACTCCACCATGTCGAAACGCAGGGCAAGCGCCGTTGTCGGCATCTCGAAGCGCAGGTCCGTGCGCGTCCAATCAACCACCGGCATGAAGTTGTAGCAGATCGTCTTGATGCCGGCTCGGGCGAGATTGACCAGCGTGTCCTTCCAGACGCCGATCGCCTGAGTAGCGCCGGCACCACCGAGCTTGATGGCGCTCGGGACAGGGATCGATTCGCAGACGCTCCACCGCATGCCTGCCGCCTCCACGAGGGTCTTGCGCGCCTCGATCTCCTCGGGCGTCCACACGCGGGAATGGGAGATTTCGTGGAGTGCCGTGACAATACCCGTGGCGCCGGCCTGACGCGCGTGAACGAGTGGAACGAAATCCTTCGGCCCGAACCAACGCCAACAGCTCTCCATGCCATGTCTCCCTTATTTGTTGGTCAACATATCCATAAACCCGCGAAAGTCTATTATCTCCCGTGCTTGACATCCTTTATTGACCAACAATATCCTTTCGGCAGTTGGAGGACGCATGGCAATGGAAACCGCTGAGATCGAGGATAAGGGATCGGCGGTAGACCAGGTGGTCGACGCGATCCGGCGGCTGATGCGCGAGCGCAATCTCGGGCTCGGCGACGCCCTGCCCTCGGAAATCGAGCTGGCGGCGATGTTCAACAGCAGCCGCAATACCGTGCGCGAAGCGATACGCATCCTGAAGGCCTATGGCATCGTCGAAAGCCGGCAGAAGGTCGGCGCCGTCATCACCGACCGCCGCCAACAGGCGCTGATGGAACTGTTCTCCTTCGCCATCGACATGTCCGCCGAAAGCTTTTTGGACATCCAGGGGTTTCGTCGGCTGATCGAGGTCAATCTCTCCGATCTTCTGTTTCAGACCATCGACGAAGCCGCCATTGCGCGGCTGGAAGCCATCAACGACGCCATGAGACTTGCACCGGAACTGTCGGAAGCGGCGGAATTCGATTTCAAGTTCCACGCCGAGCTGATCAGCTTTGCCGACAACCGCACGCTGTCACAGGTCTATGGTATTCTGCAGCCGCTGCTGCAGCGACTGATGGAGGCCGGCAAGCGCTCCCGCGCCGCTGTGGAAAGCGCCCATGACGAACATTGCGATATCATCGCTGCCTTGAAAGAGCGGGATCGCATCGCCTATGCCTATCATATGAATCGTCATCTTCATGCCGGGCTGCAGTTCATCCAGCCTCCCAAAGAGCCACGGCAGATTTGACACAATCCATTTCATGACGGACCGCAAGCATGAAGAAACTGGCACTCGACACGGGCTGGACCGTTTCCCGCCTTCGCGCACCGTCCACGGCCCCCTCCCTGCCCGCGACGATCCCGGCCGCCGTGCCTGGAAATGTACATCTCGATTTGCTGTCGGCCCGGCTCATCACCGACCCTTATCTGGATGTCAACGAGATCTCCCAGGACTGGATCGGCCGCTCGGCCTGGCGCTATCGGGTAGCTTTCGACTGGGACGACGAAGAGGCGGATCGCGTCGATCTCTCCTGTCTCGGGCTCGATACGGCGGCGCGTCTGGAGCTGAACGGCACATTGCTCGGCGAGACCAGCAATATGCACCGCGGCTATCGGTTCGATATTCTCGAGCATCTCAAAGAGGGCCGGAACGAGCTGATCGTCGACTTCGATTCCGCCTATGCTCATGGCGAGGCAGTCCGCAGCGCGCTCGGTTCGGCCGCCGATATTCCGGCCAACTATCCCGGACCCGGCAACCTCATTCGCAAGATGGCCTGCAATTTCGGCTGGGATTGGGGGCCGAGCGTCGTCACCTCAGGCATATGGAAGCCGATCGCCATCGAGAGCTGGTCGAAGGCGCGTCTCGCCGTTGTCCGTCCGGAAATCGCTTTGCAAGGCAGTGACGGTGTCGCGCGCCTGCGCATCGAGATCGAATGGGCCGCCGAAGGCACGGATAGCGCCGCTCTCGTGATGTCGATCCGCGGCAAGCGATCCGAGGTCCGAATAGCGCAGGGCGAGACACATGCCCTCGTGGAATGCCGCATCGACAATCCGGAAATCTGGTGGCCGCATGGGCTCGGCGATCAGCCGCTTTACGATCTCGATCTTCAGCTTCTGGGCTCCGACGGAGCGACGCTGGATCGCTGGCAACGCCGCGTCGGCTTTCGCTCCGTGCGGCTCGACACCGCGCCTGATGACATCGGCTCCGCCTTTACCCTCGTCATCAACGACGTGCCGATCTTTGCCCGTGGCGCCAATTGGATTCCGGAGGATTGCTTCCTGCCGCGCGTGACGCGCGAGCGCTATCGCGTGCGGATCGCCCAGGCACGCGACGCCAATATGAATATTCTTCGCGTCTGGGGCGGCGGCATTTACGAGACCGATATCTTCTACGAAGAGTGCGATGCCGCGGGTATCATGGTCTGGCAGGATTTCCTCTTCGCCTGCGCCGCCTATCCGGAGGAGGAACCGGTCTATGGCGAGATCGAGGCGGAGGCGCGCGAGGCGATCACCCGGCTGATGCCGTATCCCTCGCTGGTGCTCTGGAACGGCAACAACGAAAACATCTGGGGCTATTTCGACTGGGGTTGGCAGGATGTGCTCGCCAATCGCCCCTGGGGCGCCGGCTACTATCTCGACCTGCTGCCGAAACTGGTCGCTGAGATCGATCCGACGCGGCCCTATTGGCCCGGGAGCCCCTATTCCGGCTCGATGGATATTGCGCCGAATGCCGACGAGCATGGCTGCAAGCATATCTGGGATGTCTGGAACGAGGTCGGATACGAGACCTACCGCAACTATATTCCGCGCTTCTGCTCAGAGTTCGGCTGGCAGGCACCGCCGACCTACGCGACACTTACCGAATCCGTGCGGGAGAAAAATCGAGCGCCCGCATCGCCCGGCGTCCTGCATCACCAGAAGGCGACCAGCGGCAACGACAAGCTGATCAAGGGATTGGAAGGTTGGTTTCCTGCCCCGGGAAACTTCGACGACTGGCTTTTCGTCACCCAGCTCAACCAGGCGCGAGCCATCAGCGTCGGTGTCGACCATATGCGTTCGCATCGCCCCGCCTGCATGGGAGCGATCGTCTGGCAGCTCAACGATTGCTGGCCGGTGACCTCCTGGGCGGCGATTGACGGTGCGGGTCGCAAGAAGCCGCTCTGGTACGCCCTGCGTAACAGCTATGCGCCGCATCTCCTGACGATCCAGCCGCGCGGCGATGGTCTCGCCGCGATCGCCGTCAATGATGCGACCCTGTTCTGGCGCGTCCCCTTCGCCATCGAGCGCTTCGATTTCAACGGCACGCTTCTCGCCCGCCACTCCGTCTGGCGCATCCTCTGCGACCGCTTCGAAAATGCCGAAATCCCGATTCCCAAGGATGTTGCGACGCCCGGCAATCCTGAGCGCGAGTTCCTGCGTGCCCGCCTCGGCGATACTGAAGCCTGGTGGTTCTTCGAAAAGGATATGAAGCTGCAATATCCGGAGCCTCGCTTCGAGCTTCAGGCCGAACAGATCGCCGACGGCATCGCCGTCACGATCACGGCGCAATCCTTCCTGCGCGATCTCTGCCTATTTGCCGACCGCATCAGTCCGAATGCCGAGGTCGACGATATGCTGGTCAACTTGATGCCCGGCGAGAGTAAGACGTTTCGCATCAAGGGCGTGTCGAAAGAGGCTTGGGACGATGCCGATCTTTCCTCTGTTGTTCGCACGGCCAATCAGGTTGCAGGTACAGCCCGGCCTCGATGATGCCGGTCACGGACCGAAAAGGGCGTTGCGAAACATTGCGATCGGAAACGGCAAATTGCCTCCTATGATCGAGCGGCGGCTTATGATCTAGTGTCGCTCACCCGACCCATGAATCAGCGAGACACCGGTTATGTCCTTGGAATCCAATCGCAGCTTTCAGACGCCACGGCGCGAAGAACTCGGTCTTTCCACGCTTTCCAATACTGCCGGCCTGTCGGTATCGGCGCTGCCGAACGGCACGCTGTTTGCCATCGACTTCGCTGACAAGCAGGGTGGCGTGATGATCAACCAGGTGCTGGGGTCGCCTGTCTATGGCGGCATCGGGCGCCTCTATCTGCGCGTCGGCGGCTCGCAGCCCGAGGTCGCCGAAATCGTTGGTCCGAAAGCTGCGGTGCGTTTCGGCCAGGACGAGGCGAGCTTTTGCTGGGGCGGCGAAACCGCTGGCATCAGGCATACGGTGCGGTTGCAGCTCCATTCCAACGAAAGCGCCTGGTTCTGGCAGGTTTCGCTTGAAAATACGACCGGCGACGCGCTTTCGGCCGATCTCGTGTTGGTGCAGGACGTCGGCCTCGGCGATCGCGGTTTCCTGATGAACAGCGAGGCCTATGCTTCGCAATATATCGACCATCATATTGCCGAGCATTCCGCCTTCGGCCCGGTCGTGATGAACCGACAAAATCTCAAGCAGGGCGGCGGGCGCAATCCTTGGCTGGCGCAAGGCTGCCTCGATGGCGCGGCCGCCTATGCCACGGACGCGATCCAGTTGGTGGTGCCTGCCCCAAGCGGCGATGCGCAGATGGTGCCAGGCTTTGGTGAAAGCCTGCCGAGCACGCGCCGACAGCACGAGGTCGCGTGCCCGGCAATCCAGTCGAAGCCGCTCACGCTCACGCCAAAGACTGCGGCAACCACAACATTCTTCGGCCTGTTCGTTGCCGATCATCCCGCAGCTTCCAGCGATGCCGACCTTGCAAGGCTTGATGTCCTACCGCAGGCCCCGAGCGAACTGGTAAAGACCGATATTGCCGGCGAAACGCCGGTTCGCAGCCTCGTGCAGGACGCGCCGCTGTTCGTGACCGAGCCTTTGGACGAAGCGACGATCGAGCGGCTTTATCCCAAGCGGATGCTGGAAGAACGCATCGATGGCCAGCTTTATTCCTTCTTCGTGCCGGAAGGCACGCTGAACCGCCATATCGTACTGCGTGAGAAAGAGCGTGTCGTCGCACGCCGTCACGGCGCCATCGTCCGCAGCGGCCAGAACATGCTGCTGGATGACCAGACGCTGGCCGCGACCTGCTGGATGCAGGGCATCTTTGCCGCTCAATTGACGATCGGCAATACCTCCTTCCACAAGCTCTTCTCGGTCTCCCGCGACCCCTATAATCTGACGCGGGCGAGCGGCCTGCGTATCCTCGTGGATTTCGGCGAAGGCTGGCGCCTCCTCAGCGTTCCCGCTGCTTTCGACATCGGGTTGAGTGATGTCCGCTGGATCTACCGGCTCGCCGGCCGGACCATCACGGTGACTGCAATTGCTTGCGGCGACGACCCGTCCATGCAGTGGAATGTTGCGGTCGAAGGCGCGGCCTGCCGTTTCCTGGTATTCGGCCATATCGTGCTCGGCGAACGCGACTATGAAGCCGTTGCAAACATCGAGATCGACGCTGCGGCCAAGCAGATCTCGTTCCGGCCCCAGCCGTCCTGGCTTTGGGATCGCTATCCGCAAGCCGCATACCACCTCGTCACCTCGACGCCGGATGTTTTCGAGGCGATCGGCGGGGATGAGCTTCTCTATAGCGACGGCACGTCTCGTAATGGCCCCTTCATCGCGCTCAAGTCGCGCCCGACCCAAAGCTTCAGCTTTGCCGTCACCGGATCGATGACCGACACGGCGGCGGGTGAGCGTCTTGCCGCACGGTATAAGGCTGGCGTCAGCAGTGAAGAGATGCTCGCTCCTGCACAGCGCTTCTGGAACCATGTGACGCGGGGCGCCCGCATCGACGGCGATGGGCCGGACCTTACCGCGCAGGCGGTGATGCTGCCCTGGCTTGCGCATGATGCGATCGTACATCTGAGCGTGCCGCACGGCCTCGAACAATATACGGGTGCCGCCTGGGGGACGCGCGACGTCTGCCAGGGACCGGTGGAATTCCTGCTCGCCTATGAACACGATGTCGAGGTGAAGCAGGTTCTGAGCACCGTCTTTTCCGAGCAATATCGCGACCGGGGCGACTGGCCGCAATGGTTCATGCTGGAGCCCTATGCCAATATCCGCGCCGGCGAGAGCCATGGCGATATCGTCGTCTGGCCGCTGAAGGCGCTCTGCGATTATATCGAGACGACCGGCGATCTTGCCTTCCTGGCCGAAACCGTGCCGTGGCGCGCCGACGACACGATGCAACGGACCGAAGAGACAGCGACGATTTCCGCGCATATCGATAAGCTGCTCGACACCGTGCGCAGCCGTTTCGTGCCCGGCACCAGCCTGATCCGTTATGGCGAAGGCGATTGGAACGACAGCCTGCAACCGGCTGATCCGCATTTGCGCGATTGGATGGTCAGCAGTTGGACCGTCTCTCTGCTTTACGAGCAAGTGGTGCGGTACGCCGCGATCCTGACGCTGTGCAGCCGCAGCGGAGAAGCGGAGGCGCTCGAGGAAACGGCCGCCGCCATGCGCAGCGATTTCAACCGCCTCCTGATGCGCGACGGCGTCGTCGCGGGCTACGGCGTCTTCGATCCGAGCCATGATGGCGTCGAGCTGCTGCTGCATCCGCAGGATACGCGCACCGGCCTGCATTATTCGCTGATCGCAATGACGCAGCCGATGCTGGGTGGCCTCTTTACGCCGGAACAGCGGCATGCGCACATGAAGCTGATCGAGGACAATCTCCTTTTCCCGGATGGCGTGAGACTGATGGAAAAGCCGGCGACCTATGCCGGCGGCCCCGAGACTTTGTTCCGCCGCGCCGAATCCTCGTCCTTCTTCGGACGCGAGATCGGGCTGATGTATGTGCATGCGCATCTGCGCTATTGCGAGGCGCTGGCTATCGACGGGGATGCCGAAGGCGTCTGGAACGCGCTGGCACTCGCCAATCCGATCGCGGTCAGCGGCCGGCTCGACCATGCATCGCTGCGCCAGCGCAACACCTATTTCAGCAGCAGCGACGCCGCGTTCGCTGATCGCTATCACGCGTCCGATGATTGGGGTCGCGTCAAGGCCGGCGACATCGCCGTCGATGGCGGCTGGCGCATCTATTCGAGCGGCCCCGGTCTCTATACGAAAAGCCTGATCAACAATGTCTTCGGCTTCAAACGGCACTTCGGCAAACGTAACCGCCAGCCGCTATTGCCGTCGTCAATTGCCGTTTCCAAGGTCGAACTAGATTTCGAAGCGTAATCGCGAAAGGAGCCGCTTGTTGCGGCTCCCTTCGAATTTTGCGGTAGGGCAGTCTTAGAGCAATTCCAGGAAAAGTGCGTAGCGGTTTTCCGTCCGGAATTGCGTGAAAACAAAGAGATAGAGCAGTTCCGCGATTCCGTGAAGCGCGGAACTGCTCTAGGCGATAGCCCCACCGACCTCTCAATAGCCGCTATCGTGCACTACGCCCATAATTTCGCCTCCTCGAGATACGCTCACGAGGAGATTATCGTCGCCGCGCGTCGCCTCAACCAGATAACGGACCCCGACGTCCTTTAAATTTCTGACTTGATAACCGCGCCGTTCCAGGAGGCGTATAACATCATCCGGACCGAAATTGTCGCGACGCTCGCCCCATCTGTTGGCTGCATCGTGATGTCGGTTCCAGGCATGAAGAAAATCGGACTCCGTTTGGTCCCGATCAGAGTAGTCGTCGCTCGACGATTGATCCTCGTGAACGACAACTTGAGCAATAGCGGGACTGACAAGGCCCATCGTAATTGCAGCCGCCACACTCAAGGCGATGAAGGTAACCCTCATTGGCATTTCCTCTGTCGTTTCTTTCCAATAGGAGAGCGATCTAACGCGCTCCCGGCACTGGTCCCTTCAGCTTATGTGCAGGCCTCTTGCGATGAGGCGCTTGGAGTTGGCTTGGCAGCAGACATGGCCTTCCGGCTCGCGCGCTGCATCCAACTCGCCCACTATGCTCACTGGTATTTTGCGTTGTGTTCTTATTTGTTACGAAATTTAACGGTCGCTGTGACTGAGCCATCAGGCGGCGCAGGAGATAGGCTGCGCCACAGAGGCAGAGCGGCGGTCGAGCGCGCCGCTCCAGAGGGTGAGGCCAAGGGCAGCGGCGACCAGGATCGCACCGACCCAGGGCGTGGCGCCGAGGCCAAGCGAGGATTCCACCACCAGGCCGCCGATCCAGGCGCCGGCGGCGATACCGAGATTGAAGGCGGCAATGTTCAGCGCCGAGGCAACATCGACCGCGGCTGGACGCACCTGACGGGCAAGCTGGACGACATAGAGCTGCAAGCCCGGCACATTTGCGAAGGACAGGAAGCCGAGAGCCGCCAGTGTCGGAATTGTCAGCCACGGCGAAACGGCCGTGAAGCTGAAAAGCACGAGTACGATCGCCTGAGCGATGAAGAGTCCCGTCAGCGCCTTGACCGGATTGCCGTTGGCAAGGCGGCCGCCGACGACATTGCCGATCGCGATGGCAACGCCGTAGAGCACCAGGATCAGGCTGACGGCGGAGGCCGCAAAGCCTGTCACTTCCTGCAGTATCGAGGCCAAGAACGTAAAGGCGACGAAGGTGCCGCCATAGCCCAGCGCCGTCATGGCGAAGACGATCAGCAGCCGGCCGCTTCCGAGAACGCGGATCTGCTCGCCGATACCGGCCGGCGGCGCCTTCTTCAGATTTGACGGCAGCAGCAAGGCAATGCCGGCAAAAGCGATGACGCCGAGGACGGCGACGGCGGCAAAGGTAGCCCGCCAGCCGAAGGTCTGGCCGATGAATGTGCCGAGCGGCACGCCGGTGACGATTGCGACCGTCAGCCCCATGAACATCATGGCAATCGCCGAGGCTCGGCGGTTTTCCGGCACGAGATCGGCCGCGATGGTCGATCCGACGGAAAAGAAGACGCCATGTGCGAAGGCCGAAAGCACGCGGGCGACAAGCAGCGGCTCGTAACCGGGGCTCAAAGCCGCCATGCCGTTGCCGGCGACAAACAGCGCCATCAGGCCGAGCAGCAGCGGCTTGCGCTCGATGCGGCCGGTAAGCGCCGTCAGGATCGGCGCGCCGAAGGTGACGCCAAGCGCGTAGACGCTGACGATGAGGCCGGCAAGCGGCAGGGTAATATGAAGATCGGTCGCGACCGTCGGCAGCAGACCGACGATGACGAATTCGGTTGTGCCGATCGCATAGGCCGCGATCGTCAAGGCAAAGAGAGCTGATGGCATGGGATGACCCGATCGAAAAAGGCAGTCGGCAATATCCGGCGGCACTGGTTCTTGTTCGGACAGAATATGGCCCCAAGACATTCGATCGATAATTAGCTACATAAACTCAACACTTGTGAATTGAATTCAAAGATAGAGGGAAGCGTGGATAATCGAGCCGGTGAAATGGACGTCTTCGCGCAGGTTGCCGAGCTTCGCAGCTTCTCGGCGGCGGGACGGAAATTGCGCCTGTCGCCGTCTGCCGTCAGCAAGCTCGTCACGCGCCTGGAGGACCGGCTCGGGACGCGCCTGCTCGTACGCACCACGCGCTCGCTGCAATTGACGCCGGAGGGAGAGGTCTATCTCGAGCGGGCTCAACGTATCCTCGCCGAAATACAGGAGACGGAGCGCATGGTGACTGCCGGAGGTGCCGCGGTCCCGCGCGGGCGTCTGCGCGTCAGCGCCTCCGTTGCCATCGGGGTGCGCTGCATCGTGCCGCTCATCCCGGATTTCCTGGCGCTCTACCCGGAGGTCGAACTCGATATTTCGCTCAGCGACAACATCATCGATATCGTCGGCGAACGGGCCGATGTCGCCATTCGCTCCGGACCATTGCGCGACAGTTCGCTGAAAGCCCGCAAGCTGCTTGAAAGACGACGCGTCATCGTTGCGTCACCGGCCTATGTGGCAAAACACGGCATGCCGGCGACACCGGACGATCTCGACCACCACAATTGCCTGACCTTTAATTTCCGCCCGACCGTCGAAGGCTGGCCCTTTCGCGATCCGGCCACCGGATCGGAATTCGTGAAACCGGTCTATGGCAATCTGCAAGCCAACAATGGACCGACGGTGCGCAGCCTCTGTCTCGCCGGTCTTGGCCTTGCCCGCGTCGGATATTTTCATGTGCAGCCGGATATCGAGGCCGGCGTGCTGGTGCCAGTGCTGGACGATTTCAATGCGGGAGATGTCGAGCTGATCCACGCCGTTTATGCCGGCCATGACTATCTTGCCGCCCGCATCCGCGCCTTTATTGACTTTCTGGCATCGCGAATCACGTAGAACGCTGACTATAAGATATGCAGAGGGCAGGATTTGGAGACGGCGCTTTATCTTCCGATCAAGAATTTCCTGGAAGCGGCCGGCTACACGGCAAAGGGCGAAATCGGCAGTTGCGATCTTGTCGGCCTAAGTGGCGACGAGCCGCCTGTCGTCGTGATCTGCGAATTGAAGCTGGTCTTTAATCTCGAACTCGTGCTGCAGGCGGTCGATCGGGCGGCGGCAAGCGATGAAGTGTGGATTGCTGCTCGCGTCTCGGCGAAGGGCAAGGGGCGAGAAAACGACCGCCGTTTTCGCGATCTCTGCCGCCGCCTCGGTTTCGGCATGCTGGCCGTCTCCGACAACGGCACGGTTGACGTCATCGTGAGCCCCGTCTCGCCGATGCCGCGCAAGAATGTCCGCCGGCGGTCACGTCTTGTCGAGGAACATAAGCGGCGCAAGGGCGACCCCGCGCTCGGCGGCAGCACGCGCGCACCGATCATGACCGCCTATCGCCAGCAGGCGCTTGCCTGTGCGATGGCAATCCAGAACGGACAACAGCGTCCTAGAGATATTCGCGCCAACGCTCCCGAAGCCGCAAAGATCCTGCAGCACAATGTCTATGGCTGGTTTGAACGCGTCGACCGCGGCATTTACGCTCTGACCGAACTCGGTTCGGAAGCGTTGAAGCGCTGGCCTCAGGCGGACGGCGCATAAACAATAAACGTGAAGAAATTCGGGCATTTCAACATTAAATTCTAGTAATGTCTTGCAAAATTGTAATATAAACATGATCAATATTTAATTTGTAAATCTCATCGGGCGGATCATATAAACATCCAGCGCCATTTCTTCTTTCTACTGCAAATTCCGCAGTAACTTCGAATAATCGCAGTTCTCCAGAAGGACTAGAAACGGCACTCCGTTCGACGCCTGGTTCCCGGCATGGGCCCAAGTCGCCATATCGCAACGATCTCGTAAGGGACATTTGCCATGTCAAATCTACTTCGCAAGCATCGCGCCGCAGCCATCGTCGGAGCGGCCATCATCGTCGGCGCAGGCGCCCTGCCCTTCGCCTTCAGCACACCCGCTGCCATAGCCGCCGCCGAACCCAGCGGTATCATTGCGCCAAGCGGTTCCTTCGCGTCGATCGTCGACGCCGACAAGCCGGCAGTCGTCACCGTCACCACGACGATGAAGGCCACCGACACCAGCGCGGATGTCGGCGACTCCCCGATGGATGAGCAATTCCGCCAGTTCTTCGAGAACCAGGGCATCCCCTTCCCGCAGCAACAAGCGCCGCAACATCGTCCATCGCAGCGCCCCATGGCACTCGGCTCCGGCTTCATCATCAGCGCGGACGGCGTCATCGTCACCAACAACCACGTCATTGAAAATGCCACCGACATCAAGGTGACGCTCGATGACGGCACCGAGCTGCCGGCCAAGCTCCTCGGCGCCGACGCCAAGTCCGATCTGGCTGTATTGAAGATCAAGGCGCCGAAGCCACTCGCCACCGTTGCCTGGGGTGATTCCGACAAGTTGAAGCTCGGCGACCAGATCCTGGCGATCGGCAATCCCTTCGGTATCGGTACGACCGTCACCGCCGGCATTGTTTCGGCCCGCGGCCGCGACCTGCACAGCGGCCCCTATGACGATTTCATCCAGATCGACGCTCCGATCAATCACGGCAATTCCGGCGGCCCGCTGGTTGACCGCGATGGCAATGTCGTCGGCATCAACACCGCCATCTACTCGCCCAATGGCGGCAGCGTCGGCGTCGGCTTCGCCATTCCCTCGGATGAAGCCAAGGCGATCGTCGCCAAGCTTGAAAAGAACGGCTCGATCGATCACGGCTATCTCGGCGTCGCCATTCAGCCGGTCACGGCCGATGTCGCCGCTGCCGTTGGCCTTTCGCAGCCGCAGGGCGCCTTGGTCGCGAATGTCAGCGATGGAACGCCGGCCGCTGATGCCGGTCTCAAGAGCGGCGACATCGTCACGGCCGTCGGCAGCGAAACCGTCAAGACGCCCAAGGATCTGTCGCGCCTGGTTGCCGATCTTTCTCCGGGTGACAAGCGGTCGCTCACTGTGTGGCGCAATGGCAAGAGCATCGATGTGAACGTCACTGTCGGCGGCAACGACGACAGTAAGCAGGCGGCCAACGACAAGGGTGACGGTAAAGTTCAGCCGTCCAACCAGCCGAGCATCGGCGTCGGTCTCGCCAACCTGACCCCTGATGTCAAGCAACAGCTAAACCTGCCGCAGAATGTCGAGGGCGCCGTTGTCGCCAGCGTCAATCCGGACAAGCCGGCAGCAGCAGCCGGCATCCAGCAGGGCGACATCATCGTCTCGGTCAACGACAAAGCGGTCCATAATGCCCATGAAGTCCAGAGCGCGGTCGCTGAAGCCGGCAAGGCAGGCCGCAAATCCGTCCTGCTCCTGATCCAGCGCGACGGCAACAAGACCTTCGTGGCTGTGCCGTTCGCAGCAGCATAAGCACCTTTAAAGGACAACTGCTGTAGGACCCGCGCCTCGTCTCCGTCATCGGAGGCGGGGCGCCGGCGTGTTTATTTGGCGTGATAGCGGCGGCAATTCTCCAGACATCGCGTTTTAAGCGACGGCGCAGCGAGGGAATTTTTGAACGGGAATATTGTCGTCAACGACTGATTTACGATGTCGCCACAGAAGACCGAGATACCACAGTCCCGCAACGGGACTTTCACTGATACATAACGATTTGCTCACACTGTAGCAAAGCGTGGATTGTGAGGGACAGATGTACAAGGCGGCAAGTGGACAACAGGTTGCGGCTACGGTACCGGCGGATGCCGAAGAACCGGTTGCGCACGCGCACTTGGCGGATGAGCTTCCGCAGTCCAGCGAGCCCAGTCTTGCCGAGCGTTACGACTGGCTCGAGGCCATGATCAACCATGTGCCCGACTACATCTACGCAAAGGATCTGGAAGGCCGATTCCTCTTCGCCAATAGGGCCATTGTCCTGAACAACGGACTTGAGCGCATAGAGGATATGGTCGGGCTGACTGAATCCGATATCCATCCTTCGGCGGCGGCTGATGCCATAGCTGTCATCGAGCGACGCGTCATGGAGACCGGCGAACCCGATCTTGGATTCGAGGAGCGCCGCCTGAGAGGCGAAGGCTGGCTGATGATGTCGCGCGTTCCGCTCAGGGATAAAACCGGAAAAGTGATCGGCGTCGTTGGCGCATCGCGGGACATCTCGGCCCGTAAACGCGGGGAAGCCCTGATGAAGGCCCAGGCGCAGCTCCTCAAAGCGGTCGCAAAGGGAGTACGCCTTGACCCATTCCTCAGCGACGTCGCCGATCTGCTCGAAGAGGTCATCCCCGGTACGGCCACCGTTATTCTCCTGCACGATGAAGGCGCCCAGGAACTCCATATCGCGGCGGCTTCCCCATCCGCACGCACCGCTTCGGTCTTGCCGGCAGACATCCTCGACAATCCGGCATCATGGCGCCGCCTTGCAATCTCGTCGGGTGACGGCGGACAGCACGGCGTACTCGCCCTCCGAATATCCTGCCATGAAGCAAGCCTGTGGGAGTTCCTGACGGGCGTCGCACAGACGGTCGGTATCGCGATCGACCGTCACTATGACGCCGAGCGCATCACCTTCCTTGCGGAGCACGATGCCCTGACCGGATTGCCGAACCGTACGCTGCTCGACCGAAAGCTCGATGATATGCTGCGGCGGGCCAATAAAACGTCGCGGAAAGTCGCGGTCGTCTTCCTCGACATCGACAATTTCAAACTCGTGAACGACAGCCTCGGCCATGCGGCCGGCGACGAGTTGCTCAAGATCGTGGCGAACCGGATCTCCGCGGAGATCGGACACGGCAATATGATATCGCGCATTGGTGGCGACGAGTTCATTCTGGCGCTGGAGCAGACCGAGGAAGACTTCGTCTCGTGGCTGGCGCGGATTCGCGAAGCCGTCGCAAGGCCACTTACTTTGGCGGGAATGAACCTGCAGCTCACCTGCAGCATTGGAATGGCCTGCTTTGACATGCATGGCAAAACGGCCACGGAACTGTTCGCCAACGCAGATATGGCAATGTATCGCGCCAAGGAGAACGGCCGGAACAGCATCGAGGTGTTCGATCCGGCAATGGCGGAGAGTGCACGGCAGAAACTCGGACGTTCCGAGGAGCTTAGGCGCGCAGTGGAACGGGATGAGTTCGTCCTGCACTTCCAGCCGCAAAAAGATATGATCTCCGGCGAGATTATCGGCGTAGAGGCGCTCGTGCGCTGGAACCATCCGACCGACGGGCTCGTCTTCCCCGGAGACTTCATTCCGCTCGCCGAGGAGTCTGGCCTCATCGTTCCGATCGGAGAGGCCGTCCTGCGGAAAGCCTGCAGCCAGGCGAAAAAATGGCAGGAACAGGGGCTCCCTCCTGTGAAGATCGGCGTCAACATGTCCGCCCGGCAGTTCCAGGAACATGGCATGACCCGGCAGGTGGCCGCGGCCCTCGCCGAGAGTGGTCTTGAACCGCAGTGGCTCGAAATCGAGGTTACCGAGAGCCTTCTGATGCGTGACGTGCAGGGAGCGATCATGAAAATGCACGAACTCAACGCCTTGGGCGTCAGTCTCGCGATCGACGATTTCGGCACGGGTTATTCCAGCCTGAGCACGCTGAAACGCTTCCCGTTGTCGCGCCTCAAGATCGACCGGTCGTTTATCGCCGATATTCCGGACGATGCCGACGACATGGCGATCACATCCGCGATCGTCTCGCTGGCGCGATCGCTGGAACTCGATGTGATCGCTGAAGGCGTGGAAACGGAAGAACAGGCCCGCTTTCTATCGCGGGCCGGATGCCATGCCATCCAGGGATACCTGTTCAGCAGACCCATTCCGGCGGAAGAGGTCACGCGCATAATGCGCAAGCAGCCTTAAAGTCTTTGTCTGCCTGATCTAATCTGACAGGAACGACACGCATGGTTTGGGGTCACGAGAAACCCCATGCAAAAATCCTCAAAAGACCTGTGGCTTTCAACAGAAGGAATGTTTCTGCGCCCAGTGCTGACGGTTTTTGTCCAAACTCTGCCCAGGTGATGATAGAGAAGAAACGGGGACGGATACGAAGCGTCCCTCGGCAGGCACCGCGTCCTGCCGAGATCATCGACGGCATCAGGGCTTCAGGACTTTGGACGGTGCTGAGCGGCAGCAGGAGTTGGAGTGACCGATCCATACGAGATTCTCCGCATCGGACGCGATGCGAGCGAAGAGCAGATCAAGACCGCCTATCGCAAGCGGGCAAAGTCGACGCATCCGGATTCCGGCGGCGACGTCGAGGCGTTCGGGCGGCTGCAGAAGGCCTACGAGCTGCTTCTGGACCCGGTACGCCGAAAGGTGTTCGACGATACTGGCTATGACGTCGAACTGACCGACGCCGTCGATCTGCAGGCGCTGGTCGCCATCGAGAAGCTCATCACCGATATGGTTCTGGACGAGCGCGAGCCTGGAACCTTCGATCCGGTCGCCCATATGCGCGCCAGCCTCTTGGAAGAAATCCGCAAGGCACACTTCAGCAAAAGCGAACTGGAGCGTCATTCCGACCGCATTCGCCTTCATCTGGATCGCCTGGGAAAGCGCCCCGGCAAGGATGTCGTCGGCCACATGCTGCGCGCCCGCATCAAGGCCATCGCGACCGCAATCAGCGAAACGGAGGCAAAGATCGACGCCACCGAGCGCGCGTGCGACATGCTCGACGGCTATCTTTATGTCATGGACGCACCGATGCTCGAGAACGAGGAACAGACATCGGAAGTCGAATGGGGTGACACCGCCGGGGTCCGCTCCGCCGCCCAGTGATTCCCGTCTGTCCAATGCCCGGTCGAATGCTGGAACTTTCGATCGGCAATCGGGTTTTCTCCGGCGTCAGGTCGAATTCCGACAGTGCCATACGACTAGGTATCGGCCCATGGAATCGCAAGGGAGAACATCATGATCAACGAAGATGGATATACACCTGCGGCAGAACTGGCGCAGAAAAACGGTGCCAGATTTCCCAACGAGACCAATGAATATCGGCAGGCACGCAACGCCCTGCTGGCGGAAGAGATCGAACTTCGGCGCCATATAGAGCGCGTCGCCGCGCAACGGCGTGCGCTGCCGCCGGGCGGCATTGTGAAGAAGCGGTATCAGTTCATCAGCCCAGACGGTCCGGTCGATTTCGAGAATTTGTTCGACGATAAGGAAACCCTGCTGATCTACAGCTATATGTTCGGCCCGGAGCGGACACGGCCCTGCCCGATGTGCACCTCGTTTCTTTCGGCGCTGGAGGGCGAAGTGCTCGATATCGAACAGCGAATGGCGATTGCCGTCGTGGCACGATCACCGATCGAAAAACTGCTCGATTTCAAGACGGAACGCCACTGGCAGAATTTGCCGCTCTATTCCGACCCGACGGGCGAATATAGCCGCGACTACCGCGCGCTTGGCGCCAATGGCAACGACAATGCCGCGGTGAATGTCTTTACCCGCAGGGATGGGACGATCCGGCATTTCTGGAGCGAGGAGATGGGTCCCGTGACCGCCGATCCCGGCCAGGATCCGCGCGGTGCACCCGATCTTATGCCGCTCTGGACAATCCTCGACATGACGCCCGAGGGACGGGCAAGGGACTGGTATCCGAAGCTCACCTACGGACATGCCTGAACGGACTAACATTGCCCAGCGATGCCTACGCCTCGCCAGCAGCAGTGCCGGCAAGCGGCGCCTCCATCACGGCTTTTGCAATTACTGCGGCAAGCTGGTCCTGATTGAATGGTTTCGGCAGGCGGAGTAGATCGTTGTTGCTGCCAGCCGGAAGCTCGGCATAGCCGGTCGCGAGAATGACCGGCAAACCCGGCCGCCGCTCGGCGAGCGCCGCGGCGAGCTGAGAACCCGTCATCCTTGGCATGGCGTGATCGGTGATGACGATATGGATGTCATTGTGATCGTCCAGCAGCTTCAGCGCTTCCTCTGCGGAATGAGCCTGCAGCACGGTATGGCCGAGATCTTCCAGCATAATTGCCGTGTTCATCAGGACGAGTACGTCGTCGTCGACCGCCAGGATATTGAAGAAGCCTCCGCCTGCGGGCGCGGCTTCCATCGCCGGCTCTTCCTTCCTCGCCTCCGTTTTCGCTGCGACAGGAAGCCAAAGCTCGGCCGTGGTTCCCTCGCCCTTCCGCGATTTCAGGATCAGCTTGCCACCAGACTGCGCCATCAATCCCTCTATCATAGGCAGCCCGAGACCCGTTCCCTTGCCGACACCCTTGGTCGTGAAGAAGGGCGTGGTCGCATTGGCAAGCGTCGCGCTGTCCATCCCCTCTCCCGCATCCTTGACGGAGAGGCACACATAGGCTCCTGCTTTCGGTCCGTCGGGTTCATCCCTCGCGATCTCCCGGGGTTCCGCGGCAATGACGAGCGGTCCACCCTTTGACATCGCATCGCGTGCATTCGCGACCAAATTCAAGAGAGCGTTCTCAAGTTGGTTCGGATCGGAGGTCACTCTCGGAAGGCCGAGGGGGAAACGTGTCTCGATCGTCATCGACGGATTGATGGTGCGCTGCAGCAGGTCAGCCATATTGCGAACCAGCTCGGTTACGTCGAGCGGCTCGATCTTGAGTTCCTGACGCCGCGAGAAGGCAAGCATGCGCTGCGTCAGCGCGGCACCGCGTTGTGCGCCTTGCATGGCATTGTCGATCAATGGAGTGATATCGGGATTGTCAGCGGTCCGCTTGCGCAGAATTTCCAAACTTCCGAGAACGGCCATCAGTAAATTGTTGAAATCGTGAGCCATTCCGCCCGTCAATTGGCCGACGGCTTCCATCTTTTGTGCCTGGAACAGTTCTTCCCGCACCTCTTCCAGCTTGCGCTGGGCCTCTCTCTTCTCGGTGATATCGCGCGTGACCTTCGCAAATCCCAGAAGCGATCCATCGCCATCACGAAGAGCATCGATGACGACGCTTGCCCAGAACCGGGATCCATCCTTTCGGACCCTCCAGCCTTCGTTTTCGAACCGGCCCTCTCTGGCGGCAATATCGAGCGCTCGCCAGGGAAGCTGCGTCGCGCGGTCTTCCTCCGTATAGAACCGGGAAAAATGCTGGCCTAGAATCTCTTGCTGGGTGTAGCCCTTGATGCGCTGTGCGCCGAGGTTCCAACTGGAGACGTAACCTTGGGGATTGAGCATATAGATGGCGTAGTCTGCGACACCTTGAACGAGGATGCGAAACTGCTCTTCACTCCGCCTGAGCTCGGTTTCCACCTTTTTCCGCCCAGAAAAATCACGCGCAATCTTCTCAAATCCCAACAAGTCGCCTCCGCATTTCTGACTGCATCGATGACCAAATGCATTCGACATCGCGGAAGCATGCTTCCGCTGTCTGCTTTTGGTCTTCGAGTCGCCGTTAAACTACGGAAACGTGATTTGGTTCCGCGGAGGGGCGCATTGTTTCCTGTCAGCGAGTGCGGTTCGTCACTTACGAGAACGGCTCGGTCGGCCCTTTGGCTGGATTGGTGAACCAGCGCGGCCCTTCCGCCGTCATGTAGATATGATCCTCCAGCCGAATACCGAATTTGTCGGGAAAGACGATCATAGGCTCGTTGGAGAAGCACATGCCGGCGGCAAGCGGCGTGATGTTGCCGCGCACGATATAGGGCTCCTCGTGGATCTGCAGACCGAGGCCGTGGCCGGCGCGGTGGGGCAGGCCTGGCAGGCCGTAGTCGGGGCCAAGACTGTGTTTTGAAAGCACTTTGCGCGCGGCATCGTCGAGGCTGGAACAGGGTGCGTCGAGCTTCGCTGCGTCGAAGACCGCTTGCTGGGCTTCCCGCTCGATCGCCCAAGCCGCTTCGAATTCGCGGTTGCCGCTTTCGAGCACATAGGTCCGGGTGAGATCGGAATGATAGCCGTCGATCTGGCAGCCGGTATCGACAAGCACGACGTCGCCTGCGCCAAGTGTCTGATCGCCGTCAGCGCCGTGCGGCAGGGAGGTTGCCGTCCCGAAGGAAACGATACAGAAGGTCGAGCCGCCGTCTGCCCCGACCTGGCGATGCCCTCGGTCGATGAAATCGACGACCTCCGAAGCCTTGATACCTGGCTTCATCATCGCATGCGCCTGCTTCTGAATGTCGAGCGTCAGGTTCATGGCGTATTGAATGAGCACGATCTCGGCTGGAGATTTGATGCGCCGCAGGCTCCGGATGATTTGACCACCGTCCTGCAATCTTTCGGAGCCGAACTCGGCGACGAGCCTATGGTAGAAGAAAAGCGGCAGCTCGTCGTCGAGTGCGAGCGTACCGGCTCGACCCAGTTGACGCACTACGAGCCCGGCACTGTTCTCTTCCTCTTCCCACACCAGGATTTCGCCAGGCAGATGCGGTAGCGTTTCCACGCGGCTGCGCTCGAAACCCGGAACGACGTAATAAAGTGTAGCTGGCGTGACGAGCGCGCCGAGGAAGCGTTCGCTTGGATGCCAGACGAGACCGGTAAAATAGCGCAGGCTCTCCGTGGAGCCGAGCAGCATGCCGGCAATTCCGTTCGTCTCCAGCGCCTCTCTCAGGCGTTTCAGCCGGAGCTGCCTCTCGTCATCGGTGATGCGGGGGATAGGATGGGACCATGTCATCTTGCTTGCCAGTTCCTGTTACGCCGGGCTCTTATGCGGCTGATACCTGTTGAATCGACACTAATGCGGTTGTGGGCAATACGTTGACAGCGAACCGCCTCACGAAATCTCAATCGCAAGGGGACGTTCGAGGTCACGTGCGATGTATTCCTGAATCTGGCGCACGATCTGCGCCGCATGATCGATCGCCAGCCGGTCGGCGCGCTCGACATCGCCAGCCTCGATGGCGGCGATCATCTCCTCGTGTTCGTCCACATATTGACGCGGCAGGCGATCGTCGAAGGTCGAATAGTAGAGACGCAGGATGCGCCGGCCCTCGTCCAGCAGCCGCGCAAAGAACGTGGTGTAGTAGGAATTGCCGGCAAGTTCGGCGATGGCGACATGAAAATCACGGTTCGCCTCGATCATGCCGAAAGCATCGCGGGCGGTCACCGCATCGGCGAATTCCTTCTGCCGGGCGCGCACGCGCTGCATGAGTTCGGCATCCTTCCGCCCCGCCGCCCCGCGCGCTGTCACGCGGTACATCAGCGTCAACGCCTCGAAATAGGTGGGCAGGCTGGCAAAATCGATCGTCGCAACGATGGTGTTGCGGTTGGGCAGCGTCGTCACCAGCCCTTCTGCGGCAAGCCGAAGCAGCGCCTCGCGGATCGGCGTTCTCGACATCTTAAAGCGTTCGGAAAGCCGGACTTCGTCGAGCGGGCTTCCCGGCTCCAGCGCCATCGACAGGATTTCGCGGCGCAGGGCCGCATAGACGCTCTGCGTGCCCGAGCCCCGTACCCGCACATTCTCCGCCTCGTTCCGCATCCGATATCCTTCTTCGAAAGAAAGGTTTTTCTATTTCGTTTTGCCGGCTTTCAGCAACAGCGGGCAATCGACCCATCTTCGTCGTCTGGTCATTCTTGAATCTTGTCGACAGTTTGTATATAACGCAAGCACTTTCAATCGAGGATCCAAAATGACGACAGGATGGAAGGGCGTATTCCCCGCCGTAACGACCCAATTCAACGAAGATCTTTCCGTGGACCTCGCTGCGACGCAGCGCGTCCAGGACGCGCTCGTCAATGACGGCGTCAACGGCCTGATCGTCATGGGAACCTGCGGCGAGAACAATTCACTGGACCCGGAAGAGAAGCGCATGATCCTGAAGGCGGCGGTTGAGGTGGTGAACGGCCGCGTTCCGGTCGTCACCGGCGTTTCAGAATTCGATACGCGCCGCGCTGCCGCCTATGCGCGCGATGCCGAGAAGCTCGGCGCCGATGGCCTGATGCTCCTGCCCGCCATGGTCTATGTTCCGAAGCCGGAGGAGCTGATCGCGCATTTCCGCACGGTGGCGGAAGCGACTTCGCTGCCGATCATGCTCTACAACAATCCGCCAGCCTATCGCGTCAATATCGGCGCCGACGTGTTAGAGGCCCTCGCCGAGGTGCCGAACATCAAGGCCGTCAAGGAAAGCGCGCCGGACCCGCGCCGCTTCACCGACCTCATCAACGCCTTCGGCGACCGCTTCGACATTTTCGCCGGCCTTGACGACGTTGCGCTCGAAGGGCTGATGCTCGGTGCCAAGGGCTGGGTTTCCGGCCTCACCAGCGCCTTCCCGGAGGAATCCGTACAGCTCGTTGCCGCTGCCGAGCGTGGCGATTGGGAAGAAGCGCGCCGCATCTATCGTTGGTTCATGCCGCTCCTGCATCTGGATGCCGAGCATGATCTCGTCCAGTCGATCAAGCTCGCCGAGCAGATCATGGGCCGTGGCTCCGAGCGCGTCCGCATGCCGCGCCTGCCTTTGTCCGGCGCCCGCCGCGCCGAAGTCACCGCCATGGTCGAGAAGGCAGCCGCTACGCGTCCCTCGAAGGCTCGCTAAGCCGCCTGATCACGAACATGTTATGGACGGCAATCGCAGAGATGCGGTTGCCGACTTTGCCATTCCAGGCCCGTCGCAAAGAGAAGTTTCGTGGCGCGTGGGTTCTGCGGGCGACGATTGAGGTCGAGAGCTTAGACGCCGGACACGCGTCGCATTGCCAGTTTTGGCCTTTGAAGCTTCTGCGGAATTCTAGTCAGCGTCTTCCGGTATTGCCTGGATATAGCGCACGACAAGATAAAAAATCCCAAAGATAACAAGCACGGAGATCGCATGACGGATGTCGTGTAGCGCTGCATGGTGATGTCTCACCAGCAGGGAAATCGTATTGTACACGGCGATGGCGAGCGCGGTCATGACCGTTGCCAGCAAAAGCGCCATGTTCCGATGAATAAATTTGACCATCGCTCACCTCTTTTCCGCTTCGCCTCATAGAGGAGAAATTAGGGAGGAATTAGGACAGATCGGACGCCTGCGACAAATCTGATCCAACCCACTCGCCGACAGCCCGTTGAAGCAGTTGACACCTGGACGATAGCCCTATGACGAGGCTCCCTTCAAGGGGGATTACAAATTGTCCATGTCAGAAAAACGCCATAATTTCCGAACTTTCCTGACACAATTGCCTGCGAGCGTATCACCTCAGCGGTGATGCGGTGACAAGCGATGAGCCTTTCATTCCAGACCATGGCGGCACTACGGTTCGGTTACGGTTTTCGCCCCGGTGAAACGCCGCCCGCCAACAAGGACGCGTTGCTCGATCCGATGCGGATCGGCGACGGCAATTGCCTCTTTCCGGTGGGCGGCATCGAGGCGCGCCGCCAGGCGATCCGCAACGTCGCCGACCGTCTCCGCGACATCCGCAGCAGCGACATCGATGATGACGCCAAGCGCGATGAACAGAAGGCAATCTTCAAGGAACTTCAGCAGAGCTACCAGCGCGATGCCGATGCGCGGATTGCCCAGGCGGTCTTCTCGCCGAACGGTTTTTACGAGCGGCTGGCCGTCTTCTGGACGAACCATTTCTCGGTGAGCGTCGACAAGGCTCAGCCGATGAAGCTTATCGTTCCCCTCTTCGAGGCAGAGGCGATCCGACCCCGTATCGGCGGGACATTTCCGGATTTGCTGCGCAGCGCCACCCAACATCCGGCGATGCTGATCTATCTCGATCAGACGCAATCGCTCGGACCTAATTCTCCCGCCGGCATCAAACGCGGCAAGGGACTCAACGAGAATCTCGCCCGCGAGTTGCTGGAGTTGCATACCCTCGGCGCAGGCAGCGGCTATACGCAGGACGATGTGCGATCCGCCGCGATGGTACTGACGGGCATCACTGTTGATCGGCAGTCGGTCGAGGTGGATTTCCGCAAGGCAGTTGCCGAACCCGGCAGCCATCAGGTGCTGGGTGTCAATTATGGCCGAACGCAGCGGTCGGAGCGGGATTGTCTGCAGATGCTGGACGATCTGGCGCTGAACCCGAAAACGGCGGCGCATATCAGCCGCAAGCTTGCACTCCATTTTATTTCCGACACGCCGCCGCAAGCGATGATCGACGCGATGACCCAGGCGTGGCGCAAGACGGATGGCGACCTGATGGCGGTCTATGGCGCGATGCTCGATCATCCGACCGCCTGGACGAATGAAGGAAGCAAGGCCCGGCAACCTTTCGACTTTGTCGTGGCCGGGCTGCGGGCACTCGATCTTCCGAGGAATGCGGCGGCAGGTGCAGTCGTCGATCCGCTCGCCGATGACGAGGGTGCCGGCCAGGCGACGGCCGACGACAATCCGCCCATGCCGAGCAATAGCTCTGCCATACCCGGCAAGACAACTGATCCGCCGGATCCGCAGGAAGCAAAGCGTCGGCAGGCCGCAATCGACGCGACTTTCTACGCGCCGCGCGGTCTCGGCGTCTACGCGTTGCAGCGCATGGGGCAGCCGGTCTGGCGGCCACCGAGCCCGGCCGGCTTTCCCGAGGGTTTTGATGCCTGGATCAATGCCGGCGAACTTTCCGAACGGATTTCCTGGGCGCGGCGCGCGATCGGTCGTTATGGCAAGCAGTATGATCCGAGGCAATTTCTCAAGGAGACGCTGGCGGATGCGGCTCGCGACGACACGATCCGGGTTGTGTCGCAAGCGCCGAACAAGATGACGGGCCTGACGCTCGCGTTTGCTTCGCCCGAATTCAATCGTCGCTAGAGCGAGGAGCATTCTCATGGCAGACGACAAGCCCTTCTCGCTTTCCCGCCGCGGTTTCCTCGCTTCCGCCTGTTGTCTCGCGGCTGCGCCGATCTTTACGCCGGTGACCTTCGCGGCCATGCCCGCAGACAACCGCTTCGTGACCATCGTCTTGCGTGGCGCCATGGATGGGCTCGATCTGGTGCAGCCCTATGGGGAAGCATCCTTCGCCGGCTTGCGGCCGGACATCGCTCTTGCTCCCGACAAGGGGCTTCTCGATCTCGACGGGTTTTTCGGTCTGCATCCGGCGGCCGCGGATCTGCTGCCGCTGTGGAAGGCCAAGGAGTTAGCCTTCGTCCATGCCGTTTCGACGCCCTATCGCGACGCCCGCAGCCATTTCGACGGCCAGGACATGCTGGAATCGGGCGGCGGTCACGTCGCCGAGGAAAGGACGGGATGGTTGAACCGCGCACTCGGAAGCATCGCGCGCTCGACGGCGCACAAGGCGATCGACATCAACACCTCGACCGAATTAATCCTGTCCGGCCCCAATATGGTCGACGTCTGGGCCTCGGATTCCGGCCTGGCCATGGGTGCGGATGAGATGCAGTTCCTGACACGCCTTTATGCGAACGATCCCGCTTTCGCCAAGGCGATGGACGAGGCAAGACGTGCCGATCAATCGGCTAAGATGGGCGAGGCACCGGGCACCAAACGCGGCGAGCAGATAGCCGATGTTGCAGCGCTTGCCGCCAAGATGCTGCTGCGCGAATACCGCATCGCCAGCTTCTCCATCAACGGTTGGGACACCCATGTGCAGCAGGCAGCGCAGTTTCGGAAAGCGGCCAGTGACCTGACGCAAGCGGTGTTGACATTGAAGAATACGCTCGGCCCGGATGCATGGAAGACGACTGTGGTTCTGGCGATGACCGAATTCGGCCGCACCGTCCGCCAGAACGGCTCCGGCGGCACGGATCATGGCACGGGCGGTTGCTGCCTGCTGGCGGGCGGGGCCATCAATGGCGGCCGCGTGCTTGGCAAATGGCCGGGAATTAAAGACGAACAGCTCTTCGAGGACCGCGACCTGATGCCCACCGCAGATGTGCGTGAGATCGCCGCCGCGATGCTCTATCGACAGTTCGATGTCGGCGCCGACGACCTCAGCTCGAAGATCTTCCCAGGCCTGAGCTTCGATAAGTCTTCGCAATTCCTGAAGGTGTAATTCGTCGTCGCGGAGCGCCGGCTGCACTTCATTCGACCATCCAGGTCGGCGCAGCCGTCACGGCCGTTTCACCTTCCAGCTTCTGACCTCGAAGGGCAGGATGTCCGGACCGGCATCGCGTTGGGCTGGTTCCTCCATCAGATTGACAGCCTCGCTAACCGCCCAGCCGTTTGTCGGCATGACGGCAAGTCCGCCGCGCCGGCCGGCCGGTTCGTAGACGCGCAGCACGAGACCATCGCCATCCTCAGCCGGCTTGATGGCCGAAAGCGCGACCGGTGTGCCTGTTACGGCGATCGGAGTGAGCGTCGCCTCCGCAAGATTGGTGGCCGCCGCAACGATCAAAGGCTGGTTCAGGTCATCGGCCTCCTCACGCACGCCACCGGAATGCCATTCGCCGGTGTGCGGCAACAACGCGTAGGTGAAGCGTTGCATTCCCTCATCCGCCAGCGGATCGGGATAGATGGGGCCACGCACGAGGCTGATGCCGAGCACGTTGCCGCGGGCGCTGTGGCCGTATTTCGCGTCGTTGAGCAAAGCAACGCCGAAATCCGGCTCGCTGAGATCGATGAAGCGATGGGCGACCGCCTCGAACATCGCGGCATCCCAGCTCGTATTGGTGTGCGTCGGACGGCTGACGACGCCATAAGCGCATTCGAACGTGGCGGTGCGTGCCCGCGTCGCGACCGGGCTCAATGACCGCAGCAGGGTGCGGCGATCATGCCAGTCGATTTCGGTCTCGATGTCCAGCCGCCGCGCGTTGGCCGTCAGCACGTAGTGCTGCACGATGCGGGAGTCGCGATACCGATGCACGACCTTGATCGCGGCCCGACCTGGACCGTTTTCGACAAGCTCGATGCTTTCCGGCTGCGAGAGACGGATACCCTTTGCAGGATAATCGGCGTCGATATCCCAAGCATCCCAATTGCGCGGCTTGTCGACCGGATAGACCCAGAGCTGATTGGCGGGTTCCGCCAGCGCCTCGCGGCCGGTCGCCTTGTGCAGAAGGCTCCGCACCGCCCCATCCGCACCGATGATGACGGCGAGATGCTCATTCTCCAGCCGCCCCGCTTCGGCGCACAAACCACTAACCGGCTTCAATGTGGCTCGGTCGAAGACATGGATGGCAAGCGGCGAGATTATATCGCTGGTGGAAAGAACCGTGCCGTCGGCGAGGACCGCATGCAACGGCCGGGTATCCAGCGATGGATTGACGACAACGAGGGCGTCCGCAATGCCGCCCCTCGGCAGGGCCGAAACGATGGCATCCACAGCGTCCTTTTGAGCGATCTTGGCGTTATCGATGACGCCGGAAAGTTCGCGCTCGGCGTCCTGATAGACCTCGTTGATACTCGATCCCGGCAGGATATCGTGAAACTCGTTCTTCAAGGTGACACGCCAGTCGGCTTCCAGGCTCTGCGGCGCGGGTCCCCCGATCATATGGGCGACCGAGGCCAGGGTTTCGGCGGTGATCAGCGCTCGCTCCGCCCTGCGGTGCAGTCGCTTGACGCTGCTCTGGCTGGTCAGCGTTGCACGATGCAGCTCGAGATAGATTTCGCCGGACCAGGTCGGAAAGCGCTTTTCCTTAGCGGTTCGATGGGCGCTCGCAAAGAAATCGGCGACCTTGCCCCAACGGGCCTTCGGAATGGCAGGGAAATCGCGTAGCTGCACTTCCCGCTCGACCATCTCCGGCGTCACGCCGCCGCCGCCATCACCATAGCCGACTGCAAGCAGCGAGGTATCGCGCAAGGTTTTCGCCCGGAAGTTCTTCCAGGTCGGCATGAGGCAATCCGGCTGAACAAAGCCGTTATAGCCCTGCATCGGATTGTCGAAAGTATGCGCCAGCACCCGGCTGCCATCCAGACCTTCCCACCAGAAGAGATCATAGGGGAAGCGGTTGGTTTCGCTCCAATTGACCTTGATGGTGAAGAAGCTGTCGATGCCCCCCTGACGCAGCAATTGCGGCAAGGCGCCGGAAAAGCCGAAGCAATCCGGCAGCCAGCAGACCGTGTGACGGGCGCCGAAAGTCTTTTCGAAATAGCGCTGGCCGTACAGGATCTGCCGCATCAGGCTTTCGCCCGTCGGCATGTTCGTATCCGGCTCCACCCACATGCCGCCGATCACTTCCCAGGAGCCATCGGCCACCTTTTCCTTGATGCGCGCAAGCAGTTGCGGATCGTCAGCCTCCATCTGCGCATAATAATGCGCCGTCGACTGGTTGAAGCGGAAATCAGGCGAGCGGTTCATCAAGGACAGCGCCGTATGAAAGGTCCGGCGCATCTTGCGGCGCGTTTCGTCATAGGGCCACAGCCAGGCGAGATCGATGTGGGCATGGCCGGTCAACAGCAATTCGCCATTTTGCGGATAGCGCTCCTGCAGGGTCCTCAGCCGGACAATCAGGCCATCATAGGCCGCAACGACAGTCGCGCGCTCATCCTCGGACAGGCCCGGCGGGTTTTCGACCAACTCGGGCAATTCCCAGATCTTTTGCTGCCATTCGGCGTTGGCCGTACGGGAGACATAAGAAGCCGTGGCGGAGGGCCAGTCCAAACTGCGCAGCGCCATCTCGGCGGCATCGAGGAGATGCGGCACCACCTCATGGCTATCAAGCGCTTCGATCGCCTCGACTATCTGCCGCAACAAAAGGTGCAGCCGGTGCACGGGGATATCCAGCCAGGCGAGCCGCGCCCGGTTTAGCTTCGGCTGGCGGTTCGGTTCGCCGAACGGGAAGCGCGCAACGCTGTCCGTGGCGATCGAGAGATTGCGATCCCTAAGCGGAAATTCCTGGTGGAAGGGGTCGAGGCCGAAGCTCTCGCTCTCGCCTCCTTCATACGCGAGCGTGATCAGGCTCTCACCGCCAAGATCGAGCTGCAGGCGGGTTTCTTCGAGCGGCCAATCGCCAGGCACCTTCGCTTGCGAGGCAAAATGCACCACGCCTTTGCGATGCGGCCAAGCCTCACCGATGGCGATATCCTCGCCTTCGAATGTCCAGTTGTCGATCGCAAGTACAGCGCGCTCGCGCCAATGGCTGAGCTCTGCGGTGCGTACCTTAAGGCGGTCTAAGCGCTGGGCGATGGTGAGCTGCATGGCATGTCCTACATGGTTGATGTCAGGCCGGACCGGAATGGCGGTCGTGGCGTCGAGAATGAGGCATTGCGAAGCAAGAAGGATGATGACGGTTTGACGGGATCAGGCGAGCACGACCGGCAAAAGCACGAAGGCAAGGCGGCCAGAGAAAGGTTCCTCGGCCGGGACTTTGATGCTGGCGCTCACTCGACGGTCTCCTCCTCCTGCGTGAAGCAGACATAGACTACGGCGAAGAAGAGGCCGATGACCAGCCTCAAAAAGGCAGCTATTTTTAGGGCTTGTCTCTCCGCGCAGCCGGCGAGACGGGCAGGCGGGGCTGTAAACAACCCCGCCGCCATTGCTCAACGCCTCGGTATACGAGGCAAGAAGATCGTGAACAGACCGAGCAGAGGCAGATACGAGCAGACCGTGTAGACGAACGAAATGCCGTGCGTATCGGCAAAATCGCCGAGGAACGCCGCACCAAGTCCCCCTGCCCCGAAGGCGAAGCCGAAGAAGATGCCGCCGATCAGCCCGACGCGGCCGGGGATCAATTCCTGTGCGAAGACCACGATCGCCGGGAAGGCCGAGGCAAACACCAGTCCGATCACCACCGTGAGTACGCAGGTCCAGAACAGGTTCGCATAGGGCATCATCAGCGCGAAGGGAATAACGCCGAGGATCGAGAACCATATCACGAAGCGTGCACCGAAACGGTCGCCGACCGGACCACCCATGATCGTTCCGACCGCGACCGAACCGAGAAAAAGAAACAGCATCAATTGCGCATCGCGAACGTCGAGATGGAACTTATCGATGACGTAGAAGGTGAAATAGCTCGATATGCTTGCCATATAGACGTTCTTCGTTGCCGTCAGCAGAATGAGGATCGCAAGCGCCCACACGGCCTTGTTTCGGGCTATCGGCAAGGCGCGGCTCGGAGCCGGACGCGCGGCATGCTGTCGGCGATGGCTGACATACCAGGTGCCGACCCAGCTCAGGACGATGAAACCGATCACCGCCAGAACCGCAAGCCAAGCGACGCTCGATTGGCCGTGCTGGAGCACGAAGAAGGCGGCGATCAGCGGCCCGATAGCAGAGCCGGCATTGCCGCCGAGCTGGAAGAGCGATTGCGCCAGGCCATGACGCCCGCCGGAGGCCAGCCGCGCAACGCGCGAGGCTTCCGGATGGAACACGGCGGACCCGAAACCGATGAGGCTTGCTGCGACCATCAGCATCGCGAAGCTGTTGGCATAACCGAGCAGCACCAGCCCTGAAAACGTGCTGACCATGCCGACCGGCAGGGAATAAGGCATGGGCCATTTGTCGGTGACGATGCCGACCACCGGCTGCAACAGCGACGCCGTAATCTGAAACGTCATCGTCAGAAGACCGATCTGAACGAAATCGAGCGCGTAGTTTTCCCGGAACATCGGGTAGAGCGACGTCAGCAGTGATTGCATGATGTCGTTCAGAAGGTGGCAGACGCTGACCGCCACGACGATTGAAATTGTCGTCTTCTCAAATCGGGCTTGCGCGCCCGAAAATGCCGCAACCATTGAGGATTCCTTCCTGCGCCGGCCGATTCTTTTCAGCCATGCCATTGATCAGCCTTGTACACGGCTTGCAGGTGACCTTCTTTCGTGTTTTGGTCCAGTTCTTTCGCGATCGGGCCAAAATGGAAAAGCTCTCTCAAAAGCTGCTGGCAACCCTCGATAAGGACCATGAGCAAAATATGCTCTGGATGGAGGGATCGAACGCCGGCGTACTCGTCCACAGCTCGGAGCCGCCGCAGGGCTACACTGTTCCCTGGCATCGTCATCGCCGCACACAATTGCTCTGCGTTTTCGCCGGCGTCGTCCTGATCCTGACCACCCGCGGCCGTTGGATGGTGCCGCCCGGGCATGCCTTGTTCATCCCCGTTGGCCTGGAACATTCCGTCGAGATGCTGAGCGATGTCAGCATAAAATCGGTCTACGTCATGCCGAACGATCCGACCCCGCCGGAAGAAGCGCCCCGTGTCGTCGAGGTGACGGATCTCGCGCGCAGCCTGCTGCTTGAGGCCATTCGGCTGCGGGAGGCGCCCCTCGGCAATCGCAAGGCCGAACTCGTCCTCTCCCTTCTCATCGAGGAAATTTCGACGCTCGAGGAACGCCCGCTCGGCCTCCCCTTTCCGTCCGACCGGCGGCTGGCGGCGCTCTGCCGCGACTATCTGGCAAACCCGACGCCGAATGCCCGGCTGGACGATTGGGCCGAGAAACTGGCGACAAGCCGCCGGACCTTTACCCGGCAATTTCGCAAGGAGACCGGCATCAGCTTTACCACCTGGCGCCAGCAGGCGAGCGTCTTCGCATGCCTGCCCCAGCTTGCGGAAGGACAGCCGGTAACCAACGTTGCTTTGGAGGCCGGCTATGAGAGCGTCGCCGCTTTCACCACCATGTTCCGCCGCATGCTCGGAACCTCGCCGCGCACCTATATGGTGAACCGCTGGTCTTTCGACCGACCGTAAAAATCGCACAGACATCCGGCCCGCTTACCGCGAAAGACATCCATCCGCGGGCATGATCAAAAAAATTGAGAAAAGCTTTTCTCATCTTGACTCTCGCTTTGAGAAAAGGTTTTCTCAGCGCAAATAAGTTTGGGAGATGACATCTGGAAAACCAGCGGATCAGAAACGGTCGGGTAACGATTCACGATGTTGCCGCTGCCGCCGGTGTCAGCATTTCGACCGCATCGAAAGCGCTGAACAATACCGGGCGAATGGGCGGCGATACGCGGGAACGGGTCAAGCGTGTCGCGACCGAGATCGGGTTCCGGCCGAATGCCTTGGCCAAGGGCCTGCTCAGCAATCGGAGTTTCACCATCGGTCTTTTGACCAACGATACCTACGGCCGTTTCACTCTCCCTGTGATGGCCGGGATTACCGAGGCGCTCGTCGACCACGGCGTCTCGGTATTTCTCTGCACGATCGAAGACGATCCTGCGCTCGGAAAGGTTCATGTGGACGCCATGCTGGACAAGAACGTCGATGGCATCATCGCTTCGGGAAAGAGGATCGACCGCCGGCTGCCGGTGGATTTGTCCAACCTGCCCGTGCCCGTCGTCTACGCCTTCACGGAGGGGACATCCGATAGTGTTACCTTCTGCGCCGACGATTTTCAGGGTGCCACGCTTGCCGTCGAATGGCTGCTGGGTCTCGGCCGCCGCCGGATCGCCCATGTTACCGGCCCGGATAGCTTCGTTTCGGTGCGTGAGCGCACCAGGGCTTACCACGACTTGGTCGGCGACGCGCTGCCAGTGATGTACGGCACATGGTCCGAGGCCTGGGGACATGAGGCCGTCGCGAAAATCTGGGATGCGCCCGGACCGAAGCCGGACGGAATTTTCTGCGGCAACGACCAGATCGCCCGTGCGGTTGTCGACGCCTTGCGTGAGCGCGACGTACGCGTGCCGGAGGAGGTCTCCGTGGTTGGTTTCGACAATTGGGAGATCGTCGCCGCTCAAACACGGCCGCCGCTGACGACGGTCGATATGAATCTCAAGGCTCTCGGTCGAGAGGCCGGGCTGACGGTGCTGGCACTGGCGGAAGGCCGCGCCGTCGAACCGGGAATCAGGACATTGCCGTGCGAATTGGTCGTGCGGCAGTCGTGTGGGGGAAACCCCGAGCATTAGTTGAGGAAGAGGGGCAGAAGGAAATGCCCCATGGGAGGAGAAACATGATGAAGCGACTTCTGGCCGCGACTGGCCTCATATCCTTATGCCTTATGTCCGGCGCGTCTGCCGCCGAAAACATCACGATGTGGGTGCGCTCCGGCATCGGTGATTCCTTCAAGAAGGTCGTCGAGGCTTATAACGCCAGCCACGACGACAAGGTCACCATGACCGAGGTGCCCTTCTCGGAACTCGTGCAGAAATACGCAACCGCGATCGCCGGCGGACAGGCCCCCGATGCCCTGTCGATGGACCTGATCTACACGCCAGCCTTCGCCGCTGCCGGCCAGTTGGAAGATCTGACCGACTGGGCCAAAAGCCTGCCCTATTTCAACTCGCTCTCGCCGTCGCATGTGAAGCTCGGCACCTATCAGGACCATATCTATGGCCTGCCGCTCTCCGTCGAGACCTCCGTCTTCGCCTGGAACAAGGACCTCTATAAGAAAGCAGGTCTCGACCCGGATAAAGCACCGACGACCTGGGACGAGATCACCAGCAATGCCGAGAAGATCCGCGCGCTCGGCGGGGATACCTACGGCTTCTATTTCTCCGGCGGCGGCTGCGGCGGCTGCATGATCTTCACCTTCACTCCGCTCACCTGGGGTGCAGGCGCCGACATTCTTTCGGCCGACGGCAAGAAGGCGACGCTCGACACGCCGCAGATGCGCAAGGCAGTCGATATCTACCGCAACATGGTCAAGAAGGATCTGGTGCCGGCAGGTGCTGCCAGTGACACTGGCGCCAATTTCCTGAGCATCAGCAACGGCAAGATCGGCCAGCAGAGCATCGGCGCCTTCTCGATCGGCACGCTGATCACGCAATATCCCGATATCCATTTCGGTGTAACGCTGATCCCAAGTGTCGACGGCAAAACGTCCTCCTTTGCCGGCGGCGACAACTTCGTCATCTCCAAGGGCACGAAGAAGCTCGATGCCGTGAAGAAGTTCCTCGAATATACCTATTCGCTGGACGGCCAGAAGATCATGGCGAAATATGGCAGCCTGCCGACGCGCGGCGATATCGCCGACCAAGTGCTTCAAGGTCTCGATCCGCGCATGCAGGTGGGCCTGAAAGCCATCTCCATCGCCAAGACGCCCTATACGCTGCAGTTCAACGACCTGATCAACAGCGCCAACGGCCCATGGGCCGGCTTCACCAACGCCGCAATCTTTGGAGACAACGTCGACTCGGCCTTCTCCAATGCGCAGTCGGAAATGCAGTCGATCATCGACAACGCACAGCAGTAATAAACCATCACAGACCGGGAGGCCTGGCCTCCCGGTCCTCCCCACCAAAACATCAGGAGCATTCCATGGCTGGTCCCGAAGCTATCGGAGCACTGCGTCGTCGAAAGCGGCGGCGACATGCCGGTTGGCACGGATTTCTCTACATCGCGCCGGCCATGGCGCTGGTCCTGGTCTTCTTTGTCCTGCCCGTGCTCTTTACCGGCTGGATGAGCCTGCATAACTGGCCGTTGCTCGGCAATCCGCGCTGGATCGGTTTCGGCAATTATACAAGGATGGTGTCGGACGTTCGCTTCATGTCGGCCTTGCGTTTCACCGCCTACTATACGGTGATCGTCACCATCGTCATCTTCGCTGTTGCCTTCCCCCTGGCGCTCTACGTCGAAAAGCAGCGGCGCCTCGTCGGTTTTTACCGCACCATCATCTTCCTGCCGGTCGTCGTCGGGCTGGCGACAGCCTCGCTTCTCTGGGTCTGGCTCGTCAATGTCGACAGCGGCTTTTTTGTACCGGCAGCTCAGGCACTTGGCCTCATCGGCCGCAGGCCGAACCTGCTTGCCGATTTCGACACCGCCTTTGCCACGATCGTCGTGATGGTGGTCTGGAAGATCGCCGGCTTCACCATGATCATCCTACTTACCGGCCTGCAGGCGATCCCTTCGGAGCTGACGGAGGCCGCTCGCATCGATGGCGCCAGGCGCTGGCAGCGCTTCCGCTTCCTGACCCTGCCGCTGATGCGCCGGACGATTGCGCTTGCCCTGATCATCTCCATCACGGGCTCCGTGCTTGCCTTTGACCAGTTCTACATCATGACCAGCGGCGGACCTCAGAACCAGATGATCTCCGTGGTCTATTACATCTTCAACCAGTCCTTCGTGTCCTTCAATCTCGGCTATGGCGCGGCACTATCGATCGCCCTTCTCGTCATTCTCGTATTGATCAGCATCGTCCAGCTCTGGCTGCTGCGCGTCGGGGAGGATCGCCCATGAGCATCACCAACATGAGCACCACGAACGTCAGAACCGTAAAAGAGCGCCGCGCCAGGCGGAAAATGTGGAGTGCCGTCAGCTATCATGGTGTCGGCGTCATCATCGTCATCTTCTTCTTCGCGCCCTTTGCGATCGCGCTGCTGTCATCGTTCCGGCATGGTACGGAGGCGAGTCTTCCACCTCTGCCGCCCTGGCCGACATCGGGCTTCAGCTTCGATGCCTATCGTGCCCTCGACGGTTTCGGCGCCGGGGTCGTGCAGCATACGCTGAACTCGCTCTTCGTTTCCGTGACGACGGTCATCTTGACGGTCATGGTTAGCCTGCTCGCCGGCTACGGCTTTTCGCGCTACCAGTTCCCGTTCAAGGGCGCCTTCTTCATCCTGATCATCGCAACGCTGATGATCCCGTTCCAGTCGATCCTGACGCCGCTCTTCATCATCCTGGCAAGGCTCGGCCTCAACAACTCGCTGATCGGGTTGACACTTGTCTATGTCACACTGCAGCTACCCTTCTCGGTATTCATGATGCGCAATGCCTTCGACGCGGTGCCGAAGGAGATCGAGGAAGCCGCTCGTATCGATGGCGCACGCGACCTGAAGCTGTTGTTCCGGGTGCTGCTGCCGCTGGTGCTGCCGGGTGTGGCGACCGTTGCGATCTTTGCCTTCCTCAATGCCTGGAACGAATTCCTGGCAGCGCTGGTGCTGCTTTCGAGCAATGAAAAATTCACGCTGCCCGTACTGATGATCGCAGTTCGGACCGGGCGGCTCGGCGCGGTCAATTGGGGCGCGGTTCAGGCCGGCATCGCCGTCATGACCATACCCTGCGTCATCGTCTTCCTGCTTCTGCAACGCTATTACATGCGCGGTCTGATGGCCGGCGCGGTGAAATGAACCTCAAACGAAACGGATGAAAGCCATGTCAGACAAGCAAAATCGCCAATTCCGCCCCCTGCCCGTTCCGAATGTCGAACTTCACGGCCTCTTCGGCGCACGGCAGGACGCGATCTGCAACTCCACGGCCGCCACCCTGCTCGACCGCTGCGTCGAGGCCGGCATGGTCAGGGCAATCGACGTCGACAAGCCGAGCCCCGGCATTATCCTTCCGCTGCAGACCTGGTCAGGTTCGACGCAGATGTTTTGGGACAGCGATCTCGGCAAGTCGATCGAGACCATCGCCTACTCGCTCTATCGCCGCCCGAATCCGGAGCTTGAGGCCCGCGCCGATGCGATCATCGACATGTATGAGAAGCTGCAGCAGGAAGATGGTTATTTGAACGCCTGGTTCCAGCGCGTTCAGCCGGGCCGCCGCTGGACCAACCTACGCGACCATCACGAGCTTTACTGCGCCGGACACCTGATCGAAGCTGCGGTCGCCTATTACCAGGCGACGGGAAAACGCAAACTGCTCGACATCATGAGCCGCTTTGCCGATTACATGATCACCGTTTTCGGCCATGGCGAGGGACAATTGCGCGGCTATTGCGGCCATGAAGAGGTCGAGCTGGCGCTGGTGAAGCTCGGTCGCGTCACCGGCGAGAAGAAATATCTCGACCTTGCCAAATATTTCATCGACGAGCGTGGCCAGGAGCCGCATTTCTTCACGGACGAAGCGCTGCGTGATGGTCGCGATCCGGCAAAATTCGTGCAGAAGACCTATGAATACAATCAGGCCCACCAGCCGGTTCGGGAGCAGAAGAAGGTGGTCGGCCATGCCGTGCGCGCCATGTATCTCTATTCCGGCATGGCCGATATCGCGACCGAATATAATGACGACAGCCTGACGTCGGCGCTGGAGACCTTGTGGGACGATCTGACCACCAAGCAGATGTATGTCACCGGCGGCATCGGACCGGCCGCTTCCAACGAAGGCTTCACCGACTATTACGACCTGCCGAACGAAAGCGCCTATGCCGAAACCTGCGCCTCGGTCGGCCTCGTCTTCTGGGCGAACCGCATGCTCGGCCGCGGGCCGAACCGGCGCTATGCCGATATCATGGAACAAGCGCTTTATAATGGTGCGATGGCCGGGCTGTCGCTCGACGGAAAGACCTTCTTCTACGAGAACCCACTGGAAAGCGCCGGCAAGCACCACCGCTGGACCTGGCACAATTGCCCCTGCTGCCCGCCGAATATCGCCCGCCTGCTCGCTTCGGTCGGTTCCTACATGTATGCGGCTGCCGACAACGAAATTGCCGTCCATCTCTATGGCGAGAGCAAGGCCCGCGTTCCGCTTGCAAGCGGTGTGACAGTCGAACTGTCTCAGGAAACGAATTATCCTTGGGACGGCGCGATCCATTTCGGAGTCAATCCGGACCGCGGCGCATGCTTCGCACTGTCGCTGCGCATCCCCGAATGGGCAGAAGGCGCGACGCTTGCCATCAACGGCGCCTCCGTCGATCTTTCCTCGATCACTGTCGATGGCTATGCTCGCATCGAGCGGGAGTGGCAGAGCGCCGATAAGGTCGATCTCAATATTCCGCTGATCCCGCGCACGCTGTTCGCCAATCCCAAAGTGCGGCAGGATGCAGGCCGCGCGGCGCTAATGCGCGGGCCGCTGGTCTATTGCGTCGAGACCACCGATAATGGCCTTGACCTCAACGGCATCTCGCTTGCCGGCAACCCTGCAACGGCGCAGACGGCAGAAATCGCCGCACTGGAGGGCGCAGTCGCACTCGATATTCCGGTGAACCGCGATGATGCAGATTGGGGATCGGACCTCTATCGAACGGCGCCGCCAAAGAGCCGTTCCGCCACCGCCCGTTTCGTTCCCTATCATCTGTGGGATAATCGCGAGCCGGGTGAGATGCTGGTCTGGGTCCGCGCCGGCCAGACGCAACACGGAGCCTGACATGGGCAAGAACAGCATGAGATTGACCGGCGTCCGCAAGAATTATGGCGGACTGGAGGTCATTCACGGTATCGATCTTGAAGTGCAGGAAGGTGCATTCGTCGTCTTCGTCGGTCCGTCCGGCTGCGGCAAGTCGACCCTGCTCCGGATGATCGCCGGACTGGAGGAAGTGACCGACGGCGAGATCGCCATCAAGGGCCGGGATGTCACCGATCTCGACCCATCCGAGCGAGGCATCGCCATGGTCTTCCAATCCTATGCACTCTATCCGCATATGAGCGTGCGTGAAAATCTCGGTTTCGGGCTGAAAATGGCCCGGACCGATACCGGCGAGATCGAAGCGCGCGTCAAGGCCGCTTCGGCGATCCTCAAGATCGACCATTTGCTAGACCGCCGTCCTGGCCAGCTTTCCGGCGGCCAGCGGCAGCGCGTCGCCATCGGCCGGGCGATCGTGCGAAAGCCGGACGTCTTTCTCTTCGACGAGCCGCTGTCCAACCTCGACGCGGAACTGCGCGTCTCCATGCGCATCGAAATCGCCAGGCTGCACCGTGAGCTTGGCAACACGATGATCTATGTGACGCACGACCAAACCGAGGCGATGACGCTTGCCGACAAGATCGTCGTGCTGAGAGACGGCAAGATCGAGCAGGCCGGCAGCCCCCGCGAGGTCTATGAAGATCCGGCCAATATCTTCGTCGCCGGCTTCATCGGTTCGCCGCGCATGAACATGATCGAAGCCGAATGGGCCGCCGATGGCTCCGCCAAAACTCCCGGCGGCTCCATCAAAACCGATATCGGGCAGGCCGGCATGACGCCGGGCGACAAGCTGATGCTGGGCATGCGCCCGGAACATCTGATCGTCGTCTCCGATAGCAATGATGCCATCCGCGTCACCGTCGATTTCGACGAATATCTCGGCGGCACACGCTATCTCTATTGCCAGACAGAGGACGGTCAGAGCTTGATTGCCGAATATCGCGAAGGTCCGGATATTCAGCGCGGCGATACGCTCTATCTGCGCTGCGCGCCGGAAAGACGCCGCTATTTCGACGGACAGGGAAACCGGCTCCGTTGAAACATCATCTCAAAGCGGTCGCGACCTAATCATTTGACGAACAACTAAAATTATGACGATGTTTGCGGCTAGCACCGGAGCATCTGTTCGGCGAATGAATTGGGAGGCGGCTGGATGGCAAGACTGACCGAGAACGCCAAGGGCGTCTATGTGATCGCCGTTACACCCTTCTCCGACGAAGGCGCGCTCGATTTTGCCAGCATCGACAGCATGGTGGATTTCTACGAGAGCGTCGGGGTGACCGGGCTGACGGTTCTCGGTCAACTCGGCGAGGCGCCGAAGCTGACGGCGGAGGAATCTCGTGCCGTCGTCGAACGCGTGCTGCAGCGCCTCGATGGCCGCCTGCCTGTTGTCGTTGGCGTTTCGGCGCCTGGACTTGCACCGATGCAGGAACTGGCCGAAGCTGTTATGGACCAGGGTGCTGCGGGCGTGATGGTCGCGCCGCCCTGGACAATCCGGACCGACGATCAGGCCTTTGCCTTCTATCAATCGGTCGGCGAAGCGCTGGGCGATACGCCCTTCGTGCTGCAGGACTATCCTTTGACGACCAACGTCACCATCGCGCCCAAGGTCATCGAACGGATCATCAAGGAAGTGCCGAACTGCGTCATGCTCAAGCATGAGGATTGGCCGGGCCTGTCGAAGATTACCGCGTTGCGAGCCTCCGGCGACAAGGGCGAAACGCGGCGTATCTCCATTCTCTGCGGCAATGGTGGGCTTTTCCTTCCCGAAGAAATGGGCCGCGGCGCCGATGGCGCGATGACCGGCTTCTGCTATCCGGAAATGATGGTGGGTGTCGTGCGAGCCTATACGACCGGAAATGTCGACCGGGCGCATGACATCTTTGACGCCTATCTGCCGCTGGCGCGCTACGAACAGCAACAGGGCATTGGCCTTGCCGCCCGCAAATATGTTCTCGCCAAACGCGGCGTCATCAAATCCGCCGCCCTGCGCAAGCCCGGCGCCAAGCTTTCACCGCTCGATGTGAAGGACGTGGAGCGTCTGCTGGCTCGGCAGGCGCTGCGGCTTCAGGAGATTGGCGCATGATCCGATCAATTTAAGATAATGAATATCGGCCAGGGGGGCTTTGGTGGCGAAGACCTATGATTTCATCATTGCCGGCGGTGGCTCGGCAGCTTGCGTCGCCGCCATGCGGCTGGTGCGGGATTTCGGCTTTTCCGTGCTGGTCATCGAGCGCGGGCCGCGCAAGACCGCGAAGCTGATGGCCTTTCCCGCCGGCTACATGAAATACCTCGCCCGCGACGATTTTCTTGAAATGCATCATACCGTTCCGCAGCCGCAACTCGGCGGCCGCGGGCCGATCGTTCCGGTCGCAAAGGCACTCGGCGGCGGCAGCGCCGTCAATGCCATGGTCTATATGCGCGGCCAGAAAGAGGATTATGACGGCTGGGCCACCCATCTCGGCCATGGGATAGAATGGTCCTATGCCAACATGCTGCCGCACTTCAAAGGGATCGAAGCCAATACGCGCTTCAACAACCGATATCACGGCATATCCGGCAACCTGCGCATCTCCGAGCCGGGGCATATTTCCGGGACGACAGAGGATTTCCTTTTAGCTGCACAGGGGCTCGGCCATCCCTATAATCCCGACTTCAACGGCGTCAGGCAAAACGGCGTCGGCATCATGCAGCACACTTTCGGCCAGTGGAACGGCAAGACGGAACGCTCCGATGCCAAGAAGGCGTTCCTCGATCCGCTTGCCGGCGACAAACGGCTGGAGATCATCACCGATGCCCGCGTCGACCGCATCATCATCGAAAACGGCCGCGCGACCGGTGTCACCTACACGCGCAATGGAGAAAGCCACACGGTCCGTGCCGAACGCGAAATCCTTGTCGCCGCGGGCACCTACAACAGCGCCAAACTGATGATGCTATCCGGCATCGGCCCGGCCGATCATCTGCGCGAACATGATATTGCCGTTACTCTCGATCTTCCCGGCGTCGGTGCCAATCTGCAGGACCATCATGAAGTCCCGGTCATCGCCACGACCAAAGCCAAATCCGGCTATTTCGGCGAGGACAAGGGTTGGCCGATGCTCCGCAACGGGCTGCAATATCTGCTCTTCAACTCGGGTCCGGTCACCACGACCGGCATCGAATCCTGCCTGTTCTACGATCCGGATGGCAGCGAACGCCCATCGATCCAGCTCTATTGCGCCCCGATCGTCTATCTCGACCGTGACGTCTCCTCCACCAAGCCAACCTATGGCGTCACCTTCACTTCCTGTCTCCTACGCCCGAAAGCACGGGGCAGCGTCAAGCTCCGCTCGGCCAACCCTGCTGATCAACCGTTGGTCGACTGCAACTTCTTTGGCGATCCAGACGACCTGCGCCTGACGCTCGCCTCATTGAAGGTCGCGCGGCAACTGCTGGAGACGGAACCGTTCAAATCGAAGATAGCGGACGAGGTTCTACCAGGCCGGGCGCTGCAGGACGATGAGGCCCTCGCCAAATTCGCCGGCCAGACCGTCAAGACGAATTACCACCCTTCCGGCAGCCTGCGCATGGGGCCGGACAATGATCCAATGTCGGTGGTCGACGGAAAGCTGCGCGTGCGCGGCATCGACGGCCTGCGGGTCATCGACTGCTCCATCATCCCCTTCATCCCCTCAGGAAATACCAATGCGCCTGCAATGGCGATCGGCTCAAAGGCGGCGGAAATGATTGGGAAGAGTTACTAAAGCCTACCTTGCCGCTAGAATTCCCAGGGCGATATGAGATCGAGGCCCGTTATTCGAAAGTCCGATAAATTGCGCGTCGCCAGACGGCCGCCATTGATGCGGGTAATAGCAGCAATCATGCCATCAGGAGCCGACATTGGCCGCCCTTGTCGCTCCGCAAGGCCCATAATCTCACCATAGGCGAGAGCCGCCTCTTCGGTGAAGCCGAAAATCCGATCGGCAAATCGACGCCGCCATTCAGATAATCGTTGCTCCAAACGTACTGCTCGTTGGTCCGGCATAATTTTATGGATACCGAAAGCAATCTCGGCAATCGTGATAGTAGGCAGTGCAATCTCTGCATCATGCCGGCCTAACCAGGCAATGACGGCTGGCTCGGGCTGCTTGCGGAGGGTTTCAGATATGACGTTGGTATCAAGAAATATCACAGATCAACTCCGTGATTGACTTGGCGCCTCTCTCGTATGACGGCCTCCAGATCAATATCCTCGTCCTCGCTCATGGACATCCGAGCATAGAAGGACGCTGCAGGCTCGCGGCCGGCCTCGCGAATTTCATAGGATTCTAGCGCGCGTTCAACGATATCGGCAATGGTTCGGTTCTCGCGTCGGGCAAGTCGATAAGCGAGATCACGCGCCTTAGCACTGCGGACGGACAGTTGTGGTTCAGCCATTTGGTTCTCCTATGCATGAAAGATAAGCCTCCATCGCTAAGCCATCAAGATGGCAGATGATGGCTAGCTGGCAAAAATGAGATATTCGGGAAAATTTGCATTGCCTCTCCGGCACTCGAAATAGCGAAATTCAGCGTTCTTTCGTAACGCTGTCCATTGCCATGCTCGATGACAAAAGAACCTATGCATTTCCAACAGTTGATCTTCCAGCAAGACCGCATCATTTTCGAGAATCAGAGACTAGTCCTGCTGCCGATGCCACTTCAATTGCTGGCTGAAGGAGATGGGCATCACCCACGGCATGACGGTTATGGCCGCCTGAAAAGAGCACACAGATGAATTTGCGCAACAAGACGCTCAGCGCGTCGGGATTTCATTCGCCGGAGCGCGGCATCATCGACGTTCTGGACGATGCGCTGATCGAAATTGATGCCGATGGTGCGATTACCGCCGTTCATCGTCACGGTGATCCGAATTACCGGAGCATTCGCGACGCGCGCGATGCGTCCGGCGAACTCGTGACCCTGCCGGCCGGCTTTTACATCTTGCCCGGCTTTGTCGATCTGCATGTGCACGCACCGCAATATCCGCAGCTCGGCGATGCGCTTGATGTCCCTTTGGAAGTCTGGCTGCAGAAATACACTTTCCCGCTGGAGGCACGCTATCAGGACGCCGCCTTTGCGCGTCATATCTATGGGCTGCTGGTCGATGACCTGCTGACCAACGGCACGACGACCGCGCTCTATTTTGCCACCATCCATCAGGAGGCGACGCGGGCACTGGTGGATATCTGCCTGGAAAAGGGTCAGCGCGCCCTGATCGGCAAGGTGGCGATGGACAATGCCGACGAGTGTCCAGACTATTATCGCGACCTCTCTGCGCAAGAGGCACTCGACGGCACGCGGGCATTGATCGACTACGTGCGTGGCCATCCGGACAATCGCGAAGGACGCGTTTTGCCGGTTGTCACGCCGCGCTTTATCCCCTCCTGCACGGACGCGACACTCGAAGGCCTCGGCGCCATTGCCAGGGAATGCGGCTGCCATGTGCAGACCCATTGCTCGGAGAGCGACTGGGCACATGGCTATGTTCTTGCAAGACATGGCATGACGGATACGGACAGCCTCGATCGCTTTGGCCTGCTTGGCCGCAAGACGGTCCTGGCGCATGCGAATTTCCTGACGGCGAAGGATATGGAAACAGTTCGTGCGCGGGAAGCCGCCGTCGCTCATTGCCCGCTTTCGAATGCCTATTTCGCCAATGCCGTCTTTCCATTGCGCGCCGCGCTCGAAAAGGGGCTGCATGTCGGTCTCGGCACGGACATTTCCGGTGGCCCGAGTGCTTCGATGTTCGAGAATGCCCGTGGCGCGATCCTGGCATCGCGGATGCTGCAAAGCGGCGTCGACCCGAACTTGCCGCCATCAGCCCGCTCGACGTTTGGCCCGGCTCAGATCGATTTTCGCGATGCCTTCCATATCGCGACGGCAGGCGGCGGCATCGCGCTCGATCTCCCCGTCGGGCAATTCACGCCCGGCTATCAGTTCGACGCCGTGCTCATCCACGCCGATGCCGAGAAAGGCACGGTGCGGCTATTCGAAGACCGCGACAAGGGCGAGCACATCCTGCAGAAAATCATCTACACCGCGTCGCGGCCAAACATCGCGGCCACTTGGGTTAGCGGCCGCAAGGTTTAGAAGCAGCAACGCTACGCGGCTTTGCTGATACGCACCGGAACCGACTTGTAAGACGGCGTGCCGCTTTCCTTGTCCTGATAGTCGATCGGGATCAGGCAGTTTGCCTCCGGATAATAGGCGGCGACGGAGCCCGGCGCGATGTCGTAGGAGATCGCCGTCAGCTTCAGCAGCCGCTTGCCGCCCGAAGGCAGCGCGGTCTCGATTTCCACGAGATCGCCATGCTCCAGCCCCTTCGCCGCCAGATCACGATCATTCATGAACAAGACGTCGCGGCGGCCGAAGACGCCGCGGTAGCGATCGTCGAGGCCATAGATCGTCGTGTTGTATTGGTCGTGGCTGCGGATCGTCGCGAGTTTGAGGATGCCGGCCTCGGCCACCGCGATATCCTCGTTGAGACCCCGGAACAGCAGGAACTCCGCCTTTGCCGACGGCGTCTTCCAGACGCGTTCGGTCGGCCCCAAAGGCAGACGGAAACCGCCCGGCACGCGAATGCGCTGGTTGTAACCCTCGAAATCGGGAAAGACGATTTCGATCTTGTCGCGAATGCGGTCATAATCGGCAACAAGCTCCATCCAGGCGACCTTGCTGTCCGGCAACGTCGCCTGCGCCATGCCGGCAACGATCGCCGGTTCCGAACGCAGATGTTCCGATGCCGGCTTCAGCTTACCGCGCGAGGCATGCACCATCGACATCGAATCTTCGATCGTCACCGATTGCGGTCCGGAGGACTGGATATCCTGCTCGGTGCGCCCAAGCACCGGCAGAATGATGGATTCCTTGCCGATCAGCAGTTGCGAGCGGTTGAGCTTGGTATTCATGTGGACAGCGAGCTCGAGTTTGCGCATGCCGTCGGCGCAAAGTTCCGGATCCGGTAGCGCGATGGAAAAATTGCCGCCAAGGCAGATCAGCACCCTCGCCTGTCCTTCCGCCATCGCCTGCATTGCCGCGACCGCATCGTGGCCGTGATGTTCGGGCGATTTGAAGCCAAAAGCGCGCTCGATGCCGGCAAACATCGCCGGATTCGGCCTCTCGCTGATCCCGACCGTACGATTGCCCTGCACGTTGGAATGGCCGCGCAACGGGCAGATGCCGGCGCCAGGCTTGCCGAAATTGCCGCGCAGCAGCAACAGGTTGGCGATCTGCTGCACATTCGCGGTGCCCTTGGAGTGCTGGGTAATGCCCATGCCGTAGGTGACGATGGTGGCATTCGATTTGACATAGGCCGCGGCGACCCGTTCCAAGTCCGCCCGCATCAGGCCGGATGCTCTTTCGATATCGGCCCATGCGGTTTGCCTGAGATCGGCGGCGAAGATATCGAAGCCGTTGGTGTGTTCGGCGATGAAGGCACGGTCGAACACGTCTTCCGACGTTTCGGCCGCCTCCAATACCGCCTTCATGATACCCTTAAGGGCAGCCGCATCGCCGCCGATCTTGACCTGATAGTAGGAGGAAGCAATCCGCGTCGAGCCGAAAGTGCTCATCTCGATCGCGTTCTGCGGATCGGCAAAACGCTCAAGCGCCCGTTCCTTCAGCGGATTGAAAACGATGATCGGTACGCCGCGCCGCGAGCATTCATGCAGCGTGCCCATCATGCGCGGGTGATTGGTGCCGGGGTTATGACCCATAGAGATGATCAGTTCGCAACGGTCGAAATCGTCCAGCGATACCGTGCCCTTGCCGATGCCGATCGATTGCGGCAGGCCGACACTGGTCGCCTCATGGCACATGTTGGAGCAATCGGGGAAATTGTTGGTGCCGTATTCCCGCGCGAAAATCTGGAACAGAAAAGCCGCTTCGTTGGAGGCGCGGCCGGAGGTGTAAAACTCTACCATGTTTGGATCCGGCAGGCTGCGCATGACCTCGCCGATACGGGCAAAGGCCGCATCCCATTCGATCGGTCGATAAGTATCGGTTGTGCGATCATACTCCAGCGGATGCGTGAGCCGGCCTTCGTTCTCCAACTCGTAATCGCTCCATTGCAGCAGCTCGGTCACGGTATGCTTGGCGAAGAACTCGGGCGTCACGCGTTTGCTGGTGGCTTCCCAGGTAACGGCTTTTGCGCCGTTTTCGCAGAACTGAAAGGTCGATGTGTGCTCCTTGTCGGGCCAGGCGCAGCCGGGGCAATCGAAGCCATCGGGCTTGTTGGTGCGCAGAAGAAGCAGCGGCGCTTCGGTGACATCCATCTGCTCGCGCACGGCCTTGGCGGTCGCCCTCAACGCGCCCCAGCCGCCGGCGGGATTGCTGTAAGTACGGATTCCCGGAACTTCACGCTTCTGCGCCATAGCACGCTCCTTTGGTTCGTCTCCTCACATTCCCGGAGTAAAGCTAGCCGATTGGTGAATATTTTCCATTCACTAAGCGGCAATGGGCGACGGAATCGTTGCGCACTGCATCCCGCAAGCATTGAGGCCTGATCGAAGCAAAAACCTCAATTCTTGAAGACGAAACAAACGCCGCCCCTTTGGTGGACCTGAGCGCAAACCGCATCCGCCTCATCACGCGTCTGCCGACCGATGCGGGCGGCATATCGGATGCGAAAGCCGAAGTCCGCGTTGCGCTGGCGCACGATGAGCGGCTTTTCTTCATTCAACGGCGCTGGAAGCTTGCTGACGTCTTCGGAGAAAAGCCGCCGGACGGTGTCGAGCTGGATGTGCTCCGCGAGCTGAGCACCCCAGGGCGCCCAGGGCCGCTCCTGCTCCAAAGCAACCTGCTTTAGCCGGCGGCTGCCGGCAAGCGCCATGCAAGCCTGCGCGAAAGGCTTGCCCTTATCGAGTTCCGGCGCGACCGTATCCGGCGGATCATCCTTCCATTGCTCGACGGTGTGCGCCGTAATCGCAATCACGTAGCTGCGCGTCTCATTGGGCAAATTGCCGGAATTGAGAAAATTTGCGAGGCCGTTTTCGCCGGCATTGTAGGCCGCTGCCGCCAAGCCGAGATTGCCGAAACGGTTGCGCAATTCATCCAGATATGCCGCCGCCTTGCTCAGCGCCTCCAGTAGGTCGTAGCTGTCCTGAACACCGCGCAATCTTGCCGTTCCCGGCATGAATTGCGCAATGCCTCGCGCGCCCTTCGGGCTGACGGCATCGGGACGGAACGTGCTTTCGCGCCAGATGAGCCTGGCCAGATAATCCGACGGCAGATGATTGACGTGGGCAAAATAGTCGATCGCGTCGCAGAGGTCGTGATTGTAGCTTTCCTTGCGGATGCAAAGTGTTTCGCCGGTGTCCGTGATCAAAGGCCCTGAGATGCAGGCCGGTGGCGGCGCAACGCTCCATTCAGATTGGGCCTTCGCGGGACAAACGGCCGACGCGACCAAGCCGGACGCAATAGAGAAACCTATGGCCCTTCCGACAAAGCCGGGCCGATTCTGGTTGACTGCCATCCCCGCGAAACCCGTTGGAAACCGTCAAATCGCTAGATTGCCCTCTTGATAGCATCGATGCGCGATGAGGAAAACCGGGAAGCTGCAAGAGGCTTCCGGATAGCCTCCGTTCGATTGAAGGTCTATGACCTGAATGCGTCGAAGATCAATGCCCGTAGCCATTGATGGGCAGGATCGGCATCCATGCGAGGATGCCAGGTTTGCGCGATGACGAAGCCGGGTGTGGCCACGGGCAGCTCAAACATCTCGATCTGCTTCGCGGCACCCGCTTGGCAATAGGAACGCGGTAGCAATCCGATAAGATCGGATGCTGCCGCGACGGCCATCACTGCCGGATAGCTCGGCACCACGAGGTTGACTTTTCGCGAGAGACCGAGTTCGGCAAGGGCTTCGTCAACCGGCCCCTTGATATGTCCTCGCCTGGAGGAAATGACATGTCCGCACGCTGCGTATAACTCGGGCGTTATAGGCTTCGCCTTCAAAAGAGGATGCCCTGCCCGCGCGACGCCGACAAAAGAGTCTTCAAACAGTGTCTGGCCACGCAACTCCGCGCCATCCCCCGAGATAACCCCGATGTCCAGGTCAAGCGTTGCATCTCTTAGCGGCTGAATTTCCTTGTTTGGCTTGGGTGCAAAACGCAGCCGCACGCCAGGCGCAGCATTCGTGGCGGCGACGCTTAGACGCGCAGCATGCAAAAGCACGAATGCCTCGTTGGCACGGATCGTGAAATCGCGCTGCAACTCGCGAATATCGATCGCCGGCGGCGGGCTTAGCACGGTCTGCACGGCCGCGGTCAGCGAACGCACTTGATCGGCGATCGCCTCCGCATGCGGTGTCGCGACCATCGCCCGACCCGCCGGAACCAGAATGGGATCGCGCAACGCAATCCGCAGCCTCGACAAAGTCCGGCTCATGGCGGAGGTACTTAGCCCGAGCTTTCGGGCGGCGGCCGATACGCTCCGTTCACGAAGCAAAACGTCCAAAGCTGGCAGCAGGTTCAAGTCTATATCGGGCATGGGTTGAGCTTAACAACGCAAGGCGTTGAATGCAACGGTCAGTTTCCTACGTTGCGTCTGGTGCAAACTATGGCTCCAGGATATCCATGGCTCAAACAAACGTACAAGGTGAGCCCAATGTCCGTAACATCACTCGCTGCCCCTACTTATGACGGCCTACCCTATCCGCGGCGATACCTGGCCGTCGGCGTGCTTCTTGTGACGCTCGTTCTCGTCGTGTTGGACGGCGCCATTGCGAATGTTGCGCTGCCATCGATCGCAGCCTCGCTTGGTGCCGATGCCAGCGACACCGTCTGGGTCGTGTCCAGCTACCAGCTTGCCGTGCTCGTCGCTCTCCTGCCCTGCGGCGCGTTGGGTGAAATTCACGGGCCGCGACGTGTCTTCCTGATGGGTGTCGCTCTTTTCACGGCTGCTTCGGCGGCATGTGCCTTCGCCGAAAATCTTCCCGTTCTGATCGCAGCGCGATTTGCTCAAGGGCTGGGCGCAGGCGCGATCATGGCACTGGGAATAATGAACCTGCGCTTTGCGGTGCCGCAGCGGCTGTTAGGAACCATCATCGGCATCAATGCGATGGTCATCGCAATTTCTTCGGCCGCTGGCCCAGGTGTTGCCGGGGCAATCCTCTCCGTGGCCAGTTGGCCTTGGCTGTTTGCCGTCAACATACCGCTTGGCGCAATCGTCCTCTTGTCCGGCGGGCTTCTCGGTCCTTTGCCAGGCGTGAAGCGACCGTTGAATGTCGCAGCACTACTGGCCAATACGCTGATGTTCATTCTGTTCTTCTCAGGCGCAGACCGGATAGCCACTGCGCCGATCAGCGGCTCCATCCTGATTGGCGGCTCTATTTTGGCCCTCGTCGCGCTGCTGCGCCTTGAGCGCAAGAGCGCTGCGCCGATTGTCCCGACGGACCTCCTGGCCGAACCTGCTTTTCGGGTTGCCGTCATCGCGTCAATCGCGTGCTTTACCGGTCAGATGCTCAGCTATGTCGCGCTGCCGTTCTACCTTCAGCACACCTTGCATATGCCGCCGGTTCTGACCGGGCTCTATATGATGCCCTGGCCCGCTGCGACGATTATCGTGGCCCCGATTTCGGGACGGCTGGCCGGTCGCATCAAGACGGCGTGGCTGTGCACCTCCGGAGGCGCGCTCCTGGCCGCAGGTCTTTTCATAGCCGGCCTCTGCCCGGTCGATCCGAGAGGAATTGGATTCCTGGTCGGGACGGTGATTGCCGGTATCGGGTTCGGTCTTTTCCAGACTCCGAACAACCGCATTCTCCTTCTCTCGGCACCGAAAGCACGCAGCGGCGCGGCGGGAGCCATGCAAGGCACGGCACGCCTTCTCGGCCAAACCTTCGGTGCCATTTGTATGTCGATCATTTTCGAAATCGTGCCGCAGGCAAGCGCGCCTGGCTTTGCGCTTGTTTTGGCGGGTATCTGCGCAGCAGTCGCGAGCTGCGTCAGCCTCAACCGGGCGCGCTATGAGACCGTCGGATAGAGGTCTTTGATACAGCCTCCGGTGCCCAAAACGGCACCTGAGGCCGTCAAACGGCATGTCACGCGCGGAATGTTTTCCCGAGTTCAGTGTCGGACAGGTCGTAATAGTGACGAAAATTATAGACCAAGGGAGACCACTTCTTCGGGTCGATATGGTCACTCTCGTCTTTCAAGAATTCTTCGCTGGCATGCACGCGCAAAATCTCGACGACAGCCACGAGGCCGCCGCCAAGTTCAGCCAGTTTCGTTCCGCCCATTTCATGACGTGACAAGACACGGGCTTCCATTTGGATCGGGCATTCTGCAGCGCACACCGGGCGAACCAACTCACTGTCGAGCCTGGAAAATCCGGCTGCTGCAAATTTGTCTTTCTCTGTCTTGAATTGTTTGGATTTCAGTTCGGGGACAGGGTCTTTGCCTGTCAGCGGCGCAAGCTTCTCGACCATCTGCCACATGGAGGGAGAAGGAAGGTTTACGACGCATTCCGGGTGCCGTGCGAGATTCTCCGCGAGCTTGGCATCATTCAGCAGACCCAGCGCCATCGTCCAACCAAGCGCCCAAAATGATGAGATCGGCGACAAATTTGTCGAACCATCCTCATTCAAGCTACTGATCAATGCGACCGGCGTCCCGAAATACAGGATCTTTGGCTCAACGTTTCTCATTTCATCCTCCTGAGCCGGATAGGTTCAGATCATCAATAGACGAATTTCAGCGAGGATGCTTCGGTTATGATCGAAGTGTGGTGGAATGCGGGATGCTCAAGCCCGCCTATTCCGCAAGGCGGCCACCGCGCATCGGCGTCGGTACGCCCGTCGTGCCGGGGAAGCTGATCGGCAGTCCGCGCAAGACGCGGACGGCTAGAAAAGCGAAGCATTCGGCCTCGACGGCGTCACCGCGCCAACCGAGTGTTTCCGCTGAAATCGGCTCGACGCCAGCACGGGTTCTGAGCATCGACATGATCGTCGGATTGCGGCGGCCGCCGCCGCTGACCACCAGCTTCTTCGGGCGGCGTGGCAGCAGATCCAAGGCCTTGCCGACGGCGGCTGCGGTAAAGGCGGACAGCGTCGCTGCGCCGTCCTTAAGGCCTAGCCCATCGGCCATGGAGGCACCAAAGTCGAAGCGATCCAGTGATTTCGGATAGGGGGCGCTGAGATAGGGGTGTTCCAGCAGCTTCGCAAGCCGCCCTTCATCCACCGTGCCAGCCCGACCGAGCGCGCCGTCCCTGTCCATCTCGCCGGCTCCATGAGATCTAACGAAATCATTGAGCGGCGCGTTGGCCGGCCCGGTGTCGAAGGCAACGAAATTGCCCTCCCCGTCCGACCAGGTAATGTTGGCGACGCCGCCGAGATTGAGGATGGCAGTATCGTCTCCGGCGCCGGCCCGCCGCAACAGGGCGGTATGATAGGCGGCCGCAAGGGGCGCGCCTTGACCGCCGGCGCGCACGTCGGCGGAACGGAAATCGTAGGCGACCCTAGTACCAAGGATGGAACGCATCAGCTCGCCATCACCGAGCTGGCGCGTATCGCCTTGGCGTTCCTTTTGCGGTGCGCGATGCAATACGGTCTGGCCGTGGAAACCGACGACGCCGATATCGGCCATGGTCAGCCCGTAGCCTTCGACGAGTTCCCGGACAGCGGACGACTGCGCCCGTGTCAAGGCTTCCTCGGTTTGCTTAAAGATTTCCGGCTCCGGCCCGTTGAAATTCCAGACCCGGGCCTGCGCCAACGTCTCTTCCAGCAATGTCCTGATCCAATCCGGATAGGGCGCCAGCACATAGGGACCGAACTCCTCGATCCGTTCACCATCCGTCTTGAGCAGAGCGACATCGATATTGCCGTCGAGAACGGTTCCGGTCATCAGACCGACGGCCCAGATTGGTTCCATGATCAAGCTCCTAAACTCTATTGACGAGATCGCCGACGGACTGGCGAAGCGCCACGATGCCGCTGTCGAAATGGCGTGTCGGGTGAATACGGTTGGTGAGCAAGGTCCACGCCCTGCCCTTGTCGAAATCGATCCAGAGACCGGTGCCGGTGAAGCCGGTATGGCCGATCGTGTCCGGAGAGCACAAGCCGCCGCCGGACCAGCCGTCATAGGGCCGCTCCCATCCATGCGTACGCGTGGCGGACAATGGCGTGCGCATCAACGCAATGGAGCGCTCGGACGCGCCGGAACCGGTGAGCAGACCCAAGGCAAAATCGAGGACCGAGCCTGCTGTTCCAAACAAGCCGGCATGACCGGCGCCCTGCAGGGCGGAGCAATTGTCATCATGGACTTCGCCTGAGAGAACGCGATGACGCCAGGTGCAATCCTCCGTCGCGGCGGCCTCATCGGGTGCAGCGGAGAAGGCAAAGCCCGGCCCGGCATCCATGTCGCGGATCGTTTGACCCGTCAGGCGTTCCAGCGCAAGCCCAAGCAAAATGAAGTTGATGTCGGAATAGACAGGCGGACCGGCCTGCCACTCACGCTGCAGAATGAAGGCGCGGAGCAGGTCGGGGTCGCGACCGTAGGTATAAAGCGGCTCGACAGCCGGAAAGGGTGTCTGATGGCCAAGGCATTGGCGGAAGGTCACCTTCCGCTCCCAGGCCGCCGCATCATATTGGTGCAGGTTCGGCAGCAACATAATCAGCGGCGCATCGAGATCGATCGTGCCGGCTTCCGCCAAGGCCAGGATGCGCGGCGTGGTGAAGATGACCTTGGTCAACGAGGCCAGATCGAACCAGGTATCGGCAAGCATTGGCCGCGTGACCGGAACCTTCTGTGCGGAACCGACCGCACGAACCATCCGATTGCCATCGCGGTCGATCATGCCGAGCACGCCGCCGGGAATGCGCCCGGCCGCAACGGCGGCATCAACGGGCTGGAATGCCCGATCGAAGCGTTGCGCGAATTCCGTATTCCCTATCGCCGCCATGCTCCACCGCGCCTTTCTGTCAGGCTTCCGCCTGTGCTATATGATCCGGAGCAAACTGTCGCCATTCGGGAGCGGCCGGCTCGAAACCGAGCGGGCGTACCAGAGAGGGGACCAGGCGCGTATCCAGCGCAAAATTCTCCCGCCGACGGTCGACGGCCGGAACGGCCGATATGAGCCGCCTAGTATAGGAATGCTTCGGCTGCGACAGTACCGATACGGCATCGCCGATCTCGATGATCTGGCCGGCATAGATCACTGCGATCCTGTGTGCGATCCGCTCGACCACCGCCATGTCATGCGAGATAAAAAGGTAGGCAAGGCGGTACTCGCGCTGCAATTCGATCAAGAGATCCAGAACCTGAGCCTGGACGGAAACATCCAGCGCCGAGACGGCCTCGTCCAGCACGAGAACCGAAGGGTTCAACATCAATGCCCGGGCGATACACAATCTCTGGCGCTGACCGCCTGAAAATTCATGCGGATAGCGTTCGAGACTGTTTTCGGGCAGGCCGACACGCTTCAGCAGCATCGCCATCCTGTCGGGTGTTTCCCCTGAGGCACGGCCGCCGGCGGCGATGACGGGTTCGGCCAGAATGCTGTCGATGCGAAGCCTGGGGTTGAGCGAGGCATAGGGATTTTGGAACACCATCTGTACCGCGCTCGTCCGGTTCGCAGCCTTGCCGGCATTCGCCGTGAATGTGCCCCGCGTCGACTTCACCAGACCGAGAATTGCCCGCGCGGTGGTGGATTTGCCCGAGCCGCTTTCACCGACGATCGCCAGTGTTTCGCCGGGCAGCAGATCGAAACCGACGCCTTCGACCGCATGCACGGCGCCGGTCGGGCGGCGAAAGAAGCTGCCCGACACCGGGAAACGCACCGTCAGCCCATCGACCTTCAGCGCTGGCGCGGCTTTTGCGGTGTCGTCGCGGCTGAAATCCGACCGGGTTGCGCGGCCGGCCGAAAAATGCGGCACTGAATGAAGGAGATGCTGGGTATAGGGATGGCTGGGTTTGTCGAGGATCTGGTTCAACTCGCCCTGTTCAACCGCCTGACCAGCCTGCATCACCATCACCTTGTCGGCGATGCCGGCGACGAGGCCGATATCATGGGTGATGAAGATCATCGCCATGCCAGTCTCGCGCTTCAGCTCGGCGAGAAGCGCCATGATCTGCGCCTGTACCGTCACATCCAGCGCCGTCGTCGGCTCGTCGGCGATCAGCAGGCGCGGGTTGCAGGCGAGCGCCGTCGCGATCATCACACGCTGCAGCATGCCGCCGGAGAGTTGGTTCGGGCAATATTTCAGCCGCCGCGCGGCATCCGGGATGCGGACGCGATCCAGCGCATCCTTTGCGGCGGCGGTTGCCTGACGGCCGGTCAAGCCGCGATGCAGGCGGAAAGACTCTTCGATCTGCGTGCCGATGGTCAGTACCGGATTGAGCGAGGTCATCGGCTCCTGGAAGATCATGCCGATCTCGGCGCCGCGGATTTTCGTGAGTTCAGCTTCCGTCGCAGATGTCAGGTCGAGAATGCTGTTATCGGGCCGCTTCAGCCTAATCGAGCCGCCGATGATGCGACCGCCGCCGAAGTCGACGAGACGATTGATCGAGAGCGCGGTGACGGATTTCCCCGAGCCGCTCTCGCCGACGATCGCCAGCGTCTCGCCGGCTGCGAGATCGAAGCTGACGCCGCGAACGATCTTGTTGGCCTCGGGCGTGCGGCCGAAGCCGACTTGCAGATCGGAGACGGAAAGCAGAGGGCTCACGGAATGGACCTCCGCATTTTCGGATCGAGGATATCACGCAGGGCATCGCCGAGCAGATTGAAACCGAGGATGCTGATCATGATGGTGACGCCGGGGAAGATCAGCAGCCAGGGCGCCGTTTCCATCAAGTTGCGGCTGTCGCTCAGCATCAAGCCGAGCGAAGAGGCCGGCGGCTGTGTGCCGAGGCCAAGGAAGCTCAAGCCGGCTTCGGTGAGCAGCGACCATGCCAGCGCCAGTGTGATCTGCACCGTTAGTGGCGCGACGAGGTTCAAGAGCAGATGCCGCGTCAGTATATAGGGTTTGCTGCTGCCGAAGGTGCGAGCGGCATCGACGAAATCACGCGTTTTCAGCGAGAGGGCCGGCCCGCGCACGACGCGAGTGAAGATCGGCGTATAGACGATGGCGATCGCGGCGACGCTGGTCCAAGTGCCGGGGCCGACGATAGCGATAATCAGCAGCGCGAGAAGGATGGCCGGGAATGCCAGCAGCACATCCATCGTGCGCATGATCAGACCGTCCCAGCGCTTGCCGAACCAGGCAGCGGTCAAACCGAGTACGGTGCCGACCAGGCTTGCGAGAGCAACCGAAAGGAAGGCGACGGTGAAGGACTCGCCAATGCCGTTCATTAGCCGGCTAGCCACGTCGCGACCGAGCAGGTCCGTCCCCATCCAGAAGGCGCCACTCGGGGCGTGCAATCGGTTCAACGGGCTCCGCGTCACCGGATCATAGGGGGTGAGCCCCAGCGTGCCGAGAACGGCAAGGATGAGATAGATGAAAACAATGGCGCCGCCAATGCGGCCGCTCGTGTGCCCGAAAATGGCTTTGACTATGCGCATCAGCCTTCCCCCAGGCGAACGCGCGGGTCGAGCGCGACATAGGCGAGATCGACAAGCAGATTGACGATCATGAAGTTGAAGGCAATGAACAGGACGCAGCCCTGCACAAGCGCGTAGTCGCGTTGCTGGATCGCATCGAGCACCAGTCGCCCGAGGCCGGGCAGCGCGTAGATCTGCTCGACCAGCACGGCGCCCCCGAGGAGATAGCCGAACTCCACGCCGCTCAGCGTCACCACCGGAATGAGCGCGTTGGGCAGCGCATGGCGCCAAATGACGCCGCGGGCCGGCACGCCGCGGCTGCGGGCGGTACGGACATAATCATCGCTTAGAACATCGAGCATGGCCGAGCGCACCACGCGCGTGACAGAGGCGGCGAAGGCGAAGCCGAGCGTCAGCGCTGGCAGGATCATCTGGCCGAGATTGCCGAGCGGATCCTGCAGGAACGGCGTGAACGCGCCCATGGCCGGCAGGACACCGAAGCCTGCCGAAAGGGCGTAGATGATGAGAAGTCCGAGAACGAAATTCGGGGTGGACTGCCCGACCATGGCGACGATGCGGACCGCGAGATCGGACAATCTTTCGTTCCGGGTCGCCGCGAAGACGCCCGCCGGCAGGCCGATCAGCAGCGCGATCGCCATGGAGAGCAGTGCAAGCTCGAGCGTCAGCGGAAACCGCTCGAGGATGATGTCGAGCACCGGTTTGCCGTAGGTGACGGAAATGCCGAGATTGCCCTGCAGCACGCCGAACAGCCAATGCCAGTACTGCACGAACCAAGATTGGTCGATGCCGAAATAGGCTGCCAAGGCCTGCCGCTGCTCCGGCGTCAGCAGGCCGGCATTGGTTCCGAGCATCGCCGTGATCGCGTCGCCCGGCACCAGCCGGATGGCGACGAACACGAGAATGGACACTCCCAACATGATCAGCGGGAATGTCATCAGCCGGCGCGTCAGGTAGCCCATGGAACGTCCTTTAGAGCACTTCCAGGAAAAGTGCGAAGCGGTTTCCGTCCGGAATGCGTAAAACAAAGGGACAGAGCGGGAAAGCGATTCCGTGAAACGCTAAACCGCTCTGGAACCCGGTACCCATCACTTGATAGATACCTTGCTGAGACCGAAGAGAGAGCCCGTCGGCGTCGGCACGAAGCCCTCAACGTTCTTCTGCTCGGCCGTGTAGCCGTAAGACGTATAGAGCCAGATCCAGGGCGAGACCTCGGCAATGTGTTTCTCGAAGTCGGCGAAAATCACCTTGCGTTTGGCCGGATCAGTTTCGACACGCCCCTTTTGCATCTGGCTGTCCAGCGTGTCGTCGATATAGTTTGCGACCTTCTGCAGGTTGCCGGTCTTCGTCCAGTAGCGGTTATACATCGAATAGGGATCAGCACTGCCGCCGTTCAGCGCAACCGCCATGTCGAAATTGCCCTTCAGCCAGGCGTCGACATAGACGTTGAGTTCCATCACCTTGATGTCGAGCTTGATGCCAATTTCGGCGAGCTGCGACTGGATGATTTGCGCTTCGGCAGTCGCGGTCGGCGGCTCGCCGGTGGCGGCGATCACGGTTGCGGAAAAGCCGTTGGCAAAGCCTGCGTCGGCCATCAGCTTCTTCGCTTTCTCGACATCGCGCGTGTAGCAGAAGAGCTGACTCGGATCGGTCGCGTAGAGAGGCATGGTCAACGGTCCCGTCACCTTACCTTCGCCGAGCGCTGCCGTATCCAGCACATCCTTCCGGTCAATCGCGCAGGAGATCGCCTGACGCACGGCAAGCTGGTCCATCGGCTTATGTGAGGGGTTGAGCTGCAGGACGTTATAGGAAAGCACCGGCGTGCGGGTCAGTTGCAGCTTCGGCTCCTTGGGAACCAGTGTCGCCACGAGCGGGTCGTTCAGAAGCGCGAAATCGATCTGGCCCGTGCGAAGCGATGCCAGGATCGCTGTTTCGTCCGGAAGGACGCTGACGTCGATGCCATCGACACCGACCGTGCCGCCGGCCCATGCCTTGTTGGCGCTCAGCACTTCCTTGGAATTCGGGACCCAATTGTCGAGCTTGAAGGGACCGGAACCGATCGCCTTCGTGCCGATGGAGCCGGCGGCGATTTCGCTCGCCGGAACGATGGCGGCGTTGAGGCTGGTCATTGAGGTCAGAATAGGAACATCAGGCTGCGACAGATGGAAGATGACGGTCGTCGCATCGGGCGTATCGATGCTGGCGATCGACAGAAAATTGGCGCGAGCAGCCGCACCGGTTGCTTGATCGAGAATGCGCTGGAACGACGCCTTCACGTCGGCCGATGTCACGGCCGCACCGTTCTGGAATTTCGCATTCGGATTGAGCTTGAACGTCAGCTCCTTGCCGTCGGACGAAAACTGCCAGTTCTCGGCGATGGCGGGAACGATCTGCAGATTGCTGTCGAGCCGGACGAGCGGCTCATAGATCAGCTCCAGCAGGCGGATCGAGGAAAAGGCTGTCTGCTTGTGCGGATCGAGGCCGGTCGCATCCTGCGCCCATGCCATGCGCAGGGTCGCCGCATAGGCTTCCGTCGAAATGGCTGCCATGCCGAGACCCGCCGCCACCGCGACGCACGAAATCAGCTTCCTTGCAAAATGCCTTTTCATTCTTTTCTCCCTCGAGCGCTTTGGCGCTTCCCCAGCCGATTTTGGCCCTTTCATCAAAGCTATCGCTGCTGCGGTCTCAGTTCATACTGTCTTTGCGCTGATGGCCTTTCGCAGGAATCCACCAGCGTTTTGCAACGCCGCTCGGGCTTCTTCAATGCCCATCCCGGTAATTTCCATGAGAATGGCAAGTTTGACATCATTGCCCGTCTGATCGAGCACGCGGCGTGCTTCTTCCTGCGTGCAGCCGGTCGCCTGCATGACGATCCTGGAGGCACGCGCGACCAGCTTCTTGTTGCTCGCATTCACGTCGACCATCAGGTTCTGATAGCTCTTGCCGATCCGGATCATGCTCGCCGTCGTCAGCATGTTGAGTATGAGTTTCTGCGCCGTTCCCGACTTCAGCCGGGTCGATCCCGTCAGGATTTCCGGACCGACGACGGGAGAAATCGCAAGATCGGCAATACCCGCGATGACGGAATTGGGATTGCAGGACAGGGCAACCGTGGCCGCGCCGACGCTCTTCGCATAGTTCAGCCCGCCGATGACGTAGGGCGTGCGGCCGCTGACGGCTATACCGACGACAACGTCTGCAGCCGTCAGCTTGACATCCTGCAAGGCTTGGCGACCCTCTTCCGGATCGTCCTCGGCGCCTTCGATCGAGCGTTGCAGTGCGTCGGGGCCGCCGGCGATCAGGCCGATCACCATGCTCCTCGGCACGCTGAACGTCGGCGGGCATTCGGAGGCGTCGAGAACGCCAAGCCTGCCGCTGGTGCCGGCGCCCATATAGATCAGCCGGCCGCCCTTCTGAAAGGCCGCAACGATCTGGTTCACGGCAGCGGCGATCGCGGGAATGACCTTCTCGACCGCGGTGGGGACGGTTTGGTCCTCATAATTGATTTCGCGCAGGATATCGAAGGTCGACAACAGATCGATATGCATCGTGTTCGGATTGCGACCCTCGGAAACCAACTGCTCCAGTTCGGATATCAATCTTTGCTCCGTCATGTGCCTGCTCTCGGAAGAATGCTCTTCGATATCAATAGATCAGGGATGGCGAGCTCGATCGACAAGGATCGGGCCAGCCGCAGCAGCCTTAGATTTTTGAACGCAACAGAAAGCTGGTCATCAGCACAAGCGGCCGGCCTTTATGGCTTCGTTCGCCGCCGTTTCCCTGTTTACCTTCGTTAACATTATGTCCATTTATTCCGTTCGTCAATCGCATTAGGAATAAAATATTCCATCACGGGCAGCATAAAGTCAGGGATGGTCGAGTCATCCTTTCAGCGCCCGCAGACCGACTTTCTGGCAAGAATGATGGCGCCCGAAACGGCATCGCCGTCGATGGGTTTGAGGCGGCGGCGGACATCCGGCGCCAGCCATGGCTCAAGCGGGCTGGAGAGGCCACCGAGCAAGGAGACACGCGGAGCGCCCTTGTCGAACAGCGAGCGGATCAGCGTGTCGATATGCTCTGCCGCACTCTGGACAATACGCCGCCCGGCGGCATCACCCTGATCCGCATGGCGCATCACCATCGGCGCAAGAGCGGCATAGTCGGTTGCGGAGGCGCGGTCCATCCAGGCGACCGCTTCCATGGCATCGTTTTGAAACCGCTGCAAAATCTCGGCGAGCAGCGCAGTCTTCTCGTAGCGGCCGTCTTGCGCGCGCAGTGCAAGCTGCACAGCTTTCAGTCCGAGATCCGCGCCGCTTCCTTCATCCGAGATCGGAAATCCGTATCCTCCGACCCGCAAATGGCGGCCCTCGACGAAACCAAGGCCGATCGATCCCGTTCCCGCAATGACGATCGCACCGTCGCGGCCCGAATGGGCGCCGAGGCAGGCGCCCTCGCCGTCGCTGACGAAATCGATGCTGGCGAAGGGATGCTTTATGGAACGCAAGGCCTCAAGCGCGCCCTTCCGCCCGATCCCGGCAAGGCCGACACCGGTATGGACGCGCGCGATCTCGGATGGGCCGAGACCCGCCTCTTCGATCGCGGCTCCGAATGCCCTCGCAATGGAAGCCCAGGCTTCGTCAATGCCGAGCCGCGTGGTCGCGGGGCCGGATAATCCCTGGCCCAATAGGGTGCCTGCGGCATCCTCGATCCTCGCGCGACAACCGGTGCCTCCGCCGTCAATGCCGAGAAAGTAATGCTCACCTTCTGTTTCGCTGCTCATGACGTCAGCCGCTCGATATCAGCGCCGCAAAGGCGGAGCTTGCGATCCAACTGCTCGTAGCCGCGATCGAGATGGTAGACGCGGTTGACGATGGTTTCGCCCTTCGACACCAGCGCCGCCAACACCAGCGAGACGGAGGCGCGCAGATCTGTTGCCATGACCTGCGCCCCCCGAAGAGGTGCACCACCACGAACCAGCGCCGTAGTGCCCTGCAGCGTGATGTTGGCGCCGAGGCGCATCAATTCCGGTAGATGCATGAAGCGGTTTTCGAACACCGTCTCGCGGATCAGCGAGGCGCCTTCGGCACAGCAGGCAAGCGCCATGAACTGCGCCTGCAGGTCCGTCGGAAAGCCCGGATAGGGTTCCGTTGTGATGTCAGCGCCCTTGAGCGGGCCGTCCCTCGAAACGACCAGGCCCCGATCACTCGGCCAAACGCTGACGCCCATGGCTTCCAATGCCTGCACGACGGAAGCCAGATTCTCCAGCCGGGCGTGGATCAGCTCAAGCTGCCCGCCGGTGATGGCGGCTGCGACGGCGTAGGTGCCGGCCTCGATCCGGTCGGATATGCCGTGATGCCTGGCAGGCTGCCAATTCGTGTTGCCTTCTATCAGGATGCGATGCGTACCGGCGCCCTCAATCCGCGCGCCCATGACACTAAGACAGGCGGCGAGATCGGCCACCTCCGGCTCGCGCGCCGCGTTCAATATCTCCGTCTCGCCCTTGGCAGCACATGCCGCCATCATCGCCGTCTCGGTCGCGCCGACAGATGGGGAACTCAGGACAATACGCGCGCCCTTCAGCCCGCCGGGGGCCGATGCGACGATCAGACCGTTCTCGATCGCGATATCGGCTCCAAGCGTCGCCAGCGCCTTGATGTGCATGTCGACCGGCCGGGCGCCGATGGCGCAGCCGCCGGGCAGAGAGACACGGGCGTGCCCGAAGCGCACCAGCAGTGGCGCAAGCACCAACACCGTCGCCCGCATCCGCCTCACGGTGTCGTAAGAGGTTTCCGTCGAGACGATGGCGCTGGCATCGATGGTGGTTCCGTGCGCCGCGCGGGTGACGATCGCTCCATGAAGGGCGACGACGCCGAGCATGTTCTCGACATCGGTCACGGCCGGCACGTTCGTCAGTTCCAAAGGATGTGGGCTGAGCAGCGCCGCAGCGATCTGCGGCAAGGCGGCATTCTTGGCGCCGGAAATCGTCACAGCACCCTGCAGCCTGTTTCCGCCGGATATCCGCAGTCTGTCCATGATATGAAACCCGTCAAAGAGAGGGGCGAAAGAGCAGACGTCATTTCCTCTGCTTCTGACTCAAGATTATTCGTCCATTCCGTCCTGTCAATGTGGGTTGGAATTTTTTATTCCAGTTTCTTTGTGGTAAGGTCGGCGGCTGACGGACCGAAAGCGTGGTTGCCCGCCGTCGGCCGGGTGATATCTTGTGGCTCGATTGTGTCGACGCGTGAACCGGCCTCCACGGCCTGAAGGGGCGGATGTCTATCTTAAAGAAAATCAGCGCGAAGCTTGAAGGCATGGCGCCGGCCGATCGCCAGATCGGGCAATTCATCGTCGAAAATCCCGACCAGATGCTGCGGCTCTCATCCGCCGCCCTCGCCGCCGAGACCGGTCGCAGCCAATCGAGCGTCGTCAAGTTCAGCCAGAAACTCGGCTACGCCGGCTATCAGGAACTGAAACTCGCCGTCAGCGAGGCCAAGGCGCAGGAATGGCAGGCCCCGGCCGGCATGATCCACGGTACGATCGAAGTCGATGACGGCTACCTGACCATCCTGCAGAAATTACTCGGCAGCAAGCTGCAGGCGATGCAGCAGACGATCGCCGTCAACAACGAACTGGATATCGGCAAGGCGCTGAAAGCGCTCTACGAAGCCCGCCGCATTCATCTCGCCGGCGTCGGCGCATCTTCGCTGGTCGCCCGCGACTTTTCCTACAAGCTGATGAAGCTCGGGCGCAATGTCCTGCACGACAGCGACAGCCATGTGCAGATGGCCAACGCCTCCACACTCGGCCCCGACGACCTGCTGTTCGCCCTCTCCTATTCCGGCACCAGCATCGAGACTCTCAGGATCGCCGAACTCGCCAGCCAGCGAAATGCGATCGTCATCGCCGTAACCGGCCTACAGGACAATCCGCTGGCCCATGTCGCCGATATCCGCCTTTATACCGTCGGCGACGAAGACCGCGTCCGCTCCTCGGCGATCACCGCACGCGACGCGCAATTGATGCTCACCGACCTGCTGTTCATCCTGCTTGTGCAGAGGCAGCCAGACGCGAACGACTATGTTCACAACAGCGAAGCGGCTGTCTCGGTGCTGAAAGCGAAGCAACTGTCGTAGCCGGGCCTATCAAGCACATTCTGCAACCCAATGCCTGATATCGTCCAATGAGCGCATCAAGATCGAGGGATTGTCGCGGGCCGGAATAAAACCCCAGCTCTGCCAGAATGTCTCCGCCTCGGTGTCTATAGCGCGAACCACCAGGGCACGCCCTGCCACGATATCCGCGCCGGCGACGCAGCGCGTCAACGCGTCCTTCACCAGAGCCGAGCCGATGCCGGGGTAACGGCGGTCAACCGCGAGCTGACCGATCAGCAGGCAAGGAATGGGATCAGGTGGACGGCCGGTGCGAATCTTACGTGGGGTAGCATTAGGCTCGATGACGGACGGAGCAAGGCCCTAATAGCCAACGACGACATCGTCATCGAGCGCAAACTTCGGGAAGGAAGATAGGTCAATGTAGTGCAAAACGCAATACAAGGGCGGCGATCATTCGTCACTCACGACAGAGATCGCCCCGGGATGATCAAGACGACCAGTCTTTCATCAGCTCCTCGGCTTCAAAGCCACGGCGATCGCTTCGGCGGCGGCAAAGCCGGTTTCGAGAGCGCCATGGGCAGTCGAAAAGCGCGTTGGCGAACAGGCTTCACCGGCGAAGAAGAGCCTGCCGTCGACGGCTTCGCCAAGCACGATGCGTTCAGCAGAGGCACCTGGCTCAGCATAGGAATAGGATCCGCCAATATGCGGCTCGCTGTGCCAAGCCGACATGGCCACGGCCTCGATGCGACGACCGAAAGCGCTTCCGAAATGCTGGGCCAGCTCTTCTTTGGCGAAGGCGAGCGCCGCCTGCTCTCCGGCGGCCTCCAGATCCCTTGCCAACGAGCCACCGTAATAGGCCTCGATCAAGGCGGTGCCGAAGGGGCGTAGCTGGTAGGAACCCGTTCGCGCCTGATCCAGGGAGCCCGTCAGCCTTGTGTCGATCGGCAGATCGTCCGGCGATGTCACGCTGAGGAACAGCTTGTTGGCAAGCCCCAGCGGCAAACGATCGGCCGCTTCCCGCTTTCTCGGCAGCGGCGGATCGAATTTGATCTGATCCTCCGCAATCACATTTGTCGCGACCGTTACCAGGACTATGCGCGCACGCAGCGTTCCGCGTTCCGTCTGCAAAAGGATTTCCCCGGCGCCACGGTGATCGATGGTTTTGACCGGCGTCGAAAGCATCGCGGGGACCGGCTGCGCGTAGGTCGAAATCAGCGTCCCGTAACCCTCACGGACGCGCCAGTCCGGGCCGGGTCCCGGATCATAATGGACATAATCATGAATGGAAGCGGCAGCGAGTTCGACCCCGTTTAGAAATGTCCCGATTGCTTCAACGAGACCATTCCGGGGATTTCCAGGCTCCAGCAGTTCGGCAAGCGACCCATCCTCGCCGGAATCCCCCCGTTCTTCCGCGCGCGCAAAAAAGGCGCTGACGGCCGCTCTGCCTTGCGCTCCCTCGACCGTCCGTCCGCCCTCGCTCCAGGGAGCAGGCGTCGTTTCCACGGTCAACCCAATCTGGCGGGCGATATCGGTCCACCCATTCGTCCTCGCGCCATGGAGCCATCCGCAGCCGAGATCGACAGGCTCATTCTCAAACGACGGCAACCGAACGGTCCAGGCGCGGCCTCCCACGCGGTCCTTCGCCTCAAGGATCAACACCGAAGCATCAGGACGGAGAGACTGCAGCCGCCTCGCCGCTGCGACACCTGCCGCACCGGCGCCGATGATGGCGACATCGACTGTCTGGCCCGCGGACCAAGGATTGCTCAAACGCCCCTCACCTTTCTGGTAGACCGGCGTCCCGCTGGATCCGGCCTCGTGATTTTCGTGAACCGCCTATGGACGACTTATGGCTTCACGCCGTTCAGATGGCTTTCGAGGAAGTGCAGATTATCCTGCCCCCAATAGAGTTCGCCATCATAAAGGAACGACGGAAAACCGAAGACGCCGTTCTTGAGGGCGAACTCGCGATCGGCCGCCCACTTGCCCTGCACGTCTGCATCGCCCTCCCGCTTCGAGAGCACATCGCCGTCGAAACCGGCCGCATTGGCGATCGCCCTGCGTACCTCGGGATTGCCGATATCCTCGGCACGACCCCAGAACGCTTCCTGCAGGATCTTCGTCAGTTCGAGCCAGGGCTTGCCGTCGAGATAGGCGGCGATGACCATAAAGGCGGCGGGTGCCGGATCCGCGAGCGGCGGGCGGTTTTCCAGAAGTAGCGTCTTGCCGCGAAGGCCGGCCCAACGCTTGAGATCCCGCAGCCAATATTGCCTGCGAGCCTCCGGCCGATTGCGCGAGAAAATGCCGCCATTCTCCTCGAGGACAACGGTGAGATAAGGCCGGATTTCCGCACCCGTCTTTTCGAGGAGATCGAGAAACGGCGCCAAGCCGATATAGGACCAGGGCGAGCCGATGGAAAAAACGTAATCTATGATCTTGGTCACTGCCTGCCGCATCCATGCATGATGATGAAAACTCACGGAGTTTGATCAGCAAGATGGCAAGTTCGCAAGCGCCAACCGGATGCTGCGGCACAATTTCCATAACGATATCGTGACGTGGTCGGCGCCAATCCCGACCACGCCTTGAAACCGGCCGCTCAAGCTCTGCTCTATGCGACCGCTTTCCAATCGAGCCCGACATCGAGCGTCGGCGCGCTGTGTGTCACCCAGCCGACGGAGATCAGATCGACGCCCGAAGCGGCAATTGCCCCGGCAGTCGAGGGCAGGACACGACCTGATGCCTCGGTGATTGCCCGGCCGGCGACAATGTCCACGGCTTCGCGCAACTGATCAGGCGTCATATTGTCGAGCAGCACGGCGTCGATGCCCTCCGTCATGGCTTCGCGGAGCTGGTCAAGCGTATCGACTTCGACCTCGATCTTGACCATGTGGCCGACGCCGGCCTTGGCGCGACGGATCGCCTCAGCGACTCCACCGGCGATCGCGACATGATTGTCCTTGATCAGTACCGCGTCATAGAGCGCAAAACGATGGTTCATGCCGCCGCCCGCCCGGACCGCATATTTCTCCAGCGCCCGCAATCCCGGCGTCGTCTTGCGGGTGCAGACAATCGAGGCCTTCGTGCCGCTGATTGCCTCAACGATACCGGCCGTCACGGTCGCAATGCCGGAGAGATGACCGAGGAAATTCAATGCAGTCCGCTCTGCCGTTAACAAACCACGCGAGGGACCTTCGATCATTGCGATCACATCGCCGGGGCCGACCTTTGCGCCATCCTGAACATGGCGGGTCATGGTGGTCCTGGGATCGACAAGCTGGAAGGCGAGTTCCGAAGCGTCGAGCCCGGCGACCACGCCCGGCTGGCGGGCCACCATGGCAACAGTGGAGCGATGATCCTCCGGGATGACGGCGGCGGACGTGATATCGCCGGCAAGGCCAAGGTCTTCCAGCAGCGCATTGCGCACCAGCGGCTCGACGATGAGGCGCGGAAGGGGGACGAGGGTCATGTCAGGCGCTCCGGGCGAAGGAATAGGGGATGGTGGATCTGGCGATGTCCAATGCGTCGGACAGGCGCATCGTCCGGCGCTGCGTATTCTTTAGTTTCAACGGAAAATCCGTGCGGGCGTGAGCACCGCGCGACTCCGTCCGCAGGCTGGCGAAAACAGCAATCAACAGCGCCACGATGGCGGGATCGGCGGCCGGACCTTCGCTTTCGACGAGCGGCAGAAGCGCGGCGATCGCTCCATGAATGGCGCCGGCATTGCGAAGCACGCCGAGATGGCGCGAGACGATCGGCCGGACAAGCGAAGCATCTGGGGCAATCGCGCGTGCAAGTGTGGACGGCACGTTCGCAGCGCTACAGGAGACGCCGGCAATATCCCGCGCGGCGCGCATGCCCATGACTGCGGCCTCCAGCAACGAGTTGCTGGCGAGCCGATTTGCTCCGTGAAGGCCTGATGATGCCACCTCCCCCGCCACCCAGAGGCCGGAGACGGAGCTACGGCTGTATACATCCGTTGCAACCCCGCCCATGTGATAGTGAACGGCAGGACGCACCGGGATAAGTTCGCTCGACGGATCGATGCCTGCCTCCCGGCAGAGCGCATCGATGACGGGGAAGCGCGCGGCAAAGCGATTGCCAAGTGCTTTGCGCGCATCGAGAAAGACACGGCCGCCGCGTGCGATTTCCGCACTGATCGCCCGCGCAACGACATCGCGCGGGGCGAGTTCCGCACCGGAAACCTCAGCCATGAAACGCTCGCCTCTCTCGTTGACAAGCACGGCACCTTCGCCGCGCACAGCTTCGCTGACCAGCGCCAGCGGCCGCCGGCGAGAATCGAGCGCTGTCGGGTGGAATTGCACGAACTCCATATCGGCAAGAAGCGCCCCAGCTCTCGCGGCGAGTGCTACTCCCTGGCCGAAATTGCCGATGGGATTGGTCGTCGCATCGAAGAGACCACCAATGCCGCCGGTCGCAAGGAGGATGCGAGAGGTAGGCAGAACGGCCGTTCCTTTCGGCGTCGCACATAGGAGGCCGCTGATCCGCTCGCCATCCAGGAGCAACCGCCGCGCTTCATATCCTTCCAACACTGTAATGGATAGCGTATTGGCAACGGCCTGCACCAGCGCGCGGACGATCGCCGCGCCGGAGCCATCGCCTTCGGCATGAACGATGCGCCGCCGCGAATGGGCAGCTTCAAGGCCGAGCGACAGGGCACCGGCACCATTTCGGTCGAAGCGGACGCCGGCGCGCTCCAGAGCGGCAATCGCTGCAGGCGCCTCGGCAATGATGCTGGCCGCGACTACCGGGTCGCAGAGCCCATCGCCGGCAGCGAGCGTGTCGGCAAGATGCAGTTCTGCGCTGTCATCCGCACCCATGCTGGCGGCGATGCCGCCTTGTGCCCAGGCACTCGACGTCTCGGCGCCGAGTGCCGCGCGGGTGACGATGACGGTCGGCTGCGGCGCCAGCGTCAATGCCGCCATCAGCCCGGCGAGACCACTGCCGACGATCGCGACATGGCCGGCAAGATCGTGAAGAACCTCGGTCATATCGCCAGCATCCTTTCCACCGCGCGACGCGCGGCAACGGCAATCGCGGGATCGACGGTCACTTCATGCTGGTTTTCCTCAAGCGCCCTGCGGATATTGCCAAGCGTGATGCGCTTCATGTGCGGGCAGAGATTGCACGGCCGGATGAAATCGACATCCGGATGATGAACGGCGACATTGTCGCTCATCGAGCATTCGGTCAGCAGCACGACGCGCGCCGGCCGCTTCTCGCCGACATAATCGGACATGACGGCGGTAGAGCCGGCAAAATCCGCTTCCCTGACGACCTCGGGCGGGCACTCAGGATGCGCGAGCACCGTCACGCCGGGGTAGTTTTCGCGAAGCTGGCGTACATCGTCGGCGGTGAAAAGCTCATGCACCTCGCAATGCCCATGCCAGGAGATGATTTCGACATTGGTCTCGCGCGCGACGTTCTGCGCCAGATATTCGTCGGGGATCATCAGCACCTTGGGAACGCCGAGCGATTCCACCACCTGCTTGGCATTGCCCGATGTGCAGCAGATATCGGATGCCGCCTTCACCGCCGCGGACGTATTGACATAGGTGACAACGGGAACACCGGGATGCGCTTGGCGCAGCAGGGCAATATCTTCCGGCGTGATCGATTCCGCCAAAGAGCAACCGGCGGCCGTATCGGGGATCAGCACGGTCTTTTCCGGGTTGAGCAGCTTGGCGGTCTCGGCCATGAAATGCACACCGGCGAGCACGATAATGTCGGCGTCCACGTCGATCGCCTTGCGAGCAAGCGCCAAGCTGTCGCCAACGATATCGGCAACGCCGTGGAAGATTTCCGGGGTCTGATAGTTGTGCGCGAGGATGACGGCGTTGCGGCGGCGTTTCAGCTCGAGGATCGCCTCGACATCATCCTGAAACATCATCCATTCGGCTTTGGGGATGACGCGGCTGACACGATCATAGAGGGAGGATGCGGATACGGGATAGTTCATGACCGGCTCCTTATTATACTCAATTTGAGCATATTATGCGCAAATAGATATTCTCGTTATGAGCATATGTCAATTGCGGGAGAGCGGTAATTTTGTTCCGGCGAGTTCGCGTTCTTCGAGAATGGCGCGACGGAAGCGGAAGAGCTTTGCCGGGCGGCCGCCCGTCTCGCTTTCGGTTGCGCCCGTCTCCTCGACCAGCTCCTGCTGCTCGATCAAGCGGCGGAAGTTCTGCTTGTGCAGCGTCAGGCCCGCCAGGGCCTCGACAGTGCGCTGCAGTTGAAGGAGCGTAAAACTCTCGGGCATCAGCTCGAACACGACAGGGCGATATTTGATCTTCGCGCGTAACCGCGCCATACCGGTCGCAAGAATCCGCCTGTGATCGGCAAACATTGGCCGGCCGGAATTGCCCTGCTGAGTAAAGCCCGCTTCCAAGACAAGACCGGCCTCGTAAAGCAGCTCATAGCGCTGCAGAACGAGATCTTCGTTCCACGAGGCATCATTCAAACCAAAGGCGAAATCGGCGCGGCGCCGGCGTTGATCACGCCTGGCCGGATCGCCGGCGATCCACACATCCAGCCGCTCAACAATGTCGTCCAGCACGGACGGACGGCCGTGGCGATGGTCTTCCCAAGGGAAATATTCGTACCAACCATGCCAGCCCGGACGGCCGCCGCCGGGCGCCGCTTGCTCCCGCACCAGGCCGAGATAGCTGATCGAAATCGTCCGACCGCCGAGGATCTCGTTGTTCCTGTCACGATCGGCAAACGTATAAAGCTGCTCAAGATAGCCGACGGGATGCGCCGTCTGCTCCCGCACCCATTCGCGAAGACCGCTTTGCAAAGTGCGGTGCCCGAGCTCGAATGGTCCCGACGGCAAGGCATCGCCGGACCGCACCGTCATAACCCGTGGATCGTTGCCGGTGACGGCTGTCAGAACCGCGATCAGTTCGGCGTGCGCAAGTCCGATGGTCAAGGAAATTCCCTATCTTGTTCGATCTTTACTTTTCTCGCACGAAGCTTTGCCGAAGCCAATGCAGCCGTTCGGCGCCTCCACATTTCTCAACGTCGCAAATGCCCTCAAACTTCTGGGCATACCGGGACTTGCATCCATCAAGTACATTGCAAGCGCTTATTGATGTATTAGTGCTTTAGTTTATCGACCGCCGCGCCTCCGACGGGGGAATATCTGATGGACAGCGTGACGTCAGGCGATAGTGTGGACGCCTCCCGACATCAGGCATAAGCAAGAGGCAAGATGATATCAGAATTCGACGTATTCTCGGACCGATGGGGCTTCCTCGGCGAAAGCCCGGTCTGGTCGGGGGACGGCAAGTCTCTGTGGTGGGTCGATACCGAAGGTTGCCGGCTGCTGCGAACCGATGCGGCATCGGGCAGAACCGAGGCCTGGGATGCGCCGGAGGCTGTCGGCTGTATCGCCATGCGGCCGGACGGGATGCTGCTGGCAGGCCTCGCCAGCGGCGTTTTTCTCTTCGATCCGGCAAACGGGCGTTTCGAGCTTGCCTGCTCGCCGGAAAGCCGCTGGGATGTTCGCTTCAACGACGGTGCCATCGATCCAGCGGGCCGCTTCTGGGCAGGTACCATGCACCTCAACCTGATCGAACCCGCCGGAGCCATTTTCTGTGTCGAAGCCGATCTTAGCCACCGCCGCATCTTCGACGGCCTTTGGGTACCTAACGGGCTCGCCTTCGATCCCGTCCGTCACCGCATGTATTTCTCGGATTCTCATCCCACCGTGCAAACGATCTGGGTCTGCGACTATGATCGCGCGACGGGAACGCCGAGGGATCGCCGGGTCTTTGCGACGACGCATGATTTCGCAGGCCGGCCTGACGGCGCGTTCATCGATGAGGACGGCATCTACTGGATTGCTGGCGTCGGCGGATCGCAGCTCCTCCGCTTCGCACCGTCAGGCGAAGCGCTGCAACCGATCCCCTTTCCCGTGACCCACCCGACCAAGATCATCATGGACAGAGCCAATCCGCGCTCCGTTTTCGTAACCACAAGACGGACTGTCCCAGAGGATGAAACGCACGCTTCCGGGCATGTGCTGCGCGCGACCTTGCTATAGCCGCGACTGGAGGCTGCCTACCGGCTGACGTAATCCGGGTATTTCTCGCAAATGAGATCGATGATCGACAGCGTGCCAGAAAGATGCTTACGAAGCGCTGCAACCGCCTCTTCAGCCTTTCCTGACTGAACAGCATCGACGATAGCATGATGATCGGCGATGACCTGCTGTTGTTTGCCTGGCATTGGCAAGTTCAGCATGCGCAGCCGATCGAGATGAACACTCTGGCGCCGGACGGTTGCCCAAAGCCCCAATATGCCGGCCCTCTCGAAGAGAACACGGTGGAAATCCTTGTCGAGACCATCGAAGAGATCGTAGGTCTCCGGCGACATCACATGCTCCTGCCGGACCAGAACTTGCCGCAAGGCCGCCGCCGTTTCCTCCGGAGATTCGGCCGTCAGCCGGCGGACGGCCTCCAGCTCAATCGACAAACGCAGGAAGTGCGCCTCGACGGCGTTGTCGATATCGATTCTCGCGACGACAGTGGCGTATTGCGGGTAAACCTCGACGAGCCCCTCTTCTTCCAGCCTGATCAAGGCATCGCGAACCGGTGTCTGGCTGACATTGAACTCGCTCTGAAGCGAGATACGCGACAAAACCGTGGTCGGCGGCAAACTCATTGAAAGAATACGCGATCTCAGGATTTCCAGAATCTGCGGCGCGACCTGGCGGGACCGATCCAAGGCGAATTCTTTCGGGTTTACTTTCACTGGCTACCTTCCTGATCGAGAGCGTCAGTTCATAAAGCACAATTTATGACTTGATGCACTGATACATTAGTGCTTTAGTTGGTTTGTGTAAACGCGATTTCACGGGTTTGCGTCGTTTGGGAGGACATAATGAGAGGATTTCTTCACGGCATGACCGCGGTCGCGCTGATGTTGGCTGGCGCTTTTTCGGCCGCCGCTGCCGAAAAAACCGATATTTCGATCACGCGCCAGCCAGGCATTCTTTATCTCGTCAGCCACGTCATGGAGACGCAGAAGCTTATCGAGAAACGCGCCGAGGCTGACGGCCTGCCGAGCGTCAAGGTCGAATGGCGCACCTTTAGCGGCGGCGGCGCGCAAACCGATGCGCTGCTTGCCGGCAGCGTCGACATCGTCAACACCGGCACCGGCAATCTGCTGCTGCTCTGGGATCGCACCAAAGGCAAGGTCAAGGGCATTGTCACCAATTCTGCGCAGCCGGTTCTCATGGTCTCGCGCGATCCGCGCATCAAATCGCTGAAGGACATCCAGCCGGGCGACAAGATCGCCGTGCCGACGGTCGGCGTTTCGACGCAGGCGATCCTGCTGCAGATGGCCGCCGCTCAGATGTATGGTGACGATCAGGTCCATAAGTTCGATGCCAACACAGTGCAGCTTGGCCATCCCGACGCCATGGCAGCGCTTGCCAACCAGAACCATGAGGTGAAGAGCCATTTCTCGGCCCCGCCTTTCCAATATCTGGAACTCAAGCAGCCGGACGTTCATGAAGTCGTCAATTCGCGCGACATCATTGGCGGTGAGCTGACGCAGGGCACCTTCTTCACGACGACGCAATTCGCCAGCGCCAACCCGACGATCATTAAGGCCATACGCGAAGCAACGGCCGACGCCATCGATGTGATCAAGAAAGACCCGAAGACAGCGGTAGAGGCTTACAAGACGGTCAGCGGCGACAAGACCAGCGTCGACGATCTCCTGGCGATTCTCAATCAGCCGCACATGATGGAGTTCCGCATGGACCCGCAGGGAACCATGAAATTTGCGGCGCACCTCTACAAGATCGGGACCTTGAAGACGATGCCCAAGGCCTGGACCGACTACTATCTGCCCGAAGCGGCGGATCTGAACGGCAATTGAAGCCTGTTGGCGGCGCCAATGCCGCTTTCAGCTATCTCTCTTGGAGGAGTCTTATGCTTCAGGCAAAAATTGCAGCCGATGGCCTGCCAACTGAAACGGCCGCGGCCAAATCACTCTTGAACGTCGACAAGGTAACGCTGCGCTACAAGACGCCAAACCTTTTGATCACCGCCACTGAAGAGGTCAGCTTTTCGGTCGCCCAGTCCGATCGCTTCGTGCTCCTCGGACCCTCCGGCTGCGGCAAATCGACATTGCTGAAGGCCATCGGCGGCTATCTGGCGCCGATGGCCGGCCGCATCGAAATCAAGGGGCAACCGGTCAAGAAGCCGGGCGCCGATCGCATGATGGTCTTCCAGGAGTTCGACCAGCTCCTGCCGTGGAAGACCGTCCTTGAAAACGTCATGTTTCCGCTAACGACAGCCCGGCGCCTACCCCGCGCGGAAGCCGAAGCAATTGCGCGCGACTATATCGAGAAGGTCAAGCTCACCCGCGCCGTCGACACCTATCCGCACATGCTTTCAGGCGGCATGAAGCAACGTGTGGCGATCGCCCGTGGCATGGCCATGCAGCCCGATATCCTGCTGATGGACGAACCCTTTGCGGCACTCGATGCGCTGACGCGCCGACAGATGCAGGACGAGCTTCTGCAGCTTTGGGAAGATACGCGCTTCACCGTCATCTTCGTCACGCATTCGATCGCCGAGGCGATCAAGATCTCCAACCGCATCCTGCTGCTTTCGCCGCATCCAGGCCGCGTCAAGGCCGAGATCCGCAATGTCGAAGCAGTCCGCCACGACACCGCGGCCGCCGCCAAGCTGGAGCAGGAAATCCATCACATGCTGTTTGCCGAAGCAGGACATAGGGAATAGGCCATGAGCGCACCGCAGATCATCCTCGCGGCCGAAAGGGCCGAACCGGCAGGCCACATCGCTGCAGTCGAGCAGAAGCTCGGCGCCGCCGAACTTCTTTGGCAATCGAGCCTTTTCCGAAAATCGCTGTTGATCGTCATCTTGGCCATTATCTGGGAGACCTATGCGCGGCACCTCGACAATCCGCTGCTTTTTCCGACGCTCAGCGACACGCTGACGGCGCTCTACGATCGCTTTGCCGATGGCGTGCTGCCCGAACGCATCTGGACCACCTTGAAGATTTTGGTCACCGGCTATGTGACGGGGACAGTGCTCGCCGCCATCCTGACCGTCGTTGCGATCAACACGCGCATCGGCACCGATTTCCTCGAGACGATGACGGCGATGTTCAATCCGCTGCCGGCGATCTCGCTGCTACCGCTGGCGCTCATCTGGTTCGGTCTCGGACCTGCAAGCCTCGTCTTCGTGCTCGTGCATTCCGTGCTCTGGGCAGTTGCCCTCAACACGCATGCCGGCTTTCTCGGCGTTTCGCGCACGCTGCGCATGGTGGGGGCAAACTACGGACTGACCGGACTTTCCTACGTGTTTCGCATCCTCATTCCCGCCGCCTTCCCCTCCATCCTGACCGGCCTGAAGATCGGCTGGGCCTTCTCCTGGCGTACATTGATCGCCGCCGAATTGGTCTTCGGCGTTTCCTCCGGCCAAGGCGGGCTTGGATGGTTCATCTTCGAAAACCGCAACCTCCTCGATATCCCCTCGGTCTTCGCCGGCCTGCTGACGGTCATCGTCATCGGCCTTATCGTCGAGAACCTGGTTTTCCAAACGATCGAGCGTCGAACCCTCCAGAAATGGGGCATGAAGGAATGATGCGCTCACGCGAATTCATCTCTTCTAATAGTTGAATATAAGGTCATAAGACAATGAATGCCAAAAGGAAATCGGCTGAATTGCGCAGCGCCAGATGGTTCGCGCCCGACGACCTCAGAAGTTCCGGACATCGCTCGCGCACCATGCAGATGGGCTATGCGCCGGAGGAATGGGCGGGCAAGCCTGTCATCGCCATTCTCAACACCTGGTCCGACGCAAATCCCTGCCACGCGCATTTCAAGCACCGGGTCGAAGACGTGAAACGCGGCATCCTTCAGGCTGGTGGCTTTCCTCTCGAACTGCCGGCGCTATCGCTATCCGAAAGCTATGTCAAACCGACGACCATGCTCTATCGCAATATGCTGGCGATGGAGGCGGAAGAACTGCTGCGCTCGCATCCGGTCGATGGTGCTGTGCTCATGGGCGGCTGCGACAAGACCACGCCCGGTCTTGTCATGGGCGCGCTCAGCATGGGCCTGCCGATGATCTACCTGCCCGCCGGCCCGATGCTGCGCGGCAATTTTCGCGGCGAATATCTGGGCTCTGGCTCCGATGCCTGGAAATTCTGGGACGAACGCCGCGTGGGCGCTATTTCGGAGAAGGAATGGGTCGAAGTCGAGGCCGGCATTGCCCGGTCCTACGGCCATTGCATGACGATGGGCACGGCGAGCACGATGACGGCGATAGCCGAGGCACTGGGTCTGACCTTGCCCGGAGCGAGTTCGATCCCGGCCGCCGACTCCAATCACATCCGTATGTCTTCCGCCGTCGGCCGCCGCATTGTCGAGATGGTCTGGGAAGACCTTATCCCCTCGAAGATCGTCACGGCCGCCGCCGTCGGCAACGCCGTCACCGTGGCAATGGCGACCGGCTGCTCCACCAACGCAGTCGTGCATCTGATCGCAATGGCCCGGCGCGCCGGCGTCGACCTTACACTGGACGATCTCGACAAGGCAGGCCGCACGACACCGGTGCTTGCCAATATCCGGCCGACCGGCAAGACCTATCTCATGGAGGATTTCTATTACGCCGGCGGCCTGCGCGCGCTGATGGCAAAGCTCGCCTCCAAGCTCGATCTCTCTGCGCTGACCGTCTCCGGCGTCACCCTCGGCGAGACCCTGGAGGGAGCAAAGTGCTACAATGACGACGTCATCCGCTCGCTCGACAATCCCGTCTATCACGAAGGCTCCCTCGCCGTCGTGAAAGGTAATCTTGCACCCACGGGAGCCGTCATCAAGCCGGCCGCCTGCGATCCGCGCTTCCACAAGCATCAGGGACCAGCCCTGGTGTTCGACAGCTATCCGGAGATGAAAGCGGCGGTGGACGATGAAAATCTCGCCATCACGCCCGACCACGTCATGGTGCTGCGTGGTGCTGGGCCGCAGGGCGGCCCCGGCATGCCGGAATGGGGCATGCTGCCGATACCGAAGGCACTGCTGAAGCAAGGCCATCGCGACATGCTGCGCCTGTCCGACGCCCGCATGAGCGGCACTAGCTATGGAGCCTGCATCCTGCACATCTCGCCGGAGTCGCATGTCGGCGGCCCGCTGGCGCTGCTGAAGAACGGCGACATTATTCGCCTCGATCTCGAAGCAAGGCGGATCGACATGCTGGTGGATGCGGACGAATTGCAGCGCCGGCGCGAAGCCTGGGTCAAGCCCGCCGAAAAATTCGGCCGCGGCTACGGCTGGATGTTCGCCCGCCATGTGGCACAGGCCGACACGGGCTGCGATTTTGATTTCCTGGAAACCGGTTTCGGCCCGACGCCGGGCGAACCCGATATTTATTGACCGCAAAGGACATATGTCATGAGCAACTACGTGCTGAGCAGCGAGACCCGCAACAAGCTGATGGGCGTTGCCACGCCGACGATCGCCACGGCACTCTTCAAGCGCGGCCTTCGCAATCAATTCATTCAGGATGTCCGCCCACTGTCGCCGAAGAAGGCGAACATGGTCGGCCAGGCCTTCACGCTACGCTACATCCCCGCGCGTGAAGACCTGAACACGCTCGAAGTTTTCCGCAACCCTGAGCATCCGCAGCGCGCGGCAGTCGAAAAATGCCCACCCGGCGCCGTCCTCGTCATGGATAGCCGCAAGGATGCACGCGCGGCTTCGGCGGGTTCGATCCTGATATCGCGGCTGCAGGTGCGGGGCGTCGCCGGCGTCGTGACCGATGGCGGTTTTCGCGACAGCCCGGAAATCGCCAATCTCGATATTCCCGCCTATCATCACCGCCCGTCCGCGCCGACAAACCTGACGCTACACCAGGCCATCGAAATAAATGGACCGATCGGCTGCGGCGATGTCGCGGTTTTCCCCGGTGATGTTCTCGTCGGCGACAATGAGGGCGTGATCGTCATCCCCGCCCACCTTGCCGATGAAATCGCTGATGAGACTGTCGAGATGACCGCTTACGAGGACTTCGTCACCGATGAGGTTTTGAACGGCGCGACCATCATCGGACTTTATCCGGCAACCAGCGACGCGCCGAAGATCAAGTTCGCCGAGTGGCGAAAGCAGAGAGGCCGCTGATTGGTGTCTATGCCAACACGCCGAACCGAAATCCCGTCACCTACAGCGACGGGATAGTATTCCAATAAAATTATTGGATAGTAATAGCTTATCCGGCCAAGCTCATCCGGTTCCGGAGGCAGCTTTCATCGGCATCGGCTGAAAAATTCAGCGCTTTGGCCGCCGTAGGTCGTGCCCTTTCCAGACCCGAAGCGGACAAGGAAATCGGCGGTGCTTTATCAACCTCAGTCTTGACGTTGCCAACTATGAGAACGCCGGTCTATTCAGACTCCACGGCCTATCTTTGCCATCAGAATTCGATTCTACAGGAGCCATAAGCCCATGTCCGTGACACGCGAAACCCTGGTTCTGTCCCATGCCGGCGCAATGCAGGCTCTTGTGGCGGCGATCGCCCATGCCGAGAAGATGGGTATTCCGCAATGCGTATTCATCGTCGATGCCAGCGGTGAGACCATCGCCAGCATCCGGATGGATGGCGCAAAATATCTGAGCATGCACACGGCTCGCGCCAAGGCCCGCACGGCCGCCTCGATCAACGCGCCGACCGGCGCCATCTCCTTCGAATCCGCTACGGCTGCCGGCATCGCCTCGCAGGGCGGCGTCACGCATCTGCCGGGCGGCCTGCCCATCCGCTTCGGCGGCCGGCTTGCCGGCGCGATCGGCATAGGATCGGGCACGGGTGATCAGGATTTCGAAGTTGCTCGCGCCGCGCTTGCTGCCATTGGGGCCGATGCCGTTTAAGATAAGCTTCCCCTCAGTCCGGCCGCTTGCGAACGGTGCGTGTCGATTTCTCCGGCACCAATATCTCGTCGGCCGGCCTTTGCTTGGCCGACAATAGCGAAGAAAATTCGCGGGCAACAGTCTCGGCCTCTCCCGGAAGATTGCAGGGGTCAAGGAAGAGTTGTCCGCGTGCGACCTCCTGATTGCGGACGATGATCGGTATCTGCACCCGGGCAGGGCGGTGGCAAGCCCTGCCGCCGTTCGGCCGGAGATTGAGGCGCTTCCTGATCGGCTGTCCAGAGCCTTTGGCGGTCGCAACCATGGGCTTCTAGCTATGAATTTCGATAATCGCTTCGATTTCGACAGTGATATTGTTCGGCAGCGAACCGACGCCGATCGCCGAGCGTGCATGCATGCCGATATCGCCGAAGACGTCGACGAATAGATCCGAACAGCCGTTGATGACCTTCGGGTGTTCGCTGAATTCCGGCGTCGCGTTGACGAATCCCAATAGTTTCACGATCTGCTTGACCTGGCCGAGATCGCCGATGCTGGCCGTCAACGCCGATAGGAGATTGAGACCCGTCAGCCGCGCATGCTGGTAAGCGGTTGCGACATCCACATCCTGTCCGACCTTGCCCGTGCGGAGCGTACCGTCGGCATCCAGAGGTCCCTGCCCCGACATGAACAGCAGCGAACCACAGCGGACGAAATTGCGAAAATTGCCGATTGGGGTCGGCGGTGTGAAGAGCTCCAGGCCGAGAGCCCTCAACCGTTCATGAGGCGTCATCTCCTTGCTCCAGTTCGATCTCAGACGGCCGGGGCCGCATGGAAGCGGGATAGGAAAGCCTTCAACCGTTCATTCTCGGCCACAAGGGCCGGAAGGTCCTTCGGGGCGCCCTGGGCGGACACTTTTCCGTCGGCCATGAAGACGATGCGGTCACTGGCATCCCTGGCGAAGGCGATCTCGTGGGTGACCATGAGCATCGTCATCCCCTCCTCCGCCAACTGCCTGACCACATCGAGAACTTCGTTCACCAGCTCCGGATCGAGCGCCGAGGTTATTTCGTCGAGCAGCAGGATCTTGGGGTCCATGGCCACGGCGCGCGCGATGCCGACGCGCTGCTGCTGACCACCAGAGAGTTCCGACGGGAGATTATTGATGCGGTGTCCGAGGCCAACGCGATTGAGCCAATGTTCGGCTATTTCCCGCGCCTCCTGCTTCGACTTGCCCCGGACCTTCTGAAGGCCCAGCATCACATTTTCAGCGGCAGTCAGATGCGGAAAGAGGTTGAAGCCTTGAAAGACCATGCCCGTTTCGGCGCGCATGCGTGCCAGATCTCTCTCACCGCGGCGCTGCTGATTGGTGCCGTCCCGATAGCCGACTTCGGCTCCATCAATCTGGATCGAGCCGCTGTCGTAGCTTTCGAGAAAATTCACACAGCGCAAGAGCGTCGTCTTGCCGCTGCCCGAAGGGCCGATGACCGAGACCACCTCGCCTTTGGCAACATCCATATCGATGGAATGCAGAACCTTGACGGGTCCGAATGCCTTCGCGACATTGCGTATTCTAAGGAGCGGCGTGGTTGATTGCGTATTGTTCATGACGGTCAATCCCTGATGTAGGAGTATCGGCGCTCCATTCTCCGGCTCAGGCTGGAGAGACTGTAGTTGATCGCGAAATAGATGAAGGCCCCGAGAAGATAGAGCGGCATGGCCTCATAGGTTCGGCCGATCACTTCATTGATCGACTGCATGAGGTCGACGATGCCGAGCAGCGAGATCAGAGCACTTCCTTTCACCGCATCGGTCACGCCATTGATCCACGGCGGCAGAAAGCGGCGGGTGGCCTGCGGAAAGATCACGTAGCGCAGGCGCTGCACAAAGGTAAGGCCGATGGACATGCCGGCTTCCATCTGTCCCTTGGGAATGGAGAGGACAGCGCCGCGCACATATTCGACCACCTGCGCCGATTTGAACAATGTCAGCGCCACAACACCGGCCCAAAAGGCGACGATGTGCAGACCGAGCGCCGGGAAGCCATAGTAGACGATGAAGATGAGGACGAGGATCGGAATGCCGCGGATGCAATCGCTGAAGAAGCGCACGACGAGCTTGACTGGCCAGGGGCCATAGATCAGCCCGACGCCAAAGACGATGCCGATGCAAAGCGACAGCGCGACGACGATCGCGGAGACCCAAAGCGTGATCAGCAGGCCTTTCAGCAGAAACGGCAGAGCATAGAGGATCGCAGCCATTCTAGCGCTCCACCCTGAAATGACCTTCCAGCCGCCGCAGGCCGAACAGGATGAGATAGCCCGTGACGAGATACATCAGGGTCGCGATGATGTAGACCTCGACGATGCGGAACGTATTGAAATTGATCCATTGCGCTCCGTATGTCAGCTCAGGCACGGCAATGACCGAGGCGACCGATGTATCCTTGAACAAGGAGATGAAGGTGTTGGACAGCGCAGGCAAAGTAATGCGCGTCATCGTCGGCAAACGGACATAGAGAAGACGCTGCAAGGGCGTGAGCCCGATCGCCTTGCCGGCATCGATCTGTCCGCGCGGCACGGCCTCCAGGCCGGATCGGAATACCTCGACAAGATAGGCACCGGCATAGACCGACAGGGTGATGATGAACGACGTCGTCGCGCTATAGGCGATATTCACCGCTGTCGGCAGGCCATAAAAGACAAGATAGACGAGCAGGATCAGCGGCACATTGCGGATGAACTCGACATAGGCGGCGATAAATCTGCGTGCGATTTTGCCCGCCGACACGTACCAAATGGCGAGGATCAGCCCTATCAGGGCGCCGATGGCGATGGAAATGATCGCAAGCTCAAGACTGAGCAGTAGCCCGCCCCACAGCTTGTCAATGTGTCGCCAGATAAGATTGAAATTCAGGTGATAGCCCATACCGGCCGCCGTCTCTTGCTATGCGATCGATGTCTGCTGCGGAGCCAGCGCCAGCCGAGGCCGCGCTGGCTCCGTTCAGATCAGATGGTCGGGAAACCCGGCTTGCGCACCGGCGCATCCAAGCCGAAATACTGCTTGAAGGCAGCGTCGTAGAGTGCCGATTCATGGCCGAACATGGCGGTGTTGAACGCCGTGTTGACGAAATACAACCAGTCGAGATCGCCCTGACGTACGGCGGCGCCGTAAAGCATGGCATTCCACTGCTTGCCGGCGTCGAAATAACGATCGGGCGTTCGCGATGCGAGCCAGCGTACCGTCGACAAATCGACTGCGGCGGCATCTGCGCGCTTGGCCTCCAATGCCTGAATGACGTTAGCCTGCGTGTCGATCTGCATGACCTGCGCATCCGGCATAACGAGGTGAACGGTCTGTTCCGCGTCCACGTTCTGGAGGATGGAAATGCGCGTGTTACTGCCGCCGGCCAGGAGCTTGTCAAAGGTCTTGTTGTCTGCGTCCGGACGGGTCAGTAGGGCAACACCTTCGACATAGTAAGGCCGGGAAAAGTTGATGAGCTGCGCGCGCTGCGCCGTCATCGTCATGAACTGGATGGTAATGTCGACCTTGCCGGTGACGATGTTCGGAATGCGCTGCTGCGCATCCTGCTTGACGAATTCGACCTTGGTTTCATCGTCGAACAGGCCCTTGGCAAGAATACGGCCCATGGTGATATCCATGCCGACCAGTTCGCCGGCGTCGTTCTCGAAATGCCAGGGAGCATTGGTGCTGCCCGTGCCGACAATCAGATGACCGCGATCCAGGACCGTGCGCAGCAGACTATCGCTGGCCGCCTGAGCCGCCGCCTCTTCGCTGCTGGCCATCAGGCCAACGGCTGTACCGACTGCCAGTCCACCCAGGCCCAGCTTCAAAAAATCACGACGCTGCGAAATATCGTTCATGTTAGCCTCCGCGTTTGAGATAGAGTTCCCGCATGCAAGCTTGTTTCTCAAGCTTTTGTCTTATATATAAGACTCATTTCTTATATTTAGGACGATATACCGATTTCGGCGCTGGCGCAATGCCAGAGCGGCAGCAATGGAGCATTTTTGCCATGGTTTCGAACGACGAAGGTGCGCGAAAGACCCGGGAATCCCACGGACCTCGTGAGCGCGGCATCGATAGGGTCTTGAAATTGCTCGCTTATCTGAACAAGGCCGGGCGACCGGTACGGCTTGCCGACCTGCCGAAGGCTATCGACGCACCGCGATCGACCATCTACGATCTCGTCGGCATTCTCTCGGATGCGGGTATTCTGGAGACCAACGGCAGCGACAATAGGGTCTATTTCGGCAAGCTGCTCTATCTCTACGGTACGCGCTACCTGCAGGAGAATGACATCATCATTCGCGGCAGAGAAGCCGTCGAGCGGCTGTCGAAACAGACGGGCGAGACGAGCGAGCTCTGCGTGCGCCATAGGAACAAGCAGGCGATCGTCCACGCCTCCCCAGGTTCCCGTCCCCTCCGCATCAGCTCGGAGATCGGATCGCAGGTGCCGATCCCTTGGACGGCATCGGGACGATTGCTGCTGTCACATATGTCCCAGGACGAAATCGGTAAGTTGCTGGAGGAAGGCGACTTGACCCTTCCCGACGGGCGTGCAGTCGAGCTTGAGGATTTCGCTCGCGAATGCAGCGAGGCCAGGAAAAAGAAACTGATCGTCACGACGGGACTGATCAATAGCTTCACGCAATGCATGGCCGCTCCGATCTGGAACTCGAACGGCATCGTCGAAGCGACGATCTGTTTCGTCCTGCCGATCGATGTTTCCGGAGATCACAAGACGGCTTTGGGCGCAGAACTTGTTCGTACTGCCGAAGCTCTTTCGATCGGCAACAGCCATTTGGCTGCCGCGCAATAGGCTCCCGGCGGGATCTACTGCTCCCTCACCAATTTGAGGACGAGCTGCTGGAGATTGCCGCCGTCGCTGAGTTCGGTTTTGTCGAAATCCCGGGCTCGCTGCCGTTGCTTGTTCGAAATCTCGGACAAGCGCTTCGTCAGATCGTTCCTGATCTTGCGGCAATCGGGATCAGCGGTGGCAGTCAGGCCAACGCTCATGGCCTCGATCTCCTTCACCATGTCCTTGATCATATCGCCATGCACGAGTTCATGCTTGTGCACGCCGGCGATGAAGGTATCCCAACTTTTTCTTGTCGAGACCGGCAATTGCTCTGCCGGTTTGGGCAACGTGTAGGTGATGATCAGCTTCGGTTGTGCGGAAACCAGGACGCAGGCATCTCCCTGCGGCTCGTACTTCCTCGTCCACGTCAGTTTGAAACCCGTGTACGCGATAGCGCGAACTTTGCTTCCAACCTCTGGGCCTCGCCCGCCGATCGATTCGTAGAGTTCCGCGCCCGATTTCCCGGCAACGGCATAGGTCTTCACCGTTTCGATGGCCTGCCATTGCGCATGCGCCACGATCGGCAATGACGCAAAACAGACCGCCAGCACACAAGATCGAACGCCTGCCTTCATGCAAATCCTCGCGAACCGCGCCTCAATGCGGGTGAAACTACCGGCTGCAGGTTCCGCTTTCAATCGGGCTATGAGAATTCAGACCAACTTGCACCGTTCAGAAAACCAAGGACGAATGCAGCAGTTCTTCGGCCTCCTGCCGGCTCATATGAAAAACCGCCTTGCCGATCTCGAAACCGAATCCGTTGCGGGCGAATGCTGATAATTCTTTCGTCTTTCGCTTTTCATCGAGTTCACCTCTCCGAAAAGGTCCGAAGGCGCGTTTACGGGCAAAGATGACGGCCGCGACCAAATCGTTCGTAGCATCCAAAGCCGCCGCCACCGTATCGTTCTCTATGCCTTTCGAAGCGAGCTTGTAGGCGATGGCCTTCCTTGACTTGCCGGAGCGGACCGCGGACCGCGTGCTGATCTCGGCATAGGCGACGTCGTTAAGAGCGTTCTGGTCGTAGGCGAATTTGATGGCGAAGTCAGCGACGGCCTTGATCTGCGCATCGCTGATGCCTTCGAACTTCTGTTTCGCTTTTCTCGCAATGGCATCGAACAACTGCTTCTCGGTCATCATCTTGCGTTCAAGACGATAGACCGTCGAATTGCGTGCCCAGGCCAGCATTCGGGTTGTGGGAGTTTCGTCCATGGGCGGAAGATGTTCAGAATCGGCGAAAAGGAGATTCGGGGTTAAGGGTCTTTACGTCACGCACCCCGCTTTCGCAATGAATTCGCTTTCCCCGTAACGACGCGTCAGACCAACCCCTCGTGTTGACGAAGATCATCTCCAGCCAATTAAATCCATCTCACCAGGAGCAGTGCAGCTTATTTCGCAAACCCACTTGGTCACAGCGGCGTGATTGGCTATGGTTGCATTGCGGCCCCATGCTGAAGCGTGGAGCGCCGAACGTCATTCGATGGCCGGAGGCCGTCTCAAGCACAACATCGCTATAGATTACGGGGCTCTCGCTCTGCTGGCCGCTTTGCGGATCGGGTGCAGGTGCTCCACCAGAGGAGGCAGGAATGGATTATCGCAAGCTCGGCCCCAGCGGGGCTGTCGTCACTGCATATTGCCTTGGCACCATGACCTTCGGCGCGGAAGCCGACGAAGCCGCATCTCACAGTTTGTTGGACGACTATTTCGCCTGGGGCGGCAATTTCATCGACACCGCCGATGTCTACAGCGCCGGCAAGTCGGAGGAGATCATCGGTCGCTGGCTGAAAGCGCGGCCGACCGAGGCGCGGCAGGCAATCATCGCCACCAAGGGACGCTTCCCCATGGGCACTGGGCCGAACGATATCGGTCTGTCACGCCGGCATCTCAACCAGGCTCTGGATGACTCCCTGCGGCGCCTCGATGTCGAACACATCGACCTCTACCAGATGCACGCCTGGGACGCGCTGACGCCGATCGAAGAGACGCTGCGTTTCCTTGATGACGCCGTCTCTGCCGGCAAGATCGGCTATTATGGCTTCTCCAACTATGTCGGCTGGCATATCGCCAAGGCCGTCGAAATCGCCAAGGCGCACGGCTATACGCGGCCGGTTACGCTTCAACCGCAATACAACCTGCTTGCCCGCGATATCGAGCTTGAAATCGTCGCGGCCTGCCAGGATGCGGGCATGGGCCTGCTGCCGTGGTCGCCGCTCGGCGGCGGCTGGCTGACCGGCAAATACAGGCGCGACCAGATGCCGACTGGCGCAACCCGTCTCGGCGAAAATCCCAATCGCGGCAGCGAATCCTATGCGGCACGCAATGCACTGGAGCGAACCTGGGCGATCATCACCACCGTTGAGGAGATCGCCAAGGCACGCGGCGTCAGCATGGCGCAGGTAGCCCTCGCCTGGACGGCGGCGCGCCCCGCCGTGACCTCCGTCATCCTCGGCGCCCGCACGCCCGCACAGCTTGCCGACAATCTCGGCGCTGCGGAACTGACGCTGTCAAAAGAAGAGATGGACAGGCTCAACGACGTCAGCGCACCGCAGTCGGCGGATTACCCCTACGGCAAAGGCGGCACCAACCAGCGTCACCGCAAGATCGAAGGTGGCCGGTAAGATTTAGTGTGAGGGCTTACGACGTTGCGCGCAAAGCGCCCGCCTTCCGGCGGGCGCTCTATTTTTGTAGGGATCGTTACGCCTTGAAGAAGGCGAGCAGGTCGGCGTTGATGACATCGGCATGGGTGGTGGCCATGCCATGCGGGAGGCCCTTGTAGACCTTCAACGTCGCGTCCTTGAGCAGCTTGGAAGACAGAAGCGCCGAATCCGCGATCGGCACGATCTGGTCGTCGTCGCCATGCATCACCAGTACGGGCACATCGATCTTCTTCAGGTCCTCGGTGAAATCAGTTTCCGAGAAAGCCTTGATGCAATCATAGTGAGCCTTGGCGCCGCCCATCATACCCTGACGCCACCAGTTATCGATGACGCCTTCCGAGACGGTCGCACCCGGACGATTGAAACCGTAGAACGGGCCGGCCGGAATATCATGGAAGAACTGGGCGCGATTTGCGGCAAGCGCGGCGCGGAAGCCGTCAAACACTTCGATCGGCAAGCCACCGGGATTTTTCTCGGACTTGACCATGATCGGCGGAACCGCACCGATCAGCACCGCTTTGGAGACCCTGCCGTTGCCGCCATATTGGGCCACATAGCGAGCAACTTCACCGCCGCCAGTCGAGTGACCGACATGGATGGCGCCCTTCAGATCGAGGTGAGCCGCCAGCGCTGCGACATCGGCGGCATAGGTGTCCATTTCATTGCCGGTTGCCGTCTGGCTCGAGCGGCCATGACCACGGCGATCATGGGCGATAACGCGGAAGCCCTGGTTCAGGAAAAACAGCATCTGCGCGTCCCAGTCGTCGGCGCTCAGCGGCCAGCCGTGATGAAAGACGATCGGCTGACCTGTGCCCCAGTCCTTGTAGAAGATCTGCGTTCCATCCTTGGTCGTAATCGTGCTGCTGCTCATAGTGTCCTTACCTTTCGTAGACTGTTTTACGGGAGAGGCTTGTGCGGTTTGAGCGAAGGGCATGATAGCCGCCGTAGCGGCCAGGCCGAGTCCGGCCGTCATGACACCTCGGCGCGTAGCTTGATTGATCGACTGGCTCATTTCAATCTCCATTAATTTAATATCGCGCTATTTGTTATTGCGATATCTATCTACTTAGAGCCGTTTCGAGCCGCTGTCTACAAAAATTTATCGCGATATCTTTTTTCGTGATATAGGAATGACGAGCACAATTGGAAGATACCCATGTCGGAACCCAAACCCGTCCCCTTGGACAATCAGCTTTGTTTTTCGCTCTATGCGGCCAGCATCGCTATCAACCGCACGTACAAACCGATGCTGGATTCAATGGGCATCACCTATCCGCAATATCTGGTCTTATGTACGTTGGGGGAGAATGATGGGCTGACGGTCGGCGCAATCGCCGATCGGCTCGCACTGGAATCGAGCACGATTACGCCCCCGGTGCAGCGGCTGGAACAAGCTGGTTATGTCGAACGCCGACGCAGCAAAATCGACGAACGTCAGGTCCATGTTTGGCTGACGGAAGCCGGCCGCGCGCTGTTTGCCCGGAGCCGCTGTCTTGGCGAGACCCTGACGGAACGCTCGGGCATGACGCCCGCCCAGTTGGATGCATTGAATCGGCAAGTTCGGGAATTGCGCGAGATGCTCGGCGGAGAGCAATAAACCCTACATGGCCGGTACGAACTTCCAAAACACGCCCTCATAGCGTTCGGGATAATATTTGAATTCGCATTCGAAGCGTCGGCCATAGGCCTCGGCATTGTCGAGGGCTGCCTTGCTGACCGGGTTCATCCCGGTCCCTGGCGCAAACCAGTCTTCAAGCAGGTCTTCGGGCACATAGGCACCAATCCGGAGCGGCAGCTTCGTCAGCACGTCGTTCATCTCTTCGGGAGGCATTGTCTTCTCCAACCTGAAACGTTGATGATATCGGACGCCGCCAACCGGAGAGATTTGCTCCGCTCGTTGGGCGTTTGACGGTGTCACCTATACCGCCGCCAGTAGCTCCGCCCTCAGACGGAGCCGTCCGCTCAAATTCTACTACAGCGCGTCGTCCGCGAAAATCCGAAGGCTTAGTGCGGTATGGCCTTGCGAGGCAAAGTGAGCGCCGGCATGTCTGCCTCTAGGCACGCAGCAAGAAAGGCTTCACGCGCGACGATCGAGGGGATTACGCCACTCAATGCCCCGCGGCAGGTTTTGCCTGCGCGGTCATACTGCTTTCCGTGCCGAACCGGCCACTCATGTTCGAGGAAATCCAGGGCATCGTATGCGCCGGAAAAACTGCGCTCCAGACCGCATTGCAATCGAATGATGACAGGCCGTATCCAGGGAACATTGTTGTTCAACATTTTCTTCCTCCCGTCGAATGCCGTCCCACATCGCTCTGATCTGTGAATATTGCCTGGTCTCACCCATGTTCAAGGGAGACTGGCGGCATTTGGCTGATCCACCTCTTCCGAGGACCTCGTAAGTGCGCGTCCTGCAGACTTTGCAGCACGGATAGAAACCCCCGCTTGTAAAGACTCAAAGCCTCGGAGTAAGCTGCGATCGTTTCACGCACCAAAGGAGCCATTCGTGGCCGACGAGCTCCATCATATGGAGTCAGCCGCTACCGCTGAGGATGACGAAGGAGGCCGCCCAAGCGCGGCTGCAAGGGAATGCTTCGCCGTCATTAAGCCAATAAGATATTTCAGCACGACGATGAAAAAACCGCTTGAATTAAACCTCATCCCTCACGGCTATTCCAACGCCGTCACACCGATAGTTCGCACCACATGCTCGTAAGACAAGGTTCTCATCGTAACGAAAAGATCGACCGCGGCCTTGCGGGCTCGCTTGCCGCCATCGCTGGCGCGTTGAACGCATCGGCTTTCTATGCCGTCGGCTTCTTCTCCGCCAACATGACGGGCAATGTCTCGGCGCTCTCGGATGATCTGGCCATTGGCCATTGGCTCTCGGCGCTGTTCTATGCCGGGATCGTGGTGGCGTTCATAGTTGGTGCAGCAGTGTCGACGCTGATCATCAACGAAGGCCGCCGCCGCAACGTCCATGCCATTTACGCCTATAGCATCCTGACGGAGGCTGCACTGCTTGGCCTTCTCGGCTGCGCGGATCTCTGGCTGCTGGCTGTCTGGCGTGTGCCGGTTCTCGTTCTCGGTCTCGCATTCCTAATGGGCGTGCAGAATGCCGTTGTCACCCGCATCTCCGATGCGCGCGTGCGCACTACGCACGTATCCGGCATGGCCACCGATCTCGGTATCGAACTTGGGATCGCCTTCGACATTCTGCGTGGGCGCGAGCCCGAGGCCGAGGCGCGGCACAATCTGAGCAAGCTCCGGCTGCATTTCTACACAATAGCCGCCTTCCTGATCGGCGGCATTCTGGGCGTCCTCATCTACCGCGCCGTCGGCGGCTACCTTCTCATTCTAGCCGCGACCTTGTTGACGGTGATCGCGTTGGATGCAATTCGGCGGGCAAAAGGAGCTGCGTCGGCTGTGGGCACCTTCCCGTCTGACATACATCGGTGAGTCCGCAATCTCTTCCAATGCCGTGGTCCGGGGAGACGGCCAAAACTGGCACCCAGCCATATTGGTATAAAAAAATCTTTAAGAACAATACAATATGCAAAGTTATTGATCTTAAACAATAACTTTAGGAAAGCGCAGATTGAGTTTAACAAGCTCTCCTACTCACAGGGATAAAATGGCATCAACGCGCTGACAGTTTTCAGCCTGTCAACACGTTGAACAGGAGATGAGCCGATGGCAGGCCATCAGCCGACGGAAAGGGAACGCGGCTCGTAGCCCGGCCGACGTTCCCATATGCTGCCCACTTAGGCCGACGGCTGTTTCGTTTTGCGAAGGTAGGGCAGAACCGTATCGAACGAGCCGAAGCGCGTGATGGCGTCTTCGTTGGATACGGCGGCCGTGATGATGACATCTTCGCCCTGCTGCCAGTTCGCCGGCGTGGCGACCTGATGCTTTGCCGTCAACTGAATGGAGTCGATGGCGCGCAGGATTTCGTTGAAGTTGCGGCCCGTCGTCATCGGATAGGTGAGGATCAGCTTGATCTTCTTGTCTGGTCCGATGATGAAGACCGAGCGCACGGTGGCATTATCGGCAGGCGTGCGGCCTTCCGAGCTTTCGCCGGCACCGGCTGGCAGCATGTCATAGAGCTTGGCGACGTTGAGATCCTTATCGCCGATCAGCGGATATTCGACATCGAAGCCGGTCGCCGTCTTGATGTCGCTCTTCCACTTGCTGTGGCTTTCGACCGGATCGACGGAAATGCCGATGATCTTGACGCCGCGCTTGGCGAAATCCTGCTCAAGGCCTGCCATTGCCCCCAGCTCGGTCGTGCAGACCGGCGTGAAATTCTTGGGATGCGAGAACAGGACTGCCCAGCCGTCGCCAAGCCAGTCATGAAACCGGATCGGTCCGCGGGTGGTGTCGGCGGTAAAGTCGGGTGCGATATCGTTGATACGCAGGCTCATGGTGGTCCTCCCCATAGTGGCTCGTCGTCCCGGCAAAATTGCTGGCGACGAACGTCGAGTTAAAAAATGTACCGCAGGATGCCGCCTAATGCATTCGAAGAAAAGTCCTCCTTTAGGCGGTAGCCACAGACATGGACCTTCGCGGTCTCCGGTGTCTAGCCCGCGCCTTCAGCATCTCCAGCAGCCCGTACCCACTCGGCCAGCGTCCGAAGCCGCTCGCAACATTGATATGTCCCGCAAGGCCGATATTCCGGATATCGGAATTCCAGAGGTGCCCGAACATCGTAAGACGGTCAAGCGTCATGTATATGTCGTTCAGGCTGCCGATCGTCAGGCTGGGAAAAGGCAAGGTCGCGGTGGGCATGGCTCCGAAAGAAATATGCCCCGCATGAAGCGCCTCGGTCGCCGGAAGATCGCAGGGCGCGACGAGCAGCGCTCCCTTGACACGGCGCGCCGTCGGCCGATCCGCCAGCCGCGCGGTCAGCAGGCAGCCGAGGCTGTGGGCAACGATGTAGGCCTCTCCCGCCTCCTCCAGCGCTGCGTCAAGCTTTGCCATCCAGTCGCGAAGGTTCGCATGATCCCAATCGTCCTGATCCACCAGGCGCCCGTCCGGCTGATCCTGTAGCCAATAGTGCTGCCAATGTCCCTCTCCCGATCCGAACAAGCCCGGCAAGATCAACACTCTGCTCATCGTATGCCCATCAAAGTGCTTTGGGGAAACCGGCGGAGGACATACTGACTGTCCCGCGCGAAGGGTCTGAAATACAGCGGAGAGAGCATCAGAATACTCCCATCACAAACGCGAATAAAAATATGAAGGACGAGGCAACGGAGCAAACTTCGAGGCCGTAAACGAGATGGGATCGAATGTCGTCCGGAAACCGTCTTACGACCGGTCGTCGCAGATCGAAGGCCAGTGCCATAAGTGCCTCCTCTCAATACCAGGGCGCCGGTGCGGAGCACCAGTAATAGAGTTCGTAATCGCTCGCCGATGGATAACGGCCGTCATCCAACGTGATCGGTCTTTCGACAGATGCTCTCTGAACGCCCGGCTTGCCCATCCGATGAAGCGCAAGACGGCTGAAGATTGCCTTCAGGCGGCTGATGAAATCGAATTTCATGCGATCCTCCATCTCGTTGATCCACGCCTCGTCGGCCAAAGCCTTCCGCCTGCCGGCCATCCGGAAGCTGCCAGCCTATATTCCCCATAAAAATAGTAGATAAAAAGGAACGACCATCTTTCCTTGCAAGGAAAAGGGGAAATCTGTTCTCGAACAGCGTCACATTCGGGGGGTGTGCGATGCAGGGCTTCGGTGTTCGCGCCGCGCAGACTAGATCTATCCGCCGGATCACCCGATCGAACCGAAGGCGCTAATACATATTAGCGACTATTTGGATGCCCCGCCATGTGGCAAGTATTCAGTGGAATTCGGGGCGGTGCTGAGTCGAAGAATTTCGCGCAGCGGCAAAGCGGACAGATGATTGCTTTGCGGCGGACTGAATGAAGAGAACTCGCCGCTATCCGCCAGAGGGCAGCGAGTTCTTTTTCATATTCTGCATTGGTTGTGGAGCAGGCGTTGCTGGAACGGCGGCGCTTTTTTCGGATACGCCCGCCACTTGTCTCGCCACCCAGAGGGGGCGTGATGACGAAGAAGATCTCATCAGAACTCAACCAGGACATCGCCGCCCTCGATATCCATCCGGGCGCCACTTCCTCTCGGCAGAAACCGCAACCGCGCGGTTGAAAACGGGTTCAACGGACTATTTCAGACCAAATCATCGTTGCTACCGTCTTGGAAGGATGCTTTTTCAATGGAAAATCAGCCGGTCAACCTTATTCTTGCCGCGCGCGCCGCCTTCAGCCAAGCAGCGGCCCTGGCTGTACAATATAGCTTCTCCATCGCCGGCGCCGTCATTCTTCTCATCGTCGGCTGGATTCTGTCCGGAGTTTTCAGCCGGTGGGCCTATCAAGGTCTGTCGAGAATCCATGGGATCGACGAGACGCTTGCCCGCTTTTTCGAAAACGTCCTGCATTACAGTATTCTCATCTTTGTTTTTGTCGCCGTACTGGCGCAATTCGGCATTCAGACCGCGTCGATCGTTGCCGCTCTCGGCGCTGCAGGCTTGGCGATCGGCTTGGCGCTGCAAGGCACGCTTCAAAACATTGCAGCCGGTATCATGCTTCTGGTGCTCAGGCCGCTGCGTGTTGGTGAATATATCGAGACGACCAATGTCGAGGGACGCATTCTCGAAATAGGCTTGTTCGCGACTGTGATGAAGACAGCCGACGGCCTCTACCTGATGGCTCCGAATTCAACGCTGTGGAATACGCCGATCAAAAATCACAGCCGCGAGGTCAGCCGGCGCCAGCAATTGTCGGTCGCTGTCGGCAACGATGTCGATATCGACGTGGTGATGCAGGCGATACTCGAGCTCGTCAGATCGGACGAACGGGTGCGAAACGATCCACCCTCCCGCGTCTATTCGGACGATCTCACCGCCGACAAGACGGTATTGATGATCGAATACTGGGCGAAAACGAGGGAATGGTCGGAGACGCGCCATGCCGTGATCGACCGGCTGAGACGAGGCCTTGCAGACAAGGGCATCATGCTCAAGTAAAGCACCGAGCGTTGCATCAGCCGACGACGTGCCGTGTTAGGAATTTTGTGGCGAATGAACAAAAGGCGGGCCGGTCAAGGAACATACTCTCCCCACGTCGATTGATAGGCGAAAAGGAGATGACCGATGGCAGATGACAGACCGACCAATTCGCCAGCAGCCGATGAATCACAAACGGCGGAAGCACCAACAAGAGATCTCGAAAAGGAAATCAGAGAGCGGGCCTACTCCATATGGGAAAACGAAGGCAGACCAGAAGGTCGACACCTCGAGCATTGGGAACGTGCAGAAAAACAGATCAATGGTGAGTTTCATCTCGATAAGACCGAGATCGAGGGCGACGACGTGCCAAAATTGGATGCGCCAAGGGAAGCAGCCGCCGAACATACGGACGCATTTCTGGTAAAAGGCGATCTTGAAGACGCGAACGAACGGACCGCTGCGCCAGGTACGCGGGAACAGCCTTAAAGCGACACCGCCGCAATCATCTTTAGCTCGACCGCAGCTTCATGGCTCTTTGAGCGCGAGCATTTCAGGATGATTTGCCGACCGCTTCTGCATATTCGGCAAATGTCCTGGCTCTCCCCAGGCTCGACTCCTCGTTGGCGAGCAGCAGCAGACGAATGGGAAAGAGCATGGCCTTTCGATTGGCTTCCGATAGGCCGCGGGCCTCGCCGTTGACGCCTTGCTGTGCACGTTCCAACGCCTGCTGCATATCGCTGCGAGAAACGATGCCGCTGTCGACGAGAAGGGCATTGATTGAAGCGACTGCGGTGAGAAGACCTTCAAGTTGGAGATTGGCAGTGTTCAAGGTTCGACTCCTTCGCCGATGAATTCCACTGGAGCAACGACGTCGTTTAACGCGACGCCTCCGTCGGTGAATTGCATGATCTCCCTTCGATGAGAGATGGCTATAACGATAGACTATTCATGTAGTTCCGGCCACCAGCAGTTCCTGCCGCAGCAGCCATTCGCCGGTTATCGATGGCATTGCCACGATGATGACCGATTTGCGTGTTGTTCCCTTCTCCTCCGGCAATGGGACCGCTTACAAATGGAATGGATCAATCGTTACATCGATCAGCCGCTGCTCGATGGCGCAGCCAATTGGCTTCGAGCGTGGCATGTTTATTCTGGTCAGCCTCCAGAGCGGCTCGAGCCGACCTGGCACCTTGCCGTGCTCCTGTTTCTTCTGATTGCCGCTGAACATTTTCTTCACGGCTCCGGGCTCCTCCTCAGCATTTCAGCTCTCATCATGCTGGCGCTTCCCTCCCTTTGGAAGCTCCTTTTTTCGATGAGAAAAACCGATACGTATGGCCGGCGGGAATATGCGCGCCTTAGGACACATGCCTTCGCGAGACGAGAAGCGGAATGGTCGGTGAGAATGACCGTCTTGTTCATGTCCGCCAGTCTGCCCTTTTTCGCCGGCGCCGGCGACTCCGTGGGCGCGTATTTCTTGTTCGGAGCAAATATTTGGTTCGTTCTGACCGCGCCTGTCAAATTCTACCTTCAGGCAGCGGAACCACCAGAGCCCAATGAGGGCGACAGATCATTCCAGCACGCGCTGAATTTTGGATAGCCAATGAACGGTTGCCGTCGGCCCTGTTCATCGCCGGCATCTATGTGCGTCACCTGAACGATCGATACCTTGACCAAGCCGAAAGGTCAGCTTGGCCCGGGCATGACGTTTCGGAACCAATACCGAAGCGCTCCGTTATCTCCTACATCAATCGAAAGGAGAGCACGATGCTTTACTATGCTCTGGTGTTTTTTGTTGTGGCGCTGATTGCCGGCATTCTCGGATTCGGAGGCATCGCAGGCGCCTCTGCTTCGATAGCACAGTTTCTATTCTTCATCTTCTTGGTCTTGTTTATCGTCTCGCTGGTTATGCGGGTCGTGCGGAGACCATAAGACCAAGAAAGAAGCGGCCACGTCATGGCTCGGCTAGGGAACTACGCCTTTTGTATAGGGTGTAGTTCTTTAGCGGAGCTTTCTAAAACTCACTGGAACTTCCCCACATCATATCGGTTTGGACGCAGGTGGCAGGGGGGCGCCACCGGGTGTCGCATGAACCAAGCAGCGATGCCCTGGCCCGTCGCGTGCTTGCCCAGCACCGCGGCGGGCCTAAAGATTGGCGGACGAGAAGCCATTCGATGATCGCTTCGTGCGAAGAGGTTCACTCTCACAAAAAAGAAAAAGCCCTATCCGCTCAGGGATAGGGCAAAAGATAGTCCAGCAGTCGGGCGCGGGCACGTCCGACGGTTGATTTAAAGCATATTTTTATGACAACTTCTATACGTTATTTGACCCATACCAATCGGGTGCGGCACACTCGTCGGATTTTCGTAAGTCTGTCTAACCGGTCATTTTCGCCGTTTACAGCAGGTCTCCCTACCGAACAAAGATAGCCAAGCTGCGTTATCTTCCCATAACGCAACCAAGATAGCGAGGCGGAAATTATGGATTGGAACAGAGTCGAAGGAAACTGGAAACAGGTTAAAGGCAAGGTCAAGGAGCAGTGGGGTAAGCTCACCGATGACGACCTCGATCAAATCGACGGTCGCCTGGATCAGCTCGAAGGCAAACTCCAGGAACGCTATGGTTTGCAAAGAGATCGCGCACGGCGCGACATTGACTCCTGGTATAATCGACAGACCTGGCACTAACAGGTCGCATTCAGCAATTGCCCCGCTTCTGCGGGGCTTCTTTCGATCTCAAACACCGAGTTCGAATGCTGGATCGGGTTGACGCAGACGCCGATCGACCGAATGGAAGTTCATGGATATCCCGGCGCTAGAGGATCTTATCCGCTTCCAGGTAGTCCCGCCTGAAAGCGGAGGACGCTCTAGCTCGGTTATTCACGAATGGGGTAGAACAAGCAGGTTCTCTCTGCCGTTCCTCATCGCGATCCGCGCTTTCTCGCGAACGAGCCCTCCCAGGTCGATATCGGGATCTCGTTCCGGGTCCAGACCATCCCAGTCCAGTGCCACCTGCAGCAATGCCATATTCGTCAGGTGGACTAGGTTGCGAAGCTGCAGTGCTTCGGCTGCATCCTTCGCCGAGGAAATCAGTCTGAACATTCTGACAAATTCACGCACTCTCAGACTATCGTCGCTGGGCATGGGCGCCTCCTAATTCGAAACACGAAGGTCACGTTGCTCACGCCGCCATCTCCAACAGTCGTGTGGTAACGGATCGTATTGGCTTGGGGCGAACGTAAAGCGGAGCCGAGACGTTCAGCATGCGCCGCATATTCGCCAGGACACGCTGCGAGACCTCGAAAGCACCACAGCAAACAGGATATTTCCCATATCCGTCGCAGCGGCCAAGTTCGTCGACTTCAGCACCCGCCCGCTTGTACACCCGCTTAAGATAGGGTTCGTAGTTGGAAATCATCGTGTGGATGCCGTGGTCGAGGGCGCATTCGCAAAGTGCGAGCAACAACAGACTGAATGCCCGGCCGGCATCGATGTCGGGAAACTCGCTTGCGATCGCGGCCTCGTCGATGCACATGCGGGTTCCTTCCCAGATCCCCGGCGCAACGAGGTCGGTTGCGGCCGGAAACGTCTCTCTGAAGACATCGTAGAGAAGTGTCGGTCCCGTCGTCGGCATGAGCCTTATCCCGCCGTAGAACCGCACACGCCGCTCATCGCACCAAACAAGATAGGCGGGGCCGAGAGCATCGTAGCTATCGCGTTCGTAGGGGCCGATGACGGTTACGTCCCAGCCAAGCGTATCCGCAAAGATCGTCTTACGAAGGCGGAACATCTGATCGAGGATGTTCGCGTATTTATGATATTCATGAGCTTGAATAACTATGAACATTTTCGCCTCCAACAGTTGCTGTCGTAAGGCAAGAATGAGCCTGAAAGCCAGGGTCGGAAATCCCGCAAATGGAGCCCCTCATTTGAGGGGATTTGTGAGCGGTGTAATGATGCGAAGCTGGACGGCTTTGGTCGTGGCGGCCGAGAGCGTGGCGCAGCCCAGCTTGAACCGCGCCGTCTTCAGATAGTCGCGCGTCGTATGCTCGGAAATGTCGAGAATCAGCGCGATGTCCTTGTAGTCCTTGCCAAGCGCTGTCCAATGCAGGCACTCGATTTCCCTCGGGCTCAAGGATGGCACCGGATCATGTTCGCCATAGAGTTCCAGCACAGCTTTGGTATGGATGAGATGCGCAAGTTCTGTCCACGCCTCTTGAGAACTCGTGACCAGTTCCTGCCATTCATCGGCCGGCAAAGCTGAATTGATGGAAAGCAACGACCGGCGCCTGGCCTTGTCGACGACGGGAATGGAGTAACCGTTGCCGCCAAGGCCATGTTTCTGCGCGTCGACCAATAGCGCGTAGGCCTCTGGCGTCGGCTCGACCTCGCTCCAGTCGAACGGAAGTTGACGGAGAAAACCTTCCCTGACGACCGGATCAATCCTAACATAACCGTGCAGGAGATATCGGGAAACCCAGGCATCGGGATAGGTGGTACGAACAAACGGTGCGTCGATCGTATCCATAATTGTCTGCGCGAGATGGTAGGTCACGTAGTCGACGTGATATGCCGCCTGCAGAGACCGAATGGCGGTGTCCACATTGGGCGCCGCTTTGATCTCATTGAAGGCGTGCTCGAATCTTGGGTTGTCGGAGGTTCCCCGCATGACGCATCACCTACCTTTGATACCATCCTACCGCGAGATTGCTTCCACAAACAAGGGCATCCCCACATATGAGGGGAATGACGTTCGCAAAGGCGCCCGTATATCCTCACGTTAGGAGAGCGAGATGGGCCAAGCCGACGAAGCTGAGGAGGCGGTGAGCCAAGCCGCCAGTGGATTGAAAATGAGCTGGCACGATATGGCCGGCTCGGAAGCGTTGATACGGGCTCTGATCGCCGAACGAAACCAAAGGACAAGCGAAGCGCTGTTTTGGGTTCGGGTCTATCGTGCTCTATCCCCCGAGACGATCGATCCCATCCCCTCTTTTTTCCGATAGAACCGCTGTCCCGCCGGGATCTGCGCGATCAGCAGCGCCGCCTGCCCAGGGGCTGGCGCAACCTTTCCGACATCCACCCTCCCTCGCAAGTTTGCGCTTTCCATCATTCCGCCGTCCGCTTTCAATGTAAACGACCGAATTCGCCGCGATTTCTCACGAACACGACGCAAAACGTCACAAACCATGTGATCTTGTTAGTTTATGCTGTTATGAATTTTGATGGGATGTTATGGGCTTTCCATGACGTTTTCGGGAGGTTTCTGTCATCTTTGATCCACGCATCCGGCTACGACCTGTAGCCACCCTCCGGTGCAATCGAAATGACATCCCCATAAGTATCAAAATGATCGCAGTCGCTCGCAATGCTAAAGGGAGAGAGCTTGAATGGCACGCATCACGTTGAGACAGTTGCTCGATGACGCAGCAGAACATGGCTATGGCGTCCCCGCTTTTAATATCAACAACATGGAACAGGCGCTCGCCATCATGGAGGCGGCCGATGCCGTCAACGCACCCGTCATCATGCAGGCATCGCGCGGTGCCAGAGCCTATGCCAACGACATCATGCTGAAACACATGATGGATGCCGTCGCCGAGATCTATCCTCACATCCCGCTTTGCGTCCATCTGGATCATGGCAACGATCCGTCCAGTTGCATGACCGCCATTCAGGCCGGTTTCACGTCGGTGATGATGGACGGCTCCCTGAAGGCCGACGCCAAGACGCCGGCCGATTGGGACTATAACGTCGGTGTAACGAAGACCGTCACCGATATGGCCCACCTTGGCGGCATCTCGGTGGAAGGAGAGCTCGGCGTGCTCGGCTCGCTGGAGACCGGCATGGGCGAAGCAGAGGACGGCCATGGCGCCGAAGGCAAGCTCTCGCATGACCAGCTTCTCACCAACCCGGACGAGGCGGTCAAATTCGTGCGGGAAACGAGGGTCGATGCCTTGGCGATCGCCATGGGCACCTCGCACGGCGCCTACAAGTTCTCCCGCAAGCCCGACGGCAAAGTGCTGGCGATGAATGTGATCGAAGAGATCCACCGCAAATTGCCAAATACACATCTGGTGATGCACGGCTCTTCTTCAGTTCCGGAAGAACTGCAGGAGATCATCAACAAGTACGGCGGCCAGATGAAGCCCACTTGGGGCGTGCCGGTCGAAGAAATCCAACGCGGCATCAAGAACGGTGTGCGCAAGATCAACATCGACACCGATGGCCGCATGGCGATGACCGGCCAGATTCGCCGCGTGTTGCAGGAAGACCCGAGCGAATTCGACCCGCGCAAGTACATGAAGCCCGCCATGGCCGCGCTGACGAAGCTTTGTAGGGAGCGGTTCGAGCAGTTTGGGACGGCAGGTCATGCGACGCGCATCCAGCCGCTATCGGTCTCGGAAATGGCAAAGCGCTACAAGTCCGGCGCGCTCGATCCGGTCTTTTCGTAAAGCCAACGCCGGGCGACAATCCGGCTTCGGCAAGAACGCGAACTATCTGTCCGCAGCGCCTTCGCAGAGGTTTTGCGGACAGTGTTTTTGTGCGTCTGCGGAAGGCCGCCGCTCAGCTCAAAGTGGTCGCGCCGTTTCCGTGACCGATGATCCACTCCGTCAGAAGCCGCACCGCCGCCCTGCGCTGCGGCACCGCGGGAGAAACGAGGAAGAAGGCTTCCTTGGGATGATAGGCAGTTGCGCCAAACACGACGAGCCTCCCCTCGCGAACGAGATCTCCCGCATTCGATTCCCATCCGAGCAGAACGCCCTGCCCCGACAAGGCCGCCTGCGTCGCCTGGACATAATTGGTGAAATAACGGCCGAGCGCGCGGTTTTCCGGCAATCCGTTGAGGCTGAGATAATCCTTCCAGGTCAGCCAGCTATCATCGTCGCTTCTAACATGCAGCAAGGTCGCGGCCGACAGGCCACCTTCGGCCTCGATCCGTTCAGCAACGACCGGACTGCAGACGGGAACGACCCTTTCGTCAAAGAGCTTGACGCTTAGACCGTCCTTCCAATCGCCCGTGCCGTATCGGATGACGAGATCCACCCCAGGCTGGAACTCCGGCGCGCCGGCTGTTGTCAGCACGTTCACGGCAATGTTCTGGTGCTCACTGTAAAAATCTGCAAGCCGCGGCATGAGCCAGTAAGTCGCCGTGCCGACGCTGCAGGCAACAGTGACGGATTGCTCGGCGGCATTCTGAAGCGACCGTATCTGTACGAAAGCCTCCGCAATGCGCCCAAGCCCCTCCGAAACGCCTGCCTGCAGGATCCTTCCGGCTTCCGTGAGCGTTGCTGGGCGCTTGCTGCGATCAAGCAGGCGTGTGCCGACATAATCTTCCAGGGCCTTGAGCGCCTGGCTCACGGCCGGTTGCGTGACATTCAGCTCCGACGCAGCTTTCTGGGCGCCGCCTGTCCGCAGCACGATCTCGAAGACCGTCAGCAATCGGAGGGGTGGCAGGCGAGTTTCCAATATAATCTCTGAGTTATGTTATCTGCATTTTTTTCCATCTTCAGATTAGCGACTACCCGCTCTATTGTCCATAAACAACGGCTTTTGGGGATGAAAGCCGATTATTAACATAAGGAGGCAGGAGGGTAAGATGGACACGGGCCTTTTGGAGACGTCACCGGTGAAACTGGGCGATAAGGGCCTGCATCTCGGCCTGGCAGGTGGGGCGGCAAGCTACTTCAACTATTACTGGCTGCGGGACAATTGCCCGACATCCTTCGACAGCCAGACCCGCGAGCGCGTGTTCGACATCTTCCATCTGGACAGCGCGCCCGCACCGGAGCAGGCCGCGGTGGTCGACGATGCGCTGGAGATCGTCTGGAAAGGTGACGGACACAAGAGCCGTTATCCGCTGAGTCTGCTGGAGCAATATAGCGGCGGCAAGCCCCGGCACGATCCCGCGGACCTTCCGCGACGGCCATGGTATTCGGATCACTATGCCGCCATTGCCAGATTCTCGCAGCCGGAGCTTCTGGCCAACCAGTCGACCGTCGCCAAATGGTTGGAGGCATTGATCGTCGAGGGCGTCGCGATCGTGACGGACATGCCCGACAGCAACGAGGGACTGACAGAACTGGTGCGCCTGATGGGACATATGCGCCCGACATTCTTCGGCGATTATTTCGACGTCCGCACGCATATCAAACCGACAAACCTTGCCTATACGGCAAAGGCTCTGGAACTGCATACCGACACGCCTGCGGAGGAAATGGCTCCGGGCATGCAATTCCTGCATTGCCGGGCCAATAGCGTCGAAGGTGGCAGGAACCTCTTCCTCGACGGCGCCGCCGTCGCCAACGATCTGAAGACGGAGTTTCCCGAGGACTTCAAGCTCCTGACGGAAACGGAAATCCCCTATTATTGCGAACATGACACCTACGATGTCCGCTCTCGGCAGAGGGTCATCGAACTGGACGAGCACGGCGAGGTATCGGGAGTCACCATCAGCCAGCACATGGCCGATATATTCGACCTGCCGCAGACTTTTCTGGATCGGTATTATCCGGCCTTCTGCCGTTTCGGCCGCATGCTGCAGTCCGACAAATATCTCATGCGTTTCACGCTCAAAGCCACGGAATGCATCGTCTTTGACAATCACCGCATCGTGCATGGGCGGGCAGCCTATTCGGCAACCAGCGGCGACCGCTATCTGCGCGGCTGCTACGCCGATCGCGGCGAGATGCGCAGCACCTATCGCGCGCTGACATCGGAAGGACGGTTCAAATGAACGAACGAAACTCCCTCACCGATATTGCCGGTCACGATCTCGCGCAATTGCGGATCGATCTGGCGGCCGCCTTTCGTCTCTGCGTCGAATTCGGCTGGAGCGAGTCCGTCGGCAACCACTTCAGCGCGGCCGTATCGGCGGATGGCAAACAGTTCCTGATGAACCCGAAATGGAAACACTTCGGGGCGATCCGGGCAAGCGATCTCTTGTTGCTCGATGCGGATGATCGGACGGTTATGAATCGTGATAATGCGCCAGACCCATCTGCATGGACTGTTCATGGCACAATCCACCGAGAATGCCCCGAAGTCCGTGTGCTGCTCCATTGCCATCCGCCCTATGCGACGGCGCTTTCCACGCTCAAGGACCCGTCAATGAAACCGATCGACAACAATACGGCGCGCTTTTTCGGCACGCTTGGCATCGATCTCGGTTTCGGAGGGATCGCCGACGATGCCGAGGAAGGCGCAAGACTGGCCCGGTCTCTCGGCAGCAACAAGACCCTGATGATGGGCAACCATGGTGTGACCTGCACCGGCGATACCGTCGCGGAAGCGTTCGAGGATCTCTATTTCTTCGAAAAGGCTGCGAAAACCCTGATGCTGGCCTATTCCAGCGGCCAGGCATTGAACATCCTGTCAGACGATGTCGCCCGCAAGACCGCGGAAGGCTGGCATGCCTATAAGGGCATGGCATTCGCACATTTCGATTACCTCAAATCGACGCTCGACCGGAAGGATGCGTCCTACAGGGAGTAGGGCGCGAAATTCCATCATGGCGCGCGCGAAGAGGCCGGATTGGTTTATATCCGTGCTTCCGCCGGCTGCTGGCCGGACGTATCGGTCAGCCGGCGGCCATGGAACTTCGCCAGCGAATTCACCACATCGTCGATCTCGGCTTGCAATCTTTGCCCGCTCCATCCGAATGCGCCGGCGGCGATCGTGCCGACCGCGCGCAGCCCCTCCATCGTCAGCGCGCCCTCGATGGCCAGCGTGGTGCGGCGGAAGACAATGTCAGACAGATGCACGACAAGCTCGCGGCGCGCGATCCAGTCGATTTCGAGAAAGCTGTAATGCGAAGCGCCGGGAAGCCGCTCGGCGTCGCTATAGGCAGAACCATGCTCAAGGATTGCCGAGGCCGTGGTGCCGTAGCGGGCCAGAAGCGCGCCGACCCGCTTCGGATCGATACCGGTCCTGGCGGCAACCGTGCGCACCCATTCCTTCCTTGCACCGGGATTGGCAGGAAAATCCTTGCCGCCGCCGATTGCAAGCTGCTGGGTGGAAACGCGTCGTGTCCGCTTGAAACGGCTGAGCACGGTATCGGCGACTTCTTCGGCAAAGCCGCGGAAGGTGGTCCACTTTCCGCCCACAAGCGAGATGATCGCGAACGGGCGTCCTGCCTGCGGCTCCAGCACCGGGGCGGAATGGTCACGGCTGATCAGCCCAGGCGACGACGCATCCGAAGCTGGCAGCGGGCGGATGCCGCTATAGGTATAGACGACCTGCTTCTCATCGAACTGCAGCCCTGGCAGCAGCGACCTCAAGCTTTCTAGGAAATAATCGAGCTCCGGCTCCTCGCAGCGCACATTGTCCGGATCGGCGCTTGGAATATCGGTGGAGCCGACAAGGGCAAGACCGAGATAGCCATAGACCAGGCAAATGCGGCCGTCGTCGGCTTCGAAATAGATCATATGGCCGTTCAGGCTACGCACCAGCTCCGGATGGTCGAGCAGGATGTGCGAGCCTTTTGTGCCGCCGATCAGATGCGAGGACGCGCCGAGCGTTTCGTTGACACGATCGATCCAGGGGCCGGCAGCGTTGATCACAAGCTTCGGCCTGACGGAGAACGCGCTGTCGTCCGGTCGGCGGAAGGTGAGCGTCCCGTTCGATGACGAGATCAGCGTCGTGGAATTGGCGGCGAGCGCATTACCGTTGGCCTCCAGCCCATCCTTCACGAGCTCATAGACGAGCCGCTCCGGCCTGCTGATCTTGGCGTCGTAATAAATGCCGCCGGCGACGATTTTCGGCGTGACATGCGGCATCTCCTTCAGCGCCCGACCCTTGAAGACGAACCTGTGGCGGGGCATGACGCGGCCGCGCGACCCGAAGAAATCATAGAGCGCGAGCCCGATCTTGATGAGGACCGCGCCGCGGCTCCTCGGCGCGGTGGTCGAGCCGGTGAGCGTGCGCAACGCCGCCCATATGCCGCGGGTCCAGGAAAAGATCGGAACGAAGGTCGGCAGCGCCTCGACGCAATGCGGCGCATTCCTCAAGAGCAGATTGCGTTCAAGCGTCGACTGCGCGACCAATCCGAATTCGCCGGTCTCCAGATATTTCAATCCGCCATGAATGAGCCGCGACGGGGCGGCACTGGTGCCGGAACCAAAATCGGACTTGTCGACGATGAGGCAGTCGATGCCCTGGATTGCAAGATCGCGAAACAGTCCGGCGCCGTTCACGCCCGCCCCGAGGATGACGACATCGATGTCGCCATCCTGCAGTCTCGAAAAGCGTTGGTCCAGATCGGCGGCGGTATCGGTCATGACGTCATGGTCCTGCTGAAACTCTAGTTTGCGGCATCCGCCGGCACGAGGCCGCCGATCTTCGGCCAGAGCGGCGCCATGGCCTCGGCGATCTCCTTGAAAAGATCGTAGCGCACGCGATAGTCGGCGCTGCGGCCCGCATCGGGATAACAAGTCCTGGCAATCGCGCCGACATTGCGCGGATCGTTCTGCGGGCCGTCATAAAGCCCGACACCCGCGCCGGCGCAGAGGGCCGCTCCCCACGCTGCCGCCTCGTCAGTTTCCGTCACCGTCACCGGCATTCCAAGAACATCGGCGAACATCTGGACGACCCTCGGATTGCGGGAAATGCCGCCCGCAAGCCTTGCCTCCCCGAAGGCGAAACGGTCACTCAGCGCATCGACGTGGATTTTGTGGTTGAAGGCGATTCCCTCCAGCACGGCCCGGAGCATGTCGCCGCGATCATGCCAGCCGCCGAGACCGAAGAAGCCGGCGCTTGCCGAGGCGCCATAGGGTGAGCCGAACAGATAGGGGTGGAAAAGCGCCGTCGAGGAGCGGCCGAACGCCGCCTCTATCTCGGGTGCCAGCAATGCATGGATCGATCCGCCAGACGCTTCGCAGCCTGCGCGTTCGCTGGCGCAAAGCCGGTCGAGAAACCAGTCGTAATTCGCCGTCGAAGCCGGGGAGATCGACATGTTGTTCCATTGACCGGGCGCAATGGCATTGCGGCAGAACCAGCGCCTGTCGACGCGTGGCTCGGAGGAAAGGGTTTCGTTGATCGAATATGTGCCGGCGATCACCGCAACCACGCCGGAGGCGTAACCGCCCGCGCCGAGCGCCGATGCGGTGACATCGTGCAGACCGGCGACGACAGGCGTTCCCTCGGCAAGCCCCGTGCGCGCCGCTGCGGCTCGCGTTACATGACCGACGATCTCGTCCGAACGCGAAGCTGGCGGCAAGGCATCGGCCAACGCTTCCAGTCCGAAAAGCCCGAGTGCGTCCAGCGAATATTCCTGGCTTCGGACATTGGTAAAGGAGGTACTTGCTTCCGTCCTATCCGTACCGATCACCTCGGTCAGGCAGAAGCACAGCCAGTCCTTGCAGCTCATGATATGGCCGATCTCCGCAAAACGGGCCGGCTCCTTCTCCTTGATCCAGGCAAGCAGTGCCGACGGTGCCGAGACATGCGGCAACTGCCCGGTAAGCTCTATCGCTTCATCAGCAATCGGACTTTCCAGCCAGCGATCGACGACAGCTCCCGCCCGGCTGTCGAGCGACAGGATCGCATGCCCCAACGGCTTGCAGGCGCGATCGAGCATATAGATGCCGTCGCCATGAGCGGTTGCCGCGATCGCCTGGATATCGGAGGCGGGACGTTTGCTGAGACTGATCGCCTCGGCGATTGCATCCGCCGTCGCCGTCCAGAGCTCATCCATATCGCGTTCGATATGCCGGGCCTTCGGTATGAACTGTGTGACGCGCCGGCGCGCCACGGCAATCGGCGTTCCGTCGATGTCGAAGATGACGGCTTTCGTGACCGTCAGACCGCTGTCAATTCCGAGCAGACTCGGCATGCTTATGACTCCGGATGGTGGAAAGGCCGCACGCATGATCCGGTCTACGAACAGACGGGCCGCTTTTGGGCCTTTCTGCCATCGCCACCCTCATGACCGGCCCCCATCGCCCTTGGCGATGACGACATTGATATCTTTGGACCGCATGCGGTCGATGTGGATGGCAGGCGTCTTGTCATCGACGACCACGGCATCAAACTCGCTCAGTGCCGCGAAGCTGTGCAACGCACGCCGCTCGAATTTCGTGTGATCGGCAAGCAGGATGCGCTTGACGGCGCAGTCAAACATCGCCCGTTTCGTATCGACTATTTCCGGCGACTGGTGGAAAGCGATGTCGTCGGTGATTGCCGACATCGAAATGAAAGCGATATCGGCCCGCAACCGGGTGATTTCGTTGATCGTCATGCGGCCCATGAAGGCATTGCACCAACTATAATACTGGCCGCCAAGCGCCAGAAGCGTCACGTCATGCATTCCCTTGAGCGTATTCATCAAGGTCAGCGAGTTGGTGATGGCCGTCAGCGGGACCTTGGCGGAGAGATGGGTTGCCATCTGCAGCACGGTCGTCGAGTCATCGAAGAAAATCGCCTGACCCGGCTCGACAAACTGCATCGCCGCGGCCGCAATCGCTTTCTTTTCAGCCGCCTGCCGGTTTGAACGATAGACATCGCTCGATTCAATGAGACTGGTCGCGGCGGCAGTGACGATGCCGCGCGTCTTGCGGAAAAGACCGCGGCTTACGAGTTCGTCGACATCCCGATGAGCGGTCATCAGGCTGATGCCGAATCTCTCGGTGAGATCCTCGATACGCATGGAACCTTCCGTCATCACGGCCTCGGCAATCATCTGCCGGCGAACGAGCTGGCGGGTGTGCCGGCTGTCGCTTGGCAATTCGTCCAAAAGGGATGCTCCCAGGCTTGTCTTCTGTGTCACTTTGGCCCCTGCCGCTGAATCTCGTCGATGTCGGTTTCGTACAGCGAATGCAGTGCGAAGGCAAAAAGAGGAGATGGAACAACCCTTTGCATTGCGCATGTCTTGGCTGCCCCCGGCGAACCGCCGGCGGCCGGATGAGGGAGACGCCGCTGCCGGCGTCCCCCTGTCGTCGTCACTGCGACAGAACGAACGGAGCCGTGTACTTGTCGACGTTGTCCTTGGTGATCAGGATGCAATCGAAAAGCTGCTTCTCGCTCTTGGCGCCGGTCTTACCCGTCTTGATGACGCTGTCAGCCTGCTTGACAGCTTCCGCAGAGAAGGTCGCAACCGGCTGCAGCACGGTGTACTGCAGTTCGCCAGCCTTGATCGCGGCCACCGCATCCGGCGAACCGTCGAAACCGCCGACCTTGATCTTGGCAAGCTTGCCGGCTTCCTTCAGCGCGGCGATCGCGCCGAGCGCCATTTCGTCGTTACCGGAAATGACGCCGACAATGTCGGGATTGGCCTGCAGCATGGATTGCATCTTGTCATGGCCCTGGGTGCGATCCCAGTTGGCGACTTCCTTCGCGACCTTCTGCAGGTCCGGATACTGCGTCAGCACCGTTTCGTAACCATTGGAGCGGGTTGCGGCATTGTTGTCAGACGGAGCGCCGAGCAGTTCGGCATACTTGCCCTTGTCACCGACGCTTTCGACCCATTGCTGGGCGCCAAGTGCTGCACCCTGCGCATTGTTGGAGACGAGCTGAGCCTTGGCGAGACCTTCCTGGTTGATTTCAGCGTTGACCAGCAAGACCGGAATGCCGGCAGCCACAGCCTTCTTCACCGCGCCGACCGAGCCGTCGGCATTGGCCGGGTCGAGGATGATGGCGACGGATTTGTTGGTGATTGCCGTGTCGATCAAATTGCTTTCAGTATTGGTGTCGCCTTTGTGGGCACTGACGGTTGCCGTATAGCCCAGCTTTTCGGCCGTCGCTTTTGCGACATTGCCTTCCGTCAGCCAGTAAGGGTTGGCCGGATCGTTGACGATGATCGTCATCTGACCAGCGGCCCATGCCGCTCCAGTCAAAAGCGGCGCCACCGCGACTGCCGTAATAACAATGCGCAAGCCTTTTTTAAACATTGGTCTCTCTCCCATTTGATGAGCTCGGATTGTGCCGGCGAGCCGGCGGTGCTTTCCGCAATCGGCGGCTGTTCGAAGCAGCCCGCCGTCGTGGACAAGTTCTGTCGCGATCGTCAGCCCGATTTGGTCCGACGCCCGTATTGGATGCTGTTCATGAGGACCGCGAGCACGATGACTGCGCCAGTAAAGACGGTTTGCCAGTAGGCGGACACGCCGATGATGACGAGACCGTCCGACAGGAAGCCGATGACGAAGGCGCCGAGCATCGTGCCGCGAACGGTGCCCCGACCACCGGTCAGCGCCGCGCCGCCGATCACTACGGCTGCGATTGCGGTCAATTCATAGGTCGTGCCTGCTGTCGGACCGGCCGAGGTGAGCTGCGACGACAGAACGAGGCCGGAGATCGCGGCGCAGACGCCGGAAAGAACGTAGACGATGATCTTCACCCGCTTGACCGGCACGCCAGACAGATCGGCTGCACGCTCATTGCCGCCGGAGGCATAGAGCCAGCGACCGAAAGCGGTGCGGCTCAGCACGATGCCGCAAATGATGGCCAGCGCCGCCAACACGATGACGCCGATCGGAATGCCTGCCAGGCGGTTGAAGCCGAGCCAGTCAAAGCCAGTATTGCCGAGTTCCGGACGGCCGCCGAGATTGTTGTAGGTCAGGCCGTTGGTCATCAGCAGCGCGACGCCGCGCGCTACGTAGAGAACACCGAGCGACGCCACGAAGGCCGGTACCCGCAAATAAGCAATCAGCACGCCGTTTACCGCGCCCACCAACGCGCCGAGCGCGCATGTGATCACGACAACAGCCCAGACCGGCGGATAGAGGATGACACCGAGGCTCGACAGCGTGACGCCTTGCATCAGGAAACCGGCGATGCAGCCGGCAAGGCCGAGCGTGGAGCCGACGGAAAGGTCGATGCCGCCATTCAGAATCACGAGCAGCATGCCGATCGCCAGAATGCCGAAGATCGCGACATGCGAGGCCATGATCAGGAAGTTGTTGAGCGTGAAATAGTAGGGCGACAGAAAGGAAAAGACTGCGATGATGACGATCAGCGCGAAGAACGCGCGGCCCTCGAGGATCAACCGGATGGGATTGGTGTTCCGCTTCTGCCCGTTCGCAACCGCTTTCTTTCCTGTGACATTCGTGACTGACATAATCAGCGCTCCATAATTGCCGGCTAGTGCGCGACCACTGCTTCGCCTGAGGCGGCCATGATTTTTTCTTTGGTGACGTCGGGACCGAATTCGGCGGATATCCTGCCTCGATGCATGACGATGATGCGGTGTGCGATGCTCAGGCATTCGCCGACCTCCGAGGTCGAATAGATCACCGCCAGGCCCTGCTTGGCGCGTTCGGCCAAAAGCTTGAACACTTCCGCTTTCGCGCCGACATCGATGCCGCGGCTCGGTTCGTCGAGCAGCATGACCTTGGGTTCGGTCGCCAGCATCTTGCCGATCACGACCTTCTGCTGGTTGCCGCCCGAGAGAGAGCCGATCGCCGCCTCGCCACCATCCGTCTTGATATGAACCTTGCGGATCGAGTTGTTCACCAGCTCCCGCTCGCGCCCACCGGAGGTGAGCAACCCCTTGGTGAATGCGGCGATGCTGGCGAGCGAAAGGTTGGAGCCGACTGTCATTGTTTGGACGAGGCCGTCGCGCTGGCGATCTTCAGGCACCAGCACCAGGCCGTTGGCGATGCGTCCGGCGATGTTGAGATTGCCGACATCGCGGCCCTCAAGCAGAACCCTGCCGCCACTTGATCGAAGACGTCCGGCGACGCATTCGAGCAGTTCGGTGCGCCCTGCGCCCATCAAACCATATATGCAGATGATCTCGCCGGCACGGACCTGCAGCGAAAGACGATCCACTGCGTTATAGGCGGCGCCGGACGGTCCGGGGACGGTCAAATCCTCAAGCGCCAGCGCGACCTCGCCGATCTCATGGCCGGTCGGCGGACTGCCGAGATCGAAGTTCTCGCCAACCATGTTGCGGACGATCCATTCGAGATCGATGTCCTTACGCTCGGCATAAGCCGTCATGTTGCCATCGCGCAGCACGACGGCATGGTGGGTAATCTGCAGCGCCTCTTCGAGATGGTGCGAGATATAGACGATGGAGACGCCGCGGCTTGTCAGGTCACGAATGACCTTGAAGAGAACCTCCACCTCGCTGGCGCTAAGCGCCGAAGTGGGCTCATCCATGATGAGAATACGCGAATTGACCGACAGAGCGCGGGCGATTTCAACGATCTGCTGCTGGCCGAGGCGCAGATCCTCGACGGGAGTGAGCGGATCGATCTCCTCCTCGAGTTCCGCCATCAAGGCCCGCGTCTGGCGTTCCTCCTCGGCAAAGTCCACGCCGCCGCTCTTGATGATCTCGCGGCCCATGAAAATATTGTCGCGGACATTGAGATTGGGAGCGAGGCTCAGTTCCTGATGGATGATCGAGATGCCACATTCGCGGGCATGGGTGGAGGAAGAAAACGAGACCGGCTGGCCGTCGAGGACGATCTCGCCGGAGCTTGGTTGGACGACGCCGGAGAGGATCTTCATCAGCGTCGATTTGCCCGCTCCGTTCTCGCCGAACAGGGTGGTCACCTGGCCACGATGAATGTCGAAATTGACACCCTTCAGGGCATGGACGCTGCCATAGGATTTCGTGACGTGGCGGGCAGCAAGAACGACCTCGCCGCGTACGCCCTCATTTTGCAGCGCCGCACTCATTTGACTTCGACTTTCACCGGCGTGACGAGCCAGTTTTTCGGATTGATGAGCTTGAAGACGCCGACGACCGTTCCTGTCTTGCCGGAGAGATTTTCAACATCGAGACCGGCGAGCACGGCCTTTTTCATCTCGTTGTTGATTGCCGAACCGGCATCCTGATACTCGATCTGGTTGGTGAACTGACCGAACTCGATAGTGCCCGTAGCGTCGCGCAGGTCCGTGCCGTTGACGGCCGGCCCCGTCTGGACGCGCACGACGACGTCGGCCGGCAATCCATCCACCTTGATCTCGTTGTAGTTGGCCTTTCGGGCGCCAAACACGCCCGTCAGCGAAACCGGCATGACCGGGCCAGTGCTCGTAGCAACACCATATTTGTCGCCGGCCGCCTTCTTGTCCGACGCGATCGCATTGGCAAGATCGACGGCGCCGACGGCGCGTTGCTCGACATTTGCTTGCACCTTCGGGAACTCCTGGACGCCGTAAGCCTCCGGCGAAAACGCCTGCTCGCGCACATCGTCTTCGGAGCCGATCTTGACGATGGTCGTATCGAAGCCGATCGCCGCGATGACGATCACTGCCGCCGCCACGCTCGCCCACAATGTGAATTTCGGCTTGGAGGCCGCGTTTTGAATTTGTGCACTCATATTCGAAAGACCTTCGGCGCTATCGGCCGGATTGCCCTGCTGGCAGGAAAACGGAAAAAGCGAACGACTTTCGCTGGCAAACGATGGTCATCGAAGCCGCTGTCGGCTTGCCCGGATGGAACGACATAGGCCTCGCCCATCGACACGACGGCATCGCCATGAAGCCCAACCGTATACCGAAACGAAATAGCTCATCGAAGTTCCTCCTCGGTTGCCAGCGCTTGTCTCCCCCCAATCGCCTGGCCTCGTAAACAACGGCATGCGACGTCAGTTACGATATAAGAATGTTATTAACATCACCAAGCATGTTATAATTTTCCGAATGTGTCAACTGCACTCTGGCACCCTCGGCAACTTCCTCTCATGTTCCCCGTAGAACAAACTGCAGCAGCCGACATATTTGTCATTGCCGCCAGCGCCTTGGCGCTCGAAACATTAAATTCAGCATTTCCGAATGAATTCTCTTAGAAAATATCGTTAAATATCAAAAATATATGACGCGATTCCACCATGCGCTTCGATTGGCAGGATTTTGGGCTGCAAACGCTACGTGTCCAAGCCACACGGCGTTCACCCACGCGGAATCCACGTACCTTCGAGCGATCGCAACAATTGACACGACCTATTTTATATGAAAAAAATTACATTGCTAGAAAATTATTACGATCGATATGAGATTTCTATGTTATAATCTGATTGCGATTTGTAGCGTGAGAATGCGGCTTATCAAGATCGCGCCGTGGGAGCAGTTTTCGGCATGGACCGTGAAGATCTCAGGTCGGGCGATTGGGGAGGAGCAAGGAATGGAGTTCACACAAGGACTGGCCGCTGAGGCGGATCTCGGTGCGTGGGAGCTATCGCCCAATGCCTAGCAACGACCCGATCATTATCGGAATTGATGCGGGGACATCCGTTATCAAGGCCGTCGCCTTCGAACTTTCAGGCCGGCAGATCGCCGCCGCCTCGGCTCGCAATCAATATACGATGGGGGATGATGGTTCCGCTACGCAGCCGCTTGACCGCACGTGGTCGGACTGCGTCAGCGCCCTGCGCGGGCTCGTCGAAAAGGTCAACGACCTTGCCGCGCGCACCGCCGCCATCGGCGTCACCGGTCAGGGCGACGGCACCTGGCTCGTCGGCTCCGGCAATGTCCCCGTCGGCGATGCCTGGCTTTGGCTCGATGCAAGGGCCGCTTCGACGGTCAGCCGCCTGAACGGCCATCCCAATAATCGCGCCCGCTTCGAGGCAACCGGCACAGGGCTCAACACCTGCCAACAAGGCCCGCAGCTCGCGCATATGGACCGCTATATGCCGGAGCTTCTGGATCGAGCCGAGACGGCCCTTCATTGCAAGGATTGGCTCTACCTCAATCTCACCGGCGTCCGCGCAACCGATCCGTCCGAGGCAAGCTTCACCTTCGGCAATTTCCGCACGCGCCAGTACGATTCCGTCGTCCTCGACACGCTCGGCCTCAATCATCGAGAATCCCTTCTGCCCGAAATCATAGAGGGAACGGAGATCACGCATCCGCTGTCGGCGGGTGCAGCAAGCGCGACCGGCCTTTTGGCCGGCACGCCGGTCTGTCTCGGCTACGTCGATATGGTCATGACGGCACTCGGCGCCGGAGTGCGAACCGCAGGCCAGAACGCCGCCTGCTCGACGATCGGTTCGACGGGCGTGCACATGCGCGCCAAGGCGGTCTCCGACGTCCAGCTCAATGCCGAGGGCACCGGCTATGTGATCGCCCTACCGATCCCCGGCATCGTCACCCAGGTTCAGACCAATATGGGCGCGACGATCAATATCGACTGGATTCTGCAGATCGCCGCCGACCTGATGTCGGAGGCGGGCAAGCCCGTTGCCGCCTCGGACCTCATTTCCCGGATCGACACATGGTTCGCTGAAAGCCGCCCCGGCTCCATTCTCTATCACCCCTATGTTTCTGAGGCGGGAGAACGCGGACCCTTCGTCAACGCCCACGCGCGCGCCGGTTTTACCGGGCTCTCCATCCGCCACGGCTTCCCAGACCTGGTTCGCGCCGTGGTCGAAGGCCTCGGCATGGCGACGCGCGATTGCTACGCGGCGATGGGCGATATGCCGCTTGAGCTGCGAATGACCGGCGGAGCCGCGCGAAGCCGCGCGCTACGGCAATCGCTCTCGGCCGCCATCAGCGCGCCGGTCCGGATTTCCGAACGCCAGGAGGCGGGAGCTGCCGGTGTTGCCATGATGGCCGCGGTCGCAATCGGCGCCTATGCGACCATGGACGACTGCATTGCCGAATGGGTCACCCCGCTGCTCGGCGAAGCCGAAGCGCCCGATGCGGAACAGGCGCGCCGCTACGATCGATTGTTCCCAGCCTATCTGGACGTGCGGCAGGCGATCGCACCCGCATGGGACAAGCTCGCGACGCAGCCATAGGGGCAAGAGAGATGATTTTTGATGCGCACGGCATCCGAAGGAGCATGAAATGACTGAATCCGAAATCCTCGATCTCTTCGTGATCGGAGGCGGCATCAACGGCGCCGGCATCGCCCGGGACGCAGCCGGTCGGGGTCTCTCCGTCATGCTCTGCGAAAAGGATGATCTGGCCGAAGGCACGTCGTCCCGATCCGGGAAGCTCGTCCACGGCGGTCTGCGCTATCTTGAATATTATGAATTCCGCCTGGTGCGCGAAGCCCTGATCGAGCGCGAAGTGCTGCTGAATTCCGCAAGTCACATCATCTGGCCAATGCGTTTCGTGCTGCCGCACAGCCCGACGGATCGCCCCGCTTGGCTCGTCCGCCTCGGCCTCTTCCTCTACGACCATCTGGGTGGCCGCAAGCGATTGCCCGGCACCCGCTCCCTCGATCTCAGCCGGGATCCGGAAGGCACGCCGATCGTCGATCAATATAAGAGGGGTTTCGAATATTCCGATTGCTGGGTCGACGATGCGCGGCTCGTGTTGCTGAACGCCCTCGATGCCGCTGAGAAGGGTGCCAAGATCCTGACGCGCACCGCCTGCATCAGCGCCCGGCGCGACAATGGCAGTTGGCTCGTCCAGATGCGCGACCAGCGTTCCGGCGACCTCCGCACGGTGCGGGCACGCGCTCTTGTGAACGCCGCAGGCCCCTGGGTCAACGATATCATCGGCCGTGTCGCCGGCTCCAACAGCCACCGCAAGGTCCGGCTCGTGAAGGGCAGCCATATCATCGTCCCGAAATTCTGGAGCGGTCAGCATGCCTATCTGGTCCAGAACCATGACCGGCGCGTGATCTTCATCAACCCCTATGAAGGCGACATGGCCCTGATCGGCACCACCGATATTCCCTACGAGGGCAAGCCGGAAGAGGTGAAAGCCGACGAGCAGGAGATGGACTATCTGATCGCCGCCGTGAACCGCTATTTCAAGGAGAAATTGCGCCGTTCCGACGTGATCTCAAGCTTCTCCGGCGTTCGGCCACTGTTCGACGACGGTCAGGGCAATCCTTCCGCCGTGACGCGCGACTATGTCTTCGACCTCGACGAAACCGGCGGCGCACCGATGCTCAATGTTTTCGGCGGCAAGATCACGACGTTCCGCAAGCTGTCCGAACACGCCCTGCAGAGGCTCGCCAAATTCTTCCCCAAGATGGGCAGCGACTGGACCCGTGCTGCGACATTGCCCGGCGGCGACATTCCGAATGCCGATTATGCCAGCTTCACCGACACACTGCGCGAGGCCTATCCCTGGATGCCGCGCGCGCTCGTGAACCACTACGGGCACCTATATGGCGCGCGGACCAGGAACATCGTAGGCGAAGCGGCCTCGCTTGCCGGCCTCGGACGCCATTTCGGCGGCAACCTCTATGAGAAAGAGGTCCGCTACCTCGTTGCCTACGAATGGGCGCAGACCGTGGACGACGTTCTCCTGAGACGCACCAAGGAAGGCCTGCATATGACCGCCAAGGAGAAAGCGGATTTCTCGGCTTGGTTCGAGAGCGAACTGGCTTTGGCCGCCTGAGATATCCGCGCATCCGAGGAGCCGCCCATGCCATTGACACTTTCACTCAACACCAATCCGCTGGTGAACCGTTTTGCCGAGCCGGACGATCTCATCGAGACGGTTGCACGCGATCTCCGGATCCGCGATCTGCAACTGACGCATGAATTCATCAATCCGAGCTGGCAGGCGGCGGTGATCCGGAAGCTGACCCGTACGATGCGAGCCGCGTTGGAGCGCACCGGCGTTCGCGTAACTTCAGGCATGACCGGTCCCTATGGGCGTCTCAATCATTTCGGCCACCCCGACGCCGATGTCCGACGCTACTACGTCGACTGGTTCAAGACCTTCGCCGACATCATCGCCGATCTCGGCGGCCAGTCGGTCGGCACACAATTCGCCATCTTCACCTACAAGGATTTCGACGATCCGGCACAGCGGGAGAACCTTACCCAGATCGCGATCGATTGTTGGGCTGAGGTTGCCGAACACGCCCGTTCAGCCGGCCTTTCCTATGTGTTCTGGGAGCCGATGAGCATCGGCCGCGAGTTCGGTGAGACGATCAATGAATGTATTGCGCTGCAGGACCGCCTGACGGCTGCCGATCTCGCGGTGCCGATGTGGATGATGGCCGACATTGATCATGGCGATGTCACATCGGCAAATCCCGACGATTATGATCCTTATGCCTGGGCGCGCGCCGTTCCCAAGGTTTCTCCGATCATCCACATCAAGCAAAGCCTGATGGACAAGGGCGGGCATCGGCCATTCACGGCAGAATTCAACGCCAGGGGCCGTATCCAGCCCTCGCCATTGCTGCAGGCATTCACCGAGGGCGGCGCTGAGGACAACGAGATCTGCCTCGAACTGTCGTTCAAGGAGCGCGAACCCAATGATCGTCAAGTTGTTTCGCAAATCGCTGAAAGCATCGCCTTCTGGGCGCCTCACATCGACACCGGCGCAGGCAGCCTCCGCATCTAGTTGCAAGAACCCGGCAAGGCTTTAGGACATCAACGTTACGGCATCGCATTTGATTCTTGGTCGAGCACCGATGCCGTAACAGCAACGAAGCCTTTATGGGCCGGCATCGAACGGTGCTACCGGAGAAAGGGCGACCTTGGGTGAAACGCAGGACTGAATGGAAGGGGACAATCGATGGCCGATGCGGATGAGTCGCTCGCGGTGCGTGCTGCCTGGCTGCACTATGCCGGCGGACTGACACAGTCGGAGGTCGCCAAACGCCTTGGCGTCCCTTCCGTCAAGGCGCACCGCTTGATCGCACGGGCGGTTGCCGATGGCGTCGTCAAGGTGACGATCGACGGCGATATCGTCGAATGCGTGGAGCTTGAAACCCGTCTGGCGGAACGTTTCGGCCTGCAATATTGCGAGGTAGCACCGGATCTCGGCGAAGAGGGCTTCGAGTTTCGCGCCCTCGGCCAGGCCGGTGCCGGCTTCCTGAAGCGGGAAATCGAACGCGGCGACAACAAGGTCATCGGTCTCGGCCATGGCCGGACATTATCGTCGGCCGTGCACCACATGCCGCGTTTGAACGCGAAGGGGCTGCGATTTGTCTCGATGCTCGGCGGCCTGTCAAGAAACTACGTGGCCAATCCCTATGATGTGATGCACCGCATCGCCGAAAAGACCGGCGCGCACGCCTATATGATGCCCGTGCCTTTTTTCGCCAATACCGGCGAGGACCGCGAAGTGATGCTTGCTCAGCGTGGCGTCAAGGAAGTGTTCGATCTCGCAAACAACGCCGACCTGAAGCTCGTCGGTCTTGGCACAGTCGATACCGATGCACAGCTTGTCCTCTCCGGCATGGTGGAGCCGCGCGAGATCGCGGAGATCGCGGCCGCGGGCGGTGTAGGCGAAATACTCGGGCATTTCTTCGATGCTGACGGACGCATTCTCGAGACGACGCTGACGGCGAGAACGCTGTCGGCTTCCTTGCCTAAATCGAAGAAGGAAAGGCTGGTCGCCTTGGCCGGCGGCGTTGCAAAGGCGGAGGCCATCCGCGCGGTCCTCAAAAGCCGGTGTCTCTACGGCCTGATTACCGACGAACGAACGGCCCAGGCGCTTCTGGGGCCGTCTCACGCCACATAAAATTATAACAAACTAACAAAATTAATGTGGAATCATGTGATAAACGTGTTACATTCCGAAGCACCCAAGCCGGAGAGAACCGGAGCACCAAGGTGAAACGAGAAGAACGGCAACAATCGATCATCAACCTGCTCATCGAGCATAAAAGCATCGACCTCGATGACCTGGCCGATCGCTTTGCCGTGTCGAAGATGACCATTCACAGGGATCTTGATGATCTCGAACAGGCCGGCGTCCTGCGCAAGATCCGGGGCGGCGCGACGATCGACGCGGGCATGCAGTTCGAAAGCGACTTCCGCATCCGCGAACGCCAGGGCAATGAGGCCAAGGTCAGCATGGCGCGTCGCGCGCTGGAACTTGTCGAGCCGGGCATGACGGTCATGGTCAACGACGGTTCCATGGCAGCGGTTCTCGGCGAGATGTTGTTGCAGAAGCGCCCGCTGACGCTGATCACCAATAATGCCGCGATCATCGAGAGATTGAAGAACGAAAGCGGCATCACATTGATTGCGCTGGGTGGGATATATTCGCCGAAATTCAACGCATTTCTGGGGGTCGTGACGGAGGAAGCATTGTTTCGCCTCAGGGCGGATATCGCCTTCATCTCGACACCAGCCGTTTCCGGCACCCTCGCCTATCACATGGATGACAATGTCGTACGCGCGAAACGGGCCATGATCGCGTCTGCGAGTAAGGCCTGCCTGTTGGTCAATCACCAGCGCATCGGACATACGGCCCTGCATGTCATGGCCGATCTTTCCGCTTTCGAGGCCATCATCACCGATAGCACCCCAGAGCCCGCCGCCGCCGCGCAGCTCGAACGCGCCAACATCAACCTGATCATCGCCTCGGACTAGGAGACGACATGAGCGCCGCCCCTCGATTCTGGATTGGAACCAGTTGGAAGATGAACAAGACGCTGGCAGAAGCCAGCAGCTATGCCGAGACGCTACGCGCCGCCGATGGCGAGCGGGATCCGACGATCCAGCGTTTCGTCATTCCGCCATTTACGGCGGTGCGGCAAGTCAAGGCTCTGCTTGCCGGCACCTCCGTAAAGGTGGGTGCACAGAATATGCATTGGGCCGATGAGGGTGCCTGGACCGGCGAGATCTCTCCCCTCATGCTCAGGGATTGCAACCTCGACATCGTCGAACTCGGCCACTCCGAACGCCGCGAGCATTTCGGCGAGACCAACGAGACGGTCGGCATGAAAACTGAAGCCGCTATCCGCCACGGTCTGATCCCGCTCATCTGCATCGGCGAGACGCTGGCCGACCGGGAAAGCGGCAGGGCGACAGATATCTTGAAAGCTCAGGTTCTCGGTGCTTTTTCGAAGCTGTCCGAGGCGCAAAAGGACGCACAGATCCTACTTGCTTACGAACCTGTATGGGCAATTGGCGAAAAGGGAATTCCCGCCTCGCCAGATTATGCCGATGCACGCCATGCCGAAATCATATCGGTCGCACAGGATGCACTCGGCCGACGAATCCCCTGCCTTTACGGAGGATCGGTCAATCCGGGGAACTGTGAAGAACTCATATCGTGCCCGAATATCGACGGACTTTTCATCGGTCGTTCGGCTTGGAGCGCTGAAGGTTATCTCGGCATCCTCGCCCAATGCACCGCCAAACTCCAAGGAGACAGACGATGAAGCTTGCAATCGCAGGAGACAGCGCCGGCGAAGGCCTGGCAAAAATTCTCGCCGAACATCTGAAGGCCCGCTACGACGTGCAGGAAGTGTCGCGCACCGACGCCGGTCCCGATGCTTTCTACGCAAACCTTGCCGATCGCGTCGCCTCGGGCGTCATCGATGGCACCTATGACAAGGCGATCCTCGTCTGCGGCACCGGCATCGGCGTCAGTATTTCGGCCAACAAGGTGCCCGGCATCCGCGCGGCACTGACGCATGATACCTATTCGGCCGAACGTGCGGCGCTTTCGAACAATGCGCAAATCATCACGATGGGCTCCCGCGTCATCGGGCCGGAGCTTGCCAAGGCAATCGCCGACACCTTCCTCGCACACACATTCGACGAGCAAGGGCGTTCTGCCGGAAACGTCAACGCAATCAATGAGGTCGACGCGAAATATAACGCGCGCTGAATTGGACTTGTGCAGGCTTGCCGCGTGCTCTCACATCGGCACGCGGCGAGGAAATCGACGCGCATGATGACACCAATTCCCTGTCGGGGATGACAACGCCTGGTTTGTCGGCTATAAGGTCTGTGCGACTCATGAGGGAGATCAGTTAGATGAGAAATTTCGGCACCAATCAACGCTGAACAGCGATGCCGAATGCGGACTGCTGTTCAGTCCATCCTTGTCTAACAATATGATCTCTCGTGCCCTTGGAGGGCATTCATGTTTCGTCGCTTCTTTTCCTATTATGCGCGCTACAAGACCCTGTTTTTTCTCGATTTTGGCTGCGCGGTCATCGCCGGCCTGCTCGAACTTGGCTTTCCACTGGCGGTCAAGCTCTTTGTCGATGAGCTGCTGCCAAGCCGTAACTGGGGTCTGATTGCCGCGACGGCTGCGCTGCTGCTGGTTGTCTATGCGCTGAACACCGGCCTGATGGCCGTGGTCAACTATTGGGGCCATGCGCTCGGCATCTCGATCGAATCCGACTTGCGCCGCCAGGCCTTCGACCACATCCAGAAGCTCTCGTTCCGTTATTTCGACAACAACAGGACCGGGCATCTGATCACCCACGTCACCAAGGATCTCGAAGAGGTGGGCGAAATCGCCCATCACGGACCCGAGGACGTCTTCATCGCCATCATGACCTTCATCGGCGCCTTCCTGCTAATGTTTTCGGTGCATTGGAAGCTGGCGCTGCTGACGACCATCATCGTGCCTTTCATGACCTGGCTGGTCAGCCGCTATGGCGCCAAGATGACATTGAACTGGCGCAGCCTGTTTACCAAGGTCGGTGACTTCAACATCCGCGTGCAGGAGAGTGTCGGCGGTATCCGTGTCGTCAAGGCTTTCGCCAACGAAGACTACGAAAGCCGGCTCTTTGCCCGCAACAACGAGGACTACAAGGCCACCAAGCTCAATGCCTATGCCTATATGACGGCCAGCATCGCGCTCAGCTATTTCAGCACGCGCCTCGTGCAGCTCGTGGTGATGGTGGCCGGAACCTGGTTCGTGGTTTCCGGCGAGTTGACCTATGGCGGCTTCGTCAGCTTCCTGCTGCTGATCAATGTCTTCTTCCACCCGATCGACAAGATCACGTCGGTGCTCGAAATGTATCCGAAGGGCATTGCCGGCTTCAAACGCTTCCTGTCGCTGATCGACACGCAGCCCGACCTCGCCGACCGGCCACATGCGATTGTGGTCGATCATCTCAAGGGCGATATCGTCTATAAGGATGTCAGCTTCGGCTATTCGGATCAGGGTACGATCTTCGATGGCCTGAACCTGACGATATCGGCCGGAGAAACGGTCGCTTTCGTCGGCGCTTCGGGAACGGGCAAGACGACGATCTGCTCGCTGCTACCGCGCTTCTACGATGTGACCGGCGGTAGCATTACCGTCGACGGCATCGACATCCGCGATATGACGCAGGCTTCACTGCGCAGCCAGATCGGCATCGTGCAGCAGGACGTGTTCCTGTTCGGATCGACCATTCGCGAGAACATCGCCTATGGAAAGCTTGGTGCGACCGATCAGGACATCATGGAGTCGCTGCGGCGCGCATCGCTCGATGAATTTGTCCGCTCTCTGCCCGACGGCCTGGACACGCCGACCGGCGAACGCGGCGTGAAACTGTCGGGCGGGCAGAAGCAGCGTCTCGCCATCGCGCGCATCTTCCTCAAGAACCCGCCGATCCTTATCCTCGATGAGGCAACGTCGGCGCTCGACACGGCAACCGAATATGCCATCCAGCAGGCACTGGCAGATCTCTCGAAGGGGCGCACGACCCTGGTGGTGGCGCATCGGTTGACGACCATCCGCAATGCCGATCGCATCATTGTCATGGGGTCTGATGGCATCGTCGAGCAGGGATCGCACGCGGAACTGCTGGCCCGCGGCGGTGGTTACGCCAGGCTTCACAGCGCTCAGTTCGACACGCTTCCATGATGCGGATGAGCATTGCGGCGGCGGCCAAATAAGCGTGTGGACGGGTTCCGAAAGGAGCCCGTCTAGCCTACCATCAAGACAATCGTCTGCCTCGCGCCGGAAACGGCCTCCGCGTCGAAAGAAAAGAACAATGGATGATCTGTTCCCCGCCACCTCGATGCCCGACCGGGATTGGTGGGCGGCCCTTTGGCCGCGGCCGGCGGAGGTTCTGACTGATCTCGGCATCCGGCCTGACATGACCGTGCTCGACCTGTGCTGTGGGGATGGTTATTTTACCGCGCCGCTCGCCCGTCTTGTCGATGGCCGCGTCTATGCGCTTGATCTGGATGCAGGGATGATCGAGCAGGCAAAAGTCGAGGTCGCGCGCCTCGGAGGCACTGTCCGCCTATGGATCAATGCCGATGCGCGCGAGATCGTCTCGCTGCTGCCGGAACCGGTCGACTATGTATTGATTGCCAACACGTTTCATGGCGTGCCGGACAAGCCGGATCTGGCACGGGCAGCCTGGCAGATCCTGCGGCCGGGCGGCTTGTTCGCGATCGTCAACTGGCATCCGATCCCCAGGGAACAAACGGTCGTCCTGGATCAGCCGCGCGGCCCAAGGACGGACATGCGCATGTCGCCCGACGCCGTGCGAAAGATCGTCGAACCTGCGGGGTTTAGCACCGCCCTCATCGAGGAATTGCCACCCTATCACTACGGCATCATCCTGAAGCGCGTGTAGCGGCGAAGGTTGTTCGCAAATGCGGGCAATCAAACGATCGCCTCAAGGAGCTAATGTTTCATCATCAGCGGAAGCTTGGAATGCGACAGGAGGTGGCGCGTGACGCGGCCTAGGAGCAGCTCCAGAAGGTATCCGTGCTTGAATGCTCCGATCAGCAGACATGTCGCGGTCGCGGAACGGGCAAAATCAAGGATTGTTTCTCCGACCGACCGGCCTCCGGAACTGATCGCGACCACCTCGCCCTCGAGGCCGAGCTGATCAAGTAATTCCCTCGCCGTGCGCTGATAGCTTCCGTCGGCTTTGTCGTTGATGCATAGAACAGTGATGCGATCGGCCGCAACCAGCCAGCGCCTTGCCGCAACGACAGCGCGTTGCGCATGTTCATGCGGTTTCCAGCCGATCACCACATGGGCCAGAAGATTGCCGGTGTAAGCATCGGGAGGCGGCACCAGCACCAGCTTGTGTTCCCTGAACAGCAGATCATAAAACGCGTCGCGGGCATCCATGTTGCCATGGCAGGGAGCGACGACCAGCGCCGTCTCATGGCATTCGGCCGTCACGCAGCGGCTCAGATCGCCGCGGCAATCATCCAATAGCAGGCTTTCACGGTCGGGACTGACCCGCTTCCAGTCCGCAAAGGCACCCGCAATCCGCTCGAATCTTTGGCTCGGAGAGTCCTCATTCATGTCTCGCAGAATCTGCAGGTCGACTTCCTCAGGCGCCGCGATCATCCTTTCGGGATCGGCACCAATATGGGCTGCCGCCATAGTGCCGTGGACAGCGCGTGCGGCGTCCTCGGCAATATCCAGGCAGTTCCGGACGGTTGCGGGATCGGGCAGCAGCGCAAGAACAGCGGCATGGATGGTCGCTTCATGCACGGAGCTAATCGACTTAAGACCGGCCCATTGCGGTGGCGGTTTCGCGTCGCTTCCATGTGCTGGCGGGCTCATTATATCGGACCTCCTTTCGCGATGCTGCCGTACCGCTCCTAGTCCAATCGGTGGATTCTAGTCCCAGATCAAATGGCCCGCAACGCTTCGAGAAAGCTCAATCCTACTCGTGACGCGGATGCATGCACTGCCCGTGATCGGCCAGAACTTCGATCACCCGGCATTGGTCAATACGGCCGTGGCCGCAGCCTTCGACCATCATCTCCAGCTCAGCTTTCAGTGCCCTCAGGCTGCGTATCCGTTGTTCGACTTCGATTAGGCGGGCTTTGGCGATGGCGTCGGCGGAGGCGCAGGATTGATTTGGGTCGTCCTGAAGCGCCAGAAGCGTCCGGATCGCATCGACCTCAAAGCCCAATTCGCGGGCATGGCGAATGAAAGCCAGTCTATGAAGGTGCGATTGCTCGTAGGAACGCTGGTTGCCCTCGCTTCGCTCCGGTTCAGCTAGAAGCCCGATGCTTTCGTAGTAGCGGATTGTCGGCACTTTCACCCCGCTCTGCCGGGCCGCCTCGCCGATTGTAATTTTTTTCATGATTTTCCTCTTGCACCTCTAGCCACTAGAGGATGTAGGAGAGGTGCCACGGTTTGACAAGGAATGGATCATGGCAGAGACAGCGGAAGCACGATACCGGGTAAGTGGCATGGACTGCGCGTCATGCGCAGCCAAGATCGATACGGCTGTGAGGCGCATGCCGGGCGTGGAGGATGTCTCCGTTTCCGTTACCGCAGGAACGATGACCGTTCGTCACGACGAGACCAGCAATCTCGCCGCGATCGAAAAGAAAGTGGCCGGCCTCGGCTATTCCCTCGCCCCGCTGGCCGGCAAGGCCGAGCGCGCGCCCTCCGAGCACCAGCATGACCATCATGATCATGATCACGACCACCACGACCACGACCATAATCACGACGGCCATGATCATTCATCGCACGACCACGCCGATCATGATAATCACGACCATGCCTCAAAGGAAATCGAGGGCCTGCACGGTCACGACCATGCGCCCATGGATGGTCCCTGGTGGAAGAGCAAAAAGGGTCGGCTGACCATCGTCTCGGGCGTGGCGCTGGTTGCCGCCTATGCCATTGGCCATCTCATACCATCGATTGCATCCTATGCCTTCATCGTCGCCATGCTGGTCGGTCTCGTGCCGATCGCGCGCCGCGCCGTCATGGCGGCATTGGCGGGCACGCCCTTCTCCATCGAGATGCTGATGACGATTGCGGCCGTTGGTGCGGTCATCATCAATGCCGGCGAAGAAGCGGCAACCGTTGTCTTCCTCTTCCTCGTCGGCGAACTGCTGGAAGGTGTCGCCGCCGGTAAGGCGCGCGCCAGCATCCAGTCATTGACGACCCTGGTCCCGAAAACCGCCTTGATCGAAGACAAGGGCGAGACCCGCGAAGTCCAGGCCGAGAGCCTTAAGGTGGGTACCATCATTCTCGTGCGTCCCGGCGACCGCATCGCCGCCGACGGCACGATCATCGAAGGTGAGAGCGCCATCGACGAAGCGCCGGTCACCGGAGAAAGCACGCCCGTACGTAAAGGTGTGGATGCCAAGGTCTTCGCCGGCACCATCAACACGGATGCCGTATTGCGCGTCAAAGTCACCGCCGCCGCAACCGACAACACGATTGCCCGCGTGGTGAAGCTGGTTGAAGAGGCGCAGGAATCCAAGGCACCGACCGAACGCTTTATCGACCGCTTCTCACGTTACTACACGCCCGGCGTGGTCGCCGTCGCGGCACTGGTTGCGGTGACGCCGCCGCTGGTGGCCGGCGCAAGCTGGCTGGAGTGGATATACAAGGGCCTCGCCATCCTGCTGATCGGTTGCCCCTGCGCCCTGGTGATCTCGACCCCGGCGGCGATCGCGGCGGCTCTATCGGCGGGCGCCCGCAGTGGATTGTTGCTGAAAGGCGGCGCTGTTCTCGAAACGATGGGCAAGGTGACGATGGTCGCCTTCGATAAGACCGGCACCCTGACCGAGGGCAAGCCCAAGGTCACGGACATCCTGGGCTTCGGCCGCACCGAGATAGAGGTTCTTTCGCGTGCTGCCGCTCTCGAAAACGGTTCGAGCCATCCGCTGGCCCTCGCAATTCTGGAGCGGGCGAAATCCGATGGCGTTCCGGTTCCGCCCGCAGTCGAAGCGAAGGCCCTGCCCGGTAAGGGCGTCAGCGGCCGCGTCGGTGGCGAGACCATATCGCTCCTCTCCCCACAGGCAGCACGGGAGAACGAGCCTTTGTCGGCCGAACAGAACGCCCGGATCGAAGCGATGAACGACGAAGGCAAAAGCGTCTCCGTTCTCGTGGTCGACGGCAAGATTACCGGTTTGATCGCCATGCGTGACGAGCCCCGCGCCGATGCGCGCACCGGGATCGAGGCATTGCAGACGGCCGGCGTCGGTTCCGTCATGCTGACCGGCGATAACGCCCGTACCGCCGGTGCAATCGCAAAGGGTCTGGGCATCGAACCCCGCGCGCAGCTTTTGCCGGAAGATAAGCAGCGCATCGTGCGTGAACTGCAGGCGAAGCAGCAGATCGTTGCCAAGGTCGGCGACGGCATCAACGATGCCCCTGGCTTGGCCGCCGCCGACGTCGGCATCGCCATGGGCGGCGGCACCGACGTGGCGCTGGAGACGGCGGACGCCGCCGCCCTCCACGGCCGTGTCACCGATGTCGCCAATATGGTCGTGCTATCACGGACCACGATGAGCAACATCCGCCAGAACATCAGCATGGCACTTGGCCTGAAGGCGGTGTTCCTGGTGACCACGATTGCCGGTATCACCGGCCTCTGGCCGGCGATCCTCGCCGATACCGGCGCAACCGTGCTCGTCACCGCAAATGCGATGAGATTGTTGCGATGGAAAGGCGCGTTCGGCGGTTATTCGATGAAAGTGCGCTGATCTTAATCGTCACCCACTGCATAAGGCCCGGCACACGGATTCAGAGGAATCGATGTGCCGGGCCTTTGTTTTTACCAGTCCGGTCGCCGCCTATCACCACGGTGAGAACTGATAGTCTCATTCCTATGTGAAAAACACGCCCACACATAAAAAAGAGATTGACCTGATGGCAGATGTCAGACCAATTTAATGTCATGACGAAGGCCATGCTCACCCCTCTCCCATCGATCGACCGGACGCAGCAAGTTATCGACGCGCTGTCCGATTTCATCGAGTCTTCGAGGCTCCAGGCCGGTGACCGGCTGCCGACCGAGCGCGAATTGATGGTGGCCCTCTCGGTCGGGCGCTCGACGATCCGGGAGGTCGTCACGCATTTTCAAGCCTTGGGCGTCGTGGAAACCCGCAAGGGCAGCGGTACCTATCTGCTGAAACCTGTTTCCAAAGCGACCATCCATATGCCCTTGTCGCTCGATACGGCGCATCTGCGCGATGCGCTGCTGCAGACCCTGGAGGTTCGCCGCGGTATCGAATGCGAAGCCGGAATGGTCGCCGCCAAGAGGCGCACGAGCAAGGATATTGCGATCATCGAGGAGAAGCTCGACGAGATGGAGCGCGTCCATATCGCAAAGGGCACCTCCGGCCCGGAGGATCTGGCGTTTCACCTTGCCGTCTATGACGCCACCCATAATCCTCTGTTCAAGCAGCTCCTCGAACAGATGCGCGGCAGCTTCGAGCGGTTCTGGACCCACCCCTTCGACCGGCAGGATTTTGCCCGCCGGTCCTTTCCGTTTCACCGCACACTGTTCAACGCGATCGTCGCTCAGGACCCCGAGGCGGCGCGCGCCGAAACATTGAAAATTCTCGACGTCGTCGAGGAAGACATCAAGGAAATGTCCAAATGACTGACGGGCTAGAGCCGTTCGATCTCGCTTCTCTCATCACGGCCCATGATGACGGCAATTACGCCGATGCCGTGGTGCCGCCGATTTTTCAGACATCGCTTTTCACCTTTGCCAATTACGACGACATGATCGCTTCCTATCGCGGCGAGAAGGTGCGGCCGATCTATACGCGCGGCCTCAATCCGACCGTGCGCATGTTCGAGGAAATGCTGGCAAAACTCGAAGGTGCAGAGGATGCGCTCGGCTTTGCGAGCGGCATGGCGGCGATCTCTTCAGCCGTTTTGAGCTTCGTCGAGCCCGGCGATCGGATCGTGGCGGTCAAGCATGTCTATCCGGATGCCTTCCGCCTGTTCGGCACGGTGCTGAAACGGATGAAGGTCGAGGTGACCTATGTGGATGGCCGCGACGAGGAGGCTGTTGCCAAGGCGCTGCCCGGCGCAAGGGTACTTTATCTGGAAAGCCCGACGAGCTGGGTGATGGAAGCCCATGACGTCGGCGCGCTCGCGGCACTCGCCAAGCAGCATGGCGCCGTTTCCATGATCGATAACAGTTGGGCCAGCCCCTATTTCCAGCGGCCGTTGACGCTCGGCGTCGATCTCGTCATCCATTCCGCTTCCAAATATCTGGGCGGCCATAGCGATGTCGTTGCCGGCGTGGTTGCTGGTTCAAAGGCGATGATTGCGCGGCTGAAAGCCGAGGCATATCCTTATCTCGGCGGCAAGCTCTCGCCTTTCGACGCCTGGCTTTTGATCCGTGGCTTGCGCACTTTGCCGATCCGCATGAGAGCGCATGAGGCGGCCGCAATGACGATCGCCAAACGGCTGCAGGAGCTCGATGTCGTCGAGAAGGTCTGCCATCCGGGCCTTGCCAACCGTTTGCCCGCCGGGCTCAACGGCACCTCGGGCCTGTTTTCATTCATCTTCCGCGAAGGCGTCGATATCCGCGCCTTCGCCGATCACCTCAAGCTCTTCAAACTGGGTGTGAGCTGGGGTGGGCACGAAAGCCTGATCGTACCGGGCGAGGTCGTGCTTCAGCAGAAGGCACAGCCGAATTCCGCGCATACCTTTAGTATCAGTCCGCGGTCCGTACGTCTCCATGTCGGTCTCGAAGGAACCGAGGCGCTGTGGAGAGATATCGAGGAAGCGATCGCCGCCGCCTCATAAGACCATCAACCTGAGAGAAACACCGAAAAGGGGGAACTGAGCATGAAAACACTGATCACGGCAGCACTTTTCGCCACGATGATGGCGAGCACGGCCTTTGCCGATACCACGCTGAAACTCGTCGAAGTCATTACCAGCCCGGAACGCACCGAGACGCTGAAGTCGATCGTCGCCAAGTTCGAAGCGGCCAATCCGGGCACGAAGGTCGATATCATTTCCCTTCCCTGGAACGAAGCCTTCCAGAAGTTCGCGACCATGGTTTCGGCGGGTGACACGCCTGATGTAATGGAAATGCCCGATACCTGGCTGTCGCTCTATGGCAATAACGGCATGCTCGAAAGCCTGGAGCCTTACTTGGCGAAGTGGGAGCATACGAGTGAATTGACGCCGCGCGCCCTCGAGCTCGGCCGCGACGTGAAGAAAACCGCCTATATGCTGCCCTACGGCTTCTATCTGCGCGCCATGTTCTACAACAAGAAGATCCTGAAGGATGCCGGCATTGCCGAACCGCCGAAGACGATGGACGATTTCGTCAAGGCATCCGAAGCAATCTCCAAGCTGCCCGGCAAATACGGCTACTGCATGCGCGGCGGCCCCGGCGGCCTGAACGGCTGGATGATCTTCGCGGCCTCCATGGCCGGCGACAACAAATATTTCAAGGATGACGGCACATCGACGATGAACAGCCCCGGCTGGGCCAAGGGCATCGAATGGATGGTCGATCTCTACAAGAAGGGCTATGCGCCGAAGGACAGCGTCAACTGGGGCTTCAACGAAGTCGTCGCCGGCTTCTATTCCGGCACCTGCGCTTTCCTCGATCAGGATCCGGATGCCTTGATCGCAATCGCCGAACGCATGAACAAGGATGACTTCGGCGTCACGCCATTGCCGAAGGGTCCGGACGGCAAGTCTTTCCCGACAATCGGTTATGCCGGTTGGTCGATGTTCTCGACGAGCCAGAACAAGGATCTCTCCTGGAAGCTGATCGCAACCCTTGAAGGTAAGGAAGGCAATCTCGAATGGAACAAGAAGATCGGCGCCCTGCCGGCCTACACGTCCGCTGAGAAGGACCCCTTCTACGCCGGCGACCAGTTCAAGGGCTGGTTCGAGGAACTGGCCGACAAGAATACTGTTCCGACGGTCATGCCGACCTATCTCGAGGAATTTGCCTTCTTCAAGGATTCGCTCGCCATCAAGACGTCGCAGCAGGCACTGCTCGGCGATATCTCGGCCAAGGACCTGGCCGATCAATGGGCCGATTACCTGACCAAGGCGCAGCAGAAATTCCTCGCCAAGAAATAAGATCGACTCCCGGCGGCGGAGCAATCCGCCGCCGCTTTTCCGCACATGAAACAGACGGCGTCCGAACGCCGCGAACGGGAACATTGGCCGATGACCATGACCGCCGACACGCTCGACAGGCGTCACGACCGCAGGCCGTGGCTGAAGCGCCTTGCCGATGCCTCGGAGCCCTATCTCTATAGCGCCCCAGCGCTCATCCTCATTATCGCCGTCATGCTGGTGCCGCTGGTGATCGGCATTTCCTACGCGTTTCGCGATATTCAATTGCTCAATCCGTTTTCCGGCGGCTTTATCGGCCTGGAGCATTTCCGCGATCTCTCAAAAGACCCCGCCTTCTACGGCGCGCTGAAGAATACGCTCTGGTGGACCGGCGCCTCGGTGGTCTTGCAATTCATCTTCGGGCTGATTCTTGCTCTGTTGCTGGATAAGCCGTTTCTCGGCAGGGCAATCGTGCAGGCGCTGGTGTTTCTGCCTTGGGCGGTCCCCTCCTTCCTCGCCGGCCTCAATTGGGCATGGCTTTTCAATCCCGTGATCGGCCCTATTCCGCACTGGCTCTTCGCGCTCGGCCTGATGAAGGAGCCCGGCAACATCCTCTCCGATCCACAATATGCGATGTGGGGGCCGATCGTCGCCAATGTCTGGTGGGGCATTCCCTTCTTCGCCATTACGCTGCTGGCCGCCCTTCAGGCGATCCCACGCGATCTTTATGAAGCCGCTTCGATCGACGGTGCCGGTTGGTTCCAGCGCTTCCGCTCGATTACGCTCCCCTTCCTTGCTCCGACGATCGCGATCACCGTATTGTTGCGCACGGTCTGGATCTCGAACTTCGCCGATCTGATCGTCGTGATGACCGGAGGGGGGCCTGCCGATCGCACCCAGATCGTCGCAAGCTACATCTTCACCCAGGCTTTCAAGCGGCTGGATTTCGGCTACGCATCCGCCATAGCTCTCGTCCTGCTCCTGCTGCTGCTTGCCTATTCCATGCTGATCATCCTGCTGCGGCAGACCCTGCTGAACAAGGATTGAGCCATGAGACGATCCGTCATCCCCACCATCGCGCATCGCCTGGCAATCCTTTGCTACGTGGTTTTTGCGCTCTTCCCGCTCTTCTGGCTGCTGAAGGTCTCGGTCACACCGAATGACCTGCTCTATTCGGAAGGCGTGCGCATGTGGCCGTCGCGCACGACATGGGAGCACTACGCCTTCGTGCTGCAACATAGCGATTTTCCGACATTTTTTAAAAACAGCCTGATCGTCTCCGCATCGACAGCGATCACAGTGACTATCTGCGCATCGCTTTCCGGCTACGCGCTCTCGCGCTTCACCTTCCGCGCCAAATACTGGATCGTGGCCCTTATGCTGCTGACGCAGATGTTTCCGCTGGTCATGCTGGTTGCGCCGATCTTCAAGATCCTGACGCCGCTGCATCTGACGAACAGCCTGACCGGCCTCGTCATCGTCTACACGGCTTTCAACGTGCCCTTCGCCACCTTCCTGATGCAATCCTTCTTCGACGGTATCCCGAAGGACCTCGAAGAGGCTGCGATGATCGACGGTGCGACGCAGTTCACGGCGTTTCGGCAGATCATTCTGCCGCTGACATTGCCCGGCATCGCCGCGACGCTCGGTTTCGTCTTCACGGCCGCCTGGAGCGAGCTGCTGTTCGCCCTGATGCTCATCAACGGCAATCAGGCAGCAACCTTCCCCGTCGGGCTTCTCACCTTCGTTTCGAAATTCTCCGTGGATTTCGGGCAGATGATGGCAGCGGGCGTCATGGCGCTCATTCCGGCCGGCCTCTTCTTCCTGCTCATCCAGCGTTATCTCGTGCAGGGTCTGACGGCCGGCGCGGTCAAGGGTTAGTCACATGGCATCGATCGATATCCAGAACGTCAAAAAAGCCTATGGCCACGTGCAGGTGCTGCACGATATCGACCTCAGGATCAAGGACGGCGAATTCGTCGTTCTCGTCGGTCCCTCCGGCTGCGGCAAGTCAACGCTGCTCCGAATGATCGCCGGTCTCGAAGACATCAGCGGCGGCGAGATCCGTATTGCGAACAACCGTGTCAACGAGCTGCATCCGAAGGACCGCGACATCGCCATGGTGTTCCAATCCTATGCGCTCTATCCGCACATGAACGTCGCCGGCAATATGAGCTACAGCCTCAAGCTCCGGAAGATTGCGAAGGATAAGATCGGAAAGGCCGTCGCCGCAGCAGCGTCGAAACTTGGTCTCGATCCCCTGCTCGAACGGCGCCCGAAGGCGCTGTCGGGCGGCCAGCGCCAACGCGTCGCCATGGGCCGCGCCATCGTGCGCCAGCCCAAAGCCTTCCTCTTCGACGAGCCGCTTTCGAACCTCGATGCGCGTCTGCGCGAACAGATGCGGGCCGAAATCAAGAAACTGCATGGCGACCTGAAGGCGACCTCGATCTATGTGACGCACGATCAGATCGAGGCGATGACACTGGCAGACCGGATTGTCGCCATGCATGGCGGAGTGGTTCAGCAGGTCGGCAGCCCGCTCGAGCTTTACGATCGCCCCGCCAATCTCTTCGTTGCCGGTTTTATCGGCTCTCCAGGGATGAATTTTCTCGACGCGACCTATGAAACAGGCGGTTTGCGACTGAAGGACGGAACCATCGTCCTGCTTTTGGCAACACCAAACCTGCCGACCGGAGCCAAAGTGACACTCGGAATCCGACCGGAGCATGTGATTTTGTCAGCGGACGGCTCCGGCATCAGCGCCGATGTGGAACTTATCGAGCCCACCGGCTTCGGCATCATTCTCCACCTCTCGCTGCACGGCCTGCCCTTCAAGGTCTTCTCGCTCAATCGAGATGTGCTGAAGGCGGGACCGAAAGTGAATGTGATATTCCCGTCGCAACATCTACACGTCTTCGACGGCGACGGAAAACGCGCCGGCTAGCTAGCAGTGTCTCGAACGGTTGCAACTTGCCACATTGAGCTTGCCCGTCGAACTGCGTTTGCGGCCAACAACGCTTCCGGATCATCTACTACGGAGCGTTCGAACTCGGTTCGGCGGGAACGTTGCGACCATAGACGGTAACCCGCTCATCCTTTGCAATGGGATGATAGGCAGAAAGCAGCGCTGCAAAACGTGGTTGACCAAGCACGTAATCGGTCCAAAGTGGCTCATCCTGCTGGATGACGATCAGATCGTAGTTGTAGCTGGCGAATTCGGCATATTTGGCGTCCAGATAAGCATCCGACCGCTTCTGGTAGCGGTCAGCATCCGCCGCGTCTCCTTTCGCTGACGCCTTCCGAGCCAGAACATACGCGAGGGCGCCGAACCAGTCGCTGTTATTGGCAGACAAAAAGCGGGCCCCGACAATCCTGGCGAGCGGATGGGCATCGGCGATATCGCTGCCGATGACGCCGAGCGTCGGCTCTCCCTTCGATGCCGCTTTCACTGCAGCGACGAAAGCGTCGCTCGGCTTCTCCGTCTGCAAAAACGGCAGCCATGCAAACATGACGACAATGGCGCAAAGAATGCCACGTGCGAGCGTTTCACGGTTGTAACGCCAGCCGGAAGACGCTGCGACCCTGCAAAGCACAGCAACAAGTGCCAGCGAGATCGCAGCGAAAGCATGGTAGGCCCAACCCTTGCCTTGATAGATCAAGGGCGCGACGGCAGCGAGTGAAGCCAGAAGCGTCACGGCACAAAGTGGCGTAGCCGGCGCTTTGGGTGCAACCATCCGAAACAGAAGCAAAATCAGCAGGTAGGACGGCCCGCACCTCAATACGACCCTGACCGGATCACCTATCTTCATGTAGACATCCGCTACCTGCGGGAGGAGATCCCGCATGAATTCGGGCGTCAGCAAAAAGACGAGCGCGATATAGGCGACACCGACTATGCCGATGATGCAGTTCTCGGGCGCCAGAAGTAGCCACAGGTTTCGGCGCCGCCAGGCCACATAGAGCGCGGGCACGATGTAAGCGACGACATAATAGGCCTTCACCAGAACAAGAACGCTACCGCAGAGACCGGCGCCGACAATCAGGACGAAGCCGGGTGCGACACGACGTGTGGTGTCAGCCCGCAATGCCATGAGCGCCAGCAAGGGCAGAAACAGCACCGTGCCGACGTGATCTCTCTCGGTGAAGGTATTGCCGGGAAAAATCGTGAAGAGTGCGACGAAAAGTGGTAGCAACCGAAGCAGGGCGTGATTTTCGGCAAAGCCCGCCCGCCGGACGATTGCGGCCGATAAACCCAGACCCACGACCACTGCGAGGCAGGTGTAGAGACAGATGCCTATTTCGGGAGCGATCCCTGCCCATCTCGACGCTATGATCGCCGGTAGGAAAAGCCAGAGCGAAAACGGCGGGTTGCTGTCGATCACATCGACATAGAGCCGCTCTCCATCGAGTACCCGCTCAGCCATGGTAATGAGCCAGCTTGTGTCGACGATGGTTCCCCACCGCTGCTGCCACAGCGCCACCGCCATGAAAACCACAGCACTCTGAAGCAGCGCGACCCATAGCACTGACGACGTCGTCGACCTAAATCCGGGCGTGTCCGCCGCGCTACTCATTCGGCTGACCCCATTGTCATCCCAAATAGCGGTCGAGGTGTCGCCGTCGATGCATCATAACTCATGTAAAATATACCAATCGCCAAAAGCTATGACGCTACCATAACGCGAACTTGCTAAATTGGGCGTTAAAGCATGGCACCAAGGGATGTTGATGATCGATTGCGCCGCACGGAAATTGCGGTCGCAACACCACCATACGAGGTGCTACCAGACGAATGGCACGAGCCGATATCGCACGCGGGCCGCATAGGCTTGATAGCCGCTCAGCTCCGCGCTTAAAGCGCGCTCCTCATGCACCGCCCGCCAGGCGACACCCAGGATGAACACTGCGGAGAATGCGAGGCCGAGCCAGGAACCGAGCAATAGCGGCATGCCAATAAGGAAAAACAACGCGCTCGCGTACATCGGATGGCGAACAATGGCATAGGGGCCGGTATCGATCACTTTTTGATCCTTTTGGATCTTTACCACGGGCGCGGCGAAGACGTTTTCGCGAAACGTCCACCAGGTACCAAGCATGTTGACCGCCATACCAAGGCCGCCAAGCGCTTGAAGCCACGGCGGCATCGCTCGGAAGCCCGTCCGGGCCGCATCCCAACCCATGAAATATAACCAACCCAAGAAGGCCAAAACGAAAAACGTCAACCAGACGCGATCCCACGGCTTCTGATCACGTTGCAGCGGAGATGCCATACGTTCACGCAACAGGCGCGGGCTATGCTTCGACAACCACAGGATCATCGCCAAGCCGCCGAGCACGAAGAAGGCAATTACAACCCAAGCGCCCGGAAAAGCCAGCGTACCCGCCGGCCACAGCATCAGGGCCGCAATAAAGACCGACCAGGCCAGGAGTTGGAGCAAGTAGATCACCATGGCACACTCCAAAAACTGTCAACGGGAAAAGCCGGAGGCACGCCTGGAAGCAAATACGCTTCTCGCGACGGTGCTGTTTCGATCAATCAATAAAATCCATTTCACGTTGATATTGTTCCTCGTGAAATGCCCTCGGACCCGTCTTGCCGCAGCACACGATCCGGGATGCCGTCGCGAAAGCCCAATTCCCGGATATGCGCTTGTCAGTCCCGGTCTCGAATGTCATTGGTCGAACAGTCAGCTCATTCACACACAGTTCTGCAAATGAAACTCGATGCAATCGATTTGCGTATATTGGATGCCATTCAACGTGATGGCCGCATCACCAAACTCGCGCTTGCCGAAAAGGTAGGGCTTTCGCCCACTCCATGCTGGCTTCGGCTGCGCAAGCTCGAGAAGGCCGGGATTATTTCCGGCTATCATGCCCATCTTGCGCCACGCCGGCTTGCGGCAGTTGCCAGCGTCATGGTCGAACTCACGCTCGCCAACCATCGCCAGAGCGACTTCGAGCGCTTTGAGCGGGCAATCTCCGCCATTCCCGAAATCGTCGCCTGCTGGTCGGTCGGAGGCGGCGTCGACTACATTCTGAAGATTATGACGCCCGATATCGACGCCTATCAGCGGCTGATCGACGGCCTTCTGGATCGCGACCTCGGCATCGAGCGTTATTTTACCTATATCGTCACCAAGACCGTCAAGGAGGAGACCGTGCTTCCGATCGCCAATCTCCTTTCCGCAGAGCCTCAGGGCGACGAATAGAGACACTCTCTACGGCCGCCTTACTCTTTAGGCGCTCTCTCTCTTTCAGCAGCGACCAATGGACAATGTCTCGCGGCGTTCCGTGAGAGCATTGGACACCTGAAGAGAGAGGTTTGCCGATGACTGCAGTGCGCGCCCGCCCCGTCTATCACGAAGCCCTGTCACGACTGAACGACCGGCATTTACTGCGGGATCTCTCCTATGTGAGCGGCCGCTGGGTCGCCGGCAAGACCGGCGCGAGCTTCAACGTCATCGACCCCGCCTCCGCCACCACGCTCGCCTGGGTTTCCAGCCTGGGCAGGGATGAGACGTTCGAGGCGATCGACGCGGCAGCGGATGCCTTTTCAGCCTGGCGCTCGCTCCTGCCGCAGCAGCGCACGACGATCCTGCGCAAATGGTATGAGTTGATGCTCGCCGCGAAGGAGGATCTGGCGCTCATCATGACGCTGGAACAGGGCAAGCCGCTCGCCGAATCCCGCGGGGAGATCGATTATGCCGCCGGCTTCATCGAATGGTATGCGGAGGAAGCCAAGCGGATCAATTCCGAAAGCGTCACCAGCCATCTGCCGGACACCGAAATGATCGTGCGCCGGGAAGCATTGGGTGTCGTGGGGATCGTCACGCCCTGGAACTTTCCCTCTGCCATGCTCACGCGCAAGGCTGCCGCAGCCCTTGCCGCCGGATGCACCGTCGTCGCCCATCCATCGTCGGAAACGCCGCTGTCGGCGCTGGCCCTTGCCGAACTCGGTGAGCGTGCCGGCATCCCCGCCGGCGTCTTCAACGTCGTCACCGGCGACGCCGCCACGATCGTCGGCGCTCTCTGCGAGGATGCCAGAGTGCGGGCCTTGAGCTTCACCGGCTCGACAGGCATCGGCAAACTGATTGCTGGCCAATGCACTCCTACCATGAAGCGGCTGGTGATGGAGCTCGGCGGGCATGCGCCGCTGATCATCTTTGACGATGCCGACCTGGAGCGCGCCGTCGACATCGCGATCAATGCCAAATTTGCGACGTCCGGCCAGGACTGTCTCGCCGCCAATCGCATCTTCGTGCAGCGTTCGATCATGGAACCCTTCGTCGCTGCCTTTGCCAAGCGGATAGCGGCTCTCAAGGTAGGCGATGGATTGATGGACGCAGTCGACATCGGACCGCTGATGCACGAGCGGGCTCTGGCGAAAGTCGAGGAACATGTGGCCGATGCGTTGAAGCACGGCGCAAGGCTGGCCACCGGCGGGAAACGCCACGCGGCAGGGCCGCTCTTCTTCGAACCGACACTGCTTATCGAGCCATCCCCCGATGCGCTGATCATGCACGAGGAGACATTCGGGCCGGTCGCCGCAGTGACGTCGTTCGACACCGAGGCGGAGGTCATCGCCCGCGCCAACGATATCGAATATGGCCTCGTCGCCTATGTCGTGACGCAAAACGGTGCGCGTCAGATGCGCCTCGGCCGAGCCCTGGATTACGGGATGGTGGCGATCAATCGCGTCAAGATTACAGGCGGACCGGTTCCCTTCGGCGGCTGGAAGCAATCCGGTCTTGGCCGCGAAGGTTCGCGCCACGGCATCGAGGCTTTCACCGAGCTCAAATATCTCTGCATCGACACGGCTGCCTGACGCGCCACCCACTTTCAGCAAAGGAAAATATCATGTTGGACAAGCGCAACGAACTGAACGCGTGGGACAGGGATCACTTCTTTCATCCCTCGACCCATATGGGAATGCACGCCCGCGGCGAAACGCCGACCCGCGTCGTCGGCGGCGGCGAAGGCGTCTACATCACCGACACCAACGGCAAGAAAAGCCTCGATGCCTTTGCTGGCCTCTACTGCGTCAATGTCGGCTATGGCCGGCAGAAAATCGCCGACGCCATCGCGGAGCAGGCAAAGAACCTCGCCTATTATCACGCCTATGTCGGGCACGGTACGGAAGCGTCGATCACGCTTTCCAAGATGATCATCGACCGGGCGCCCAAGGGCATGAGCCGCGTCTATTTCGGCCTCTCCGGCTCGGACGCCAACGAGACGAACATCAAGCTCATCTGGTATTACAACAACATCCTCGGCCGGCCGGAAAAGAAGAAGATCATTTCGCGCTGGCGCGGCTATCACGGATCGGGGGTCATGACCGGCAGCCTTACCGGGCTCGAACTCTTCCATAAGGCTTTCGATCTGCCGCGCGACCCCATCCTCCATACGGAAGCACCCTATTTCTTCCGCCGCCCCGATCGGTCGATGGATGAAGAACAGTTCGCTCAATATTGTGCGGACAAGCTGGAAGAGATGATCCTGGCCGAAGGTCCGGAAACCGTCGCCGCTTTCATCGGCGAACCCATCCTCGGCACCGGCGGCATCGTTCCGCCGCCGAAGACCTATTGGCAGAAGATCCAGGCCGTGCTCGACAAATACGATGTCCTTCTCGTCGCCGACGAGGTCGTGACCGGTTTCGGCCGGCTCGGGACAATGTTCGGCTCGGACCACTACGGCATGAAGCCGGATCTGATCACCATCGCCAAGGGCTTGACCTCCGCCTACGCGCCGCTTTCCGGCAGCATCGTCTCCGACAAGATGTGGCAAGTGCTCGTACAGGGTTCCGATCAGCTCGGCGCCATCGGTCATGGCTGGACCTATTCCGCCCACCCGATCTGTGCGGCCGCCGGCATCGCCAATCTCGAACTGATCGATGAACTCGGCATCGTCGAAAACGCTGGTTCGACTGGCGCCTACTTCCGGTCCGAGCTTGCCAAGGCCGTCGGCGATCACAAGCATGTGGGCGAGGTCCGTGGCGATGGGCTGATGGCGGCGGTCGAATTCGTCGAAGACCGGGATGATCGCAAGTTCTTCGATCCGGCGAAAAAGATCGGCCCGCAGGTGGCGGCAGCACTGCTTGAGCGGGGCGTGATCGGCCGCGCCATGCCGCAGGGAGACATTCTCGGCTTCGCCCCGCCCTTGTGCCTGACGCGCGGTGAAGCCGATATCGTCGTCAAGGTCGCGGCGGACGCGATCAAAAGCGTATTTTCCAATCTCTGACGCGGCTGCCGCGGAAGGCTCATACGAGCATCGCGCAGTCCGTTGTTGACAATGGACTGAGCTTATCGGCTTGGTCATCGCCATGCCGCATTGGATGGTGTACATGGATATCCTGCAATTGTACCGGATCAATCCATGCTTCGTCATGATTCAAAAGGCCAGCACAACGATGTCTGGAAACCCGTCCTTCAGCACCGCAAGGGCGTGACCAAGCACAAGCTGCTCACCGACAAGATCATTTCCGATATCGATGAGGGCATTCTGCCGGTCCATACGCGCATGCCAACACATCGCGATCTCGCTCACGCGCTGGGGATTTCGGTTCAGACCGTGAGCATCAGCTACAAGGAGGCGGAGCGGCGTGGCTATCTGCGCGGTGAAGTAGGTCGCGGCACCTTCGTCCGTAGCCGCGTTACAGAACGCGCCGACAGCTTCATGCTCGACCGCGATCCGAGCGGCAGCGCCGATCTTTCGATCATCCGGGCCGTCTACACTGAAGCGCACGAGCGATCGGCGCGTGAACTGATGCACGCTCTCGCCGAAAGCGACAACAGCAGTTTCATGCGGCCATGCCGGCCGATCGCAGGCCTCGATGCCCACCGCGCCACAGCGCAGGCTTGGCTGGCGCGTTTGTCCGTCAATGCCGATCCAGATCGCATTGTGATCACGAATGGCGCTGCCCATGGCCTTTTCCTGGCCGTCGCCTCGGTGGTTCGGCCCGGCGAGGTTGTTCTGACCGAAAACCTCACCGATCACGGCATTATCGGCCTCGCCAATGTGCTCGGCTTTACGCTCCGCGGTCTTCCGACCGATCGCGAAGGCATCTTGCCGGACGCCTTCGAGAATGCCTGCGCGGTCGGCGATGTGTCGGCCCTGGTCATCATTCCGTCGCTCAGCAACCCGACCAGCCATGTCATGGGCGCGGAGCGCCGCCGCGCCATCGCCGATATCGCCCGTCGGCACGGCATCTTCGTCATCGAGGACGAGGTCTATAAGCCGCTGCTGCGCGATCCCCTTCCCTCCATGCCAGACCTGTTGCCGGAACTCGGCTTCTTCGTCACGAGCTTTACGAAATCGGTGATGACGGGCTTGCGTATCGGCTATCTCGTCGTTCCGGCGAACTATTCCATCCGTGTCGCGTCGATCCTGCGCGTCACCGGATGGAGCGCCACCAATGTCGTCGCGGAAATGGCCTCGCGCTGGGTTCTGGATGGCACCGCCGACGCGCTGATTGCCGTTCAGAGAACGGAGGCTGAGGCCAGGCAGGCGATCGTGTCCGACGTGATGGGTCCCTTCGTCGCCGGCAGCCATCCCCTGTCGCTCTGCGCATGGCTCTCGGTGCCCGAGCGCTGGACGGAGGACGGACTTGTCCGCGTACTCGCTCGCAAAGGTGTCGCGGTCACACCATCAGATCCATTCGTCGCCGGCGGGGAACGGCCGGGCGGCGGAATTCGCATCTGCCTTGGCGGTCGCCTGTCACACTCCGCTCTTCGCTCTGCGCTGGAAACGGTCCGCGGCGCCTTCGAGCAATTGCCGCCGATTTTCGACGTAGGATCGATCGCTTAAAACAAGCTCGATACCGGATGGCCGGTATCAGGTTCCTTTTCAGTCACAGAACAGAGCGCAAAAACTCCTTGGTGCGATCCTCCTTCGGGGTGCTGAAAATCTGTTCGGGCTTGCCTTCTTCGCAGATCCGACCCTTGTCGAAGAAGCAGACACGATCGGATACTTCGCGCGCGAACCGCATTTCATGGGTCACCAGCAACATCGTCAAATCGTGCTCATGGGCGAGATCGCGGATAACGCCGAGCACTTCGCCGACAAGCTGCGGATCGAGTGCAGAAGTCGGCTCGTCGAACAGCAGGACGCGCGGGCGCATGGCAAGCGCGCGGGCTATTGCGACACGCTGCTGCTGGCCGCCGGAAAGCTGGCTCGGATAGTGATCTTTCTTCTCGGAAAGACCGACCATACGCAAGAGATCGACGGCACGGCACTCAGCTTCCGCCCGACCCAATCCGAGTACGCGCGTCGGCGCCTCGACGATGTTGCGCAGCACGGTCATGTGCGGAAACAGATTGAAGCTCTGGAACACCATGCCGACATGCGTGCGGATCTGGCGCAAATGCGCCTCGCTGGCGCGGAACCGTCCCCTGCCATTCTCCTGATGGTAGGACATGCCGGCAAGCTGCAATGTGCCTTCCTGGAAGGGTTCGAGCGTCATCAGGATACGCAGCACCGTCGATTTGCCCGAGCCGGAGGGGCCGATCAACGTCACCTTCTCGCCGGGGGCGACATCGAAACAGAAGTTATCGAGCACGGTGAAATTGCCATAGCGCTTGGTGACGTCGTGAAAGCGGATCAGGGATTCGGTCATCTCAAAGCAATTCCGTTTTTCGGCAGTGTCTTTTCGAGCCAATGAATGGCCGCCGAGCAGACGAGCGTGAGGATGAGAAAGATCAGGCCGACGAGAGACAGCGGCACCAGATATTCGAAGGTCCGATCACCGATGAGGTTGGCCAGATTCAGCATGTCGACCACGGTGACGACGGATAGAACCGGCGTCTCCTTGAGCATGGAGACGAGATAATTGCCCATGGCCGGGATGATGCGCGGGATCGCCTGCGGGATGATGATGTCGCGATAGGTGATGCCGCGCCCCAGATTAAGCGCCGTCGCCGCTTCCCATTGACCGCGCGGCACAGCGTCCAGGCCGCCGCGATAGACCTCCGATGTGTAGGCCGAATATTGCAGGCCGAGCGCCAGCGCTCCCGTTAGGAAGGCCGGCAGGACGATCCCGTAAATCGGCAGGACGTAATAGAGGAAGAAGAGCTGGACGAGCAGCGGCGTGTCGCGCAGGAATTCGATGACGAGCGCTGTCGGCCAGGAAATCGCCACGAAGCGGCTGCGCCGCAACAGCGCGAACACCAGGCCGAGGATCAGGGCGATCGCAAATCCGGCCGCCGCCGCCTCCAGCGTCACGATCAATCCGATACCGAGGATCGGCAGGATCGACAGCGCGAAGGAGAGCGTCGAGGACGTATCCCAGGTGAAGCCATACATCATGCCGGCGCACTCCCCGGAAAGGCGGGGCCGCGACGAAGGATCGTCTCAAGCCAGCGCATGAAGACAACAAGGATAAGCGCCATGATGAAGTATCCCATCAGCGTCAGCGAATAGATCCTGACGCTGTCCAAGGTGATGTTGCGCAGTTGCTGCGCCTGAAAGGTCAGATCGCTGATCGAGATCAGCGACACCAGCGCCGTGTCCTTTAGGTTCTGGACGGCAAGATTACCGAATGGCGGCATCATCTCCACCACGGCTTGGGGCAGGACGATATGGAACAGCGTCTGCCCCTGCCCGAAGTTCAGGGCACGCGCCGCCTCATGCTGCGTGTCCGGAACCGACTGCAGCGCGCCGCGCACCACCTCGGCGCCGTAGGCCCCGATGTTCAGCGCCAGCCCAGCGATACCCGTCGTGATAGGATCGAAGGAGATACCGATCAGCGGCAGCGCATAGTAGAGCCAGAAGAGCTGGACCAGGAGCGATGTGCCCCGGAATATTTCTATGTAAACCAGCGCAATCCACGACAGCAGGCGTCCGCCGGCGAACCTTGCAAGGCCGGCCGCGAAGGCAAAGAGTGCGCCGAGCAACATCGATGCGACGGCGATAATGGCCGTCACCTCTGCGCCTTTCAGCAGTGCCGGAAGATAGTGCATCCAGCTCATATCCGGGTCACCTCCGTCCGCAAGATGTAAGGGGCCGATCGGCCCGGCCGTCGCCCGTGGGCAAAGACCAAGCCGATCTCGTTGTCGTCAGCCTCACTTGCCCGCGCACAGGTCTTCCGTGTTCTTGGTTCGCGCAGCCTCGACGCTTTCGGCGCTAAGTCCGTAAGACATCAGGATTTTCTTGTAGTCATCCGTCTTCTTGAAGTCGGTGAGAGCGGTGTTGAACGCCTTGTAGAGATCCTTGTCCTCAGGACGGAAATCGAAGCCGCCATAGCTTCTGACCGATTTGCCTTCGATGACCGGATCGGTGAAGGGCGCTGCCTGCTCGACATTCGTGCCGCCCTGGACCAGTTTGGCGACCGTCAGCTCCGTTGCTGCATAGGCATCAGCACGGCCGGTCTGGATGGTCGAGAGCGCATCGGCATTGGCCTGGATCATGACGATCTGAGAGTCCGGAATGCCGAGGCCATGGAAAAAGTCGAGCTGATCGGCACCGGATACAATCGCAACCTTGAGAGACGGATCCTTCTTGATGTCTTCATAGGAATGCAGCTTCTTCGGATTGCCCTTCGGCACCAGCAAGCCTTCGCCATAACTTGAATTTGGCGTCGTGAATTGCACCTGCTTGCAGCGCTCCGGCAGGATGTTCTGCTCGGCGGCAACGAAATCGAAGCGCTTGGCCTTCAGGCCGGGAATAAGTGATCCGAATGGCGTGACGGTCCAATCGACCTCCTTCACGCCCATCGACTTCAGCACGGCCGCGGCGACATCCGGACCGATGCCCTTGGCCGCTCCGCTCTCATCCATGTAGCTGTAGGGAACCTCATTGGCGCTGGCGCCGCGGATATAGCCGTCTTTCTTGACCTGCTCGAGGCTGGCGGCATGGGCGGAGACGGCCAGGCCGAGGGTCAGGCTCATGGCGGCGAGGCTGCGGTAAAAATTCGATCTCATGGTTCACTCCTCTGTGGTTGGATACCGTCATCGGCTGTCCGGTTTTCCGGATCTTTGCCGTGATGGGGGTTCAATCCGCGCCGCCTTGTCGCGACGCGGCAATTCAGGTGCCGTCCGTCAGCGTTGCGACGACGGCCAGACAATCTCCGGTCTTGATGAGGCCGGGGAAATGACGAGCGGCAAGGATACCGTCGAGAGCCGCCCGATGTTCAAAGGGCACGGACCCGGTACGGCCGATCGAGTGCACACGGGCGATGATCTCTCCGGCCACAACCATGTCGCCAAGATCCTTCACGGGTTCGAAAAGCCCGTCCGCTTCGGCAAAGACGAAGCAATCGGAGGACGGCATATCGAGCCACTGCGTTGGCTCCATTTCCGGCGCGCCGGCAACGATGCCGGCCTGCTTCAAGACGTTCAGAACGCCGCGCTTGGCAATGGAAGCCGTACGAGCCGATATGGTTCCGCCCCCTGAAAGCTCGGTCGTCACAAAAACCTTGCCCAGCTCCTCGGCGGTCGTGTCGTACATGCCGACGGCATCGATCTCGATCATCCGCATGGAATAGGGCGCAGAAAACGTGGCAACCGCATCGAAACAGGCCTTCTCCTGCCGTTTGTCCGGCAGCGCATGGGCTGCGGCATAAGGCAGGAAATCGAGAGTCCGGCCGCCGGAATGGAAGTCGAGCACGATATCTGCCAGCGGCAGCAGGTGTCGGGTGAAATAATCGGCGATCTTTTCCGTCATGCTGCCGTCGGGCCGACCGGGGAAACTGCGATTGAGATTGCCCTTGTCGACCGGAGAGGTGCGGGTACCCGCCTGAAAGGCGGGATAATTCATCGCCGGGACGATGATCACCCTCCCCTTGATCTCGTCGACCTTCAGAGTCCGGGCGAGATCGTAGAGCGCGACCGGGCCTTCATATTCATCGCCGTGGTTGGCGCCGGTCAAAAGCGCCGTCGGGCCATCGCCGTTCTTGACGACGCAGATCGGGATCATGATCGAGCCCCAGGCGGAATCGTCGCGCGACCAGGGCAGGCGCAGATGACCGTGCTGGACTCCATCCCGATCGAAATCGACGGTCGGCGTTATGGGTGATGGGCGTGTGATCGTCGTCATGCCGTTCATCTCGGGGATCATTTCACGACGAGTTTGCGGGGTACGTTGGAGAGGCACTCGACACCGGTCTCCGTGATCACGATGCTTTCCGTGATCTCCATCCCCATGTCTTCCAGCCACAGGCCCGTCATGAAATGGAAGGTCATGCCGGGCTGCAGTTCCGTGCGGTCGCCGGGACGCAGGCTCATGGTCCGTTCGCCCCAATCCGGCGGATAGGACAGGCCGATCGGATAGCCGGTGCGGTTGTCCTTGACGATCCCGTATTTCTTCAGGACCGCGAAGAAGGCGTTGGCGATATCCTCGCAGGCATTGCCGGGCTTGGCGGCGGCAAGACCAGCCTCCATACCTTCGAGCGTCGCCTTCTCGGCATCCAGAAAGGCTTGGGTCGGCTTGCCGAGGAAGACGGTTCGCGACAGGGGGCAATGATAGCGGCGATAGCACCCGGCAATCTCGAAGAAGGTCCCCTCACCGCTTCTCATGGGCTTATCGTCCCAGGTCAGATGCGGCGCGGAGGCATCGGCGCCCGACGGCAGCAAGGGAACGATGGCGGCATAGTCGCCACCAAAGCCATCAGCGCCACGGATGCCGGCATCGTAGATTTCGGCGACGAGATCGGATTTGCGAATGCCCGGCTCGACCTTTTCGACGATCCGCTTGTGCATGGTCTCGACGATGCGGCCGGCCTTGCGCATGTAGTCGAGCTCGGTCGGGCTCTTGACGGCGCGCTGCCAGTTCACCAGCCCCTGGGCGTCCTTGAAGCGGGCATTCGGCAGATGCTTGACCAAGGAAGCATAGGCCGCGGCGGTGAACCAGTAATTGTCCATTTCGACGGCGATCGAGGCCTTGGCCCAGCCGCGCTCTTCGATGACCTTGGAGAGCAGATCCATCGGATGGCGCTCGGTCGACTGCACATAGTGATCGGGATAGCCGATGATGTTGTCGTGGCTGAGATAGGCCGTGCGTTTGGCGCCATTGCCATCCTGGCCGCGTCCGTACCAGATCGGTTCGCCGGAACCCGGCACCAGCACGCATTGATGCACATAGAAGGACCAGCCGTCATAGCCCGTCAGCCAATGCATATTGGACGGGTCGGTCACGATGACGAGATCGACACCAGCCTTCTCCATGGCGCGCCGCGTCTTGGCGAGCCGATCGGCATATTCGGAGCGGGTGAAATTGAGGGTGGGTTCGCTCACGCTGGATCTCCTGATGCTTTTGTCGTTTCAATGGCTTGTCCCGCACCGGCAGCGATGGCGCGGCGGTGGGCAAGCGTGGCAATGGCCGTGTCCTGCACGCCGGTGCCGGTCAGATCGCAAAGGGTGATCGCCTGGTTTGACTGACGGCCGACCGCCTGGCCGCAGATGATGGCGCCCAGCTCGGGGAAGACCGCATCTTCTCTGACCAGTCCTGCGGCGATGGCATGATGCAGTTCTCCGAGCCGGCGGGTCTGCTTCAGGCTATCGGCGACATAGGGGGCGGCACGCAGGATCGCCGCCGGATCGATCTCGTTCTTGTGCTCGGCATCCGAGCCCATGGCGGTGACATGCTGGCCCGGCTCCAGCCAGGCAGCGTCAAGGATCGGCATGTCCGCCGGTGTGGTGGTGACGATAATGTCGGCGCCGCGGCAAGCCCGTTCGGCGTCGGCCTCAGCCGAAACCGGAAAACCGAGTTCGGCGGTAAGCTCATTGGCAATCCGTTTCGCCTTTTCCGTATCGCGTGCCCAGATACGGGCGGCCTCGATCGGCCTTACCAAAGTCAATGCGCGGAGCTGCAAGCGCGTCTGCATGCCTGCCCCAAGGATCGCGGCGACCCGGGCATCCGGCCGGGCCAGATGTTTAGCGGCAACGGCGCCTGCGGCGGCCGTCCGCACATCCGTCAGATAGCCATTGTCGAGCAGAAGCGCCTCGACCAGTCCGGTATGCGCCGACAGCAGCATCATCAATCCGTTGGTGCTGGGCAGGCCTAGCGATGGATTGTTGAAAAAGCCGGGGCTAACTTTGATCGCGAAACTGTCGAAATCCGGCACATAGGCCGTCTTGACGTCTACTTCGCCGCGATGGGCGGGGATATCCAGCCGCATGATCGGCGGCATCTCCACGGCCTTGGTCGCCAAGGCCGCGAAAGCTTGTTCAACGCAATCGACCGCGTCGGCATCGAGCTGCACGATTGTGCGCAAATCACTTTCCGTCAGCACAAGTACGCGCGCCATCACGCCACCCCCGATTTGATATCGTTGACGATTTGGCTATGGAGTGCCGGATCGATGTTGCCGCCGGAGACGACGATCGCCGTCGGGCCATCCGGTCTGATCTTGCCGGCAAGCAGCGCCGCGATACCGACTGCACCCGCTCCCTCGACGATCTCGCCTTCGACGAGTGCCGCATGGCGGATGCCTTCCGCTATCTCGCTTTCACTGAGCAGGATCACATTATCGAGAAGGTCGCGGCACATCGCGAAGGTCAGGCGATTGTCGAGCCCGATGCCGCCGCCTAACGAATCCGCCAGAGTTTCAACCTCCTGGACGTCAAGCGGCGCGCCGGCGGCAATGCTAGCTGCCATCGCCGCTCCCCGCTCCATCGATATGCCGATTACCCGGGCCTGCAGCCGCCTGCCTTTGATCGCGGCGGCGACGCCCGATGCAAGTCCACCGCCTGACAGAGGCACCAGCACAAGCGTCACATCCGGCATGCTGTCCGCGATCTCAAGGCCGATAGTTCCCTGGCCAGCGATCACGCCGGCATCGTCGAAGGGCGGCACAAAGCTCATGCCCTCTTCGCTTACCAGACGCTCGACCTCGCGCATGGCATCATCCTGTGAGCGGCCGACAATGCGGATTTCCGCCCCGAGGCTGCGGATCGCCTCGACTTTGTTGGCAGGAACAAGCCCCGACAGGCAGATGGTCGCCCGCGCGCCCAATGTCCTGGCGGCATGTGCGACCGCTCTGCCGTGATTGCCCGTGGAAGCGGTTGCCAACCCGCGCGAACGTGCGTCCTCGCTCAGGCAGAGGATCGCATTCGTGGCTCCGCGAAGTTTGAAACTGCCGGTCTTCTGGTGGTTTTCCAGCTTAAGGAATATGGGCGCGCCGGATTGGCGGGAGAGCGCCTGTGAGCGCAGCAAAGGCGTGCTGACAACGTGTCCGGCAATGCGCCGCCTTGCCTCTTCGATATCGGGCAACGTCACCATCGCGGTCATCGCGCGGTCCGTCGCTCTGGAAATGCCATGACAAATGTCAGCACGATTTCATATCTCTTTCGCAGCCGATGTTCATGACATCAGCGTGAAAGAGACATAAGATCATGTCAATCTGATTATTGTTTCATTACAATTTTAGAGGCCACACAGCACCTGTTCGTGGCGCTATGTGGCCCATTCTATCGGGGAACGCGGATGGTATCTTATCCGCGTTCCAGACCCCCTAAGCTCGCCGTGCGGGTAGCTTCCGCTCTCGTCACGCAGCCTGAACGACAGCGTGCAGCGGGATTTCGACGTCGATTTCCAGGGTCGAAACGTGTTCGTTGCAATCCATCTTGACCTGCACCTTATCGCCGTCGAGCTGAACATGCTTTGCGATCACGCCGAGGATTTCCTCCCGCAGCAGCGATACTAGATCCGAGCCCGCCGACGACCGTTCGTGGGCGAGAAGCACCTGCAAGCGCTCCCGGGCCGCCGGTGCGGTTCTTTGTTTGCCGAAAAGACGAAAAATGTTCATGCCGCCCTCCGTCCGAATATCTTACCGAAAAAGTTCCGCTTTTCGCCGGGAATCGTGATCGGTAGAACCTCACCGGTAAGCCGGCGCGCGGCATCGAAATAAGCCATCGCGGGTGCACAGCGGCTATCGGCCAGTGTGACAGGGGCGCCGATATTGGACGCCCGCAGAACATCCGTGCTTTCCGGAATGATGCCGAGGAGCGGAATGGACAGGATCTCCAGAACGTCGTCGACCTTGAGCATGTCGCCTCGCTCGGCGCGGGTTGCGTCATAGCGGGTGAGGAGCAGGTGCTTTTCGATCCGCTCACCGCGCTCGGCCTTGGCCGTCTTGGCGTCCAGCAGGCCGATGATGCGGTCCGAATCGCGCACCGACGAGACTTCGGGATTGGTGACGACCACCGCCATATCCGCGTGGCGCATGGCGAGAGTAGCGCCACGCTCGATCCCTGCGGGGCTGTCGCAGATGATCCAATCGAAGTGCTGCTTCAACTCGTTGATGACCCGCTCGACACCTTCCGCCGTCAAGTTGTCCTTGTCGCGGGTTTGCGAGGCCGGCAGCAGGAACAGCGTATCCAACCGCTTGTCACGGATCAGCGCCTGGGGGAGCTTGGCGTCACCATGGATGACATTGATCAGATCGTAAACGACCCTTCGCTCCGCCCCCATGACCAGGTCGAGATTCCGCAGCCCGACATCAAAATCGACGACGACGACCTTATCGTTTCTCTGTGCCAGGGCCGCTCCGAGCGCGGCGGTCGAGGTCGTCTTGCCAACCCCGCCCTTACCTGACGTGACTACGATGACTTTCCCCATCTTGCTCTCCTCTGTCGTGGCCGGCTGCCGGCTCAGATAAGTTTCTCTGCCATGATCGCATCGCCTTCGAGCCAGAGCTGAACAGCCTGTCCGCGAAGGTTGGGGGCCATGTCTTCCGCCATTTTGTAAATACCGTCGATCGCCACCAGCTCGGCCTCGAGCTTTCGGCAGAAAATGCGCGCCGATGCGTTTCCGACCGACCCTGCCATGGCTCGGCCGCGCAAGCTGCCGTAGATGTGCACCGAACCGCCGGCGATAATCTCCGCACCCGAAGCGACCGATCCGATAACGGTGACATCGCCTTCGGGGAAGATCACCGATTGCCCCGAACGCACCGGCTCCCTGATGACGATGGATTGCATGGCCGGCCTGACCTCAGGAGCCGCCGGCCGGCTGCGCACATCGACTTCAGGTTCCTTCACCGGGGTTTCGCTTACCGGAACCTCGATATCGGAAACCGGCCGACCGCCCTTGAGCGCAGGAGGCATGCCCTGCCCCAGGATTGAAGGACGCGCACCCTCGATACCCATGATGCTCACATTGCGCTGGGTGAGCTCCGTGAGCAGCTCTTTCAACTGCGACCGGTCAATCGGCAGGTCCGTCAGGTCGAGCACGACCGGCCGCCCCAAAAAGAACCCCGCCGAGCGCGCGGCGAGATCGTCCAGCCGGATCAACCATTCATCGATGGGAAGATCCGGGGAAAGCATGACGGCCAGGAAGGAACGGCCTTTGATACGGATCGAGCGAGCGTCTGTTAGCACTTTGGTCATCTGTGTAAATTTTTCGTTGATCATGTCTAGCGCTGGCATGGTTAACAAAAGGTTAACGCGACCCGGAACGCGCCCTCTATTGCATTGATCTGCTGCCGTTTTTTGGGTGCGCGACTAAGCCGGCCCTACCTCAGCTTTAAAGCCGCCCGGATTGGGCACGCACAAGGAGAAAAACTCGACGAATGGCTTTCGGATCAGGGTCACTGAGTCGATAAAGAGGCCGGCTTTCCGAACAGAAAACCCTGCACGTGAGTCGCCCCCGAGTCGCGGGCGGCATCCAGGTGCTCTTTCGTTTCGATGCCTTCGGCAACGATGATCGGGGCAACGCAGGACGCAAATCCGACAAGATAATGCAGGCTGCTCTGTCCCTTCCGAGAAGTCCGCACATTGCGCACCAGCGAAGCGTCGATCTTGATGATATCGGCCGGGACCGTCAGCAGTCGTGCAGGCGTAGCCATACCCGCTCCGAAGTTGTCGATAGCTACCCTGCAGCCGAGTGAGCGAACTGTCGACAGCCTGCCGACGCCTTCAGCCACCAAAGGGTAGGTCTCCGTAATCTCAAGGACGAGCCGCGGCGCAAGTTCGGAATGACGATCGATCTGCCGACAAATCTGTTTCCAATGATGAGGGGCGGCGAGATTCGCCGCGGAAATGTTGCATCCGAGAACAAGGTTTGGATCTCTGGCCAAATGCGACAGGATGAGATCCAGCATGCGCTCATCGAGATCGAAGGAGGCCATGGAGGATTCGAGATAAGGTGCAAAGGCGCTTGCGCTGTGCACAACGCCGCGAGCGTCCACGATCCGCGCAAAACACTCCCAATAGAGCACCTTGTCCGGAACATCGATTTGGCTGACCTTTTGTGCGGCAAAACTCAGTCCGCGATCGGAAACAGCCTTGGACATAGTGAGAAACACCTCCAGCGATGCAATTCTCAGTCATTGATCTCGATTGCGAGCAAAACCGCCAAGCCGTGGGGCCTACGTCCTGATGCGGAAACCTACAACCGACCGGCGCTGTCGGATAAATTGAATTTCGTATGTTAGTAACTTATAAGTACATCGGGACGACTAATGGTGTCAAATCCTCAATCACTGCGAGATTTTATGCAACCACCCTTTTGCATCGAAAGGTGGCACCAATCCCCTGCCGACAAGCGATCCGCCATCAAAAGCTTACACGATTCGGCCTTCTAGGGCCGAATCGAACGCGCCAGACATCGCGAAATTAGCTCAGACGCAGATCGAGCTCGCGATAAAGCTTCTTCAAATTCGGCAATGATTTTAGCTGCCATGAAATCTGTTTGGAACCGCGCACCGTCATCTGCACGTCGGCGCGTTTGCGGGCCTCTATGGTCAGTTTCGCAAGCAGGTTTATGCCCGACGAGTTCAGAAACTGAAGCCCCGTCAGATCGAGCGTCAGCCGCTCAGGGTTTTTCTCGAGCAAATCCATAGCCAATTGGAAGATCGGAGCATAGGCCTCAGATCCTGCCAAACGCATGGAACCGTCGAAGAACACGACATGTCCCTCAGTCCAAACCCGAAATGCCTCTCCTCTGATTTCCATGGTCAAAGCTCAGCCATTTTGGACGGAAGGGATTGGTAAAGAGGCATATGTCTGCAGATGAGTTGGACCATCAGGCCGTTTCGCATCAAAAGTCCACGCCAAGTCAGCTTCATAGTCACTCATCAGCGTCAGCAGGCCGAGGCCGGACTCGGTGCCGAACGTCAACGCCGCGTTCTTCTCGATTTGCCGAATGAGGAGGTCCGAGGGGTTATCATTGGTTATCTGTGCAAGCAGATGCTGAAAACGCTGCGCATTTTCGTTGTCGATAAAATTCGAGACCCTCATGCGAAACCGTTCCCCCTTTATCGAAGCCGAAATACCGATTTCCCCGGATACACGAAACTTCACGGCATTTTCAATAAGTTCGTTGGCGACGTAACCAATGTCATGGCGCACCTGATGATAGACCTGACGTAAGCTCCTGTAACGCAAAGCCGTTATCTCAGCGATAAAATCGGATGTCATCGAACAATGGGACCAGCTCAAAGCGAGCGGTCCGTCAAGCAATCGGAGAAAAGTGGCGCTGTCCCCACTGCTCTCTCCTACAAGATCTGCGAGCCCAAACACGACCGTCGCCATGTTATCACCTATGCCTCATTACAACCAGAGTTATGTCATCGTGAATCTTTTGCGACCCAATATAAGTCATGAGGTTTTCCAAGATACCGTTCATGACGTCCTGAGCCGTGCCGCCATAAAGATGGCGAGCTGATTCACAAAGCCGCTCAATTCCATACAATTCGCCGTCTCGGTTCTCTGCTTCGGTCACTCCATCGGTATGCAGAACGATGATATCGCCGCTTTTAAACGCCACATCTCGCGTGTCGACAAATTCGGAAATGTCTGAATCGAGCCCCACGGGAAGTCCCAGATCGGAGGTTTCTATTCGCTCAACCTCGCCGCCTTGTCTCACGACAATCAGATCCTCGTGCTGGCCGGAGAGCGTCAAGTGCTCGCCATCATAATCGAGAAAGGCAAGGGTCAGATGTTTGTCGGTCTTCGTGCGTTCGATGTTCTTGTATATCGTGCGGTTGAGATCGTTCAGGAACTTCGTCGGATCGGTCTCCCCGGCCTCCTGCAAGGCACGCGCGACAGACTGAACCATCAGCATGAGCACGCCGCTTTCAAGCCCATGGCCGGTGACGTCCCCTATCCCGATCTTCAGCCGCTTTCCGTCCTGCAGAATGTCATAGTAATCACCACCGACCTCATCGGCGGGACGCATGAACGCGGCGATCTCCAGATGTTCGATGGCGGCAAGTTCGTTTTGGCGCGGCAAGACCATGAGCTGTATCCGCTGAGCGACGGCCAGCTCTGCGCCCAGCCGAACATTCTCGCTCTTCAACTGCGTGTTCAGCGCCGAGATTTCCTCTTTCGCCTCCTCGATTTCCTTCGTTCTTTCGTCCACAAGCAATTCAAGGTTTTCCGTGTGGAAGCTTATCTCCTCCGCCATGCGGTTGAATGCAACGCCGGCCTGGCCCACCTCGTCGCGCGAGCGGATATCGACCCTGACCGAATAATCCTTCGCCTGAATACGCCGCGCAGCACCTGCAAGCGCGCTGATACCGCTGGTAATACGCTTGGAAACCGCGAACACCGCCGCGATGACGATCATCAGCGATATGGAGATCGCAAGGACCTGATAGATAAGGATGCGGTTTGTCGCCCGCGATATTTCGTCCTGCGCCGCAAAAAGGGAAGCGTAAATCTCCCGCTCCGGCACCACGATACCGAGCGACATTGCTTCCTTTTGAACCGGCCCGGAAACCCAAAGATTCGTCGGCGCTATCTGTTTGACGACAACCAGATACGGGATCTTCTCCCCTTGTTCGTCCAGCATAATATGCTGAATGACGCCATCGCGATCCAAGGGGAGCGTTGCCATCGCCTTTTGTGTGCTGTTGTGGAATGAGCGGTCAACGCCGGTCACACCCTTGTCGCCTGTGTCGCTCGACGCGCGCAGGCCAATGATTTTTTCGCCTGCATGATTGATGGCAACCACATTGCCATTCGACATCGTCAGGAAGCCGAAGCCGGTATCGGCAACCTTCACGCTTTCGACGATTCCGGCCAGTTGGTCCAAGGTGATATCGGCCCCGGCAATGCCAGCAACGTCCTTGCGGTCGGGAGACCAGAGAGGATTGAAGAAGCTGACGATCAGCTTGCCCGTAATCGCGTCCGTGTAGGGTGCCGTTTGCGTGATGTCGTCCGCGACAGGGCGCGAAGCCGGTTCGCGGCCCCATTGCTGCCAGGATTCGTAGAGGCCAGGAAAGAAGAAATCCCAGAAATTGGCGTCGTTGTGACCCGGATAGAGGCGATCAAAGGTCTGTGCCTGGTCGGTATACGGCACTGTCCTGAAAATCGGGCGGTCCTTGGGGCCGATGTAATACATCTGCAGCTTGGGGTAGCCGCTCTTCAGCAGGTTCGGCGCGACAAGATCGACAACGGTGCTGGTCTCTATGTCTTTTTGCACATCAGGCAGCGGCTGGTGATTTTTGTCGAGCAGATAGCCCCAAACGCTGATGACGGATGTCGAACCCGGAAGGTTCTGGGCCCACCGGCCTTTTGGATCGTAGGTGAGGTTGTTGGCGCCGGGTTCGGAACGCGCCAGCGCCTCGGCGATCGCATTGTTTCGGTCGGGATGATCTATCTGCGACTGGAGAACACCGGCGAGCGTTTTGACGTCGGAATGCACTTGATTGAGAAGCAGCCCGACGCGGGCGGCCGTCGAGTCCGCATAGGACCTGATATAATCCTGGCTCGCGCTCTCAAGGCCCTGGCCCACTTCGGACGTGGCGTCGCGCGACAATCGTTGCACGTTCCACAATGCCAACCCGCCGCTGACGAGAAGGTCGAAAAGGACGGCCCCGCCAACCACGAGGACAAATTTCGCGCGAAACGACCGGATGCCGGGAATGAAAAATCGGCCAATTTTTCTGCTCATAACGGCTTCCGCCCAGAGGCAGCCCAGATAGGCCAGCCGGCATAACCCTTCGGATGAAGGGCGGCGAAGATGTGATCCTGGAAGCCTTGACGGAAACGCTGGATGAACTCCGGCGTATCGCCCCGGCGAACCGACATTTCGCCGGCGTAGACATCTTCCCAGGCGGCGATGACATCGGCAAAATCCTGCGGATCGCCGTCGAGGTTAGACACCATGAAATTTTCCACCTCGATATCCTCGAAACCCGCATCCGTTAGCAGCCGGCGGCTTTTAGGGCCTAATTCGACATCCATGTCGAAATGGGCGAACAGCGTCGCCACCTCGTTGTAGGTCCACTGTATGCTTGCCGCTCGTGGTTCGCCAAGACAATGAGAGTTTTTTTCGTTGGTTATGTATACGCGGCCGCCCGGCTTGCAGATGCGGTAGAGTTCCCTCAGCAATATATCGGGCCGATTGAAGATTTGCAGCGAATGGCGGCAGGTCACCAAGTCGAACTGATTATCTTCGAGCAACATCTCTGATGCGTCGCCGAAGGTATATTCGATATCGCGGATGTCGAAATCGGCAGCGACCCTGCGGGCGTATTCGAGACTACCCACCGAATGATCCAGCGCCACGATCCTCGCCGGTTTGAATTCCTTGTAAGCCAATACGGCGAAATCACCGATCCCGCAGCAGATGTCAGCCAATGTGATACCGGCGCTCATGCCGTGACGCGGCAATATCTCGCGTTCGTGGCGCCAGGTCATTTTTGTCTGTGTCCGCAGGATGGGAATGAAGCTCTGGTCTTCGACAAAGGTCTGGCCCGGATAAAAGGCGGCATCATACGCCTCGACGGCAATCTTCGGTTCGATGGCACTGAGATGACGGAACGTCCTTGTCGCCCAACCAACGACACTGGACGTCACGACGACAAAGCGAATGTCCCCGCGTCTACGGCTCGCATTGACCAATAACCGCGCCAAGGCGTGATACGCCGTCGCATTCATATGAATGAGACGTTTGACATTGATGTAGAGAACGCCTCTGACTTGGTTGATGCTCTTTTCAAGCAGGGCGGTCGTTTCGGCGATCTCGACAGGCGATATCGGCCGCAGAACGCCTGAAAGCGAAAACTCCTGGCTGTTCAGGTCGAACTGAGCCGAAAACAGCGGAACCGGTTCGTGCGAACTCAATTCAGTAACCCCTCCACTGGAATGTCCAACACCACTGTAAGGGCTCGATCCTCCACCTGTTGCAGCGACAGCGATGCGTCGTAGTTGATCGCCAAGCCGAGCAGAATGACGTCCTCTTCCGAGACCGAACTTTCATCGGCGAGTGCGTCGAGATATCGTTGCAAGGCACCGGCTTTCGACGCTCTTGCGGTTGCGTCGCGATACAGGTGCTGTTGCGCGGGAGCACAGGGAAAGGTCAGGGCAATCCGCTCCGCGCCATCCCCCCGGGAGACATTGCAGTGAAGTCGCCCGGAGGCGCGGCCGGAGCGAAACGAGATTTCAAAAAGCTCGTTCAGTGCGGAGGAAAGCAAATTGGCGTGCCGAACCGGATCGCTTCGATCATGGCTCACCATGCGCGCAACGTAGTTTGAAAGCTGATTGCAATGGAGCCAGTCGGACATGAAAACGTCCATTTCCATTTCCAGCTCCAGCATCGGATGAAATGGTAATGTAGTGCGGCCTCCGCTTTGCTCGCTCAACGCCAATCCCCTTATCATCTGGAGCGGTTAGATTCGCATGGATGCACAGAACCGCTCTGTCATTTGTTCTCACAATCCCGGGCGGAAAACCGCTTTTCCCGGAACTGTGCTGGAGCATCTCATCCGCTTTCAGAGAGCAGATATTCCCATGTTCACGAATGCTCACGGAACAGGTCCCAACTGTTCCTCCAATTTTCCATCGCCTATTTTTCGTGACTTTGCCAATTTGCCGTATCGTTGCGCCGGAGGAAATCCAGGACGTCGGACGCAGGCAGAGGCCGACCTAGAAAGTAGCCCTGCAAACGATCGCAGCCGGCAGCGGTGAGCCAGGCGGCTTGAGCTTGGTCCTCCACACCTTCGGCGGTGACCTTCATTCCCAGTCCGTGCGCCAAAGCGACGATAAAGCGGACGATCGTCTGGCTCTTAGGGTCGTTGGTCAGATCTTTTATGAAGTACTTGTCGATCTTGATGGAGTCGAAGGGAAAGTTCTTCAGATAACTGAGGGACGAATACTCGGTACCGAAATCATCGAGCGAGATCTGAATGCCGAGGACGTTGAGGGTATTCAGCGTATCGAGATTGTTGATCGTGCGCTCGAGCAAAACACCTTCAGTGATTTCGAGTTCAAGGCGCTCAGCCGGAAATCCGATCGTATCGAGTGTCTGCGATACCCGGTCGGTAAAGCCTCCGGTCAAGAATTCGGCGGGCGAGAGATTGACCGCGACCATACAGTGCGACGGCCAATTCATTGCCTGGCGGCAGGCTTCTTCCAAGACCCATTGGCCGATTTCCGGCATCATTCCATCGGCTTCTGCCATCGGGATAAAGGCCGAGGGTGGAATGATACCCATCATCGGGTGATGCCACCGCAACAACGCCTCGAAGCCCGCGACGGAACCGGAACAATCCATTAGTGGCTGATATTCGATAAAAAATTCACCGTGCTGTAGCGCCACGCGCAGGCTTCGCCTCAGCAACTCCCGCTGTTCCAGCACCATCATCATGGCCGGCTCGAATGTTCGCGCGCGGCCTCTTCCCTCACTTTTTGCGGCGTAAAGAGCGATATCGGCGGCACGCATGAGCTGGTCTTCCTCGTTGCCATCACGCGGGGCAAGCGCTACGCCGATACTTGCGCCTGAAAACACCGCGATACCATTCACCAGAAATGGTTTTTTGAAAGCGTTCACCAACGAATCCGCGAGCCGCTCAGCTTCCGCCGGCTGGTCATTCCGAAGCTGAATGACGGCAAACTCGTCGCCCGCCAGACGGTACGCGGTTTCTCCAGCTCCCAGGACATTACGTATGCGCTCGGCCGTTTGCTGCAGGACGATATCGCCCGCGGCATGACCCAGCGTATCGTTGATCGGCTTGAACTCGTCGAGGTCCAACTGCATCAGCGCGATACCGTTCTTTCCGCCTGACAGAGCGTCACGCAGCCGGGCGGCGAACTGCCGCCGGTTCGGCAGCCCGGTCAAGGCATCATGATTGGCTTCATGCAGCAGGAGCGCCCGATCTGCTTCATCCGGCGACGGCTCCTGCCGAAGTGGGTTCCTCGTTTCAATAACCGCAAAGCCGTTGGCCGGTCGGAATATGATCAGATCGCATAGCGCTTCGCCCGGTCTTTGGAACTGCACATTCCGCAGCCATCCGGTATTGCCCGCCTGCTCAGCGAACATATTCATGCTCGGATCGTCCAGCTCCGGATATATTCCGAAAAGCGTGGCCTGCGAGGTCCTCTCGTCGCCGTAGAACGCCCTGAATCTCTCAGACGACATAATGAGATTCAAGTCGCAGTCATAAAACGAAAAAAGCACGTCAGGTGCGCTGCTAGCCGGCAAAGGTATGTCAAATTTAATGACGCTACTGGCTGCCATTCCGGTCTCCGTCCTGTCCTGGGAACTTTCAGGCTTCGTAATCGCTTTCAATCTCCTGTCGTCTTAGGATTTAACGGACCGAATACAGACACCTGCTCTTCACAAGTACCAAATGGTTGTGTTTCGAATATTACGCATAAATGATTAAATAATTGCCGAACTTAAGCCCCCACACGCGATTGCTCCCAGACAGCGCCCCCATCCGCGGGAACACTCTTCCAGGCACTCATTTACATTATGCTAATGAAGTGAGCCCTGTCAAATGTTCAATCAAAGATTGCGCGTGAGCACTGAGACAGGCATGGGTTATACCTGTCCAAGAGTGACGTGTTTTCCGCCTTTGGCGTGAAATAACGCAGTATTCGCGGGATCCTGAACAAGGAAGATTAGGCCGCATGGCTGCGGCCCCACAACACGCCTTTAAACGCCGCGCCTGCTTCGGCTTTTCACGAAATCTCAGAATCGCTCCAGTTAATTGTTGCCTCGCGATTCCGGACGGAGCCGCGGCGCGGCTTGCTGGAATTCTTTTAAGCAACACGCTCGAAGCGGGTACGGATATGCTCGATATAGTGCTGGCCGGGGGAGGACGCTGCGACCATAGCCAAGGCGGCCTCTTCCGGAACGCCTGTGAATAGACGCTCTTCGCCGTTCTTGAAACGAATATAGAGACGGCCGTCGTCCGGATTAAAAAAGACAGACTCAATAATTTTCGATGAAACTGAGAGTTCTTTCATAGGTCACCTCGCCTTTGAGCTGGTTGTGCCATGAAAATCACAATATCGAATGAAGTGACCTAGTTAAGGAAGCGTAGCCCTTCGACACAATATTTTATCCGATTTGAGGCTACTTAAGCGTAAGCGCCGTCTCCGCCCCATTGAATTGGCTGTATTTTGAGGCTTGCCGCGTGTGCGAGAAGGTTTCCAGGGTTATCTGGAGATTTGCATGGCA
>NZ_JACHBI010000004.1:0-503013 GCF_014200235.1 Martinezella paranaensis | reverse complement strand
CAGGAAACTCTAGAGCGAGAGACTTCGTCGCCAGCAGCGCCGCCGCCCTCGTCAGTGATCGGGCTTATAGACCCCCCACCCGAACATAGTCAACAGGCGATTTGGAAAAAAATCAAAAAACATACAAGTGATTGATTCTTATGAGAGTTTTGTGAAGGTCGCCAAAAATCGGCCAGATCGGGCATCAAAATCTCCCGACATCGCCATTCCCGCGTGCTGGTGGAGCCGAGTTACACGCATTAGGTCGTAAAATATGACAGGGTCGGCTCTTGAACCCAGGTCCGCCGATACCAGATATCGCCAACCGCGGCTGCAAACAGGGCACTTACAGCAGTCAAACACTCCACAAGCGAGATGCGCCGGATTTGACTCGCCCGTCATAAATATGCACATCTTCGCCCCCAGCCATACGGCTCGCATAAAGGAACCGGATCTCGATTGGCATGATGACGGACAAAATAATGCTCCGATCGCTCGGCAACGAGCCGCCAATCCTGGCCGACGGCAGGCGAGCGCCGGATCGGCGCGAAGTTTCCATCCGTTGGCTCTCAGGCACGTTCCTCACCGGTATTACCTCAAGCATATTGATGGGCGTCGCACTGTTTGCGGCCCTCGACGGCCGCCAGCAGCTCGCCATCCCCGCTGAAGCCTATGCAACGACCGACAGCGGCAACCACGACGCAGAGGATCAGGTGACCCGTGGCGGCCGTCTTGTGCCCACCGCGATCGCAGCAAAGCCTTCCGACCGGAATATCCTCGAGGTCTCAACGGTCGTGCGCGACGGCGACAAGGAAGTGGTGCGTCGCCAACCCTTCGCACATGTGAAGATCGCGCTCGCCACCAAGCGTGTCGCCACCGAGAGTTATCCCGCCTTTGACCCGCTGGCGATCTTTTCCACTGATGAGAACGTCCAGCCGGCGGCCAACCGCACCGGTGCGATCTATGGGTCCGACGTCGAATCCGAAGTCAGCCTGAAAACCATACCGTTTCCGGCCAAGGATGTACCCTTCGCCCTTGCCGGTTCGATGTCGCTCGATGAAGTCGAAGCGAATGTTCGTTCCAACGGTTCCGTGCTGATTGACGGCAACACGCAGCTTTCCGCGCTCTACTATGTCGATCCGCGCCGGTTTGCGACGGATGACGCTGATGTCGATCTGACAGCCGGGCTTGCCGCCCGCATCGTCGAAGAGAACATGTCGGTATCCGCTCCCGAAGCGGTCACGCCGCAGACACAGGAATTTGCCGACGACATCATTCCGGTGCGCGAAGATACGCCCATTGAGACGGCGCTCACCAATGCCGGCTACCTCAAAACGGATGCCAGCGACATCGCGGCCAAGATCGAGCCACTGTTCGGCTCGTCCGATCTTTCCGCCGGCGACGTGCTGCGCATCGGCATCCTACAAAAGGGCGAGCAGGCAAAGATCATCCGTGCGAGCATCTATCGCGGCACCAAGCATGTCTTGACCGTCGCCGAGAACGATCATGGCGATTTCGTTGCCGGTAGCGAGCCTCCGATGCTTGACGCCATCGCCACCGCCTTTGACAACGACGCGCCCGTGGCCACGGCCGGCCGAGACCTGCCGAGCGTCTATGACGGCATATATCGTGCTGCCCTTTCCTATGGCATGACCAGGGAGATGGTGGCGCAGATCGTCAAACTGCTCGCCAGCAACGTCGATTTCCAGGCGCAGCTAAAGCCGACGGATTCACTGGAGGCCTTCTTCTCCGTCACCGACGAAAACGGCCAGGCGACAGCCGATTCCGAACTGCTCTACGTCAACGCCAAATTCGGCGACACCGTCACCCGTTTCTATCGTTTCGAAGATCCGGACGATCACTCGATCGATTACTTCGACGAAAACGGCAAGAGCATCCGCCAATTCCTGCTGCGCAATCCTGTCCCGACCGGCATCTTCAAATCCGGCTTCGGCATGCGCCGCCACCCCATCCTCGGATTTGCGCGCATGCATACCGGCGCCGATTGGGCTGCACCACGCGGCACACCGATCATCGCTGCCGGCAACGGCATCGTCGAAAAGGCTGGCTGGGATTCCGGCGGCTTCGGCAACCAGACATTGATCCGCCACGCCAACGGCTACGTCTCCTCCTACAACCATCAAAGCGCCATAGCCAAGGGCATCGTACCAGGCGCGAAGGTGGTACAGGGCCAGGTCATCGGCTTCATCGGCTCGACCGGTCTCGCAACCGGGCCGCACCTGCATTACGAGCTGATCGTCAACGGCACCAAGGTTGATCCCTTGCGTGTCCGCCTGCCCGGCGGCAAGTCCTTGGACGGCGACACGCTCGCCAAATTCCAGGACGAGCGCAAGCGTATCGACACGCTCCTGAGCGACGACAAGTCCAAACAGGTTGCGAGCAAGGATTGACATCCCTGTCGGGATTTTCCAGAGCACTTCCAGGAAAAGTGCGAAGCGGTTTTCCGTCCGGAATGCGTAAAGACAGAGGGATAGAGCGGGAAAGCGCTTCCGTGAAACGCTGAACCGCTCTACGCGAGATCGCGCCTCAGTAGGGCGACCAGCTCGGTAGCGGCATCATCCGCACGTTTGTAGGCGGTATCGACGACGATCTGTCGTCCGCTCCAATCGTCATAGGTTCGGTTGACGATCTCATCCCATGACGGTTTTACGAGGCCTTCGACATCGGTCGCGCGGGTTTCGGCGCGCCGGCGATGCTCGGCCTTGTCGGAACAGACGACTTCCACTTCGATGGCGCGCCTACCGGCCCGTTTTGCGACCTGCAGCCAGGCATCCCGCGTTACTTGGATGGGATTGACCGAATCCGCGATCACCGTTCTTCCCAGACGGAGATTGTCTTCGGCGACCCCATAGGCCGCGATATAGCCGGCAGGGCCGACTTCGGCCTTCAACATGCCCGAATCTCTCAATGCCTGCTCGATCGTATCCACCCGAACATGCACAGCTTGCAGCCGCTCCGCCAGCAAGAGCGCGATCGTGGTTTTTCCGCTGCCCGGCAAACCGCCGAAGATAACAAGCATGATCCCGTCTCCGAACATCCTCCAAAGTCCACGGCAACATCACAGAAGCGGATTGCCGCGGCAAGACGACGATTACGAACAGGTCGGAAAAACGAAATGGCGGCCCGAAAGCCGCCATTTCATGGTTGATGCAGCCACTTATGCCGCTGCGCTGACCGGCTGGCGCGGGCGGAACAGCAGCCTGTCCGTCCCGCTGGTGACCTTGACCGCCGATCCATCCGGCACCTGACCGGAGAGGATCTGCTCGGCGAGCGGGTCCTGGACATATTTCTGAATGACCCGCTTCAGCGGCCTTGCGCCATAGACCGGATCGTAACCCTTGTTGGCGAGCCAGGTGCGGGCGTCGTCGTCGAGTTCGAGCGTGATCTTGCGTTCGGACAACAAGGTCAAAAGCCGCTGCAGTTGGATGTTGACGATCGTCCCCATTTCTTCGCGCTTCAGACGATGGAACAGGATGATCTCGTCGACGCGGTTCAGGAACTCCGGCCGGAAATGCGCCCGCACCACATCCATCACCTGCTCGCGCACTAGATCGCTGTCATCCCCTTCCTTCAATTGGGTCAGGTATTCGGCGCCGAGGTTCGAGGTCATGATGATCATGGTATTGCGGAAATCGACCGTGCGGCCCTGACCGTCCGTCAAGCGCCCGTCGTCCAGAACCTGGAGCAGGACGTTGAAGACATCGGGATGGGCCTTCTCGATCTCGTCGAACAGCACGACCTGATAGGGCCGGCGGCGGACGGATTCGGTCAGCGCGCCGCCTTCCTCGTAGCCGACATAGCCGGGAGGGGCACCGATCAGCCGGGCAACGGAGTGCTTCTCCATGTACTCGGACATATCCATGCGCACCATCGCCGTCTCGTCGTCGAAGAGGAAGCGGGCAAGCGCCTTGGTCAGTTCGGTCTTGCCGACGCCGGTCGGGCCGAGGAAGATGAACGAACCGATCGGCCGGTTCGGATCTTGCAGACCGGCGCGCGAACGGCGAACGGCGCGCGATACCGCCTGGACGGCATCACCCTGGCCGACGACCCACTTCGCCAGTTCGTCTTCCATCCGGAGCAGCTTGTCGCGCTCGCCTTCCAGCATCTTGTCGACGGGAATCCCGGTCCAGCGGGAGACGACATGGGCGATGTTGTCGGCAGTGACGACTTCCTGCACCATGGAATCGCGACCGCCATCCTGCTCTTCGGCAGCCTGGAGATCCTTCTCCAGATTGGGGATCACCCCATAAGCAAGCTCGCCGGCACGTTGGAATTCACCCTTGCGCTGGGCGATCGCCAGCTCGTTACGGGCCTCGTCGAGCTTTTTCTTCAGATCGGCGGCGAGGCCCAGCTTCTGCTTCTCGGCCTGCCAACGCGCGGTCAGCGCATCGGCTTCCTCTTCCAGTGCGGTAAGGTCGGTCTCCAACCGCTTCAGCCGGTCGGCCGAGGACTGGTCGGTCTCCTTCTTCAGCGCCTCGCGCTCGATCTTGAGCTGGATGATGCGGCGATCGAGTTCATCGAGCTCTTCCGGCTTCGAATCCACCTGCATGCGCAGGCGCGCGGCGGCTTCGTCCATGAGGTCGATGGCCTTGTCCGGCAGGAAGCGGTCGGTGATGTAGCGGTTCGATAAGGTCGCGGCGGCCACCAGGGCCGCATCGGCGATGCGGACCTTGTGATGCTGCTCGTATTTTTCCTTCAAGCCGCGCAGGATCGAGATCGTGTCCTCGACCGTCGGCTCCTCAACCATGACCGGCTGGAAACGACGGGCAAGCGCCGGATCCTTCTCGACGTGCTTGCGGTATTCATCAAGCGTGGTCGCGCCGACGCAATGCAGCTCACCGCGGGCAAGCGCTGGCTTCAAGAGGTTCGAGGCATCCATGGCGCCATCGGCCTTGCCGGCGCCGACCAAGGTATGCATCTCGTCGATGAAGAGGATGATCTCGCCGTTTTCCGACTGCACTTCGTTGAGCACGGCCTTCAGCCGCTCCTCGAACTCGCCGCGGAATTTCGCGCCGGCAATCAGGGCACCCATGTCGAGCGCCATCAGCTTCTTGTCCTTCAGCGATTCCGGCACGTCGCCATTGACGATGCGCAACGCCAAACCTTCGACGATTGCCGTCTTGCCGACGCCGGGTTCGCCGATCAGAACCGGATTGTTCTTCGTGCGCCGGGACAGGACCTGGATGGTGCGTCGGATTTCGTCGTCGCGACCAATCACCGGATCGAGCTTGCCCTCACGAGCCTCGGCGGTAAGGTCGCGGGCATATTTCTTCAAGGAATCGAAGCCCTGTTCCGCATTGGCGGAATCAGCGGTGCGGCCCTTGCGAATGTCGTTGATGACCTGATTGAGCCCTACCGGCGTAACGCCTGCATTCTTCAGAGTGGTTGACGTCGAAGCCGAGGGCTCCATCGCCAGGGCCTGCAACAGGCGTTCGACGGTAACGAAACTGTCTCCGGCCTTTTTGGCGGCGTCTTCAGCCGCGGTAAACACCTTGGCAAGCGGCTGTGCAAGATAGACCTGGCCGTCGCCACCGGACACTTTCGGCAATTTGGCCAGCGCGGCATCGTTGGCAAGACGTGCGGCCTTGGCGTCGCCGCCGGCGCGCTCGATCAACGACGCGGCCATGCCCTGATCGTCGTCCAGAAGCACCTTCAGCACATGTTCGGGAGTGAATTGCTGGTGACCCTGCGCCAGCGCATTGGTCTGCGCGGATTGCAAAAAGCCACGCACCCGCTCGGAGTATTTTTCAATATTCATATCGGACCTCCATGGATCGCCCTGCCCTTATTGGCGCAGACCGATGACTGAGATTGAGCCCCCTGAAAAGGCAGACCCCGCCCGCCACTTATTGAGATTTGCGGCGAAGCAACTGCGAAGAATATGGGAGGAGTTTTGAAAAGTTTAAAGGGCAACGGAAATGAAAAACCCCGGCTTCACACCGGGGTTTTGCAGAATTGGAATCGGTGCTCCGCGATTGCTGGGACCACCTGTTCACTCGAAGCCGTTCTTATTCCGATGCGGCGTCGGCCAAAGCCGGAGCTTCGGTCGCAGCAGCTTCGCCCTTGCCTTCGCCATCGGCGTTGCGGCGCGGCTGGCGGCGGGGACGATTGCCGGCGTTGCGGCGACGCGGCTGGCGCTCGGTCGCAGCGGCGGGCGTCTCTTCTTCGATCGCCACCTCGGCCGGGATACCCTCGATCACCGGCTGCGGGCCAGTGCCATCGATAACTTCCGGCTCGGGAGCGGGGGCTGCGGCAACGGCGGGAGCAGGCTGCTGACGTGCCGGAGGCGGAGCCATCTGCGGCTGGTCGTCCATCTCGTTCGTATCGATATCATCGATGTCGCGGTCGGCATTGTCGCGATCATTGTAGTTATGATGCTCGTCGCGCTGATAGCGTTCCTGCATCTGCGCCTGAGCGCTGGCAATGATCCTGTTATAGTGTTCAGCGTGTTGGAGATAGTTTTCCGCCATGACGCGGTCGCCGGAGCTTTGCGCGTCGCGAGCGAGAGCCGAATACTTCTCGGCGATATGCTGCGCGGTTCCGCGAATTTTCACGTCCGGACCAGAGCTGTCATAAGTCCTGGTCAGTGGGTTCGAGCCCTTGCGGTTGAAATTATTATTATTGTTATTTCCGCCGCCGCCGCCGTTGTTGTTACCACGCCCCCGACCGCGCTTGTTCTGCTGTCCTGGCCTCATAGATCCTTCACCTGAATTCTCTTAGTTGGGATGAAATTATGCACGGCACCTGCCGCCGTGGCCGGAACCTTCCAAGCCAGGGCCTGCGTGCCGCAAGCAAACTGCGCCTTAAGCGCCCGTCTGCCGCTCGACTACGTCAGATTAACTGATCACGCATTGGGTTATCTTCAACCTTTGTCACTCTTATCAGAGAGTGGTTCCCCGAGGCTGTCCAAGACAGGCGAATCGTCTCGCCTATTCCCAGCCGCCCAACGCGTGAGCGCAACCTATATTGCTTCCTCAGGAAATCCAAGCCTTTTCTTTGCGATAACAACAAGGTCCCATGAACCTGCAGCAAATTGTCGCGTCAATCATGATGTTTAAACACGAGAACTCGGTCATTGTGACCGTAGTCCCGAACTGCATCAATGAGAAAAAATCCTGCTCCTTCAAAAACCGAAGTCACTGTTTTGCGCTGATTATGGCCGATTTCCACTCCGACGATACCATCTCGGTATAGAAACCGCGCCGCATCTCTTGCGATCGCTCTATATGCATCCAGCCCATCAACGCCACCGTCGAGAGCTGCCGGAGGATCGAAATTCTTTACTTCTGGAGCGAGAGTGGAAATGACACTGGACTCAATATAGGGCGGATTTGAGACAATCACATGAAATCGACCGTGGATGGCTTCAAACCAGCTTCCTTGCACAGTATCAAACCGTGCCGCCAAGCCATTGCGCGCTGCATTCGCCCGCGCCGTTTCCAAAGCTTCGCTGGAAATATCGGAACCAATACCTGTCGCCTGCGGACATTCGTGGAGCAAAGCGAGGCAGATGGCCCCGGTTCCCGTTCCGATGTCGAGTATATGGATATTCCCATGCTCTAATACAAGACGTCGCGCATGCGGAAGTACCGTATCGACCAAGATTTCCGTATCCGGCCGCGGCTCCAGCGTCGCCGGCGAGAGCTTCAACGGCAGGCCATAAAATTCCCGTTCGCCCAGGATACGATGCACCGGCTCGTGATTGAGCCGTCGCGCCACCGCCGCACGGGCCGTTTCGACGCGCTCCTGTGCCACCCTATCGGAGCCGCAGGTAACGAGTTCCGTCGATGAAAGATCGAGAAGACCGCCGACGAGGATGCGCGCCTCGGTGGCCGGATCATCGAGATCCGCCTCGATGAAGCGGGCACGTATCTCCTGGAAAAGCTCCGCGACGGTCGGTCCCTGCCCGCTGCTCATGCCTGTTCGCCGAGCTGGGCGAGCTGGCTCGCCTGGTAATCCGCCAAAAGCGCATCGACCACCTCGTCAATCTCGCCTTCCATCATCCGGTCGAGCTTATAGAGCGTCAGGTTGATGCGATGATCGGTAATCCGGCCCTGCGGGAAATTATAGGTGCGAATACGCTCGGAGCGGTCGCCGGAACCAACCTGGCTCTTGCGATCAGCGGACCGTTCGCTGTCGGCGCGCTGACGCTCCATGTCGAAGAGGCGCGACCGCAGCACCTGCATTGCCTTGGCGCGGTTTTGATGCTGCGATTTTTCCGAACTCGTCACCACGATCCCCGAGGGAAGATGGGTGATGCGTACCGCCGAGTCCGTCGTGTTGACGTGCTGACCACCGGCACCGGAGGAGCGCATGGTATCGATGCGGATATCCTCGGGGCGGATTTCGATGTCGATTTCCTCGGCTTCCGGCAGCACGGCCACGGTCGCCGCCGAGGTGTGGATACGCCCGCCCGCCTCGGTTTCCGGCACGCGCTGCACGCGATGCACGCCGGATTCGAATTTCAGCCGCGAGAACACGCCCTTGCCGCTAATGGTCGCGATGATTTCCTTGTAGCCGCCTGCTTCACCGTCGCTGGCAGAGAGAATTTCGACCTTCCAGCCGTTATTGGCCGAGAAGCGCTCATACATCCGGAAAAGATCGCCCGCGAAAAGTGCTGCTTCGGAACCGCCGGTGCCGGCGCGTATTTCCAGGATCGCACTCTTCTCGTCGGCGGCATCCTTTGGCAGCAGCAGGATCTGGATGTCTTTCTCCAGTGTCTCGATCCGCTCCTTGACCTCCGGCAACTCCATCTCGGCGAGATCGCGCATCTCGCGGTCGACCGACTTGTCGGTCAGCATGGTTTCGAGATCGGAAGCCTCGGCGATCGCCTTCTCATAGTCGCGGATCTTGGTGACGACCGGCTGCAATTCGGAATATTCGGAAGCAAGCTTCACATAGACGTCCGCCGACGGACCAGCCGACATGCGCGCTTCGATCTCACCGAAACGGCGCTCCAATTCGCGCATTTTTTCAATGGGAAGATTCGCCACCCCACACTCCGATTCTTCTTATTCGTTCTGGTCTACAATGGAATATTGTGGCTCTCGGCGAAGCGGACAAGGATCTCGCGCATCGAGGTCTTCGGATGCGTGTCGTTCAGCGCTTCTTCCATGACCGCGGTCAATGCCTGGAGATCGAGACCCAGCAGCATCGCCTTGACCGGACCGATGGATGCCGGCGACATCGACACCGAGCGGAAACCGACACCCAGCAGCGCCATGGCCGAAATCGTCTTGCCGGCGAGTTCGCCGCAAAGCGTTACCGGCGTCTTGTTGCGCTCGCCGGCGCGCACGATGTCGCGCAGAATGCGCAGGAACGGGCGTCCGAGCGGATCGAAACGGTCGGAGACGCGTGCATTACCGCGATCGACCGCCATCGAAAACTGGAAGAGATCGTTGGAGCCGACCGATACGAAGTCGACCGCCGCCATCAGCTCGTCCAACTGCCACAACAGCGCCGGCACCTCCAGCATCGCGCCGAACTGGAACTTGCGCGGCAGGCTATGGCCGAAGCGCGACAGATGCTGCACTTCCTTCTGCACGAGTTCGCGCACCGCTTCAATCTCGGAGACTTCCGTGACCATCGGCACCATCATCTTCAATTCGCCATCTGCCGCCGCCTTCAGCATGGCGCGCAACTGTGTGCGCAGCAGGCCGGGCCGATCGAGCGACAGGCGAATGGCGCGCCAACCGAGCGCCGGATTTTCTTCCTCATGGGCGCGGAAATAGGGCACGACCTTGTCGCCGCCGATATCGAGCGTCCTGAAGGTGACGACGTGACCACCGGCCTGCTTCATGACATTGCGGTAGAAGGCTTCCTGCTCCTCCGCCTTCGGCATGGTCGAGGCGATCATGAACTGCAGTTCCGTGCGGAACAGGCCGATGCCTTCCGCGCCGGATTCGGCAAGCTGCGGGAGATCGACCAGCAGACCGGCATTCATCATGAGCGAAATGCGCTGCCCGTCCTTGGTGACCGGTTCGACCGCACGCAGCGCCCGGAACTGTTCCTGCCGGCGGGCGCGAAAGCGCACCTTTTCCTCGTAGGAGCGCTGATGATCGGCCATCGGCCGCAGGTGGACATGGCCGCCATCGCCATCGATGATCACAGGATCGCCATTTTCGGCGAGCGCCACCACCCCCGCCGCCTGGCCGACGACCGGAATGCCCATGGCGCGGGCGACGATGACGACATGGCTGGTGACCGCGCCCTCTTCCAGCACCAGACCACGAATATTGGCGCGGGGATAGTCGAGCAGCTCGGCAGCACCCATGGCGCGCGCAAAGATGATCGCATCGTTCGGGAAACCCTCGGCCACGGTGCGGCCGGAATAGCCGATCAACTGCCTGAGCAGCCGGTTCGCCAGATCCTCGAAGTCATGCATACGCTCGCGCAGATAAGGATCGGTCAGGCGCATCATCCGCGCCTTGGTGTCGCTCTGCACCTTCTCGACCGCGGCTTCCGCGGTCAGGCCGTTGCGGACAGCCTCCTCCAGCTTGCGTACCCAGCCCTGGTCGTGGGCGAACATGCGGTAGGTCTCCAGGACCTCGCGGTGCTCGCCTTCCATTGAAACGTCACGGCGCGACAGCATGTCGTCGATCGAGATGCGCAGGGAACCGAGCGCGTCCGCCAGGCGGCGGATTTCCTTTTCGGTATCCTCGTTCAGAAGATTGGTAACGACGATGCGCGGCTCATGCAGCACGACATAGCCGAGGCCGATGCCTTCATTGTAGGTGTCGCCATCAATGGTGACCGAGCGGGTAAGATCGAGTTCGAGGCCCGGCTTGGTGATCTTTTTCAGCTCGCCGGTGGCGATCATCTCGGCCAGTACCATCGCCGTCGTTTCGAGCGCTTCCAGCTCCTCTTCGCGATAGTTGCGGCTCGCCTTGTTCTGTACAACGAGAACGCCGAGCGAGCGGCCCGTGCGCAGGATCGGCACGCCGAGGAAGGAGTGGTAGACCTCTTCACCGGTTTCCGGCAGGTAGCGGAAGGCGGGATGCGATTGCGCGTCGGAGAGATTGAGCGGCTGGGCGGAAGCGGCGATCGTGCCGACCAGGCCCTGGCCCATCTTCAATTGCGACAGGTGGACGGCTTCTTTTTTCAGACCTTCGGTGGCGTAAAGCTCGAGCACACCATCGGCGCGCAACACGTAGACCGAGCAAACTTCCGCGACCATGTTGCTGGCGATCTGGCGGACGATCCGGTCAAGACGCTCTTGCGGCTCCAGCGGCTCCGCCATGAGTTCGCGCAGCCGCTTGAGCAGAACGCGTGGACCGCCGGAAAGGTCTCTCATTGCGTCTCTAGCTCCCGAAATCAAGATGTCATGCCTGACTTGCCCACGTCAGGGCCGGCCGAAACTCACCTCCGTCGCGGTCCGTCGTCAGCAGTCCTGAATCAACTCTTATCCAGACCGTAGCAGGAATGCAAAGTCCTGACTGCCAGTTCTGCATAAGGACCGTCGATCAGGATGGAAATCTTGATTTCCGACGTCGTAATAGCCTTGATGTTGATGCCTTTTTCGGCAAGTGCACGGAAAGCGGTCGCTGCAACGCCAGCATGCGAACGCATGCCGATGCCGATGACGGAGACTTTGACGAGACCTGATTCGTTTTGGATGACGTCGTAGCCGATCTTGTCCTTGTTTTCGCCAAGAACGCGCAGCGCCTTTTCGACATCGCCCGAAGGAACCGTGAAGGTCATATCGGTCTTGGAACCGTCCTCGGAGATGTTCTGGACGATCATGTCGACGTTGATGTGGCTTTCGGCCAACGGCCCGAAGATCGCAGCGGAGACGCCCGGCCGGTCGGCGAGACGGCGCAGCGAGATCTGGGCTTCATCCTTGGCATAGGCAATGCCGGTGACTACTTCCTGTTCCACGATTTCTTCCTCGTCACAAATCAGCGTTCCGGGCGGGTTCAACAGATCGCCCATGCCCGGAGCATCGGGATCCTCGAAAGAGGAGCGCACGAAGGTGCGAACCTTAAAGACCATGGCCAGCTCGACCGAGCGCACCTGCAGCACCTTTGCGCCAAGCGAGGCCATTTCCAGCATTTCTTCGAAGGCGATCTTCTTCAGACGCCGCGCCTTCGGTTCGATGCGCGGATCGGTCGTGTAGACGCCGTCGACGTCGGTATAGATATCGCAGCGATCAGCCTTCACGGCCGCGGCGATCGCCACTGCCGAGGTATCGGAACCACCGCGGCCGAGCGTCGAGACGCGGTTGTCGGGGCCAAGACCCTGGAAGCCGGCGACGACGGCCACTTGGCCCTCTTGCATGCGGCGGACCATTTCGCCGCCGTCGATTTCGAGAATGCGCGCCGCGCCGTGAGCGTTGTCGGTCCTGATCGGAATCTGCCAGCCCTGCCAGGAGCGGGCGTTGATGCCCATCGCCTGCAGTGCGATCGCCAGCAACCCGGAGGTCACCTGCTCGCCGGAAGCGACGACGGCATCATATTCGCGGGCATCGTAAATCGAGTGATCGGCGCCGGCGACCTTAGGCGTGTTCTGCACCCAGCCAACCAGCTCGTTGGTCTTGCCAGACATGGCGGAGACGACGACTGCCACTTCATGGCCCGCGTCGACCTCACGTTTCACATGGCGGGCGACATTCTTGATACGGTCCAGATCCGCGACGGATGTCCCGCCGAATTTCATCACGATACGTGCCATGTGCCTCTACCAGTACCAGCGCCGGGCGGCCGATACGCTACGAGCCCGGCATGCAAAATCGCCCTTCCAGTCCATTAGCCGGAAAAGCCTGATCTCAATGGGGGCGTCTCTTAACGAGTTTGGCGGGCGGGTGCAATAGCGCGGCTCAGTCGGCTTTCGCGCCTCCACTTCAATAGCCCACTTTTAAGCACGACTGGATTGTTGAGGAACGCGCCTTCGTTAACAGCGCAGTATAGCCGATCGACTTGCCATTTTAGAGCGTATGCTCTATATCCCGTTTTAGAGCAGACGCTCCATAATAAATCGCCTTTGAACAGGTTGCGAGAATTTCCCGATGGCAAGACCCCGGCAATTCGATGAGGACAGCGTTCTAGAGGCGGCGGGCGAGATATTCTGGTCGAAGGGTTACGAAGCAACCTCGACCCGCGATCTGACCGACCGCATGGGGCTGACGCATGCAAGCCTCTACAATGCTTTCGGAGACAAGCGCGGCCTCTATCTGAAGGCGCTGAAGCATTATCTCGATCGGAACCTCCATGCCCGCATCACACGGATGGAGGCAATTTACTCGCCGGGGCTTCGCATTGTCGGCTACTTCCAGGAAGTCGTCGAGCGTTCCCTGGCCGATACCGAGCATCGCGGCTGCATGCTGGTCAACACCACCCTGGAGGCACGTTCCGACGATCTGGAAATGCGGCGTGTCGTCGCCGACGAGACGGCCGAGATCGAAGCCTTTTTTCTTCGGTCGGTCGTCGCCGCTCAGGCAAGCGGTGAAATTCCCGTAGACCTGCCGCCGGAGGACCTCGCCAAATTGCTGCTCTCGGTGCAGTTCGGTTTGCGCGCGCTTGTCCGTGTCCGGCCAGAGCGCGAATTGCTGAATGGTATCCTGCGGCCGGCAATGGCCATGCTGACCTTGCCCTGGCCGCTGCCCGAAAGCAGGCCGGACGGATAAGCCTCCGCCATAGAACCCTCTCTTCACGAAACACCGAACCGGACGCGGCAAGCTCGCTCCGAACAGAAAAGCTTTGTGCCATGTCTGCCCCCTTACGCCGTTCGAACGTCTCTCCCTCCGTCACGGAACCTGCGCCTCTCACCGCTGCCGCCTGGTATGCCACCATCGCCGGCCTCTGCGGGAGCCTCGTTGCGATCGGTCTCGCCCGCTTCGCCTATACGCCGCTGATCCCGCCGCTCATCAGCGCACATTGGTTTTCGGCCGGCGATACGGTGACGCTGGGTGCGGCCAATTTTGCCGGATACCTCGCCGGTGCCTTGCTCGGCCGGCCCCTGGCTGCCGGTCTCGGCAATCGTCTGGCGCTGCGGCTGCTGATGGTCGCCGCGACCGCGGCCTTCTTCGCCTGCGCCTTTCCGGTCTCCGTCACCTGGTTTTTTGTCTGGCGCTTCCTCTCCGGTCTTGCCGGCGGCGCCATCATGGTGCTCGTCGCGACCACCATCCTGCCGCACATCCCGGTCCCCCGACGCGGCTTCGTCAGCGGCATGATTTTCCTCGGCCTCGGTCTCGGCATCGCCGCCTCGGGAACCCTGGTGCCCGCACTGCTGCGCATCGGTCTTCGCGAAACCTGGATCGGCTTAGGGGTCCTGTCACTCATCCTGACCGCCGTCAGTTGGTTCGGCTGGCCTGCGACCAATCCGCCGGCACCGGCGGCGCACGCCGCGGCCCACCATCCCACAGCAAAGGCCGAATGGTCGCTGCGTATCCTCTATGGCCAATATGCCGCCAATGCCCTCGGCCTCGTGCCCGTCATGGTGCTGTTGGTCGACTACGTCGCCCGTGGTCTCGGCCGTGGTGCCGACATCGGAGCGGCCTGCTGGGTGCTCTATGGCGTTGCTGCCATCACCGGCCCGGTACTAACTGGCTATGCCGCAGACCGCATCGGCTTTGCCCCAGCCTATCGCGGCGCTCTGCTGCTACAGGCTGTCGGCGCCGCCACGCTGGCCACATCCGGCAATCCCTGGCTGGTCGGCTTTGCCACGGTGCTGCTTGGCATCTTCACGCCAGGCATCGTGCCGCTGGTGCTCGGCCGCATCCAGGAAATCCTGCCGCATAGCCACGTCGCCCAACGCGCCGCCTGGAGCCGGGCAACGACGGCTTTCGCTCTTTTCCAGGCGCTTGGCGGCTATGGCTATTCCTATCTCTTCATCCACACCGGCGAAAACTACGGCATCATCTTCCTTTGCGGTGCGGTGGCACTTGTCCTCGCGTTGCTGGCCGATGTCTTGAACAGCGTGAAGCGTCGGAAACACCGAGCCTCATGAAAATTGAAGCGGGCAAAGCCTGCTTCAGGCCCATGTCAGATACGGAAAGGATAGTCCGCGCACGTCAACTTCAGAGAGCAACCCTCATGACTTCAAATCGCGCCCTTGGCTATTCCACCACCCAGATCTCATTGCATTGGATCATTGCAGCGCTGGTCCTGTTTCAGCTCCTGTTCGGGGAGAGCATGACTACGGTGGTCGACGCGCAGGTAAGGGGAAACACCGTTTCGCCGGCGGATATGTCTTTGGGCACGGCGCATTATTGGGTGGGTGTCGCAGTCCTGTTGCTCGTCCTTTTGCGCCTTGCCTTGCGCGTCGCGTTCGGAACACCCAAGCCCGCCGGCGCTTCCGCGCTGCTGGTAAAACTTGCCGCCGCGGCACATTGGCTGTTCTACGCGCTTCTGCTGCTCGTTCCCCTGACCGGCCTGCTGGCCTATTATTTCTCCGATCCCTTTGGCGATATTCACGGCCTGGGCAAGCCCGCATTCATCATCCTCATCGGCCTGCATGCCGCCGGCGCCCTCTACCATCAGTTCCTCTTGAAAGACGGAACGCTGCGCCGGATGCTCGTTCCGGCGCGCTGAGCATAGCGGCCCATAGCCGTTGAGGCAGCCGGACCCTTGACATCGGCTTCCGATCGTCCGACTTCACATCTACCAGGGCGTCACCTGCTCAATTGGCAGGCGGGTGACGCGGCGTAGACCAAGGAGCAAGACCATGACCGAAGCGGCGAAAAGCACGATCGACCAGAGCGAAGTGGACCGCTTTTCAGCGATGGCGGCGGAATGGTGGAGCCCGACCGGCAAGTTCAAGCCGCTGCATAAGTTCAATCCGGTGCGGCTCGCCTATATCCGCGACCATGCCTGCGAGAATTTCGGCCGCGATCCGAAGAGCGCACGGCCACTGGAGGGCCTGCGCGTACTCGATATCGGCTGTGGCGGCGGATTGCTGTCGGAGCCGGTGGCGCGCATGGGGGCCTCGGTCGTCGGCGCCGACCCTTCCGAAAAGAACATCGGCATTGCCTCGACCCATGCGAAAGCCTCCGGCGTTCCCGTCGACTACCGCGCCGTCACAGCCGAGCAACTGGCTGAGGCCGGCGAGACATTCGATATCGTGCTGAACATGGAAGTGGTGGAGCACGTTGCCGACGTCGAATTTTTCCTTTCGACCTGCGCCAAGATGGTGCGCCCCGGCGGCCTGATGTTCGTCGCCACCATCAATCGGACGATGAAAGCAGCGGCATTGGCCATCTTCGCCGCCGAAAACGTCCTGCGCTGGCTGCCGCGCGGCACGCATCAATATGAGAAGCTTGTCCGCCCGGAAGAGATAGAGAAGCCGCTCGGCGCAAACGGCCTCGACATCATCGCCCGCACCGGCGTCTTCTATTCGCCGCTGCAGGACCGATGGAACCTGTCGAAGGACATGGACGTGAACTACATGCTGCTGGCAAAGCGGGCGGGGTGAAATCTTCTTCGCCGGTGACCGGGGGTGTCCGCTAAGCTTTCAGCGCCAGGACATGCGCCAGCAAATCGCTCTGGCCCATCGCATTTTTTGCTGCAATTTCCTTCACCCTGCTACGATCGATCGTCGCCGGATGGCCAGTGGCAGCATAGGGCTGCTTGAATGAAAACGCCGCCGCGCTCGGCCCTTCGTCGTGAAGCCGCTCCAGACGCTCGGCACCGTCTTTCCATTCCGGAATGACATCGGCATCCACCCACCACAGAACCAGCGCCGGCCAACGTTGTTTCACGTTCCAGTGCCGCGCGTGCTTCAGTGCATCGGCGTGAACGCCGTCATAGCTGAAAGCCATCAGTGATTCGATATCGGTCCAAAGAGACAGGGAAGACGGCGCTGTCGCAAAGCCGCTGCCTTCGATGAAGCGCGGGAAAACCTGCTTACCCCAACATGCCGGTCCCGGGTCTCCATCGTAACCGGAGCGGCCGATGAAGCCATGGGCGCGGGCGGCTGCCTCGAAATTTGCCGCTTCCCGCAGGCGAAATCCTTCGACTGCGGGGCTGCTATAGGGCGCAACATGCAGCCCGAAATTATACATGGCGAGATGCTTGCCGCTGGGCATCAGTTGATGTCGTCCGGCAATACCGGGATAGCGGCGATCTCGATACCCTCTTCGACCAGCGCCTGCGCCTCATCCGGCGTCGCCTTGCCGATGATGCCCCTGGCGTCCGCCTCGCCATAGTGGATCTTGCGGGCCTCTTCGGGGAATTTCGTGCCGACGTCCTCGGCATTGGCCTTGATGGCGTCGACGGCCTCCTTGAGCTTGTTCAAGGCCTCCTTGCGCGCAGTATCCATGGCAAGCGTCTGCAACTCCTCCTTCTTGCGCCCGGTGGAAACCGACGGCGCCATCAGGAGTTTGGAGATCACACCCGAATTGCAGACGGGGCAGGTCAGGAAACCGCTTGCGACCTGCCGGTCGAAATCGGCGCTTTCCGAAAACCAGCCCTCGAACTCATGGGCACTGTCACATCTCAGCGAATAGCGGATCAAGCAGCGACGCCTCCAGCCGCCGGCGTCGCGATCTTTTCCAGCGAAAACTCGCGCGCATTCTTCAGATTGGGGATCTTGTCGTGAGCAGCTTTGACAGCCGCGACGTCGATCTCGGCGATAACGACCGCCTCGCCCGTGCCGCCGGCCGATGCCAGCACCTTGCCCCAGGGATCGATGATCATCGAATGGCCGAAGGTCTCGCGGCCATCCTCATGCGTACCTGCCTGAGCGGCGGCGATGACGAACATGCCGTTTTCGATGGCGCGCGCCCGAAGCAGGATTTCCCAATGCGCCTCGCCCGTCTGCCTGGTGAAGGCGGCAGGCACCGTCATCACCTGAGCACCGGCGACAGCCTGGGCGCGGAAGAGCTGCGGAAAGCGCACGTCGTAGCAAATGGAGAAGCCGAGCTCGGCAAAGGGCAGCGACACGATGCGCGCCTCGGAGCCGGGACGATAGACCGCGCTTTCGCGCCAGCTCTCGCCATTATCGAGATCGACGTCGAACATGTGGATCTTGTCGTAGCGGCTGAGCAGCCTACCATCAGGGCCGAAGAGGAAGCCACGATTGGCGATCTTGCCGTCGTCGAGCGCGATCGCGGTCGAGCCGACATGCAGGTGAATGCCGAGTTCCTGAGCCAGCTCAGCGGCCGTCTTGACGATGATATCATTGGCTTCGTCGCGCAGCACCGCGCGCAGACCCGGCCGATCCTTCTGCACCGCCCCGGTCATTTCCGGCGTCTGCACGTAAACGGCGCCTTTAGCCGCCGCCTCGCGAACCAGCCGCGCCATATCGGCAGCGTTCTTCACCGGATCGACACCGGAGCACATCTGAATGGCGGCAGCCTTGAAGGTCATTGTTCTCTCCCCGTTTTGTCCGGTTCAGGCGGCAAGCAGCGTATCGAGCTTGCCGGCCCGGTCGAGCGCATGAATATCATCACATCCGCCGACATGCTCGCCATTGATGAAAATCTGCGGGAAGGTCGAACGACCCTTCGCCTTCGAAATCATCTCCTGGCGCAGCTCGGGCGAATAAGTGGCGTTGTGTTCGACATAATCGACGCCCTTGGAGTCGAGCAGCGCTTTTGCCCGGGCGCAATAGCCACAGAATTCACGCGTATAAATAACGACGGATGCCATGATCCACTCCGAAAAAGACAGGTTTACTGTCATATAAGATCGCCGACAGCCCTTGCAAAGGTTAAAACCGTTACGTCAGCCGCGCCGGCTTTTTTCAGCATTTTCGTCGCCGCTGCAACGGTCGCGCCGGTCGTATAGACATCATCTACCAGCACGATGCGGCGGCCAAAGACATCGCCGGCCCGGCCTTCGGGAATGGCGAAAGCGCCCCGCACATTGTCCTGACGCGCCCTCGCCCCGAGGCCGACCTGCTGCGTCGTCCGCTTGACGCGCAACAATGTCGCTGCCAGCAGCGGTTTGTCCGAAAGCCGCGCCAGGTGGCAAGCAAGTTCCGCCGCCTGATTGTATTTGCGCGAGAACAGCCGCGCCCGATGCAGCGGCACCGGAATGATGGCATCGCAGGCGGCAACGGTGCCGTCACTGGCGCGCAGCATCCAGCCGGCCATCATTGGCGCCAGATCGGTGCGGTCGCGATACTTCAATCCCAGCACGAGATCGCGCACCACCCCGTCGTGAATGGCAGCCGAGCGCAGCCGATCGAACACAGGCGGATCGGCGATCGCCTCGGCGCTCAAAATCCCCGTGCCGAGATCGTGGAAAAACGGACTGCCCAGCACCTCACAATAGGGCCGCTCGATGAAGCGGATGCCGGACCAGCAGGCGGGGCAAAGGCTGCGATGCGCCCCCGTCGACGTGCCGCAGCCGGCGCAAGCCGGCGGATAGATGAGATCGGCCAGCGCCGACCACGGCTTTATCAAGCCGGCCCGCAGCATCGATACCGTGATTTCGCGTCCCATCATCCCCATATGGTTGACACTAGCTTTTTCCCGGCGCCTTTGCGAAGGAAAACGCGCGTGGCCGCTCGGCCCCATCAATGAAATAGTGATCGCAGGAAACCGTCATGGAAATCGTCTTCGACCAATCGCTGCTCGCCGCCCGCAGGCACCGTGCGCTTGCCCAGGGAGACCACAGGGCGGCTTTCCTGCTGGAGATCGCCGCCCGCGAACTGGCCGAACGGCTTGCCGTCATCGAGCGACATTTTGACGAGGCGGTCGAACTGCACGGCGCAACCGGGATTGCCGCTCGTGAGGCCTTCGCGACCGGCAAGATCGGCCATATCAAGCGTATCGAAAGCGAGACCGGCTTTGCCGTGAGCGGCGAGGATCTGATCAAAGCTCCGTTGGAAGAGCTGCCGCTGGAAGCGGAATCCGTCAACCTGGTGCTGTCGCCGCTCAGCCTGCACCTTACCAACGATACGCCGGGTGTCTTCATCCAGATCCGCCGCGCGCTGAAGGCCGATGGCCTGTTTCTGGCTGCGATCCCCGGCTCCGGTACACTGCAGGAACTGCGCGACGTGCTGCTCGCGACGGAGATCGAGCTGACCGGTGGCGCCAGCCCACGCGTCATTCCTTTTGCCGATGTTCGCGATGTCGGCGGCTTGCTGCAGCGTGCGGGCTTCACTTTGCCGGTGATCGACGCCGAGACATATACGGTGCGCTACGACAATCTCTTTGCGCTGATGCGGGACCTGCGTGCCATGGGCATGACCAATCCGCTGGCCGACCGCAGCCGCAAGCCGCTGACGCGCGCTTTCTTCCTGCGCGCAGCCGAACTCTATGCCGAGCGCTATTCCGATCCCGATGGGAGAATAAGGGCGACTTTCTCGATCATCTACGCGTCCGGCTGGACGCCGCATGAAAGCCAGCAGAAGCCGCTGCAACCCGGCTCAGCCAAGGCACGGCTTGCCGATGCGCTGAAAGTCGAAGAGCACAAGCTGAAACAGTGAATGGATCGGACCCGGTTCGCTGACCTGGGCGAACCCGTCAATTAGCCGGCGAATTAGCGACCGTGTTGGAGATGTAATTGAACATCGCCGACAGGCTGGTGCCGAAGGCGCCGACGCCACTGATGATCGCCACCGACATCAGCGCGACGATCAGGCCATATTCGACGACCGTGGCACCGGTCTCGTCACGAAAAAAACGCCGTACGGAACGCATACGCTTCAAACCCCCAACATCTGAAAACGAGCGTATCCGGCGCCTTCATGGACCCGATAGGCTTTACCAATATAACAGTCAGCAGCCGCTGTCGGCGCCATAGCCTTGAACGATGCAGACCGAACCGGGCTCCTGCTGCAGCACGCTACGGCGGATCGTGTAACGCTTGCCGTTTTCAGTCTGCGGGATAGAGCCGGTCGTAATATTGTCGAAATCGGGCGCGCTGGCGAGCACGCTGGACTTGGATTTGTCGGAAAGCATTGGCGTCAGGATAAGCGAAAGCGCGACCGCCGCCGTTCCAAACAGCAAGGCGATATTCAACGCGCCCGTCTTGCGCGACGAGGAATATGACTGTTCTTTTTCCTGAACAGCTTTCCAGAAATCGTCGTCCATAATGTCAAGCCTTCTCTAACGCACACCCAACCGCTTGATTGAGATCATTCAATGCCAGAAGGTCATAAACGATCCCTTAATATCCACATGTAAATTAGATATGCGTTGAGTCGCGGGGCAAAGCCTGAAAAGAACTAAGCAATTGATATCGAAGACTTAATTGCAGTTAACCATGTTTAGCTGGTTGTAATTTCGGAAACAGCAACCGCGGTAACGATACCGTTATGGACGAGACGCTGCACAACTTCGCATGAAATGCCTGAAAATATCTGCAAGTGGCGCGCCGATCAAAAGATGCCGAAGTCGATGCAGACCCAGCTTCGAAGACAGGTTTATAGAATGGCGCGGTAGGCGCGCCATCGCTCAGGATGCTTTACAGAAGATCTTGCAAGAAGGGGATCAGCGGCTCGTCGGCCGGCGGCATTGGATAGTCGCGCAGCGCCTGCGGCCGCACCCACTTGATCGCCTGGCCCTCGCGGCCGTGCGGGAACCCCTCGTAACGCCGGCAGATGTAAAGAGGCATCAGCAGGTGGAAGGTTTCGTAGGTATGGCTAGCAAAGGTCAGCGGCGCCAAGCACGCGATCTTCGTCTGGATGCCGAGTTCTTCCTGAAGTTCGCGCACCAAGGTCTCTTCCGGCGTCTCGCCGGGCTCGACCTTGCCGCCTGGAAATTCCCAAAGACCGGCCAGCGATTTGCCTTCCGGCCGCTGCGCCAGAAGAATGCGGCCATCGGTGTCGATGAGCGCGCAGGCAGCGACCAGAATGATCTTACGACCGGCCTCGCTCATGCTTCACCCGCAGGGCGCCAGTAGCAATAACGATAGGCCTCGCGAAAACCGAAACGGGCATAGAGCGCCAATGCCGGTTCGTTGGAGGCGCCGACCTGAAGCCAAGCGGTCCGGGCGCTGCGCATGCGCGCCCACCGCAGCGCCGACGTCAGGATCTCGATCGCCAATCCCTTGCGCCGGTGCTCAGCCGCCACCGACACCGACATGATGCCGGCGAGGTCGTTATCCTGCACGCAAAGTGTCGTCGCCACCGGTCCGGCCTCGTCATTCTCGATGACGAAAAGGCCCGACGGCGGCTTGATCCCGCTCACCACCTCGGCCAGGGCAGGCTTGAGAATAGGATCGGCTTTATCCACCAAGAGGCTCGCGTCGACATACCGGCCGACATCATGGCTCGGCAGATGATCCAGCGTATCGGGAAGCTCGAGATCGATCAGATCGGCGGTCATGACGATGGTTTCTTCAAACCGCGTCCAGCCATGGCGCTGCAACAGCTCGATCAGCATTGGCGAGGCCAGCGGCGTCTCGCGCACCACCATTGGCCGGCCATAGGCTTCGAACTTGCGCTGCGCCTTCGTCAGCCGGATATCGAGATCGCGGCTGTCAGAGGGATCGAGCGGCACGACGCAGTTCAGCCGTTTCGACGGATGGCCCGCCGTCAACCGCACCTGCCAACTGCCATCATACTGCACGGACGAGGCAGGCCATGCCCGGAAACCAACGGCTTCGAGCCTGCGCACCAAAGGCAGCTTGTTCATCGTAGACTGCGCATGCATCGGAAGGATATCAGCTCCGGTAGTCGCCATTGATGGCAACATATTCCTTGGTGAGGTCGCAGGTCCAGACCGTCGCCCGGCCATTGCCGAGCCCAAGGTCGACTTTCACAGGAATATCCTGCTGCTTCATCACGTTGGAAGCTGCTTCCTCGGAATAGGAGGCATCGCGTTCGCCATTGACGGCGACGCGGACGTCACCGAACCAGATGGCGAGCCTGTCGCGGTCGGCCATTTCGCCGGCCTTGCCGACGGCCATGACGACGCGGCCCCAATTGGCGTCTTCGCCGGCAGCAGCGGTCTTGACCAGCGGCGAATTGGCGATCGAGAGCGCAATACGCTTGGCAGCCGCGTCATTCTCGGCGCCGGTCACGGTAATCTCGAGCATCTTGGTGGCGCCTTCGCCGTCGCGAACCACCTGGATGGCGAGATCCTTCAGGAGCTCGTTCAGCGCCGTGCGGAAAGCAACAAGCTTGGGATCATCGGCGCGTTCGATATGCGCCTGACCGTCAGCGGCGGCAGCACCGGTGGCGAACAACATCAGCGTATCCGACGTCGACGTATCGCTGTCGACCGTCATCGAATTGAAACTTGGGTCGACGCCTTCCGACAGAAGGGTCTGCAAGGCAGCGGAAGAGATGTCGGCATCGGTGACGACGAAGGACAGCATGGTCGCCATATCGGGCGCGATCATGCCGGCACCCTTGGCGATGCCGTTGATGGTGACTTTGACGCCGCCGATCTCGGCGCTGCGGGTGGCAACCTTCGGATAGGTATCCGTCGTCATGATCGCCTTGGCGGCTTCGAACCAGAAATCGCTGGTCGCATCCTTGGCCATGGTGTCGAGCACGCCGGCGAACTTGGTCGCATCCAGCGGCTCGCCGATCACGCCTGTCGAGGCGAGGTAGACTTCATTTTCGTCGCAGCCGACGGCAGCGGCCGCCGACTTGGCGGTGAGCTCGGTCGCCTGGCGGCCCTTGAGGCCGGTGAAAGCATTGGCATTGCCGGAATTGACGACGACGGCCCGGGCGCTGCCGTGCGGCAGGTTCGACCGGCAGAAATCGACGGGAGCCGACGGGCACCTCGAGCGGGTAAAGACACCCGCGACGGCCGCCGGCCTGTCGAAAACCATGAGCAGGACGTCGGTCCGGTTCTTGTATTTGATACCGGCGGATGCCGTGGTCATGCGCACGCCGCGCAAAGCCGGCATGGAAACGAAGGATTTGGGAGCGAGCGGGGAGACAGAACCGGACATGAGGCCACCTGAACGAGCATGATGCCGAAGAAAATCATCCGGCTCCAGTGAAGGGCCCGGAAAAAACCGGGCCCTGATGGTTTGACTGCTGCGACTTACTGCTGCGGCTGAGCGTCAGGGGCAACCACGTCGTCTGCCGGCGCCTGATCCTGCTGCTTCTGCGCATCATCATAGGCCTTGCTTAGCGCCGGGTCATTGATGACGACCTTCGATTCCTGCTTAGCCTTGTTCAGGAGTTCAAGATACTTGTCGCGCATGACGAGCTGACGAACCTGATCCTTCACCTGGTCGAACGGCGGCGGCGGAGCGACGCGCTTGTCTTCGACCTTGATGACGTGCCAGCCGAAGTCGGACTTCACAGGGGTCTTGGTGTAGGTGCCGACCGGCAGCGCGAAGGCTGCGTCTTCGAATTCCTTGACCATGCGGCCGCGGGCGAAATAGCCGAGATCGCCGCCGTCGCCCTTGTTCGGGTCGGTCGACTTTTCCTTGGCGAGTTCGGCAAAATCCTTGCCGGCGTCGAGTTCCTTGATGATTGCCTTGGCTTCATCCTCGGTCTTCACCAGGATGTGGCGTGCGTGGACCTCTTCCTGCTTCGGCAGGGCGGCGACTTCCTTGTCGTAGCGGGCCTTGACCTCATCGTCCTTGATCGCGTCGGCGACATGCGCCTTGAAATAGGCGTTGTGCAGCTCGCGATCGCGCAGATAGGCCATGTGCGACTGGAAGTCCGGCGTCTGGTCGAGCTTTTCGGCAGCCGCGTCCTTGGCGAGCAGCTTAACGTCGATCGAAGCCGAAAGTGCCGCGACCTTCTTCTGTTCGTCGGGAAGCTGGCCAAGCTGCGGGTCGAGGTTGGCGATCGCGAGATCGAGCTCGGACTGATGGATTTCAACATCGCCGACCTTGGCGACAACGGGATCTTTGGCGTCAGCGGCAAACACCGGCGCCTGCAAGGTGACGAATGTTGCGAATGCAACCGCAGCAAGTTTGTTGTAGCTCAACATAAAATAACCTTTCGGTGGTCTCGACCGGCTCCAAGTAATGAATCCGGTAGGAAAAGCCTTCAGCAGGAGAATGTGGCCTTTCTGTATCGGCCAATTCCCGTTGACATCAATCGACCCCCCTCTTATCTGTCACGCAACCTCGCGTCCAGAACAGTTTCCGGGCGTTTTGTGCTATACTCCCGATTTTTTCAGTGGCGGATGAAGCAGAAAACGACAGGATGAAATCTCAGAAAGGACCAGTCATATGGTCAGCCTAGGTGGAATTGCCCGCAAGTTGTTTGGCTCGTCCAACGACCGTCGCGTCAAGTCATTCCAGCCGAATGTCGTTGCGATCAACGCGCTCGAAGAACAGATGCGCGCTTTGTCTGACGAAGCCTTGGCCGCGAAGACGGTCGAGTTCCGCCAGCAGCTTGCCGACGGCAAGACGCTCGACGACCTTCTCGTCCCCGCTTTTGCCGTGGTGCGCGAGGCCTCGCGGCGCGTTCTCGGCATGCGACCTTTTGACGTACAGCTCATCGGCGGCATGATCCTGCATTCGAATGCGATCTCCGAAATGAAGACGGGTGAAGGCAAGACACTGGTCGCGACCCTGCCCGTCTACCTGAACGCGCTTGCCGGCAAGGGCGTTCACGTCGTCACCGTCAACGACTACCTGGCGCAGCGCGACAGTGGCCACATGGGCCGCATTTACGGCTTCCTCGGCCTGAGCACCGGCGTCATCATACACGGCCTGTCGGATGAAGAACGACGCGACGCCTATGCCTGCGACATCACTTACGCCACCAACAACGAACTCGGCTTCGACTATCTGCGCGACAATATGAAATACGACCGCGGCCAGATGGTGCAGCGCGGTCACAATTTTGCGATCGTCGACGAAGTGGACTCGATCCTCGTCGACGAGGCGCGCACGCCGCTCATCATTTCCGGCCCGCTCGACGACCGTTCCGATCTCTATACCACGATCGACGCCTTCATTCCGCGCCTGTCGAAGGACGATTACGAGATCGACGAGAAGCAGCGCTCGGCCAACTTCTCCGAAGACGGCACCGAAAAGCTGGAAAACATGCTGCGTGACGCTGGCTTGCTGAAGGCTGAATCGCTCTACGACGTCGAAAACGTTGCGATCGTCCACCACGTCAACAACGCCCTGAAGGCCCACAAGCTCTTCCAGCGCGACAAGGACTATATCGTCCGCAACGACGAAGTCGTCATTATCGACGAATTCACCGGCCGCATGATGCCGGGCCGCCGCTATTCGGACGGCCAGCACCAGGCGCTGGAGGCCAAGGAACGGGTGCAGATCCAGCCTGAAAACCAGACGCTGGCCCAGATCACCTTCCAGAATTACTTCCGCATGTACGGCAAGCTGGCCGGCATGACCGGTACGGCGTCGACGGAAGCGGAAGAATTCGGCAACATCTACGGCCTCGACGTGGTCGAAGTGCCGACCAACTTGCCGATCCAGCGTATCGACGAGGACGACGAAGTCTACCGTACGCACGACGAGAAGTATAAGGCGATCATCACCGAAATTCTGGACGCCCATAAGCGCGGCCAGCCGGTGCTCGTCGGCACCACCTCGATCGAAAAGTCCGAGCTTCTTGCCGACCTCATGCGCAAGCAGGGCTTCAGCAACTTCCAGGTTCTGAACGCCCGCTACCACGAGCAGGAAGCCTATATCGTTGCACAGGCCGGTGTTCCCGGCGCGGTCACGATCGCCACCAACATGGCTGGCCGCGGTACCGACATCCAGCTCGGCGGCAACCTCGATATGCGCGTCGAGCGCGATTTGGACGGGATGGAGCCCGGTCCGGAGCGCGATGCGGCAATCGCCAAGATCGCCGAAGAGATCAAGGAGCTCAAGCAGCAGGCGCTCACCGCCGGCGGTCTCTACGTTATCGCCAGCGAGCGCCATGAAAGCCGCCGCATCGACAATCAGTTGCGCGGCCGTTCCGGCCGTCAGGGCGACCCCGGCCGCTCGAAATTCTACCTGTCGCTCCAGGATGACCTGATGCGCATCTTCGGCTCCGATCGTATGGACGGCATGCTGCAGAAGCTCGGCCTCAAGGAAGGCGAAGCCATCGTCCATCCCTGGATCAACAAGGCGCTGGAACGCGCCCAGAAGAAGGTCGAAGCCCGCAACTTCGATATCCGCAAGAACGTCCTGAAGTATGACGACGTGCTGAACGATCAGCGCAAGGTCATCTTCGAGCAGCGCGTCGAGCTGATGGATGCGACGGATCTCTCCGAAACCGTCGGCGACATGCGCCACGAGGTCATCGAAGATCTGGTTTCCAAGTATATCCCCGAGCGCGCTTATGCCGAGCAGTGGGATGCCGATGGCCTGAAGACCGCGGTCGCCAACTTCTTCGATCTCGATATGCCGGTGCATGACTGGGTCAAGGAAGAAGGTATCGCCGAAGACGATATCCGCACCCGCCTGACGGAAGCAGCAGACAAGGCCGCCACGGAAAAGGCCGAGCGCTTCGGCCCTGAGATCATGACCTATGTCGAGCGCTCCATCGTGCTGCAGACGCTAGACAATCTCTGGCGTGAGCACATCGTCAACCTCGACCATCTGCGCTCCGTCATCGGCTTCCGCGGCTACGCCCAGCGCGATCCGCTGCAGGAATACAAGGCCGAGGCTTTCGAACTCTTCCAGTCGCTTCTGAACAACCTGCGCCAGGCCGTCACGGGTCAGTTGTCGCGCGTTGAACTGGTGCAGCAGCCGGCCGAGCCGCAGACGCTGCCCATGCAGGCGCGCCATATCGATGCCACGACCGGTGAAGACGAATTTGCGCCGCTGAGCCTCGTCAACGAAAACGTCGTTGCCCCGGAAAACCGCGATCCGCAGAATCCGGCGACCTGGGGCCGCATCGGCCGCAACGAGACCTGCCCCTGCGGCTCCGGCAAAAAGTATAAGCACTGCCACGGGGCTTTTGAAAGCAACGAAGTGGTTTGAGATTTCGCAATCTCTGCAATGATCAAAATGCCGCCTTCGGGCGGCATTTTTTATGCGCGATTTTGTCGGATGCCGCGGCGATAACTACTCAGCATGTGCGCCAAAACGCTTCAGCAAGAAATCGATCATGCTGCGCAGCTTCGCCGTCGGCCGACGGTCTACGGCGTATAACAGGTACATCGGTGAGGCGACGGGTGTCCATTCCGGCAGCACCTGCACGAGGCGACCTCTGGCAAGATCATCGGCAAGCATGACTTCCGGCTGAAGGACGATACCAGCGCCATTCAAGGCCGCAACGCGCAGCGCATCGCCATTGTCGGCAGACAATCGCCCGCTCACATCCGGCCGCCATTCGCCATCCGGGCCGAACAAATACCACTGGTCGCGGCGACGCCAATAAGAAAGGCCGAGGCAGTCATGCACGGACAAATCTCTGGGATGCGCGGGCGTACCCCGCCGCTCCAGATAGGCCGCTGACGCGGCCATTATCCTTCGATACGGCTGCAAAGGGCGCGCCACCAAATCGACCTGGGCGACCTCGCCTATCCGAATTGCGAGTTCGCACCCCTCTCGCGACAGGTCCGGCACCCCGTTGTCCAGCATGACGTCCACGCTCACGGCGGGATACATGGCGAGATAATCGGCAAGTGCCGGCATCAGGCGGTGACTTCCGAACGTGACGGGGGAGACGATACGCAGCAGGCCGCGAGGCTCGGATTGCAATTCGCTCGCACTGGCGTCAGCCAGTTGCACATCGGCCAGCACTTGCTTGCAGCGCTCGTAATATAGTCGGCCGATTTCGGTCAGTTGCTGACGCCGGGTGGTTCGATGCAGCAGGCGAGCTCCCAGGCGCGCTTCTATCGCCCGCACCTGCTTACCCGCCATGGTGGGAGACACGCCGGCAGCGTCGGCCGCGGCGCTGAAGCTGCCGTGCTCAACCACCCGCACGAACATCGTCATAGCGGACAACTTATCCATATTATAAACCCAATGGTTCTAAATGAATGAACATAGAGCATGTTTATTCCGGAGAAGCCAGCGGCCATAGTTCCTTTGCCTCAGCCATTCTCAAGTCGAGACGGCAGCCAAACAGGAGCTTTCCAATGCCAACAATTCACCTCGAAATGCATCCAGGCCGAACCCTCGAACAAAAGCGTGATTTCGTCCGCAAGGTCACTCAGGTCACCGCTGAGACGCTTGCTTGCCCGACGGACAGCGTGGACGTGTTGATCAGCGAGGTCCCTCGCGAACACTGGGCCAAGGGCGGTCAGCTCGTAGCGGACAAGGATGCGCCTCAGAAAATCGCAAAATGACACGGTGACGGTCCGAAGCAGACCTTTACCGACTCCGTCAACACGGCGTAGGACCTGTTTAAGCCTTCGCATCCTATCGATCCATAAGTGTCGCCTTCGGGCGGCATTTTGTTGATACGCCGGCACCGTCTTCGCACGCTTTTCGTGTATTCGAGGAACCGAATCTTAACCCCCCTCTGCGAAAACTGTCGTTAGGTTAAATCATGTTTTAAGTATTGCGTATCGACATGGCGGTCTTTCAAACAGCAGAGAAAATGCTGCCGTCCGGGCTGCGGACTGTGCTGTCGCCGTATCTGCGCAAACTCGCGCCCCTTTTCACCGGCAATGACGAAAAGGTCGTCTCGCAGCGCATGGCGCTGGTCGCTTTCGCGATCCGCATTGCCGGTGCCGCCCTTGCCTTCGTCTCACAGATCGTCCTTGCCCGAATGATGGGCCGTTTCGAATATGGCGTCTTCGTCTTCGTCTGGGTTCTGATGATCCTATTCGGCAATCTTGCCTGCCTCGGCTTCCCGACCGCCATCATTCGTTTCCTGCCGCAATATGATGCGAGCGGCGATCACGATGCCATCCGCGGTGTGACCGCCACCGCCCGCCGCTTCGTCCTGGCGGTTGCCGGCGGGCTGGCGCTGATCGGCATGGCGGCGCTCTATGCTTTCAGCGGCATGGTCGAAAACTATTACGTCACACCGATCTTTCTCGGCCTGATCGCCGTACCGATGATCGCGCTCGGCGATGTGCTGGACGGGACGGCGCGCGCCAATCACTGGCCGGTCATGGCGCTGAGCCCGACCTTCCTCATCCGCCCGACGCTGATCCTGCTGTTCATGCTGACGGCCATTCTTTCCGGCGCGGCCCATAGTGCTGTGACGGCGATGGCGGCTGCCCTTGCCGCCGCTTTCGTCACCGTCTGCTGCCAGTATCTCGCCGTCACCTTTCGCCTGCGCCGCCACTATCCCGACGGCCCGAAAACGATCGAATTCAGTGCCTGGTTTGCCGTCGCTTTCCCGGTCTTTCTGGTCGAGGGCGTCGGTTATCTCCTGACGAATTCCGATGTCGTCGTGGTCGGCATCTACCTCGATCCCGCAGAGGTCGCCGTCTATTTCGCCGCTGCCAAGATCATGGCGCTGGTGCATTTCATCTATTTCGCCGTCAAGGCCGCCATCGGCCCGCGCTTTGCCGCCATCATGGCCGAGAACGATCGGGAAAAACTAGCAGCCTTCGCCACGGAAGCCGCGCGCTGGACCTTCTTCCCGGCTCTTGCCGTCGGTCTTGTCGTGTTCGCGGCCGGGCAATTCCTGCTCTCGCTTTTCGGCGCGGCCTTTACCGAAGGCCAGGTGGTCATCGCGATCCTGCTTGCCGGCGTTCTCGCCAAGGCGCTCGTCGGTCCAGCCGAGGTGCTGCTGCTGATGGCAGACCGGCAGATGCTTTGCGTCTATCTCTATGCCGCGGCGCTGATCGCTAATATCGGCCTCAACGTCGCTCTCATTCCGCATTTCGGCATCGAAGGCGCGGCCATTGCTGCGGCCAGCGCCATGATGGTCGAGGCCGTGTTGCTGCATATCGCCGTGCGCCGCGCGTTCGGCATCGTGCTCTTCGCCCTTAGCCGCCGGCCGACGGCGCCAGCAACGAACGGGGCACTCTGACCATGGCGCGCCCTCCCTTTACCGAAAGCACAGACAGCCAAGTCAACGCTCTGACGCACACGCTCGCGGCGCTGCATTTCGAACGACCCAAGGCGGAGGCCCGCGTCGAGGTCGGACGCGCCGGCCGTGAACTCTGCCTCTATCCCGGCAAGCTCGGCTATGAGCTGCAGGACGAACTGGATTTTCTCTCCAATCGTGCCATGGAGCCGAACGTCTTCTTTTCCGGTCGCTTCCTGGCGCCTGCCATGCCGCGCCTGGAGGATCGGCAGATCCGCCTCGCTTTGATGCGCGATGAAAATGGCAGCCGGAGCCGCATGCGCTTCCTGATGCCCTTTACCGTCGACAAGCCGGGTTTTGCGATCGGTCCTTCGATTATCCGCGTCTGGTCGAATTCCTTCGGCCCGGTCGGCACGCCGCTGGTGGATGCCGAAGAGGCCGGCGAGACGCTCGACAATCTCTTCGAGGCGCTGACCCGACGTGAACTGGGCCTGCCGACCACGCTGGTACTGCCGGATATCCGGTTGAACGGCCGTTTCGCCCAGATGGCAAAAGCGGTCGCCATCGGCCGCAACCTGCCCCTCACGGTTGCCAATCCCTATCAACGGCCGATGCTCGACAGCAGCGAGGACGCGCTCGCCTATCTCAAGCGAACGATTTCGAACGCGCATCTGCGTGAAATGCGCCGCCAGTGGCGCCTCCTGGAAAATCATGGTGAGGTCGTCTACAGCGTCGCCCGCCAGCCCCGCGACATTCACCTGCGCATGGAAGAATTCATGGCGTTGGAGGCGAGCGGCTGGAAGGGCAAGAAGCGCAGCGCCTTGGTCACGGACCGCCACCATGCGGCCTTCGCCCGCGAAGCCGTCTCCAACCTCGCCGCCGTCGATGCCGTACGCATTCACACCATCGACCTCAACGGCAAGGCAATCGCCTCGATGATCGTGCTGATGATGGGCGGCGAAGCCTATACCTGGAAAACAGCCTATAACGAGGATTATGCCCGCTATTCGCCGGGCAAGCTGCTGATGGGCGAACTGACTGAATGGCATCTCGACGACGCCAACATCGTCCGTTCCGACTCCTGCGCCGTGCCGGATCATCCGATCATGAGCCGCTTCTGGCAGGAGCGCGAAGACATGGGCACGCTGATCATCGGCCTGACACAGAACGGCGACCGCGACGTCCGCCAAGTGGCAACGCAACTGCACATGTACCGCAGCACCCGCAACATGGCGAAGCTGCTGCGCGAGAAGATATTGTCGCTTACGAAGCGCTAGACATCCGGTTTGCTTCCAGAGCCTCGGCCACTGCACGATCGCGCAGCAGGCGGCGGATGACCTTGCCCGATGTCGTCAGCGGCAGGGCATCGACAAACTCGATCTCGCGCGGATATTCATGCATGGAAAGCCGCGTTTTCACCCAGTCGCGGATCTCGGCGGCCAGCACCTCGCTCGGCTCGAAGCCGGGCGCGAGAACCACATAGGCCTTGACGATTTCCGTGCGCACCGCATCCGGCTTGCCGACGGCGGCGGCCAGTTGCACGGCCGGATGACCGCCGAGACAGTCCTCGATCTCGCTAGGACCGATACGATAGCCCGACGAAGTGATGACATCGTCGTCGCGGCCGATAAAGGAAATGTAGCCGTCCGCATCCTGCCGGCCGAGATCGCCGGTCAACAGCCAGTCACCGACGAATTTCGCCTCCGTCGCCTTCTCGTCCTGCCAATAGCCGAGGAACATCACCGGATCGGGCCGCTGAATGGCGATCTGCCCGCTCTCGCCAACCGGCATCTCCCTGCCATCAACGTCGACGATCGCAACGCGATGACCGGGCACCTGCTTGCCGGTCGCCCCGCCACGGCTGACGCCGAAGGCCGCGCTGGAGGACAGAACGAAATTGCACTCCGTCTGGCCGAAAAACTCGTTGACGGTGACCCCGAGGGCGGAACGCGCCCATTCATAGGTCTCGCGCCCGAGCGCCTCACCGGCCGAACCGACGGTGCGCAATTTAAGATCGTAAAGCGCCCGGGGATTGCTGACCGACTTCAGCAGCCGCAAGGCGGTCGGCGGAATGAAGGCATTGCGCACGCCCATCTCGGCCATGATGCGAAAGGCCATATGCGCATCGAATTTCTGCGCCGGCGAGGAGACGACGGGCACGCCGAGCATGAGGCTCGGCAGCAGCGCGTTCAGCAGCCCACCCGCCCAGGCCCAATCCGACGGCGTCCAGAGCCTGTCGCCTCCTTGAGGAAAACCTTCATGGGCGAACTGCATGCCCGGAATATGCCCCGGCAAAACGCGATGGCCATGCAAGGCACCCTTCGGCGGTCCCGTGGTACCCGAGGTGAAAATCATCAGCGCCGGGGCGTCCGGCCCGGTTTCCGCCACGTCGAAAAGCGGCGGATGAGCGGCGACCAACTCTGCAAAGCCGGCGACACCCTCCCCGGCGCCGTCGATACTGATCACATGCGCCAGGTCCGGCAAGCGATCCCGGATCGGCCGCAGCCGCGACAGGCCGAACTGGTTGGTGACGATCGCCGAGGTTCCCGAAATCGCCAGCCGGTATTCCAACGCCTCGGCGCCGAAAAGCAGCGCCAGCGGCAGTGCGATCGCTCCCATCTTGTAGATGGCGACATGCGCGATGACGGTCTCGAAACTCTGCGGCAAAAGCAGCGCCACCCGATCGCCCGGCCGCACGCCGAGCGCCGTCAACGCATTGGCAAAAGCGGCGGAACGGTCCCGCAGCTCGCCATAGGTCATCGTCCGATGACTGCCGTCCGGGTTGAAATGCTCAAGGCAGACCCGGTCCGGCTCCCGCTCAGCCCAGTCATCGCAAACCGCGCGCCCGATATTGAATTTCGCCGGAATGTCCCAACGAAAATCGCGATAAAGGGCATCATAGGTGTTGCTTGGGGGCAGTTTCATACCAAAGTCCAGAAAAATGCTGCGGTGCAGCTAACACCTGTTGCGCCGCAGGTTCAAGGAAAACAATTGCGATTGTTGCCTTAGCGTCCGCGGAAATCGCCGTCTTTATTTAGCACTGCTTCAAAGCCTATTGCGAATTATTGAGCTAATCGGCGAAGCTGCGCTCCGCTAGTCTGCCTTCGATGACACATCCACTCTGCCTCCGGTCCGGCGGCGGAGCGTTTCCGTATCGGACCCTAAAACAGGATGGAGACTACCGATGGAATACGTGAAGCTTGGCAAAACCGGCCTTGAAGTGTCCCGCATCTGCCTGGGCTGCATGACCTATGGCGATCCCGGCAAGGGCACGCATGCCTGGTCGCTGAAGGAGGAGGACAGCCGCCCCCTGCTCAAGCAGGCGATCGAGGCAGGCATCAACTTCCTCGACACGGCGAACACCTATTCCAACGGCTCGTCGGAGGAAATCGTCGGCCGCGCCATCAAGGCTTTCGCGCGCCGCGAGGATATCGTTCTCGCAACGAAGGTGTTCAACCGCATGCGCCCCGGCCCGAACGGCGCCGGCCTGTCGCGCAAGGCGATTTTCGATGAGATCGACAACAGCCTGCGCCGCCTCGGTACCGACTATGTCGATCTCTACCAGATCCATCGCTGGGACTATTCGACGCCGATCGAGGAAACGCTGGAAGCGCTGCACGATGTCGTCAAGGCCGGCAAGGCCCGCTATATCGGCGCCTCCTCGATGTATTCCTGGCAATTCGCCAAGGCGATCTACACCTCGCGCCTCAATGGCTGGACCGAATTCGTCAGCATGCAGAACCACCTGAACCTGCTCTATCGCGAGGAAGAGCGCGAAATGCTGCCCTTCTGCGAAGACCAGAAGATCGCCGTCATCCCCTGGAGCCCGCTTGCCCGCGGCCGCCTCACCCGCGACTGGGACGAGGCGACGGCGCGCTCGCAAACCGACGAATTCGGCAAGACACTTTACACACAGGCGGTCGAGGCCGACCGTAAGGTCGTCGAAGCCGTCGGCGCCATCGCCAAAGCCCGTGGCGTCGCCCGCGCCCAGGTCGCCACCGCCTGGCTCCTGCAGAAGAGCGCCGTCACCGCCCCAATCATCGGCGCCTCAAAGCCCGGCCACATCGCCGACGCCGTCGCCTCGCTGTCGGTGAAACTGACGCCGCAGGAAATCGAGGCACTGGAATCACCCTATATCCCGCATGGGGTTGCCGGGTTTAAGTGACCGGAGATTTTGGAGCTGGTCAGGTTGGGCCAATGATGTTGCACGTACCTGCCTGAGCGGCCCCTCACCTCAACCCTCTCCCCGCCCATGCAGGGAGAGGGGGTTATCGCATTCCATTAGCACCTTCTGAATAAATGGACAGAGCGACAGATACGGAGCAGTCCCCTCGCCCCGCTTGCGGGGAGAGGGCTAGGGTAAGGGGCAATCCCACCCTCTGAAGCCAATTGAGCTGCAATGGCCTTCCACCGCAGACAATGACGATGCCTTGAGCCCACCGCAAATCGCGCAAAAGTTACTTCACGAGAAGGTCACGGTGAGGCTTAACAGGTCAAGATTCCCCCACCCCGAGGATGGCAATCCATGATCACAGCTCCCTTCGAAGCGCGGCGCTTTCAGTCGACCGCGGCCTATTACCTGCGCTATCGCATCCCCTATCCGGACAGCCTGATCGCCCGTGTCGCCGAGCGAAGCGGCCTGAAGGCCGGCGGCCATGTGCTGGACCTTGGTTGCGGCCCCGGCCAGCTTGGCATCGCCTTTGCGCGCCTCCAGGGCGCCGCCGTCACCGCCATGGACCCGGAGCCGGAAATGCTCGCCGCGGCCGAAGCCGGCGCGAAGGACGCTGGCGTCGAGATCACCCTGCGTCAGGGTTCTTCCTATGATCTCGGGCCGGATATCGGCAGGCTGCATCTCTGCGTCATGGGCCGCTCCTTCCACTGGATGGATCGCCCGGCGACGCTTACGGCTCTCGACACGCTGATCGAGCCCGGCGGCGCCGTCGTACTGTTCGGCGACAGACACATAGAGGCGAGCCCGGATTGGCGCACCATCGTTGATAAACTGACGGAAACTTTTTCGCCGGAACGCCATGAGCAGCGCCTGTTGCGCAAGAGCAAGGCCTGGGCGCCGCATGAGGCCATGCTACTCGCCTCGCCCTTCAACAACCTTGAGCGCATCGGCATTGTCAGCGAATATCAAAAAGATATCGAGGATATCGTCGGCCGCGTTTTCTCGATGTCCTCCACCTCGCCGCAGGCGCTGGGCGACAAGCTTGCGGATTTCGAGGCGGCGTTGCGCGCCGAGCTGCTGGACACGGCCCCTGACGGGAAAATCACGGAGATCGTCGAATCGAACGGTCTGCTCGCCTTCCGCGGCTGATCGAATCAGTCTTTAGCGCGAGGCAAGCTCCTGCCGGGTTGCGGCCAGAAGCTCCTCGGAAAGCGCGGGCGTATCCATGGCGCGGGCAAGAATGACCGCGCCGACCATGGTGGAGAGATCGGCAAGCGCCTTGCGCCGCCGCTCCTCCTGGGTTTCTCCGGGCGTGATCTCTTCCAGGATCGCCGCCATTCCCATCAGGCCGTTGGTGAAGGTGGACTGCATTTCGGGGCCGTAACGGCTGACCTCCTGCGTCAGCGCCGCAAAGACGCAGCCGGTGCCATGCTCGACGACGTTGCGATGCGAGAGATAATGCGTGAGTAATGCATCGCGCGGCGCCTCCGGCGCTCCCTCGACCACCTGCTGCCAGCGCTCCTGCGAGCGCGCCACCAGCGCCTTGCTGGCTTCGCAAGCCAGCTCGTCCTTCGATTCGAAATGGCCGTAGAAGCCGCCATGCGTCAGCCCGGCCGCCTTCATGATGTCGGCGACGCCGATGCCGTCGAAACCCTTCTCGCGAAAGAGCTCGCCTGCGACAGCAAGGATCTTCTCGCGATTCTCAGCGAATTTTTCCCGGCTCACTCTCATCAAAAAACTCCATCAGAGCATCAATAAATCTGTATTGACAATTTATATGATGACCATCATCAATATGCAACAAATATGACAGCAATCATGTAAATGCCTTTACACAAACGTTCAAGCCGGGAGAACGGCATGGCGCTAGAAGCGGACACGGCCACTCCTGGGCGTCTGCGATCCAGCGCTTTCGCCACCCTTCTGATCCAGACGTCAAGACACACAACTTTATCGGAACGCACCTCATGGTTTCCACAGTCCTTGCTTCGACGCTTGCCCGGCGCAACATCCACTATGGATGGGTCGTCGTCGGCGCCACCTTCTTGACCATGCTGGTCACCGCCGGTGCCATGGGCGCGCCTGGCGTGCTCATCAAGCCGCTGGAAGATGAGTTCGGCTGGAGCACATCCTCCATCTCCTCCGCGCTTGCCGTTCGCCTGCTGCTCTTCGGCCTGATGGGGCCGTTCGCCGCTGCCTTCATGAACCATTTCGGTGTCCGCAAGGTCATCGTCTTCGCGCTGATCACCATCTGCGCCGGCTTCATCGGCTCGCTGTTCATGACGCAGGTCTGGCAGTTGCTGCTCTGCTGGGGCATCGTCATCGGCTTCGGCACCGGCCTCACCGCCATGGTGCTGGCCGCCACGGTGTCGACGCGGTGGTTCATCAAGCATCGCGGCCTCGTCGTCGGCATGCTCTCGGCGAGTTCGGCCACCGGCCAACTCGTTTTCCTACCGCTGATGGCGGAGCTGACGGAACGCTATGGCTGGCGTACCACCGTGCTCTTCGTTTGCGGCATGATCGTCGTTGCCGCTCTGGTCGTGCTGCTGCTGATGCGCGACCGTCCCGCCGACGTCAATCTGCCGCTCGTCGGTGAAATCCATGTCTCGCCAACACCGCCCGCCACCAAGAATCTCAAGGCGGCCTTGGCCTCGCCCCTCGTCATCCTGAAAGAAGCGTCCGCGAGTTCCACCTTCTGGATCCTCGCCGCCACCTTCTTCATCTGCGGCCTTTCCACCAATGGCCTGATCCAGACGCATTTCGTCACACTCTGCGGCGATTTCGGCATCGTGCCGGTGGCCGCCGCCAGTGTTCTGGCCGTCATGGGCATCTTCGATTTCTTCGGCACGATCGGCTCCGGCTGGCTGTCCGACCGCTTCGACAATCGCTGGCTGCTCTTCTGGTATTACGGCCTGCGCGGCCTGTCGCTGATCTACCTGCCCTTCAGCAATTTCACCTTCTATGGCCTGTCGATCTTCGCCGTCTTCTACGGCCTCGACTGGATCGCCACCGTACCGCCGACCGTCAAGATCGCCGCCGACCGCTTCGGCCGCGAAAAAGCCGGCCTCGTCTTTGGCTGGGTCTTCGCCGCCCACCAGCTCGGCGCCGCCACAGCGGCTTATGGTGCAGGCCTGTCGCGCACCGAACTCAGCACCTACCTGCCCGCCTTCTTCATCGCCGGCGCCTTCTGCGTGCTCGCCGCCATCCTGGCACTGACGATCAGCCGCTCCGGCTCGACGGACAAGGCCCCGGCAATGGCCCACTGAGGCCAGCGCCTCGAGAGACAAAACGGCCCATGGCGTCCGCTGCCGCCATGGGCCGAATTGCAAGTCCCGGAAAACAAGACGCATTCCTTCGCAACCCGTCTTGCGCGTCCGGCCAATCACATGTTAGACACCCGCCTCGTTGCGATCCGTTGCCCCATTGGCGGAATTGGTAGACGCGCTCGACTCAAAATCGAGTTTCGAAAGAAGTGCTGGTTCGACTCCGGCATGGGGCACCATCTTACAGACTGAGAACCCTATATCATTGGAAATAACGCGCTAATTCGTCCTGCCGGTACTGAAGGCGGATGGAGTGCGAAAGAATTACCGTGAAATGCGTGATAAAGACCGGCAGCCTCGAACACAGGCGGCAGGTGCCGCGCCTATTTTGACGCCGTTCTACCGAACCCGCTAGTGGCTTACAGGAGTTATGCGGTTCACGGGCTGATGTCGCGATTTATTCGAAGACGCTCACGGCTAAAACTTCCGGAGGATATATGCAGCCTTTTGGCGATTATATTCCACCAATACACGCAGCTTGCGCTTCAACCTACTCTGGCGCACTATCAAGGTGGGTCAGGTCGCATGGCGTGGGGGGCGTATTATGTTCCGGCGGTATTGGTGGAGATGGGCGCCCGGCGCATTAATGGCGCTTATGCTAGGATGTGGAACCGCGCAGGCGAGCCTCTCTTATGTTCCCGGACAAACCGCGGAGGCTGGAAACTTCCTGTTGGTTGCTGGCGAGATTGACGCAAACGAAGACTTGTCAAAGTTCGTGACGGCCGTCCAAGCAAACAATACGCGCGTGATCCTTTTCAAGTCACCGGGCGGCAATGTCCTGAAAGCCATGGAGCTTGGTAGATTGATCCGCTCGCTACGGCTAGCGACCGTTCAAGTGAGGGCCGGAGAGTGCGAGTCCGCGTGTGCGCTTGCCTTCATGGGCGGTGTCATTCGCTTTGCAGACCCCGGCTCGATTGGCGTGCACAAGTCGTCATTTGCCGACACTAGTGGGATGAATGTCTCTGACGCAGTTTCCGCAGTCCAGCAACTCACCGCCGACGTCATGACCTACATGACTGAGATGGGCATTGACCCCGCGCTGATGCAGCTCGCTTTGAAGTACGACAGCGACGACATCCGCTATTTGTCTGGTAGCGAGATGGAACAGTATCGCGTTGCCCTAAATGGGGCGAAACCACTGCCCAACGCCTCTGCACAGGTCAATCCGTCAGGTACTCCTGCAGTTCCGTCGACATCCTGGCCGAACGCACAGACTGCCCCGGCAGTAGCAAGCCTTCCACCGGTCCTCGCACCGACCCTGGACCTGTCAATCCCCGCAGCGCGATCAGGGAAGGTGCAGACTTACAAGGGGATGGCACCTCTTAAGGCGACCCCTACGATGGCGTCGCCAACTGTTGAGAATTTCGCCAACGGTTCGCCTGCCACTATCCTTGGCGACACCGGCAAGTGGTACCGTGTAAGGGTGGGCTCAAGAGTTGGGTATATGTTCCGCGATTGGGTCTGGGTGGACCAATTCGACGCAGCACCTTTTGGCAGGCAATTCGTGCAGGTGAAGAGCTTTGACAATCTGGCTCAGACTGAGCAGTACGTCCGTTCCTCTGGTCTGCCCCTTGTTGCATACATATCGAGAAACGGATGGTTCGCCATCGCGCTGGACAGAACGTTTGAGCCCAATGAAGCGAAGACCCTCCTGGAAACGATGAAGGCAAATGGCTCTATCCCGGACGACTCCATTGCGACTTACGGAAATGCCTATGCTAAAAAGGTATGCTGTTCAGCCAAATAGCGGAACACCGCTGCGCTCGACCAGTTTAGCAACCATCCAAAGCTTTGATGCGCGAAATGAGCGTCTTTCCGTAAACAAAGACAGTCTGAACGACTGCGCGACCATGGCAAGTTCTCCCCGCATTCGTTACATAGTCGTAGGCGACACGAACCTCATCGTTTGACCTAGTGACGCTGCGCAGAGTTAACGGCATCGACATGTCACCAAAATAATCCTGTATCGACCGTTCGTTGAAGGGGCCTTTACCGCGCTTTTCAGGCACGACCAGCGCTGACGCCCTTTCTCCATCGGCCGCCGACAGAGCAGAATAGAAGGCACTTACCGTGGTCATGGGGTCAAAGACACTCTCCGACTCCGACCGCGGTGCACGTGCTGCAGTCTCCGGTTCTATTGGCTGATACGCTATGCCAACCCGCGTGGCTTTCTCTGGCGTCAACCATTCAATCCCCTCGGGTGGGGCCGTCGTCACATATATGATTGCCGCTTCTGGAAGCCCGATCTGATCAAGGTAGGCACCTACCAGAGCATTGCCGACCCCGCTTTCACTCGCCTTTCCATCGGCCAAGCGAAAAGCAGCATGGAAGCCAATCTTCGATGCCCGATCGAGAAAGCGCGGAGAGCCGGCCAGCCATATGAGGGCACAGGCAGAAGCACATAATGTCTGCTGCGCGACCACCGTTGCAAAACCACGCAAGCGGATAGCGCGGCCTATCTCAATCCCCGCGCTGAGCGCGCCTCCCTCGCTGTTCAGCACGACGAGGGCCTTATCAGATGCCGTCGCCAACCTGCGGAACACCGCGTCATCACCAACGTTGATCACGCCCTTCACAGTAATTAGGTCAATCCCGCTCACACCCGGCTCGCTGGTTATTTGGGCTGCGTGACCGACCGCGAGAGAAGAAAACAAAAATAACGCCGCAAAGAGTAAGTGACGCATCGATGCCCCCCTTGGATACACCGAGTATTGAGCATTCAATGCGCTGCACTTCAAGGGTGTTGGATTTTGGTTTGGGCACTGACGACCGGGCAAAGTCTCAGCGCCGAACACCCACCATCACGAAAATTTTTGATTTTGTGCCCTTTCCGTCATCCCCCGACCATTTACAGCCATAATCCTCCCCCCTAAAGGTGTGCAACGCAGCAAAAGGGGGCAGAATGCTTCGTAGACTTTACGACTGGACCATGTCGCTGGCCCGCCGCAAATCGGCGGAAGTTTGGTTGGCCATTATCGCCTTCGTTGAAAGCTCGATCTTCCTCGTGCCCGCCGACGTCCTGTTCCTGCCGATGTCTCTCGCAAAGCCCGAGCGCGCCTGGCGCTATGCGCTGACGGCGACGGTCGCTTCCGTGCTCGGCGGCATTGCGGGCTGGGCGCTCGGCTATTACGCCTTCGAGGCGATCGCCAAGCCTATCCTTATCTTCTACGGCAAGCTCGACGCCTTCAACCAGATGAGCGCCGGCGTCACCTACGGATGGGTCGTTCTGCTGCTCGTCACGTCGGGCCTGGCGCATCTGCCGCCGATCAAGGTGGTCACCATCCTTTCCGGCGTCGCCCATATCGATCTCGGCCTGTTCATCATCTCGGCCATCGTCGCCCGCGGCGCCCGCTTCTTCTTCCTGGCCTTTTTGCTGCGCCGCTATGGCGAATCGATCCGGCATTTCATCGAGAAGCGCCTGGGCCAGATCACCATGGCGGCCGCCGTCGTCCTCATTCTTCTCTATATCCTCTTCCATTATGTGCTGGCGCACTGAGCACGGAGCCCTTGCATGTCTAAGACCTTGACCTCTCGCGCCGGCCTCACCTATTCCGCGCTGCTTGCCGTCGGCATGATCATCGTCATCGGCTCGGCGCTCGGCTTCCAATATATCGGCGGCTATATTCCCTGCGCGCTCTGCCTTGAGCAGCGCCAGCCCTATTATTACGGCATTCCCGTCGCGATCGTTGCCGCTCTGACGGCGGTGGCCGGCTTGCCCTCGTGGATCACCCGCGCGCTGCTCGCCATTGCCGGCATCCTGATGGTGGTCGGCGGCGGCATCGGCGTCTATCACGCCGGCGTCGAATGGCACTTCTGGGCCGGCCCGACGACCTGCTCCACGACTGCCAGCAGCATGACGCAGAATGCCGGCGACCTGCTGAACGAACTCAGCACCATCAAGGGCCCGTCCTGCACGGAAGCCGCACTCCGCGTCCTCGGCTTGTCGATGGCCGGCTGGAACGTGATCGCCAGCGTCATTCTGGCGGCGATTGCGTTTATGGGTGTGAAGAAGGCGGGTTGATTGAACTGAGCTCGTCAGGCGAGCGAGCGGCTGTTGCAGCTACGTGCCTGGCCCCTCACCCCAGCCCTCTCCCCGCCTATGCGGGGCGAGGGAGCTCTACAATGCCCGACGCCGCCTATGTTCATATGGTGAGGCCAATTATTTTGCGCTGTCGTCCCCTCGCCCCGCTTGCGGGGAGAGGGCTAGGGTGAGGGGCCATGCAAATAAGCGCGGCAAAGCGGAACTCGCCCGACCTTCCAAGACAATCAACCTTACGGCTGCAGTTCCGTATCCCAGTAGAGATAGTCGAGCCAGCTATCGTGCAGATAGTTCGGCGGGAACAGGCGGCCGTTGTTGTGCAGGTCCTGCACGGTCGGCTGGTAGGGCTTCTGCGCCGGGAACATGCCGGCCTGCTTTGGCAGCTTGCTGCCCTTGCGCAGGTTGCATGGGGAACAGGCCGCGACGACATTTTCCCAAGTCGTCTCGCCGCCATGGGCGCGCGGGATGACGTGGTCGAAGGTCAGATCGTCATGATTACCGCAATACTGGCATTCAAACCGGTCGCGCAGGAAGACGTTGAACCGGGTAAAGGCAGGGTTGCGGGAGGGCTGGACGTAAGTCTTGAGGCAGACGACGCTTGGCAGCCGCATCGAGAAGCTGGGCGACGATACGGACTGATCGTATTCAGCAATGATATTCACACGGTCAAGGAAAACCGCCTTGATCGCGTCCTGCCAGGACCAGAGCGACAAGGGGTAATAGCTTAGCGGTCTATAGTCAGCGTTCAACACGAGCGCTGGCAAGGACTGCGGCGAGACTGCAATCGTCAAGGAACCCTCCTGATCGATTCGGCATCTGTATCTGTATATTAGGCCGGTTGTTACAGGATTGTGAAGTCCAATAAATTCAGTGCATAGCGTCGAATCGACGAGAGCGTCCGATCAGTCGATAGGCAGCGCGTCACGCCGGGTTTTGACGGCATAATAGGCCCAGAAGAGCCGGGCCGCGACCGAGCGCCAGGGCATCCAAGCCGTCGCTTCCCGGGCCAAAGCCTTGGGCAAGGGCCTGACCTCATGCCCAAATGCCATGCCGACAGCCGCCTGCAAGGCGACGTCGCCGACCGGGAACACATCTGCGTGACCGCCGCAGAACATCAGATAGACCTCCGCCGTCCAGGGGCCGATTCCCTTGATGGCAGTCAGCCCGGAAAGCGCCTTTTCCGGGCTTTCGGCACTCAGCGACTGAAGATCGAGGCCGCCGCTGACTACGGCGTCGGCAACGCGCTCCAGCGTATCCGCCTTGATTCGCGACAGGCCGAAACCACGCCAGGCATCCGGCTCCAGCCCGGCATAGGCTTCGGCGGTCACCCGCCCGGTCCTCGCCGTCATCCGCCCCCAGATCGCATCGGCGCTCGCCCGCGACACGACCTGCGACACGATGATATGGGCAAGCCCTTCGAAGCCCGGCTCGCGCAGGCGCAGCGGCACAGGCCCCGCCTCGGAGACAATCTGCCGCAGGCGCGGATCGAGCTCGACCAGCGCCGCCAGCCCCTCCCTGATATCGTCTTCGCCGCGGATGATGTGCATGGCTTCTCGTAGTGCGGGATTAAAATTCGTGGCAGAAGAAAGCATGAACGCGATTCCCCGTCAAAAGCCGATTTTCCGTTTCGCGCCGAGCCCGAATGGCCCGCTGCATCTCGGCCACGCCTTGTCGGCGATCCTCAATCACGACATGGCGGAGCAGGCCGGCGGCCGTTTCCTCCTGCGCATCGAAGACATAGATCAGGCCCGCTGCACACCCGAATTCGAAGCGGGCATATTTGCCGATCTCGCCTGGCTGGGCCTCTCCTGGGAAAAACCGGTGCGCCGGCAGTCCGAACACCTCCCGGCCTATCAAGCCGCCCTGCAGTCGCTCATCGCGCGCGACCTCGTCTACCCCGCCTTTCTGACGCGCGGGGAAGTGAAGGCACGGGTCGCGGCAGGCCTTGCCAGCGGCAGCCCGTGGCCGCGTGATCCGGACGGCACGCCGCTCTATCCGCCCGACGATCGCCTGCGTAGCACCACGGAGCGAAAGCGCTTGCTCGACGCCGGCCTCAAACACGCCTGGCGGCTCGACATGGAAAAAGCCATCACCGAGGTCGGGGGGGCGCTGCATTGGCAGGAAAACGGCGATGGCGAGAGGGGCGATATTCTTGCCAATCCCTCTGCCTGGGGCGATGTCGTGCTGTCGCGCTCCGATGCGCCGTCAAGCTATCATCTCTCCGTGGTCGTCGACGATGCGGCACAGGGCGTGACCCATGTCATTCGCGGTCTCGACCTCTTTCACGCCACCGCGGTCCACCGCCTGCTGCAGGCCCTGCTCGACCTGCCACAGCCGCTCTACCATCATCATCGGCTGATTCTCGGCGAAGACGGCAAGAAGCTCTCGAAGAGCCAGGGCGATACCGGCATTGCCGAATGGCGCCGGCAGGGCTGGTCACCGGCGGAGCTTCGCCGCCGCCTCGGCCTGTGATTGGTTTTCCAATCGTTGTTTATCCGCCTCGGGACCGCCCTTGCCGAAGAGCATGCGCCGCACCTTGAACTTCATCAACGCCGCATTGAACTCCGCGCCCAGAATGAAGATCACCGCGAGCATGTAGAGGAAAACCAGCACGATCATGACCGAGGCAAGACCGGCATAGGTGGCCGTGTAATTGGCGAAGGTCGCGAGGTAATAGGCAAAGATCAATGCGCCGAGCGACCAGAAGAGCAATGTCAGGAACACGCCGGGGATGACATCCAACAGCCGCCGCCGGCCGGCTGCCAGCCACAGATGCAGGATCAGCAGCCCGGCAAGCAGCAGGAAGACAGTGCCATAGATGCGCCAACTGAAGACGACCTCCAGAATATCGGCAAGCCGCGGCACCCACTCCCGCGTATAATTCAGCACCAGCGGCACGGCGACGAGCATGATGCTGAGGAGGGCAAAGATCAAAACCGCGATCAGCACATAGCCGAGGCTCGCAAGACGATTGAAATACCAGGGCCGGTTTTCCGGCACGCGGTAGGCGCGGTTGAGCGAGATGCGCAACGCCTCCACACCGTTGGAAGCGAAATAGGCCGCGGCCAGCACGGAGATGGTGAGCAGCCCGCCGCGCGGAATGGTCAGCACCTGCACCACCTGATCCGCCAACGGCTTGGCGATCGCCTCCGGCCAGGTATCGAAAATCAGATGCACCGCCGTCGAGGAAAACTGGCTGGCTCCGAGGAAACTCGCAAGCGCCGTGCCGAAGATCAGAAACGGAAAAACAGCGAGTAGCGTCGAGAGCGCCACATGGCTTGCCATCGCGAAACCGTCGTCCTCGACGAAATGAAACACCGCGTCGTAGACGACCCTATAGAGCGTACGAACGAATATCGGCATTCCATCTCCGCTTGAGCCCGGTTCTCGTCTGCCGGTTGTCGATTGTGTCGGGTCCTTGAATATGGGAAACGACTCTTCGTTTGTACAGGAATCATTCCATGGCAGATCAACGCACCATCATCGTCACGGGTTGTTCTTCCGGCATCGGCGCTTTCTGCGCCCGCGCGTTGAAGGCGGACGGCTGGCGGGTTTTCGCAACCGTGCGCAAGAAGGCCGACCGTGCTTCCCTCGAAGCCGATGGGATCGAAACGCTGCTGATGGACTATACCCTGCCGGAAACGATCTCGGCGCTGGTCGCAACCGTGCGCGAACGGACCGGCGACCGTATCGACGCCCTGTTCAACAACGGCGCCTATGGCCAGCCGGGCGCGGTCGAGGATCTTTCCACGGATGTGCTCCGCGAACAGTTCGAGACGAATTTCTTCGGCTGGCATGAGCTGACGCGGCAGGTGATCCCGCTGATGCGCAGGCAGGGCCGAGGCCGCATCGTCAATGTTTCCTCCATTCTTGGCCTGGTTCCCTATCGCTTCCGCGGCGCTTACACGGCTTCGAAATTCGCGCTGGAGGGCCTGACGATCACCCTCCGGATGGAGCTGCAGGATAGCGGCATCCATGTCAGCCTGATCGAGCCCGGCCCGATCACCTCGCGCTTTACCGCCAATGCGCTCGCCAAGATCAAGGAGCATATCGACCTCGAACATTCGGCCCATGCTGTCGAATATCGGCGGCAATTGGCGCGGCTGAATGGCACAGGCCCGGTCAACAGGCACAAATTGGGACCCGAAGCGGTCTATGACGTGTTAAAATCCGCATTGAACGCCAAGAATCCCCGTCCGCATTATGTTGTGACCACGCCTGCAAAACAGGGTGTTCTTCTGAAAAGGCTGTTGCCGGCTAACCTTTTCTATCGTCTGATGCGCCGGTTGGATTGAAAGACGAAGGCCCGAAGCAATGTCTACCGTTACCTATATCGCCGCCATCATCGTCATGGGCCTGGTCGTGATCGTCCTCATTCGCGGCCTGTTCAACATGATGAAGGGCGACAATCCGAATCTCTCCAACCGGCTGATGCAGCTTCGCGTGCTGCTGCAGGCAATCGCGGTCATCCTGATCATGCTGACGCTGTGGCTGACCGGCGGCGGCCGTCCGACCTGACGGCGGGATCACCATGGTCAAGCTCAACAAGATCTACACCAAAACCGGCGATGCCGGCACCACTGGCCTTGTCGCCGGCCCCCGCCGGCTGAAGCACGATTTGCGCGTCGAAGCCTATGGCACGATCGACGAAACCAACTCGGTCATCGGCGTTGTCAGGCTGCATACCGCCGACATGCCCGAACTGGATGCCATGCTGATGCGCATCCAGAACGACCTTTTCGATCTCGGCGCCGATCTCTCCACACCGGAAACGGACGAACCACTCTCCTACGAGCCGCTGCGCATCATCGAAAGCCAGGTCGAGCGCATCGAACAGGATATCGATACGCTCAATGCCCATCTCGAACCGCTGAGATCCTTCATTCTGCCTGCCGGCAGCCCCGCCTCTGCGCACCTCCACCTCGCCCGCACGATCGCGCGGCGCGCCGAGCGGCTGATGGTGGCCCTGTCGCGCAGCGAGGGCGAACGCGTCAGCGCGGCGGCCATGAAATACGTCAACCGTCTTTCGGATTTCCTGTTTGTCGCGGCGCGCCACGCGAATGATCAGGGGCGTGCCGATGTGCTGTGGGTTCCGGGTAAGAATCGGTAGGGTGAGGCAAATTGTGCCTGCCGGCATCCATCCTATTGACGTTGACGTAAACGTTATTTATGTCCCGAGAGCAATTTGCCATTCTGCGTCATGCGAGCGTTGTAATTGGGGTAAAAACGCGTATCCATGTCGCCATTCGACAAACGGAGAGGCGCTGAACAGGCCATGTTCTGTGGGCGCAGTGTTGAAGGAAGGATTCCATGAAGATTCTCGTCCCTGTTAAGCGGGTAGTGGATTACAACGTCAAGATCCGGGTGAAGCCGGATGGATCGGGCGTTGAGCTTGCGAATGTGAAGATGTCGATGAACCCGTTCGACGAGATTTCGGTCGAGGAGGCGCTGCGCCTGAAGGAGGCCGGCAAGGCCGAGGAAGTGGTGGTGGTGTCGATCGGGCCTGCGAAGGCCGAGGAGACGCTGCGCACCGCGCTTGCCATGGGGGCGGATCGCGCCATCCTGGTCGAGACCGACGACGCCGTCGAGCCGCTGGCGGTGGCGAAGATCCTCAAGGGCGTCGCCGATGCCGAACAGCCGGGCCTGATCATCGTCGGCAAGCAGGCGATCGATGATGACAGCAACCAGACCGGCCAGATGCTGGCGGCATTGCTCGGCACGGCACAGGCAACCTTCGCCTCGAAGATCGAGATCGGTGACGGCAAGGCTCAGGTGACCCGCGAGGTTGACGGCGGCCTGCAGACGATCGAGGTCAAGCTTCCAGCCGTGGTCACATCAGACCTTCGCCTCAACGAGCCGCGTTATGCCTCGCTGCCGAACATCATGAAGGCGAAGAAGAAGCCACTCGACAAGAAGGCACCCGCCGACTTCGGGGTCTCGACTGAGCCGCGGCTGAAGGTGCTGAAGACCGAGGAGCCGTCCGGCCGCAAGGCCGGCGTCAAGGTCAAGTCGGTGGCCGAGCTGGTCGAGAAGCTGAAGACCGAAGCCGGCGTGCTCTGAGGATAGGAAAGGGAGAACTTCACCATGGCCATTCTTCTTCTGGCTGACCACGACAATCAAAGCCTTTCCGACCAGACCGCCAAGGCGCTGACGGCAGCAAGCCAGATCGGCGGCGATGTGCATATTCTCGTCGCTGGCAAGGCCGCCAAGGCGGCGGCCGAGCAGGCGGCCAAACTTGCCGGCGTCTCCAAGGTGCTGCTGGCGGAAAGCGACGAGCTTGCCAACAATCTTGCCGAGCCGCTTGCCGATCTCATCGTGTCGCTGGCGGCAGGCTACGACACCATCCTGACGGCCGCCACCTCGGTCGGCAAGAACGTCATGCCGCGGGTTGCAGCCCTGCTTGACGTCGCCCAGGTTTCGGAAATCATCGAAGTCGTGTCGTCCGACACCTTCAAGCGGCCAATCTATGCCGGCAATGCCATCCAGACGGTGCAGGCAAGCGATGCCAGACGAGTGATCACCGTGCGCACCGCCTCGTTTGCTTCCGCCACAGAGGGTGGTTCGGCCACCGTCGAGGCGATCGCGGCGGTCGCCAATCCCGGTCTGTCGACCTTCGTTGCCGACGCACTGTCGACCTCGGATCGTCCGGAACTGACGTCTGCAAAGATCATCATCTCCGGTGGTCGCGCCCTCGGTTCGGCGGAAAAGTTCAAGGAAGTCATCCTGCCGGTTGCCGACAAGCTCGGTGCTGCCGTCGGCGCAAGCCGTGCTGCCGTCGATGCCGGTTATGCGCCGAACGACTGGCAGGTCGGCCAGACCGGCAAGGTGGTGGCGCCGCAGCTCTATATCGCCTGCGGCATATCCGGCGCCATCCAGCATCTCGCCGGCATGAAGGACAGCAAGGTCATCGTCGCCATCAACAAGGACGAAGAGGCCCCGATCTTCCAGATCGCCGACTATGGCCTCGTCGCGGACTTGTTCGAGGCGCTGCCCGAACTCGAAAAGGCGCTGTGATCGCACCGATCACTCTCTTTCGCAGTTGCGAAAGACTGGAAAATTGTCCTTTATAGAGCTATCAATCTTGCCGGGCTAGAAATAGTCCGGCAAATTTATGATGCAAAGCATGGCGCGCCTTCAAGAACGCGCCGCCGGGGAGTTGGCAATGAGTTCGCTGAAGACGATTGGTATTATCGGCGCGGGCCAGATGGGCTGCGGTATTGCCCACGTGTCCGCCTTGGCCGGCTACAAGGTTCACATCTACGATCTGTCGCAGGATCGCATCGAAAGCGGCCTTGCCACCATCAACGGCAACCTTGCCCGGCACGTCGCTTCCGGCAAGATGAGCGACGAGGACCGCAAGGCGGCGTTGTCGCACATCACCGGCTCCTCCGATCTCAACGACCTTGCCCACGTCGATCTCGCAATCGAGGCCGCGACTGAGGACGAAAGCGTCAAGCGCAAGATCTACGCTCAGGTCTGTCCGATCCTGAAGCCCGAGGCGATCCTCGCCACCAACACCTCATCGCTGTCGATCACGCGGCTCGCATCCGCGACCGACCGGCCGGAACGCTTCATGGGCATCCATTTCATGAACCCGGTGCCGGTGATGAAGCTGGTCGAGCTAGTGCGCGGCATCGCCACCGAGGAATCGACCTTCTCCGCCGCCAAAGACTACGTCACCTCGCTGGAAAAGACGATCACCGTGGCCGAAGACTTCCCGGCCTTCATCGTCAACCGCATCCTGCTGCCGATGATCAACGAGGCGATCTATACGCTTTATGAAGGCGTCGGCACCGTCGATGCCATCGACACCGCCATGCGGCTCGGCGCCAACCACCCGATGGGCCCGCTGCAGCTCGCCGATTTCATTGGCCTCGACACCTGCCTGTCGATCATGCAGGTGCTGCATGACGGGCTCGCCGACTCCAAGTATCGCCCCTGCCCGCTGCTGGTGAAATATGTCGAAGCCGGCTGGCTCGGACGCAAATCCGGCCGTGGCTTCTACGACTATCGCGGCGAAGTGCCGGTTCCGACACGGTAGAATACCTCGCCCCCAATGGGGGTCTGAAGGACGGGTTGAGACCTGTGGCTCAACCCCGGCAAAGGTCGCGCGAAAGCGCGTGGTGAGGGGACGTTACCGGGAAGCCAAAACCGATGCGCGGTACTCGTTGGCGCGCCGCTCCAGAAGCAGCTCAAACGATCGTTTGATTCTATTCACATGCGGCGTCTTATACTCAAAGCGCTCATTGTGAATGTGGATCAGCATCGAGGCGTTGACCTCGAAAATCACCACCCTGCCCTGGGAATCGAGCGAACAATCGATACCAAAATAATCGAGACCGATCTGACGGCGGATGGCATCGAGGGCCGCCATGCCTTCTAGCCCGAAGACGCTGCCGGGATCGTTCAGAAAGGCCTCTTCCTCTTTGCGCATCCACTCGACGTCGGACATGCGCGTCGTGACATGATGCACCTTCCAGCCATCACCGATGGCCAGGTGATAGGGAAGTATCTCATCTCCGACGAAGACGAAGCGGTACTTGCGGAAAAGCCTGTCGGGTGAACTGTAGTTGACGAAATCCGTCAGATAGAGGGTCTGCTCTCCGGCGTCCTCGGCAAAGCTCAGCAGGGCGCCGGCATCCGCCACCAGTTCCATCATATCGCCGCCATGCTTGCCGGTATGACGCACGATCACCGGAAAGGCGCCGGTGTCGCCGTCACGCACCCGCCGGCACAGATCTTTGGCCTCGATACGAATGGTCGTCGGCATGACCGCGTTCGCAACGCTGCTCAGGCGTCGCGAGATGGATTCGCGATCCGTCGCCAACATCAGCCGCGGGTGATTGACGACCGGCCTTTCCAGGGAATCGGCAACATCGATGGCAGACGCCATCACATCGAGCCCAAAATCAGTGTCCGAAACGAGATTGACGATGACATCAACCCGATCGCTGCGGACTTGCGGGTCATTGCGATAACCACGCAAGATAAAGATCACCTCCGTGTCGAAGTAACTGTCTCTGATCAGATCCTCATAGGGCGTGTTGCCAGCTTCGGGTGAGAAGAGCAGCAGCACTCGAAACTTTGCTGGCCTTTTCGCCGCCGGATAGTTGCGGACGACGCCCATCTCGGCGACCGCCAGAAAACAAACATGCGCCGCCGCCGGATTTCCAAGCTTGAGCTCAAACTTTCCGCAAAGCATCAATGCTTCGCGATCGGTCGGCTCGACACGCAGCGCCCGTTGCGCCGTAGCTAGGCCCTCGCGCCAGCGACCGGTCGCCTCCAGCGCCTGCGCCTTGTTGCAGAGGCAGCGAAAATCCTCGGGAAAGCGCGACAATCCTTTGTCATAGGCTGCTATCGCCCTGTCGAAATCGCCGGATTTCTGGAGAATATCGCCAAGCCGCGACCACGATGTTGGGTCTTCGGGCGACTGATGGCAGTTGCGCAAGGCTTCTTGTATGGCTTCCGGCACATTGCGCAGCGACTCTACGACCTGGCTGCGCTTGGAAAAAGCCAGGCTGTAATCGCTCTTGAGAGCGATTGCCCGCTCGAGACTCGAAAGCGCTTCGACCGAGCGCCCCACCTCCTCAAGCACGACACCATGGTTGTACCAGGATGCCGCGTCATCCGGCTGCGCGGCAACCACTCTCTCATAGCACTGCAGCGCCCGCGCAAGATCGCCGGTGTTTTGACATGCCATGCCAAGACCTGACATCGCATGTATGTAATCGGGTTTGAGGCGGAGCGCTGTTTCGAACCAAACGATGGCATCCTGCGGCCTGTCGACGTTCAGCAGCAAGAAACCCAGCGTATTGGACGCGATCGGTTCACGGCTGACAAGCTCGCCAGCCGATAGAAACAGATTGATAGCATCCTCGTAGCTGCCAGCACCCATCAAGGTCGCAGCCTGGATCAGGATGGAGGGAAGCGCTGATGCATCGGGCAGAGTATGGGCCGGAGACTGATTCATCTGGATCGATTTTCAAACAGAGAACGGGTTGGGCGATTGCCCTAGTCTCTCATCCGGGCCTTACCCGAGGATGACCCCGTATTCGATCAGATCCAAATCTCGTGTCTCACGATGCGCGCAAACGGCCTCACAGCGCTATCGCAGCCTTCACCAGGCTCTTTGCGTCCTCGCTGTCCCATGCCGCCGGCCCGTTCATGGCCGAGACGAGGCAGCCCTTGCCGTCGATCAGCAGCGTCACCGGCAGGCCGAAAGCAAGGCCCTGCTTCTTCAGCGCATTGAAGACGCCCATGGTGCTGTCACGATAATAGCCGAGCTTGTCGATGCCGTAATCCGTGCGGAACGTCTTCGGCTTTTCGTCGTCGCCCGTATCGATATTGACGGCGACGACCTCGAACTTGTCATTGCCCAAGCTTTTCTGCAACGCGTTCAGCGCCGGCATTTCTTCGCGGCACGGCACGCACCATGTCGCCCAGACATTGAGAAGCAAGGTCTTGCCGGAGAAACTGCCGACCGACAGCGGCTGGCCGTCCGGCCCCTTGAAGGCAACATTCTGCAGCGAGATCGGCGTCTGCGGCGCAGCCATGGCAGCGACCTGACCCTTGGTAAAGGGCGTCAAAGCTGCGGCGCGATCCTTTGCCGTATCGCATTGCCCGGATGAGGCCGTTTCACCAACGCCATTGCCATACCCCGCCTCCTTCACGTATACCGCTGCCGCGCCCGCAATAACCCCAGCGACGGCGGCAAGCAGAACGAGTTTCATAGACGGCAGACCGAACGGCTTCTTTGCTGTCATTACATTCTCCAGGTAGGCATCTCATGGCTGACGGCACGGACACCAAATCCTCCAACCAGATGTGGGGCGGACGTTTCGCCTCCGGCCCCGCGGCGATCATGGAGGAGATAAATGCATCGATCGGTTTCGACAAGAAGCTGTTTGCACAGGATATCCGCGGCTCCATCGCCCATGCCGGCATGCTCGCTCATCAAGGCATCATTTCCACCGAGGATAAAGACAAGATCGTTCACGGCCTGAACACGATCCTGTCAGAGATCGAGAGCGGCAATTTCGAATTTTCCCGCCGCCTCGAAGACATCCACATGAATGTCGAAGCACGGCTCGCGACGCTGATCGGCCCGGCCGCCGGAAGGCTGCACACCGCCCGTTCGCGGAACGACCAAGTGGCGCTCGATTTCCGCCTCTGGGTCAAGGAAGAGCTGCAGAAATGCGAACAGGCGCTGACTGATCTCATCGCCGCCTTCCTCGACCGCGCCGAAGAACATGCCGAGAGTGTCATGCCCGGCTTCACCCATCTACAGACGGCACAGCCCGTCACCTTCGGCCATCATTGCATGGCCTATGTCGAAATGTTCGGCCGCGACCGCTCGCGCGTGCGCCACGCCATCGAGCACATGGACGAATCCCCGATCGGCGCGGCAGCCCTTGCCGGCACCGGCTTCCCGATCGATCGCCACATGACCGCAAAGGCGCTCGGCTTCCGTGAGCCGACGCGCAATTCGATCGACACCGTTTCCGACCGCGATTTCGCCATCGAATTCCTGTCGATCGCCGCCATCGCCGGCATGCACCTATCGCGGCTCGCCGAGGAAATCGTCATCTGGTCGACGCCGCAGTTCGGCTTCGTGCGCCTCTCCGACGCCTTCTCCACCGGCTCCTCCATCATGCCGCAGAAGAAGAACCCGGATGCCGCCGAGCTCGTGCGCGCCAAGACCGGCCGTATCAACGGCTCGCTGGTAGCGCTCCTGACCATCATGAAGGGCCTGCCGCTCGCCTATTCCAAGGACATGCAGGAAGACAAGGAACAGGTGTTCGACGCCGCCGAAAGCCTGGAACTGGCGATTGCCGCCATGACCGGCATGGTGCGCGACATGACAATCAACACCGCCCGCATGAAGGCGGCAGCCGGCTCCGGCTATTCGACCGCCACCGATCTTGCCGACTGGCTGGTGCGCGAAGCGGGCTTGCCTTTCCGTGACGCCCATCACGTCACCGGTCGCGCCGTTGCACTCGCCGAGAGCAAGTCCTGCGATCTTGCCCAACTATCGCTCGAAGAACTGCAGGCGATCCACCCGGCGATTACGGCCAACATCTTCGACGTTCTGACCGTCGAGGCCTCGGTCGCCAGCCGCAAGAGCTACGGTGGCACGGCGCCGTCGGAGGTACGCAAGCAGATCGCCTTCTGGCGTGCTCGCAACTGAGAAAATCGCCGAAAATCACAATCAACAATCAGGGTGCACAAGGCCCGGAAACTTCGCTATGAAGGACTGCTTCCGCGTTTGCCGCCCAAGAGGATTTCGATGCAGATCAACATGCCGCATATCATCCGCCTGGCCGTCGTGCTTTCGGTCATCGGCCTTGCCGTCGTCGGATGTGGCCGCAAGGGCGATCTTGATCCGCCAAGTGCAGCGGCAACCAAGGGCGGTGACGTCTCCAAGCCGACGAAACAGCCGGGCACCGAGGACAAGAAGTTCCTCCTCGATCCGCTTCTCTAAACAGGCCTCGACCGTGAACCATTTTCAATATCGCGACGGCATTCTCTACGCCGAGGACGTTCCCGTTCCGGAAATCGCCAAGGCGGTCGGCACGCCATTCTACGTCTATTCGACGGCAACCCTCGAGCGTCACTACCGCGTCTTCTCCGAAGCCTTCGGCGATGTCGACGCCATGGTCTGCTATGCGATGAAGGCCAATTCCAACCAGGCGGTGCTGAAGACCCTCGGCCGGCTCGGCGCCGGCGTCGACGTCGTGTCCGTCGGCGAACTGCATCGTGCTCTGGCCGCCGGCATCCCGGCAAGCCGCATCATGTTCTCCGGCGTCGGCAAGACTGCTGAGGAGATGGATGTGGCGCTTGAAGCCGGCATTTACTGCTTCAACGTCGAATCCGAGCCGGAACTGGAAGTGCTGAACCAGCGCGCCGTCCGCGCCGGTAAGGTCGCTCCCGTTTCCTTCCGCATCAATCCCGACGTCGATGCCCGCACGCATGCGAAGATTTCGACCGGCAAGAAGGAAAACAAGTTCGGCATCTCGTGGGAGCGTGCCCGCGCCGTCTACGGCCGCGCCGCCAATTTGCCGGGCATCAAGGTCACCGGCATCGACATGCATATCGGCAGCCAGATCACCGAGCTGCAACCCTTCGAGGACGCCTTCAAGCTGCTGCGCGATCTCGTCGAGACGCTGCGCGGCGACGGCCACGATATCCACCATGTCGATATCGGCGGCGGCCTCGGCATTCCCTACCGCGACGACAACGATCCGCCGCCGGCGCCGGAAGCCTATGCCCACATCGTCAAGAATCAGTTGAGCGGCCTGAGCTGCAAGATCGTCACCGAGCCCGGCCGCCTGATCGTCGGCAATGCCGGCATCCTGGTGACCGAGGTGATCTACGTGAAGGATGGCGGCCACAAGACTTTCGTCATTGTTGACGGCGCCATGAACGACCTGATCCGCCCGACGCTTTACGAGGCCTATCACGAAATTCGTGCCGTCGAGATCACCGCCGCCAATGCCCCGCGCATCAAGGCCGACGTCGTCGGCCCGGTCTGCGAGACCGGCGACTATTTGGCGCTCGACCGTGAAATGGCGATGCCGAAGCCCGGCGATCTGCTGGCCGTCAGCTCCGGCGGCGCTTATGGCGCGGTGCAGGCCGGCACCTATAACAGCCGGCTTCTGGTGCCCGAAGTGTTGGTCAAGGGCAGCAAATTCCATGTCATTCGGCCGCGCAAGACCTATGACGAGCTGATTGGCCTCGATTCGATCCCGCCCTGGTTCGACGTGTGAGTTCGGAAATCCGAGCCGATTTTCGATGAAATTCACGCGCTATGCCCGACCAAAGAGCTTGATCACGTTTCGGCGAAATCCGATGAAAAAGCGGCCTTCACCACCGCTTGCCCTCGTCTTCGCCACAAAGAATGTTATCTTCCTGTGAAAGGCGTCTCGCCGGGCGCCATGATTGCGGGCCGATGCGACGCCCCAGCGTCTCCAACAGAGAGATAGCCATCAACGTCAGATCGGGGAGAAAACCGGACCGATGACCAGCCCCAGCAACCTCAAGAAGGGCGCGCTCGCCACCCGTCCGGCGCTGGCGCGGCTGGTTGCGGTCAAGCGTCTCTTTGCGCGGCTGGTCCTGACATCCGAACAAATCTTGCCCCTGCTGCTGGTGCCGCTTTCGATCCTGGCTCTTTTCCTGTCTGCAGCCTGGTTCGGTATTTTCCGCATCGCCCCGGATGTTCTGCGCCTCGGCCTGCTTGCCGTTTTCGCCATCGCCTTCGCCGTCTCCATTTTCCCCTTCCGCCGCCTGCGCTGGCCGACGGTCGCCGAAGCCGACCGGATGCTGGAGGAGCGTAACGGCCTCGCCCATCAGCCGGTCACCGTGCAGGAGGACGAGCCAGCCTTCGACACGCCCTTTGCCCGGGCGCTGTGGCGGGAGCATCAGGTGCGCATGGCGGCGCGGATCGCCGCTCTGGACGCCGGCCTGCCACGTCCTGACATCGCCCGCTACGACCGCTTCGCACTTCGCACCATTCCTGCGCTGCTGCTGGTGACGGCATTCAGCTTTTCCATGTCCAACGGCGGCGGCTCGCTGACCGATGCCTTCACCGCTCCGGCCGTGACGTCCGTCAATCCGGATCTGCGCGTCGATGCCTGGGTGACGCCGCCCTATTATACCGGTGGGGCGCCCGTCTACCTGACGGGCAGTGCCGCCAATACCGGTGACAGCGTCAACGTACCGCAATTCTCCGAACTGACCGTGCGCGTCACCGGCGCTACAACGGACGAGAAGGTACTGTTTCAGGCCGCCGGCAGCGACAATGACGCCGAGATTCCCGAGCAGGCCGCGGATGCGAGCAAGCAGCCGGCAAACGGCAATGCCGCCACGCCTCCGACCGTACAACCGGTGTCGAATAACGCCGCCGCCCCGGCCGGCACCGACGCCATGGTCGCCCGCACCCATGTGCTGAAGCTCGAAAAGGGCGGCAAGCTCACCGTCAACGGGAAATCCTGGTCTTTCAAAGTCGTCGCCGACAAGCCGCCAGAAATCGCCTTCGACGGCATTCCGCACGCAACCGCCAACGGCGCGCTCGAAATCGGCTTCAAAGTCAAGGATGACTACGGCGTCGAAGAGGCCCATGCCGAAATCGTGCCTGTCGAGACCGATCCCCAGGCGACGCCCCTCTATGGCCTGCCGGAATACAGGCTGGAGATTTCGCGCCGCGACCGCCGCAACGGCAAGGGGCTGGCAAACCACGACCTGACGCAGGACCCGCTTGCCGGCAAGCAGGTGCGTATCACCCTCGTCGCGCGTGACGGCGCTGGTCAGACCGGCCGCAGCGCGCCCTATGAAATGACCCTCCCCTCGCGCAATTTCAGCGAGCCACTCGCCGCCGCCGTTGCCGAGGAACGCCAGATTTTTGCGCTGGATACCCGCAAGATGCCCGAGGCGATTGAACTCAATCAATCGCTGACGATCCGCCCGAACGAGACGATCCCCGATCTCGGCAATTACCTGCTGCTCAAATCGGCGCTGACACGCATGAAGCTCGCTCACGGCGATATCGCGCTGAAGGATACCGCCGACTACCTGTGGCAGATCGCGCTCGGCATGGAAGACGCGCAACTGACCGATGCGGAGAAGGCCCTTCGCGACGCGCAGCAGAAGCTATCCGAGGCTCTGCAGCGCAATGCCTCCGACGCCGAGATCAAGAAGCTGACGGACGAACTGCGCAAGGCGATGAACGACTATATGAAGGAGCTCGCCGAGCGCATGAAGAACATGCCGGCGCAGCCGAACCAGAAGTCGGCCAACATTCTGCGCCAGCAGGATCTGCAGCGGATGATGGACCAGATTGAAAATCTCGCCCGCTCCGGCAATCGTGAAGCGGCGCAGCAGATGCTTTCCGAACTGCAGCAGATGATGAACAACCTGCAGGCAGGCAGGCCGCAGCGCGGCCAGAACCAGCAGCAGGGCGAAGCCAACGACAAGATGCGCCAGCAGATGGACAAGCTCGGCCGCATCCTGCGCGACCAGCAGAAGCTGATGGAGCAGACCTTCAAGCTCGACCAGGCCATGCGCGACCGCATGCAGCGCGGCGATCCCAACGAGGATGGCGACGATGCGCTGAACCAGCCTATGCCGGATCTGAATGATCCGACGCAGCAGGACCAAGGGCAGCAGGATCAGGGCCAACGGGATCGGCAGCAAGGCCAGAACCAGCAGGGCCAAAATCAGCAAGGCCAACAACAGGGCCAAAAGCAGCAGGACGGCAATCAGACGGACAACATGACCGCCGATCAACTGCGCGATGCCCTGAAGCAATTGCGCAAGCAGCAGGATGAACTCGGCAAGCAGCTCGGCGAACTGCAAAAGGACCTGGGCTCCATGGGCATGAAGCCGAACCAGAATTACGGCAAGGCCCAACAGGAAATGAAGGGCGCCTCCGGAGACCTCGCCCAGGGCAACGGCGAAGCCGCCGTACAGGGCCAGGGCCGCGCCCTCGACGCACTGCGCAAGGGTACACGCGACATGATGAATCAGCTTATGGCGCAGATGCAACAGCAGCAGGGTCAGGGCCAGGGGCAGCAGCAAGGTCAGGCCGGCCAGGGTAATCAGAACGGCCGCGATCCGCTTGGCCGTCTGCGCAATGGCGACCCCTTCGGCGACGACGCCAATGAGAATAAGGTGCCCGATCGCATCGATCCACAGCGCGCCCGCGAAATCCTGGATGCGATCCGCGAGCGGCTGAGCAACAATCCGTCATTGTCGGAAGAACGGCGTTATCTCGAACGCCTACTCAATTTGGGCCAATAAGGGGTCACCCCCGCTTCGCCGCTATCGGCGAAGCCTATTCCGATGATCTTGCCGCTTAGGCAGCAAGCGCGCGGGCAACCGCCTTGCGGATATCCGGCAAAGCGAAGGGCTTGGAAACGACATCGACGATCTTTTCCATGAGATCGTCGGCGCGTTCGCGCTGTTCCGCATAGCCGGTCATCAAGAGGATCTTCATGCCAGGGCAAGTCGAGGCAGCCTGATGCGCCAATTCGATGCCGTCCATCACCGGCATGCGGATATCGGAGAGCAGCAGGTCGTAAGCGCCCTGCTTCAGTTTTTCCAAACCTTCGGCGCCATCGGCCGCCTCTTCGGTCTCGTGGCCGTCCAAGCGCAGGGCTCGGGCGACAAAGGTGCGAAGAGAATCTTCGTCTTCCGTGATCAGAATTTTTGCCATGGTCTATGCTCCGTGGTCCGTCATGTTCCGCGACCGAAATCACCAGAATTCCGTTTGCGATAGGTAAACGACGGTGGTGCGATGCGGCTCCGTGGTTAATGAGTCGTCATCGCTGGAGCGTATTGGGACAGATTGCGAGAGCATCGGATTGTCCCAAAACCGGTAGCCATTTCTGGCTCCGAAATCTCAGGCGTCCCCGGTTACCACGCCAACAAAGGGCAGTTCGCGGAAAGCATAGGCGACGTCCATGCCGTAGCCGACGACGAAATAGTCGGGGCATTCGAAACCGACATAGTCGGCCTCCAGCTCTTCCTGGCGCTTGACGCTCTTGTCGAGTAGCACCGCGAGCGTGACGTGGCGGGCGCCGCGCTCGTAGAGCAATTCCTTGGCGAATCGCAGCGTGCGGCCGGATTCCAAGATGTCGTCGATCAGCAGCACATCGCGATCCCTGACATCGCTGTCGATGTCCTTGACGATGCGCACGCCCTGGGAGACCGTGCCCGCGCCGTAGCTCGAGAGCGTGATGAACTCGACTTCCGGCGCCAACCCCGTCTCATGCAGCGCACGCAGCAGATCGGCGGCAAAAATGAACGAGCCCTTGAGAATGGCGATGACGAGGAGATCCTTCGTCGGGCCGCTGGCGATTTCCTGCGCCATGGCGTGGTTGCGCTCGGCGATCTGTTCGGCGGTGAAAAGCGGCTCGATATTCTTCCCGCGTACGACAGGCATTGATTGGCATGCTCCATGGCTGTTGCGGCGCTTCTCCGCCGATCAAGCTCTAGGCCCTAGCACAATCCAGGGGGCCGACACACCCCCTAGGGCATAAAGGAAAGGCGAACATCCGGCATTTTTCCACCGGGATGCTGTAATCGCGTAGAAAATCCGCGGCTTTCGTGCGGTCCGATGCGATTGACCGGCGGGTTCACCACGACGCTTGTCAGCAACTGACCGCCGGAAAAGATATCGGCGCGGACGGACGGCACCGAGAACGTGGCGCCGGTCTCATTCTCGATGATGCCGTTGACGGTGACCACCCGCATGCCGTTCTCGTCATGCGGCGTCAGCGTCACATGCGAGAACTGCAGCGGCTCCGACGTCGCCTGTGCCGGCGTGCCTGATAGCCCTGAGAAACCACCGGCAAGTCCGAAGACCAGGATGGCCAGAGCAACGATGAGCGCCACGAAACTGCGGCGCGACGCCTGCTGCAGCCAACCCTCGGCAAGGCGCAGGCTCGTGAATGCATGACGGAGAGTGCCCTTAGCAGCCGGCCGCGACGATTGCCCGGGACGGGAAGCCCTGTCGCGGGTGTTGCTGGTCGACGCGGTCCTGATGCGGCTGGGGATGACCGTCACGAACTCGGCGTCGACGACATCTTCCTTCGGCCCGAAGCGGCGCGATAGTCCCGAACCCAGTGCGCGTTCGGGCGGCAGCAGGTCATAGATCAATCCCGCCTGTTGCTGGCGGTGGCGAAAAGTGCCCATGGCGACCTCCCTTTCCGGTGATCCACATGGTTTCCACGCCCATCTGAATTCTGGGCATTGAAACGAATCCTGCCCAGTCGTAAATTTTAATGGTTAATGCTTCGCAAAGATCGCCATGAATCGGGCGCCTTTCCAGCAAAATTTACCGGCTGTTAACGGCCTTGGTTAACAAGTCGCCTGATTGAACACTGCGGAAGAGTGGACTGCCCGTTGATTCATTTTGAGAACGTCGGTTTGCGCTATGGTATGGGCCCGGAAATCCTCCGCGACCTGACCTTCGACATTCCGAAAAAATCGTTCCAGTTCCTGACGGGACCTTCTGGCGCCGGCAAGACGACGTTGCTTCGGCTTCTCTTCATGTCGCTGCAGCCGACCCGCGGACTGATCCGCATGTTCGATCGTGAGATTTCCTCGATCCCGCGCAACGAACTGCCGCTCCTGCGCCGCCGCGTCGGCATCGTCTTCCAGGATTTCCGGCTGCTGGAACATCTGACGACCTACGAAAACGTCGCCCTCCCCCTGCGCGTGCGCGGCAAGGAGGAAAGCTCCTATCGTACCGACGTATTGGAGCTGTTGAAATGGGTCGGCCTCGGCGAACGCATCAATGTATTGCCGCCGGTGCTGTCAGGCGGCGAGAAGCAGCGCGCCGCCATTGCCCGCGCCCTGATCGATCGCCCGGAAATCCTGCTTGCCGACGAGCCGACCGGCAATGTCGATCCGCCCATGGCGCGGCGGCTGCTCAACCTGTTCCTCGAACTCAACCGCCTCGGCACGGCGGTCGTCATCGCCACGCACGACCTCACCCTCATGGATCAGATCGAGGCCCGGCGCATGATTCTATCGGGAGGGCATCTCGATATCTATGACTGAGCCCACCCCACGCAGAAGAGCCTCGAATGCCGAGGCTGCCAACAACAAGGAAAGACCCGTCGCATCTCCGCCGGAGAGGAGACGGCCGGAAATGCGCGTCCGCCCAACCGGACCGATCGTGCCGTCCTCCAACATCCAGGGCAATGCGCTGATCGTCGTCATCGCCATCATGGCGTTCCTTGCCTGTCTGACGCTCGGCGCCGTCAGCATGGTGCGTTCGACGGCGGCAAGCTGGGAAAGCCAGATTTCCCGTGAGATCACCATCCAGATCAAGCCGGACGACAATCTCGACATGGACAAAGCGCTCGCCAGCGCCCGCGATATCGCACTCGGTTTCGTCGGCACCAAAAGTGGCCAGATCGTCGACGAGGCGGCGACGGCGCGACTGCTCGAACCCTGGCTCGGCGCTGGGCTCGACCTCAAAGAGCTGCCCGTCCCCCGCCTGGTGATCATCACCATCGACGAAACGCATCCCCCCGATTTCGAGGCGATGCGCAACCTTCTCAAGGACCAAATTCCGCAGGCGACGCTGGATGATCACCGCACCTGGGTCGATCGGCTCGTCTCGATGGCGCATACCACCGTTCTCATCGGCACCGGCGTGCTGCTCCTGGTTTTCACCGCCATGGTGCTGACCGTGGTTTTTGCCACGCGCGGCGCGCTCTCGAGCAATCGCCACATCGTCGAGGTGCTGCACTTCGTCGGCGCCGAGAGCACCTTCGTCGCCACCGAATTCCAGAAGCATTTCCTGAAGATCAGCCTGAAGGGTTCGGCAGCCGGCAGCGCGCTTGCCGCCTTTTTCTTCGCCAGCGCCGGCTTTCTGCAAAGCCGCACGATCGCCACGCCGCAAACCGATCAGGCAACCGCTCTGTTCGGCACATTTTCGGTTGGCGCGCTTGGCTATCTCGGCATTCTCGCCACGATGATCATCATCGCCCTGCTCACCACGATCACGGCGCGCTTTACCGTCATGCGCACCATTTACGAGATCGATTTGATCCGCTCCGACCCGGGGAGGACCGAAACTGTGCAGAATTGACGCTACGGCGACGATTTTTTACGATCTAATAGCCTGCTACTTGCCGCAATTAGCGCATAATGACGAATCATGAGCATGGACCTGACGACTCGCAAGGCAGTGAGCTCGCAGACGTTGCGGGAGCAATCCCGCAGCGACAGGCCTGTGCGGCGCAGCCTCTTCCGCCGGTTCTTGCGCTGGGGCGGCTTCGGCTTCATCATCCTTGTCGCTATTGTCTTCGGCGGCTTCCTGCATTTCGCCGATTCGATCACCACGCTAAAGCCACCACTGGAACCGAAGGCGGATGCCATTGTCGTGCTGACCGGCGGTTATCAGCGCATAGGGCAGGCGGTGGAATTGCTGCGCACCGGCGCCGGCAATCGGCTATTGATCTCCGGCGTCCATCCGACCACCACGCCGTCGCAAATCCGCAGGCTGACCCAAAGCCCCGTCAGCCTCTTCAATTGCTGCGTCGATGTCGGCTATGACGCCCTCGACACCATCGGCAATGCCCGCGAGGCCGCGAAATGGATTCACGCCCGCGGCTACAAGAGCATATTGGTGGTGACCAACAATTATCACATGCCGCGCAGCCTGGCCGAGCTGAAATATGTCGATCCGGCCACGGATTTCATTCCCTATCCGGTGGTCAATTCCGATCTCAAGACCACGAACTGGTTCACAGATCCCAATGCGCTGCGCACCATGCTCTCCGAATACGTTAAGGTACTTCTCGCCGGCGCCCGCAATCTCACGGGGCTCGGACGCCCGCTCGGCCTGCGCTCGCGGGAGACGGACGACGATCCGAGCTAAGATCGTCGGCGAAACGCGACCGACTTTTTATTGACAGCGTAATCGTGTAGGCAAGGCTTCAGATGCTGGCGAAAGCCGGCGTGTTGGGAAAGCCTTGATGATCACTCTGCGTTCGATCCTGTTCAATACGACCTTCTATGCCAACCTGATCATTCGCATGATCGTGCTTTCACCGATCTATTTCCTGATGCCGCGCAAGGCCGGCTATGCGATCCCCAAGGCCTGGGCAAAATCCAGCGTCTGGCTGATGGAGAAGATCGTCGGCACCACCTTCGAAATCGAGGGCCTGGAGAATATTCCCGCCGGCAGCTACATCTTCGCCCCAAAGCATCAATCCTTCTGGGATACTTTCGCGTTGCTGCCCTATCTCGACGATCCCGTCTACATTCTGAAGCGGGAGCTGATGTGGATTCCGCTGTTCGGCTGGTATGCGAAGAAACAGCGCATGATCCCGGTTGACCGCAGCGCACGCGGCAAGGTGATGTTCGACGTGCTGAAGCGCACGCGGGAAGAACTGTCCACCGGCCGTCAGTTGATCATCTATCCCGAAGGCACCCGCCGCCCGCCGGGCGCCGAGCCGGTCTACAAATACGGCATCGCCCGCATGTATCGCGATCTCGATATCCCCGTCGTCGCCGTAGCCATGCATCCCGGCCTGTTCTGGCCGCGCCGCACCTTCCGCAAATATCCCGGCCATTTCAAGGTACGCATCCTGCCGCCGATTCCGCCGGGCCTGGACCCGGACGCTTTCTTCGCGCGACTGCTTGAGGAGACGGAAAAGGCAAGCGACGAATTGCTGGTCGAAACCATCGCCAACAACCCGCATCTGCCGGTCCCGCCCACAGCGGCAAAACGCCTGGCGGAGATCGCCAAGGCGAAAGTGGCGGCCGCGGTTTAAGCCGGATGCCTTCCGCGCAGTGGGCGATCAGGACGCTTCCCGCATCCGTTCGATCTCGCCCGCCACCTGTTCCAGCCATTGGTCGCGAATGCCCATCTCGCGCAGATGTGTCAGCGTATTGAAGACATAGGCATCGTTCGGCCCGGACTGTCCGACGGCGGAATCGACGATATGGGCGGCTTCTATGGCATCGAGCGTGCCGGCATATTGCTGATGGTCCCGGTCGACAATATAGGCGACGGCGGTTACCCTCCGGCCATCCGCAAGGCGAATGGGCAACGTCTTTTCCAGATAGACGTTGGTGACCAGCTCGCGCTCGCGCAGATAGTTCAGGACCTCGTCCCACTCGGCGGTGGCTATGCTGAATGCCATGCCGCGGCAGGAGCCGCCGCGATCGAGGCCAAGCACCAGGCCGGGGCTGGCCTCCGTACCGCGATGAACCCAGGAATGGACGCAAAGGGAGCGGCGGTAGCCGAAAATCAAGGCCTCTGCTTTTTCAACATAGCTAAAGCCCGGATTCCACATGAGTGATCCGTAGCCAAATACCCAAAATTCGTCCATATCCAACGCCAAATCACTGTGAACACATAGGTTCAACCATTGGAGAACAACATGGCAGCGTCAAGCCAGGGCGTAGCATCCGGCAGAGGCAAACGCATGTGGCTCATCGGGCTGGGGCTGATCGTGATCCTGGCCGGGCTTTATACCGGCGGCTGGTTCTATGCGACCACGATGGTGAAAACGACCGTGCTGAAGGCGCTCGGCGAGCAGAACGCCGCCGGCATCTCGGGCGAATGCAGCGACATGGCCTTCAGCGGCTTTCCCTTCTCCATCGGCCTGTCCTGCACCAAGGTGACTGTCGACGATCATGTAAAGGGCGTTTCCGCCTCCTTCGACAATCTGAATGCCTCGGCGCCGGTCTATCAGCCGAACCATGTCGGCTGGAGCCTGAAATCGCCAGCGGAAATCCGCACCGCGCAGGGTTTGACGGTGTCGGCCGAATGGACTGATCTGCAATCGAACCTCGTCGCCAAGGGCCGCGGTGTCGCGCAGAGCGAGACCGTCATCGATGGGCTGAAGGCCGGCATCGTCTCCTCCTTCACCGGCCAGAGCGCCGACGTGACCGCCGCTCACACCGAAATGCACGCACGCCAGAACGGCGACGACCTGGAACTGGCGATCGGCATCGAAAACGCCACGGCAGTCATCAAGGACTTTCCGCAGACGCTACCGACGGCATCGACGAGCGCCGATATCACCCTGACCGGCAAGGCCGGCCTGCTCGACGGCAGTGACGGACACGGCCTTTATGGCGCCGCCGGCGTTCTCCGTCAGGTGGTGATCGATATCGGCGACGGCCGCGTCATGACGCTTTCCGGCCCCTTCAATTTCGACGATCAGGGCTTTCTCTCCGGCCGGTTCAAACTGGAGATCAATCAGATCGGGCCATGGGGCGACAGCCTGAAGGCGACGATTCCGGCGGCCAAGAACATGATCGACACAGCCACCAAGCTCCTGAAATCGCTCGCAGCCGGCAGTGACAAAGTCTCCGTCGATCTTACGGCCGATCGCGGACGCCTGTCCCTGAGCGGCTTTATCCCGCTCGGGAAGATTCCGCCGATTTAAGCAGGAAATCGACTACTTCTTCACATCCAGCGCGTGGCGGCCGAAATCCGGGGCATCGACGTCCTGGCCGGCCTCCACGATCGAGCGGCGGATGGCGCGGGTGCGGGTGAAGAGATCGAAGATCTTATCACCCTCGCCCCAGCGGATTGCCCGCTGCAGATAAGCGAGATCTTCCGAGAAACGCGCCAGCATTTCCAGAATGGCATCGCGATTGTGCAGGCAGACATCGCGCCACATGGTCGGATCGGAAGCGGCGAGGCGAGTGAAGTCGCGGAAGCCGGAGGCGGAATATTTGATCACTTCCGATTCCGTCACCGTCTCCAGATCGTCAGCCGTGCCGACAATGTTATAGGCGATGAGATGCGGCAGATGCGAAACGATCGCCAGCACCTTGTCGTGATGGGCGGCATCCATTTCATCGACGCGCGAGCCGAGCGATTCCCAGAAACGGCGAAGCCTTTTGATGGCAGCCTCGTCCGTGCCGGGGACCGGCGTGAAGATGCACCAGCGGCCTTCAAACAGCCCGGCAAATCCGGCGTCAGGCCCGGACTTCTCCGTGCCCGCAATGGGATGGCCGGGAATGAAATGCACATTGCCCGGCATATGCGGTTGCATCTGCGCGATCACGGACGCCTTGGTCGAACCGACGTCGGTGACGATGGCGCCGGGCTTCAGATGCGCCGAGATTTCCGCGGCAACACTTCCCGATGCGCCGACCGGCACGGAGACGATGACGAGATCGGCATCCCTAACGGCTTCGGCTGACGACGGCGTATAGCGGTCGCCGAGCTTGAGTTCCTCGGCGCGCTTCAGCGTCTCGGCGCTGCGGGTTGAAACCACGACTTCCTTGGCGAGGCCGAGCCGCTTGATATCATGGGCGATCGACGAGCCGATCAGGCCGATGCCGATCAGCGCGATACGGTCGAACTGCACGCTGCTCATGCCTTGTGTCCCATGAATTCGGTCAGAGCGGCGATGACGCCCAGATTGGCTTCTTCCGTGCCGATGCTCATGCGCAGCGCATTCGGGAAGCCATAGGCGCGTACCGCGCGCAGGATATAGCCGCGGCTAGTCAGGAACTCGTCGGCATCGGCGGCACGCTTGCCTTCGATATCGGGGAAGTGGACCAGTACGAAGTTGGCAACCGACGGCGTCACTTCGAGTCCGATCGATTCGAAGGCCTTCGTCACCTTCTCAATCCATAGCGTGTTGTGCGCTACCGCCTTCTGGGTGAAAGCCTGGTCGCGGATGGCAGCGGCACCTGCGGCGATGGCTGCCGCGTTCATGTTGAACGGGCCGCGCACACGGTTCAGCGCATCCACCACATCTACCGGTCCATACATCCAGCCGACGCGCAGCGCCGCAAGCCCGTAGATCTTCGAAAAGGTGCGGGTCATGACGACATTGGGATTCGAGGAAACGAGCTCGAGGCCGGCCTCGTAATCGTTGCGGCGGACATATTCAGCATAGGCGGCATCGAGCACGAGGATGACATGCTTCGGCAAACCCGCCTGCAGGCGGCGGATTTCGTTGACCGGAACATAGGTGCCAGTCGGATTGGCCGGATTGGCGATGAAGACGATCTTGGTCCGCTCGGTAACGGCGGCGAGGATCGCGTCAACATCGACGGTGCGATCCTTCTCCTTAACCGTGACCGGCGTCGCGCCGGCAGCCAGGATCTGGATCTTGTAGATCAGGAAGCCGTGCTCGGTGATGATGCCCTCATCGCCAGCGCCGAGATAGACATGGCAGAGCAGACCGAGCAGCTCATCGGAACCATTGCCGCAGAGGATATTGGCGGTGTTCAGGCCGTGAATATCGGCGATCGCCTGACGCAGCTCAGTAGCCTGCCCGTCCGGATAGCGTTCCAGGTGTTCACCAGCAGCGCGGAAGGCTTCGATAGCCTTGGGGCTTGCACCGAACGGCGTCTCGTTCGAGGAAAGCTTGAACACCCGCGCCACGCCGGGCGCATGCTCCTTGCCCGGCACATAGGCGGCGATATCGAGAATGCCGGGGCGCGGGACGGGCTTGTTCATTTCCATGCTCATGGGATCGACCTTGGGAAGGGCCGGAAAATTCCGGCTTTAGACACCCCGTGGCATTAATGCGGATTGACGAATTTGTCGAGTGTTTGCCGATCGGCTAGAGCATCCCGCCTTCAGGTGGAATCACCTGCAAGCGGATAAGATGCTCTAGATTCAAAAGATCAGAGCGCCAGATAACGCACCGTCGCGCGTCGTCGGGATGCCGCGCGGCGCCAGCACCGGCACGAAGACGCGGCGTGAGGCGCGGACGGCGACCGGCAGGCCCTGATAGAGCCGCTTCTGCGCCTCGACGATGATGACGCCGGAGAAAGCCGGCCAGAGAGTGCGCCCGATCCGCTCGAAAGCGCGTCTGAGACGCAGGACGGTGCGCAGTTTCGAAGGAGGAAAGAACAGCGCCTCGGCGGTTGCTCCCGGCGTGAAGTTGGTCTCGCGCAGCAGCGAGGTGAGCTGCCCGCGCGAATAGGGTCGGCCGGAGCCGAAGGGCGTATGCTCCATGCGCGCCCACACGCCCGTGCGGTTCGGCACGACGATGACCAGCCGACCGCCCGGCGCCAGCACCCGCCAAAGCTCCTTCAGAGTCTCGCGCGGGCTCTCGGCGAATTCCAGCGAATGCACCATCAGCACCCGATCGATGGAACTGTCCGGCAGCGGCAATTCCTCATCGAAGATCAGCGCTGTCGAGGAAACCGAATCCACCGGCCAGTTCACAGCACCTTGCCCCGCCGGCATGAAGGCGAATGTGCGCTCGGTGTCGGCGCGGAAGCGATCGAGATAGGGAACGGCATAGCCGAGACCGACAAGACGCTCGTCCGGCAGCCGAGACCAGATCGAGGAAAGCGCCATGGCGATAGACTGCTCGGCCAAGCGCCCAAGCTCGGAATGATAGAATTGGCGGAGATCGACGATATCGGCGTGCATCGCCACAAATGTTATCAGCCGCCCGTTGGACTTCAAGGCCGAACCGCCTACATTCCGATGCAAGCGCATCGATGAGGACTATTTCGACCATGAAACCCTTGGAATTAGAGGTATTTATCTGCCGATCCGACAATTTCGGCGTGCTCGTCCATGATCCAGAAAGCGGTTACACGGCGTCGATCGACGCGCCCGAAGCCGGGCCTATTCTGGCGGCTGCCAAGCGTCGTGGCTGGACGATCACCCACATCCTCACCACTCATCATCACACCGATCACGTCGAGGGTAATCTGGCGCTGAAGGAGCAATTCGGCTGCGAGATCATCGGCCCCATCAACGAAGCCGTCGCCATTCCCGGCCTCGACCGCGCCGTCAGCGACGGTGACACCTTCGAATTCGGCGATCACACCGTCAATGTCATCGAGACACCCGGCCATACCGCCGGCCATGTCTGTTACCATTTCGAGGATGACAAGCTGCTTTTTGCCGCCGACACGCTCTTTGCGCTCGGCTGCGGCCGGCTGTTCGAACGGCCGGCGGCGGATATGTGGGCATCCCTGCAGAAGCTCGCCGTATTGCCGGACGAAACGGCAATCTATTTCGGCCATGAATATACGCTGTCCAACGCCCGCTTCGCCGTGACCATCGATCCCGACAATGAGAGGCTGAAGGCACGCGCTGCCGATATCGAGGCCCTGAGAGCCGAAGGCAAATTCACCGTTCCGACGACGCTTGCGCTGGAGAAGGAGACCAATCCCTTCCTGCGCGCCGCCGATCCGTCGATCCGCAGGCATCTGCTGATGGAAAGCCGCAGCAACGAGGAAGTCTTTGCCGAAATCCGCAAACGCAAGGACAATTTCTGATGCGGCCGGAAGAGATCATCGAGGCACTTTCCATGCAGCCGCATCCGGAAGGCGGCTGGTATGTGCAGACATTCCGCGACGAGCACGGCGGCAGCCGTGGTCATTCGACCGCGATCTACTATCTCCTGCAGGCGGGCCAACGCTCGCATTGGCATCGGGTGCGCGATGCCGCGGAGGTCTGGCATTACTATGCCGGTGCGCCGCTGGCGCTGCATCGCTCCGCCGACGGCAAGGCGAGCGAGACAATCGTCCTCGGCATCGACCTCGTAAAAGGCGAGCGTCCGCAGGCAATCATTCCCGCCGACTGGTGGCAGTCCGCCGAAAGCCTCGGCGATTTCACCCTCGTCGGCTGCACGGTCGCACCGGGCTTCGAATTTTCCAGCTTCGAAATGGCGGCTCCAGACTGGAAGCCTTTGTCGGCCTGAACTTTTCCATTCATTGATATCGAGCACGACTCAAGGTGGCTGCTTTGCGCGCGGCCGCCTTGAAAAAGCGTCACACTGCGTCAGCTTTACACGGGGAGAGAGAAAATTGACTGATGTGGAGGAGGTTTTTTCGTGCGTTTGTTGTTTCCCATATGTGTCTTGGCGGGCTGCATCATGAGCCTTCCCGCCGCTGCTCTTGACGCTCCCGCCGCGCCGCCGGCGGAACGCCCGCTGAAGGAATTCGTCACCTCGGTCGAAAAGGACGGATCGATTACCTTCCGCCTTTATGCCCCTTCGGCAAAAGCCGTGACCGTCGTTCTCGGATCGCACGATCCGATCGCGCTGCAACGTGGCGACGACGGCATATGGGCTGCCAAAACCGAGCCGCTGAAGCCCAACCTCTATGAATACTACTTCAACATCGACGGCTTTCGCAGCATCGATCCCGGCACGAATTCGCCGAAGCCGCAGCGGCAAGTGAATACCAGCCTCATTCTGGTACCCGGCAGCATCCTTGATACCCGCAACGTCCCGCACGGCGACCTCAGGCTGGTGACGCTGCATTCGAAAGCGCTCAATTCGGAGCGCCAGATGTATGTCTACACGCCACCCGGCTACAGCAACCCGTCGAAGCCCCTCCCCGTGCTCTATCTCTATCACGGCTTCGGCGACACGGTGGCATCCTGGGTTGCGCAGGGTCGAGCACCGCAGATCCTCGATAATCTGCTGGCGGAAAAGAAGATCGAGCCGATGATCGTCGTCATTCCGGACACGGAAACCGATGTGCCGGATGCGATTGCGGAGAATTTCCCCGCCGCGGAACGCCGTAAGAACTTCTATCCCGCAAATGCCGAAGCGGCGGATCGAGAACTCATCGAAGATCTCATCCCCTATATGAAAAGCCATTATCAGGTGCGCAGCGATGCTGACGGGCGCGCGGTCGCCGGCCTGTCGCAGGGCGGATACCAGGCGCTCGTTTCCGGCCTGTCGCATCTCGACACCTTCGGCTGGGTCGCGACCTTCAGCGGCGTCAGCACGACCACCGTGCCGAACAAAGGGGTCGACGCCGTCTTGAACGATCCGGACAAGATCAACAAGGCTCTACGCAACTTCACGGTGACGGTCGGAAGCAAGGATCTGGTCGTCGGCAAGGATGTTGCCGGCCTGAAGGCGACGCTCGAAGAGAAGAAAATCAAGCACGATTATGACGAATATCCGGACCTCCAGCATGAGATGGATGTCTGGCGGCCATCGCTGATCGCTTTCCTGGAGAAGGTCTTCAAAGAATAGGCTGCAGGGACCCGAGCGGAGCTATTGCGCCGCTTCCGCCTGCGCCGCTCCATCGCCGTTGCGGCGCAGGATCATCCTGTGCGCTGCCAGCACTGCCCCGCCGGTGACCAGAAGGCAGGCGAGCGCGATGCCCCAGCTTGGCTCGGCAAAGCCGAACAATGTCAGGATCAGCGTCGAGAGCAGCGGCGCGGCATAGCTGGCCGCGCCGAGAATCTGGATATCGCCGTTCTTGACGCCATAATCCCAGGCATAGAAGGCGGCCCCCACCGGAAAGAGGCCCAGCCCAAGCACCGCAACCCATTGCGACGCCGCGTCCGGCCAGATCGTATCCTCCAGGCCAAGGTGGCAAACGAAGGAAAGGGCCGATGTCGCCAGGCAGAAGATGGTGACGACATCGGTCGAGACCGCTTCGAACCGGCGCGTGATCAGCGAATAGCCGGACCAGGTGAAGGCGCAAAGGAATGCCGCGCCATAGCCGATGGCATAAGCGCCCTCGAAGTGAAACCCATTGCGGCCAACGATCAGCACCGTGCCGGCGAGACCCATCACCGCGCCGACGATATGGTACCAGCGCAGCCGCTCGCCCGGCAGCAGCGCCGAGCCGACGACGATCAGCAACGGCCAGAGATAGGCGATCAACCCAGCCTCGACGGCCGGCGCATGGCGCAGCGCGGTGAAATAGAGGAAATGATAGCCGAATAGCCCGGCAACGCCGGTGATCCACACTTTGGCAGGCTGGCGTAGCAGCCGCAGGCGCTCCGGCCTCAGCACGAGAACAAGGATGCCGGGGATACTGCCGATGGCGAAACAGACGGCGAGCAATTGAAACGGCGGCATCTTGCCCGATGCCACCGTCAACAGCGCCAGGAACGACCACATCACGATGGCCGCAAATCCCGTCAATGTTGCCCGAAACTTCAACTCCGCCCCCCAGTCTATCGCCGCGGGCGTCAGTCAAAACCCGCTTAGCTGCCGTATTTCACTGCGGTGATCGTCACCGTGCCGTATTGCGTCGGGATACGGACGTAGACAGGCGCATATACATTCATGGCATCGGCCTTGGCAAACCAGATCTCCATGCCGTCGCTCTTGGCGAGATAAAGGTAATCCTTGCGCGTTCCCTTGTAGCCGCTCTTCGGCGTGAAGCGAACGCCGCAGGCAATCGTCTTGCCCTTGAAACCATCCGTCGAAAACGGGTGCGATCCCTTCGGCGACAGTTTCAGATCCATGCGCATCTCACCGTCGAAGACAGGCAAGGTCTGATTGCAGAGATTGAGATTGGCGGTAATCGGAAAGATCATCCCGGAAATCGGATCGAGCACCGAGTGGAGATCTCCGTCGCTGAGCGGAATCCAGCTTTGCGGCCGCTTCGGCTCTGGCGTGATCGTGTTCGACGTCACATTGCCGTTAGTATAGGCGACATCATAGGTACGTTCCTTTTTGCCGCTTTTGTAGAAGAGCTTGTAGTGGGTCGCCTGCAGCCTGTTATCCCCGACAGTACCGCTCACATCGGTTTTCGCGTCGATCGACGTGACGAGATCGGCAAGACCGGCCGAGGTGATATCCCCCCGGATGGTGAACTGCTTATCCTTGACCTCGGTCTTGAAATCCGCCCTCGCGATCGGAATGCCGGCAAGCGCCACGCGATACTGCGTTTCATGCCGCAATTCCTCGGCCGATGCCATGAATGGCAGCGACGTCACCAGGGCGGAAATGAAAAGCCACCTTCGAAATTGAACCATGATCAAAGCCTTCAACAAAGAGCAGGCAGCATATATAGGCGCTTTATGCACCTGCTGCGACAATCAGAAAACAGCAGCTTTTTGACGGAATTGCGGGAAAGCTCAAGGTTTGGCTTGACGTAGCCGGCCGCGCTGACTATAGAACCGCAACTTTCCAATTATGGCCTGTTGGATTGCGCGCCGGGTTTTGCCCGGGATGACTATCCGATGGCCAAGAAAAACAAAAGTAGGTGTTCCATGTCCCGCATGTGCGAATTGACCGGCAAGGCCGTCCTCGTGGGCAACAATGTTAGCCACGCCAACAACAAGACCAAGCGTCGGTTCCTGCCGAACCTCTGCCAGGTCACTCTGATTTCTGACGTTCTTGGCCAGCGTTATCGTCTGCGCGTTTCCGCTGCAGCACTCCGCTCGGTCGAGCATCGCGGCGGCCTAGACGCTTTCCTTATCAAGGCAAGCGAAAACGAGCTCAGCATGCGCGCCCGCCTGCTGCGTCGCCAGATCGTCAAGAAGACCGCTGAAGCTGCTGAAGCTGCTGTAGCCGCTTAAGCCAAACTTCTCGATATAATACGGGCTAAAAGGCTTGCACGGATAACCTCCGGACAGGCCTTTTTCCATGTCCGGTTTCCCTCCAACTGGTGGCATCACCCAGGATAAAAAAATGCTGAAATCACGCTATACGCTTGCCTATGTTCTGCTGATGACGCTGGTCGTCGTTGCCTCCAACATCCTCGTGCAGTATCCGCTGCAGGCGACGATCGCCGGCATCAATCTCGCGGATATCCTGACCTGGGGCGCCTTCACCTATCCCGTCGCCTTCCTGATCACCGACCTGACCAACCGCCAGTTCGGCCCGAAGGCCGCGCGCAAGGTGGTGTTTGCCGGTTTCGTCGTCGGCGTTACCTTGTCCTTCTTCACCGCACAGCCGCGTATCGCGATTGCCTCGGGCTCGGCCTATCTCGCCGGCCAGCTTCTCGATATCTCGGTGTTCAACCACCTGCGCCGCATGGCCTGGTGGCGTGCGCCGCTGTTCGGTTCGCTGATCGGCTCGATGCTGGACACGGTGATGTTCTTCTCCTTTGCCTTCGCCCCCTTCTTCGTCTTCTTCGGCCCGAACGATCCCTTCGCGATCGACTGGGCGCCGATCCTCGGTGCCTTCTCGACATCGGCACCACGTTGGATTTCCTGGGCGATCGGCGATTTCTCGGTCAAGGTGACCGTCGGCCTCGTCATGCTGCTGCCCTATGGCGCGCTGATGAACGTGCTGAAACCGATGTCGCAGCAGCAGGCACGAGCCTGACCGCAAGCACCAGCACGACTACGTTCGCCCGAACTCGCGGCGATCAAGGCTTCGTCGCAACCGAGGAACCGACCGGCGGCTCCTCATTCACTGCATCGGCGAACTTGCGCATAAGCCGCACCAGTTCGTCGACCTCGTCCGGATTCCAGCTCTCGAAGATGGCGCGCCCGATCCTTTCGCGCGCCGCGTCGACCAGATCGGTCATCGCCTTGCCTTTTTCGGTGATGACGGCCTCACGGACGCGACGGTCGGCAGCACTCCCCTTTCGCTCGACCAGCCCGAGGCTTTCCAACTTTGCGACCTGGCGGCTGACGGTGGTGTAGTCCCGCCCCACGCGATCGGCCATTTCCACCACGCCGATCGGCCCGAACCGCTCGATGCCGACAAGCAACGGAAACAACGCCCGGTCCAGCGGAATTCCCGCCTCCTTGATCAGCACCTCATCGCGCTGCGGTCGATTTATCACCGCGACGATATCGAGAACAGCCCCATGCAGTTGGCGCAATTGATCGGAGATATGTGTATTTTGCACATTTTTTGTTGACGACATTCCTGACTCCTCATATATGTGCATTATACACGCATTATCGAGATCCAAAAGGATAAATGTCATGAAAGCTGCCATCGTCAGGGAAGCCGGGCACGCGCCCGTTTACGGAGATTTCGCCGAGCCGGTGCCATCGGCGGATGAGGTTCGCGTCACCGTTACCGCCGCCGCCATCAGCCATGTCGTCAAGGGCCGGGCCTCGGGCAAACACTACAGCTCGTCCGGCCAGTTCCCCTTTGTCGTCGGCATCGACGGCGTGGGCCGGCTTGACGACGGGCGTCGGGTCTATTTCGTCGTGCCGAAGGCGCCGTTCGGCAGCATGGCAGAATACGCCGTGGTGTCCCCGGCCCATTGTATAGCCCTGCCCGACGATATCGACGACATCACCGCTGCCGCCATTGCCAATCCCGGCATGTCCTCCTGGGCCGCCTATACCGAACGCGCCAAACTCAAGGCCGGTGAGACCGTATTGATCAACGGCGCCACCGGCACCGCCGGCCGCCTCGCCGTGCAGATCGCCAAGCATCTCGGCGCACGCAAGGTGATCGCCACCGGCCGCAACATCGACGCCCTACGCTCGCTTGCGGCGATTGGCGCCGATGTGACGATCCCCCTGGTGGAAAACGACGCCGCTCTGGGGGAGAGCTTCAAGCAACAATTCGCCGAGGGCGTAGACGTCGTCATCGACTACCTCTGGGGAAGAAGCGCCGAACGCCTGCTGATCGCCGCCGCCAAATTCGGCCGGGATGCCGTGCCTCTGCGATTCGTGCAGATCGGTTCCAGCAGCGGGGCGGATATAACACTGCCGAGCGCAGTGCTGCGTTCTTCCGCAATCGAGCTGATGGGCAGCGGCATCGGCAGCATATCGGTCGACGGGCTCGTCCATGCCGTCGGCAAGCTGTTGCGGGCGACCACTCCGGCCGGCTTGACGGTCGCAGTAAAGCCCGTTCCCCTCTCCGACGTCGAGCGGGCATGGCCGGAGGATGACAGCGCGCGGCGCACCGTCTTCACGATGAATGCCGTGACATCCTGAGGAACCACGTCAAAGGCGCGGGCCGCTATTTCATGCTGACTGCCGTATCGTCCCGCAGCCGGAATTCCAGCATCAGGCTTCGCTGCAAAATCGAATGGTTGTCGTCGGAGACCATGATCAGGTGGATCGTACCGTCGGCAGCCCGGAAAGCGTCCAGCCCTTCCATATTGTCGATCTGCAGATTGGACCCTGCTTCGAAGATGACATTGCCGTCGACGACCGCGCCGGGCTTGATGTCGCCGCCGGCAATACGGCGGATGCGTACGCCGATCCCGTGCGCCAGATCGAAGCGCCGCTCCAGCAGCAGCAGATCGCCGTCGGGCAGAAAAACACCGTCGCTGGCGTCGAAATCGTCGCTATGGCGCACCGTAAAACGGCCCTTCAGCGGCCCATCCAGGATTGCCGCCAGCATGTTGCCTTCATCGTCCAGACTGCGCTCCGCGACGATCACCGCTGCCCCCGCCAACGGGCTTGATTGCGGCGCGGTCATCAGGGTTTCCAGGCTGCGGTTGCCGTGCAATTGCTTCTTCGGGATCAGGATCGGAATGCTGCCATCCGGCGGCGATGTCTCGAAGCCGGGATCGGGATAGGAATCGACGCGATGATTCTGCTCATAGCTGACGAGAACATGGTTGCCCCGTAGCACCAGCCCCTCCGCATCCATCGCGCCCTTACCGGCATCCGTCTCACCGAAACGGTCGACCATGGGCATGATACGGGCATCGACGATGCCTTTCAGTTTGCCGTCCTCGTCACGCTCGATGGTTCCCGTCAGCCAATGGCCGGTATCCAGGACCGAAACGAAATGACGCTGATCCGGACGGAAGCGGATGGCGGAGAGGGCGCCGAGAAGCGCATTGCCGGAGCTGAGTTCGAGGCCGCCGAGAAATTCAAGCGCACCGAACCGTGTCTGCTCGGAACCGGGCTTGAACGCCGAAATCGCCGTCGCGTGGATGTCCGCAGATCCGCCTTCCGAAGTATCCACAGAGCCACAGCCGGCGAGCAGCATCACAAGCATGGTCGCGCGGCAAAGGCGTTTCATGGGCTCTCACGGGGCCTTGCAACTGGGCGGAAATCGCACCGGCCGGAAGGCCGATGCAGGTTTGACTATGGGCTATTCAGCTTGCGCGACGCATACGCGGCAGGCTTGCCTGATCCTCGAACAGCGATGCAAGCTGTTCCGTCATGGCGCCGGCCAACTCGTCGGCATCGACGATCGTGACGGCGCGGCGATAATAGCGCGTGACGTCGTGGCCAATGCCGATTGCCAGCAGCTCCACCGGCGAACGCGTCTCGATCTGCTCGATCACGGCGCGCAGGTGCCGCTCCAGATAGTTGCCCGGATTGACAGACAGCGTCGAATCGTCGACCGGCGCGCCGTCCGAGATCATCATCAGGATGCGGCGCTGCTCGCGGCGGCCGAGCAGGCGGTTATGCGCCCAAATCAGCGCCTCGCCGTCGATATTTTCCTTGAGCAGGCCTTCGCGCATCATCAGGCCGAGATTGGTACGCGCCCGCCGATAGGGCTCGTCTGCCGATTTGTAGATGATGTGGCGAAGATCGTTGAGCCGGCCCGGCGTTTGCGGCTTGCCGCCGGCAAGCCATTTCTCGCGCGCCTGTCCGCCCTTCCAGGCCTTGGTAGTGAAGCCGAGGATTTCGACCTTAACGCCGCAGCGTTCCAGCGTGCGCGCCAGAATATCGGCGCAGGTGGCTGCGACGGTGATCGGCCGGCCGCGCATCGATCCGGAATTATCGATCAGCAGCGTCACGACCGTATCGCGGAATTGCGTGTCGCGCTCCATCTTGAAGGAGAGTGCCTGCATCGGATCGATGATCAGGCGCGTCAGACGTGCCGGGTCGAGATAACCCTCTTCGAGGTCGAAATCCCAGGCGCGGTTCTGCTGCGCCATCAACCGGCGCTGTAGGCGGTTGGCGAGCCGCCCTACGGCACCCTGCAGATGCGCGAGCTGCTTATCGAGGAAGGCACGCAGGCGCTCGAGCTCGACGGTGTCGCAGAGCTCCTGCGCCGTCGTCGTCTCATCGAATTCCTCGGTGAAGACGTGGTAGTCGACCTTTTCGTTGAAATCGGCGAAGGGCGTGTTCGGACGGCGGGTTTCGCCCGGCGTCTCCGAATCCTCTTCGCCCTCTTCGCTCATGTCGTCGTCGGAGATTTCGGCGCCATCCATCTCGCCGTCGTCCATCTGCTCATCGGAAGCTTCGCTGTCCTCAGCAGGCGCGGAGTCGGAACCGTCGTCGTTCTCGACGTCCTGATCATCCTGATCCTCGCCGCTCGGCTTGTCCTCCTCGGCAGACTCCTCATCGGAATCCGGCTCCATGTCCTCGTCGCCGTATTCCTCGGCCATTTCCATGGCCGTCAGCATGCTGCGCACGACGCGGGCAAAAGCCTGCTGGTCATTGATGGCAGAAAGCAGATGGTCGAGTTCGCCGCCGGTCTTGTCCTCGATGAAGGAACGCCAGAGGTCGAGCACTTTGCCGGCGCTTGCCGGCGGCTGCTGGCCGGTCAGCTTCTCGCGCACGATCATCGCCATGGCCTCGCCGATCGGCGCATCTTCTTGCCGCTCGATGCCGGAGAAATTCGCCTTGGCGTATTTTTCTGAATTCATCGAATTGAGGTTGGTGGCCATACCGCTCATGCGCAGCGCGCCGATCGATTCCACGCGAGCCTGTTCGACGGCATCGAAGATGGAGCGCGCATCGGCGCCCTGCGGCGCCATGGTGGCATGCACGCGCGCATCGTGGCAGGCAAGCCGCAAGGCCATGGAATCGCCAAGGCCGCGCGTCACCGCCAGCTCATGCGCCGTCAGCCGCTTCGAAAGCTCCGGCAGGCGAATGCGCTCGCCCGTCATCCCCGGGCGCTCGTTGGCGAAAGCCACCTCGACCTCGGCATCGCCGGCGATCGAGCGTACGCAGCCGGTAATCGCCCGACGCAACGGCTCCATGTCCACCGGGGCACCCGGCTTCGCTTTGGAATTGTCTCCGCGACCTGCCATGACTTGCTGGCTCTTCTTCTTAGGCTTCGAGCACGATGTTGGCGGCGCTTTCCTTCAGCTCGACGCCGAAAGCGCGCTGATACTGCTCGGCGACCAACGGCCGCTCCAGCTCATCGCACTTGTTGAGGAAGGTCACGCGGAAGGCAAAGGCGACATCGCCGAAGATTTCCGCATTTTCCGCCCAGGTGATGACCGTACGCGGGCTCATGACGGTGGAAAGATCGCCGTTCATGAAGGCTGCACGGGTCAGATCGGCGACACGCACCATCTTGGACACGGTGTCGCGGCCCTTTTCGGTGCGGAAGGACTTCACCTTGGCGAGCACGATATCGACTTCGTTGTTGTGCGGCAGGTAGTTCAGCGTCGTGACGATCGACCAGCGGTCCATCTGCGCCTGGTTGATCTGCTGCGTGCCGTGATAGAGGCCAGTCGTGTCGCCGAGACCGATGGTGTTGGCCGTCGCGAACAGGCGGAAGGCGGGGTGCGGACGGATAACGCGGCTCTGGTCGAGCAGCGTCAGGCGGCCCGACGATTCCAGCACGCGCTGAATGACGAACATCACGTCCGGGCGGCCGGCGTCGTATTCGTCGAAGACGAGGGCGACGTTGTGCTGATAGGCCCAGGGCAGGATGCCGTCCTTGAATTCGGTGATCTGCAGCCCGTCCTTCACGACGATCGCGTCCTTGCCGACAAGATCGATACGGCTGACATGGCTGTCGAGGTTGATACGCACGCAGGGCCAGTTGAGGCGGGCTGCGACCTGCTCGATGTGCGAGGACTTGCCGGTGCCGTGATAGCCGGAAATCATCACGCGGCGGTTATGGGCAAAGCCGGCGAGAATGGCGAGCGTCGTCTCGCGATCAAAGAGATAGTCGGTGTCAAGGTCGGGCACATAGGCATCGCCCTTGCTGTATGCCGGAACGCGGATATCGGAATCGATGCCAAAGACTTCACGGACCGAAACGGTCGTATCGGGAAGCTCGGAAATATCAAGGTCAATCTTGCTCATCATGTCTCCAGGGCGGGTGACTCTCACCCAGCCATATCAATCTCAGCCGTTTTTGATCCGTGACGCCGCAGCTTGTTGTCCGCATCCGTCAGGTCGGAACAACGGCGATACTTCTCCGGGACTGAAGCGAAACCTCGGCGCGACGACATGATCGCTTGCGAGCATTCTTGAACAGAGTCCCGGACAAGAAACGCCGCGTCCGGAAAGTTGGCCGAGGTGCAGCCAGCCAAAAGCGCACCTTGCCGCAGTCGCCTGCGGCCTCAGCCGATTTGGACCATACCTGATTGAAGGCGGAGAGCAAGGACAGGAATTAACAAAAACCGTTCTGCTTCAACAATTGATAAGCCTGAATGACTGCGCGAAACCGTTCCTCCGACCCGCGGTCACCGCCATTGGCATCCGGATGGTGCTTTTTCACCAATTCCTTGTAACGGCTCTTGATCTCGGCGCTGGTGGCGTTCGCAGCCAGCCCCATCGTGTCGAAGGCTTTCGCTTCGAGCGTCTTCAGCTTGCGCTCCTGCGGGAAACGCGGGCCGCGTCCCTGCCCCTGCCCGTCCTTGACGAAACCGAAGGGATCGCGCACGCGGGAATAGGAACCGGAACGGATGTCGGATTGCAGTGGGCTGTTGCGCGCCGATTTGTTGACGCCGACGGTCCAGGTCGGACGATGACCGGTGATGGCTTCCTTCTGGTAGCGCGCGATCTCACCGTCCGAGAGGCCGGAAAAATAATTGTAGCCCTTGTTGTAATCTTTGACGTGCTCGAAGCAGAACAAAAAGAACTGCCCTTCCGCATTGCGCCCGACCGGCGCACGATGCGTACCCTTTTTATCGCAGCCGTCCCATTGGCACGTCGGCGGAGCCTGTTCGGCCTCCGGCTCGCGTTTGCGGCGGGTTCGAATGCGATCGAAATATTTTGAATCGAGTCTCATGGCGCCCTAATTATGGGGCCTCAGCCACCCCACAACAAGAATTGACAAATGGGAATGTTGCAGGCTTTGTGAAACCTTTTTCGCGAACAAGGTACCGGCGGGAATATGGAAACGACGCTTCAATCCCGCATTGAGAAAAAGCTCAACGAAGCCTTCGCGCCCGAACGTCTCGCTGTCATCAACGAAAGCCACTTACATGCCGGTCATCAGCCCGACATGACCGGAACGGGCGAGACCCATATAAGAGTTCGAATCGTCTCCGCCAAGTTCACGGGCATGACACGCCTTGCCCGCCACAGGGCGATCACAGAGCTTTTGAAGCCGGAACTCGATGCCGGCCTGCATGCCCTTGCCGTGGAACCCGCAGCACCGGGCGAAGCCGTGCGGTGGTAACGGCTACTCCGACTTCCCCTCTTCCGTCTCTGCCGGCCTGATCCGAAGCTTTGTGATGCGGTTCTTTTCCCGCTTCATGACGATGAAGCGCTTGCCGTAGAAGGTGAAGGCCTGACGTTCTTCCGGGATGGTCATCGATTCGTGGATGACGAGACCGGCAATCGTCGTCGCCTCTTCGTCGGGCAGATCCCAGTCGAGCGCGCGGTTGAGATCGCGAATCGGTACGACGCCATCGACGACGATCGAGCCATCGGCCTCTTGCCGCACACCCTGGATATCGAGGTCGTGCTCGTCGGAAATATCGCCGACGATCTCTTCCAGAATGTCTTCAAGGGTAACGATCCCCTGCACTTCGCCATATTCGTCGACGACGACTGCAAAATGCTGCTTGCGGCGCAGGAAGGCGTTGAGCTGGTCTTCGAGATTAGTGCTGTCGGGCACGAACCAGGGTTTTTGCGCGATCTTGACGATGTCGAGATTTTCCGGCTCGACATTCGGCTCCGCCAGCGCCCTCAGCAGATCCTTGGCGTGGACGACGCCGATGATGTTGTCGATCGTACCGCGCCAGAGCGGCATGCGCGTATAGGGGCTATCGAGAATGGCGCGGACGACGACTTCCGGCGGATCGTCGGCATTGATGGCGCGCATCGCCGTGCGATGGACCATGATGTCGGAAAGCTCCAGCTCGCCGAGATCGAGCACACCGCCCAGGCGGTCGCGGTCGGCCTTGACCACCGAACCCTCGCGATGCAGCAGATCGACGGCGCCGCGCAGCTCGTCATACGCCGACAGCATCGACACTTCCTTGGAGAGATTGATGCCGAAGAGGCCGAGAATCTGACGAACGATGGCGTTGACGAAGCTCGAAATCGGTCCGACGACGGCAACGAAGAGACGCACCGTGCCGGCGACATTGAGAGCAAAACGGTCCGGCGTCGAGATCGCCCAGCTTTTCGGCAGGACTTCCGCGAAGATGACGAGAATGACCGTCATGGCCGCCGTCGCCAGCGCAACGCCGGAGCTGCCGAACAGGCCGAGAAACAGGCTGGTTGCGATCGATGACGACAGGATGTTGGCGAGATTGTTGCCGATCAGCAGCGCGCCGATCAGCCGGTCACGGCGCTCGATCAACTGCCGCACGATCCCCGCGCGCTCGTCGCCATTCGCCTCCAGCGTATGGATGCGGCTGCGCGAAGCCGCCGTCAGCGCCGTTTCCGAACCGGAGAAAAATGCCGACAGCAGCACGAGCGCGATGATCGAGATGATCTCGGGCCAATATTCCCACAGAGCAGCCAGCGTGCCTTGAACCGTCATTGCGGATGTTTTTCCCTTAGGAAACTGAGAACTTCGGAAGCCGGAACATCATCGGCGACGAAAGATTGCCCGATGCCGCGGGTCAGGATGAAGGTGAGCTTGCCGCTCTTGACCTTCTTGTCCTGAGCGATCGCGTCCATCAACACCTCGGCCGGCGGCAGATCGCCCGGAATGTCGCCCATCCGCGTCGGCAGGCCGACCGCCTTCAGATGCGTCTCGACGCGCTTGGCATCGTCAGGGCTTGCCAGATTGAGGCGCGAGGAAAATTCGTGCGCCAGCACCATGCCGATCGAAACGCCCTCGCCATGCACCAGCCGCCGGCTGTCGTAGGCGGTGGCCGCCTCCAACGCATGGCCGAAGGTGTGGCCGAGATTGAGCAGCGCCCGGGGACCGTTTTCGCGCTCGTCGGCAACGACAACGTCGGATTTCGCCTGGCAGCTCGCGGCAATCGCCTCGATGCGTTGAGCGCCGCCGGAGAACACCTCTTTCCAGTTGGCCTCCAGCCAGGCAAAGAAATCCGGCTTGTCGATCAGGCCGTATTTGGCGACCTCGGCATAGCCGGCGCGGAATTCGCGTTCGCTGAGCGTATTCAGCACGTCGGTATCGGCGAGTACGAGATCGGGCTGGTGGAAGACGCCGACTAGGTTCTTGCCGTGATGGGTATTGATGCCGGTCTTGCCGCCGACGGACGAATCCACCTGCGACAGCAGCGAGGTCGGCACCTGTACGAAACGGACGCCGCGGCGCACGATGCCGGCAGCAAAGCCGGCGAGATCGCCGATCACGCCGCCGCCAAGCGCGATGACGGCATCGTTGCGCTCGACACGCGCCGTGAGCACGGCATCGCAGACGGCCATCAAATGCTCGAAGCTCTTTGTCTTCTCGCCGGCCGGCAGGACGAGCTTGGAGGACTGGATACCAGCCTCCTGAAGGCTCGCAATCAGCGCATCGAGATAGAGCGGCGCGACATTTTCGTCTGTGATGACAGCGGCTCTGCGGCCCTTCAACCTTGCTGCGATTTCCTTGCCGGCGCGCGCAATCAGGCCAGGGCCGATCAGAATGTCATAGGCGCGCTCGCCGAGGGGCACGCGGACGAGACGCTCGGCCGATGTGATCGCATTCATGGTGTCTTGCTTCCTTCTTTCCCCTCGACGATGGCCACAAGGACTTCCTTGACCATGACATCCTTGCCCACATCGCGGGACAAAACCGTGAGATCGGCTTCCGCATAGATCGGATAGCGCGCATTCATCAGCTTTTCGAGGGTCTGCTTCGGATTTTCGGTTTTGAGCAGCGGTCGCGTATCGCGCTTGTTGACCCGCTCCCAAAGCACGTCGAGATCGGCCTTCAGCCAGACGGACAGGCCGCTGCGTTTGACATGCCGGCGCGTCCGGTCGTTGATGAAGGCGCCGCCGCCGGTGGAAACGACGCGAGGGCCGCCCTTGAGCAGCCGCTTGATCACCCGCGTTTCCAGCGCCCGGAACTCGTCTTCGCCATAAGCCTCGAACAGCTCGGAAATCGTCATACGCGAAACGCGTTCGATCTCGATATCCGTATCGACGAAGGGAATGCCGAGCTGATGCGCGACCAGCCGGCCGATCGAGGATTTTCCGGCCCCCATTAACCCCACGAGGACAAGGTTGCGCGTGCCCAATACGGCGCGCGCTTTGTCTCTGAGGCTTTCTGCAAGGGTCAGCACTTCTTCGTTCATCGGCCCATTCACAATTTGTTTGGAAACGGTATCGTCAAATGCGCCTGTAGCGTCAAGACGCCGCAACATAAACATGTCTGCAATATCCTTCGGCTAACGCTTGTCGGATATGATTACACTATATCGCCGGACCAATGATTGGGACGAGGAGAGTTTCTGAATGCCGACCCTGTTTCGCTTCCTTGTCATCTGCGCGGTCATCGCCGGATCGGTCTATGGAGCAATGTGGGCTTTAGTGCTCTTCGTCGATCCGCAGCCGCGCGATGTGACGATCCGCATACCCTCCGAACGCGTCAACCCGCCGGCAACCGGCTCGGTCAAGCCGTGAGCGCGGGGATCGCCGTGAAGGATCTGAGCCGCGTCCATATGGAAGCCTTCCTCGAAATGATGAGCGCCGAGCGCGGCGCGGCGGTCAACACGCTGCAGTCCTATGAGCGCGACCTCGACGATCTCCACTCCTTTTTGTCGGAGCGCAAGGTCCGCATGACGGAAGCCGCATCGAACGATCTCGGCGCCTATCTCTCCGGCCTTTCACACCAGGGCTTCAAGCCCTCGTCGCAGGCACGCCGGCTGTCGGCCATGCGCCAGTTCTATAAATTTCTCTATGCCGAGGGTCTGCGCACGGATGATCCCACCGGCATTCTCGACGCGCCGAAGAAGGGCCGCGCCCTGCCGAAGACCATGGGCGTCGACGATGTGACGCGCCTTCTCGCCCAGGCCGAACAGGAAGCGGCCGTCGAAGGTCCCGATCAATTGCAGCATCTGCGCATGCTGGTTTTGCTGGAGCTGCTCTATGCCACCGGCATGCGCGTCAGCGAACTCGTGTCCCTGCCGGCGAAAGTGCTGGACCAGGAAGGCCGTTTCCTGATGATCCGCGGCAAAGGCAACAAGGAGCGGCTGGTGCCCCTGTCACAGTCGGCCATCGCTGCGCTGAAGACCTATGGCCGCCGACAGGCGCTGGAGGCTGCAAACACCAAACAGCCAGTTCCGGAAAGCCCATGGCTCTTTCCCGCAGCCTCCAAGCAGGGCTATCTGCCGCGGCAGGTCTTTGCGCGCGACCTGAAGGATCTCGCCATTCGCGCCGGCCTGACACCCTCGTTGATCTCGCCGCATGTGATGCGCCACGCCTTCGCCAGCCACCTGCTTGCCAATGGCGCGGACCTGCGCGTGGTGCAGGAACTTCTTGGCCATTCCGACATTTCGACCACACAAATCTACACACATGTGCTGGAAGAACGGCTTCACCAACTGGTGCAAACGCATCACCCCCTTGCCAAACAGGCTAAAAAACAGGATTAGGACCGGCACACAGGCTATACGTGCCGTCTCTCGTCACGGGCAAAAGGATCGGAAACGCACCTCATGCACAATTATCTCGACTTCGAAAAACCCATCTCGGATCTCGAAGGCAAGATTCACGAGCTGAAGAAACTGGCAAGCGAAGACGAGAGTATCGATACGTCTGATGAAGTCGGACGGCTCGAAATTCGCGTCCGCGAAGCCATGGCCGACATCTATTCGAAGCTCAATGCCTGGCAGAAGACGCAGGTTGCCCGCCATCCGCAGCGCCCGCATTTCGTCGACTATGCCGGAGCGCTGTTTACGGAATTCACGCCGCTGGCCGGCGACCGCAAATTTTCCGAGGATGCCGCCATCCAGGCGGGCTTCGCCCGTTTCCGCGGCCAGCCTGTCGCTGTCATCGGCCAGGAAAAAGGCAATGACACCAAGACGCGCCTGAAGCACAATTTCGGCAGCGCCCGTCCCGAGGGTTACCGCAAGGCGATCCGCATCCTGGAAATGGCCGACCGTTTTCAACTGCCCGTCGTCACCCTGGTTGATACGGCAGGCGCCTACCCCGGCGTCGGCGCCGAGGAGCGCGGTCAGGCTGAAGCGATTGCCCGCTCCACGGAAATGTGCCTGGGCGTCAAGGTGCCGATCATCTCGGTCGTCATCGGCGAAGGCGGCTCCGGCGGCGCGATCGCGATTGCCACCGGCAATCGCGTCTATATGCTCGAACATTCGATCTACAGCGTGATTTCACCCGAAGGTGCCGCCTCGATCCTCTGGCGCGATTCCACCCGCGCCAAGGAAGCCGCCACCAACATGAAAATCACCGCCGAGGATCTGAAGGGGCTTGGCATCATCGACGGCATCATTCCCGAACCGCTTGGCGGCGCGCATCGCGATCCGCAGACGGTGATTGCCGCGACCGGCGACATGATTTCCAACGCGCTTAGCGAACTTTCCAGCCGTTCGGGCGAACAATTGCGCAGCGACCGCCGTCAGAAATTCCTCAACATGGGTCGCAATCTCTAACTCAGGTTCGAGATTCCTGATGCCCCAAGACGGGAATGAGGCCAAATCTTGGCCACATTCTTGTTATCGAACCCTTTATGACAAAGAAAAGCTTGCGGGTGCGCCGCGAGCACGTCATAGGCTGGTAAGGAATTCTCAAGTATAAGCCGTCTATGATTCCGTTTCATGTTTCGATTTGGCGGCGGCGAACAGATCGTGCCGGCCGCTCTTCATGTCTATGGGCTAAGTCAGAATGCGCATCCGTCACCTTGCCTATGTTTCCCTGATGGCGCTGGCTCTTGCCGGCTGTAACGACACGCTCGAATCCGCGTCGGTCGATCTGTCGACGGTGAAAAACAAGGTCGAGCAGCCGCTTCCGAGCCACATCCTCGCCGACATGTCGAAAAAGGGCATGGACCGCAATTCGCCGATCATGATCCGCATCTTCAAGGAAGAAGGTGCGATGGAGATCCTCAAGGCGAACCAGAGCAATCGCTTCGAGGTCATCGCCGATTATAAGATCTGCGCCTGGTCCGGCCGTCTCGGCCCGAAGGTGAAGGAAGGCGACCGGCAAGCGCCGGAAGGCTTCTACATGCTGACGCCGGCCAACCTCAATCCGAACTCCAAATATTACCTTGCCATCAACACCGGTTTTCCGAACCGCTATGACGCGGCCAACGGCCGCAACGGCGCCAATCTGATGATCCATGGCGCCTGCTCGTCGTCGGGCTGCTATTCGATGACCGACCAGCAGGTGCTGGAGATCTATGCCTTCGCGCGCGACGCCTTCAAGGGCGGCCAGAAGGCGATCCAACTCGAAGCCTATCCCTTCCGCATGACAGCGGAAAACATGGTCAAACACCGCCTCAGCCCCAATATCGAATTCTGGAAGATGCTGAAGGTCGGCTACGACAATTTCGAAGTGACCAAGCGTCCGCCGGAAGTCGAGGTCTGCGAGAAGAAATACGTCTTCAACCAGCAGGCCAGTGGCCCGTTCAACGCCGGCGGCAAATGCCCTGTCATGACCACCCCGCCGGCCCTGCAGACTGCGCTTCTGTCCTACAACAAGCAGTATGACGCCGATTACACCGCCGCTCTGAAGAAATTTGACGGCATGGCCTGGTACGACCCGACCGAAGCCGAACGCAAGGCTGTTGTCGCCAAGCAGCGCAAGGGCCACGATATCGCCTATGCCCCGACCGGCACCGCGCTTGCCGCCGGCAAGATGATGAAGGTGGCTGATCTGGAATCGATGATGGCGAACCAGTCGGGCCAGCAGCTTGCCCGCGGCGCCACGGTCGCCAATCCGACGACGGCAAGCATCCGTATGGCGACGGCCGCCCCGGGTCTCACCGGACAGCCGGTGGCTCAACCCGCCGACATCGCCGTGGCAGCCAACATTCCGGCGAATGTGCCGATCCCGATGGCGAACCCGATGAACCCGGGCGTCAATCCGCTCGCCTATGCACCGCCTCCGGCTGTCGAGACCGCGCAGACCGAAGCCAAGAAGCCGCCCTTCTGGAAGTTCTGGGCCAAGAGTGAATAGCCTGACCGACGAGGTTTACGACCTGCGCGGGCTGAAATGCCCCTATCCGGCGATCAAAACGGAAAAGCGCCTGCGCGGAATGCCGAGCGGCACGACTTTGACGGTCGAAACGACCGATCCCCTCGCCATCATCGACATCCCGCATCTCTGCAATGAAAAGGGCCACGCACTTCTCGCCAGCGAGAAGACCGACAGCGGCCATCGCTTCATCATTCGCAAGGGTTGATCGGCCGCGGTCAGGGGCCATCCTCGTGGTTCGAGGGTCGCCCTTCGACAAGCTCAGGCTCCCGCCTCACCATGAGGATGGAGCGAGCCCGGCATTCCTTGGGCATACCTGACACTGCACTCTGACTATGGGCGACAATGCACAAAGATCAGCCTCACCCTGAAGTGGCCGCAGGGCCCTCGAAGGGCGAGGCGGGTTGCTTGATCTCATCGGAGTGAAACTAAAACCGCATCCCCGGCACCGCCAGCGGGTTGTCCTGCAGCGCCGCCCTATCCGGCGTGTCGACACGCGGCTTGCTCAGGAACGCGTCGAACAGGCCCTTCACGAAGTCTTCGGGCAGATCCTTGGTGATGATCACCATGCGCGTGCGCCGGTCGTCGGGATTGGGCCAGGCGGGCAGGCGCACCGGCGGATGGAAGATATTCTGCACGCCATGCAGCACGACCGGACGCTCCGGCCTGTCGGACATGGCAACGATCGCCTTCATCCGCAGCAGCTTCTCGCCATGCGCGGAACGCAGGAGGTCGATGAACATTTCCAGCGCAATCGGATCGATCGGTTGGCTCTCGACAATCGAGAAGGAGCGGATCGACTCGCCGTGACGGGTCACATCATGGGCGTGCTGATGCCGATGGCCATGATGATGGTGGCCATGGCGATGATGGCCGTGGCCGCCGTGATGATGATCGTGATCGTGCCCGGGCTCGTCATGCCCATGTTCGTGATCATGGTCATCATCATCAGCCTCAAGTTCGTCGCGCAGCCAGCGGCCGACATCGGCGATCTTGGAGGCCGGATCGTAGAGCCCGTTGACGAGAATGGCGGCGCGGCCGGCCGCTTCGCTGTCGGCATTCATGATCTGCGCCCGCGGATTGAGCGCCCGCAGCCGTCCCTCCATCATGCCGAGGGAGGCAGCGCCTTCCAGGCCAGTCTTGGAGATGATCAGCCGGTCGGCAACCGCGACCTGCTTGCGCGCCTCTTCATGATTGTCGAGCGTCTGCAAGCCGTTGACCGCATCGACGACGGTGATCACACCATCCAGGTCGAAATTGGTGGCGATGATCGGATTGCCCATGATCGACTGCATCACCGGCGCCGGATCGGCAAGGCCGGTCGTTTCGATGACGACGCGCTTCAGCGGCCGGATGCGGCCGGTCTGCATAGCGTCCATCAGATTTGCGAGCGTATCCACCAGCTCGCCGCGCACCGTGCAGCAGAGGCAGCCATCGGAGAGCTCGATGATGGCATCGCCGGAGCTTTCGACCAGCAGGTGGTCGATGCCGATATCGCCGAACTCATTGATGATGACAGCCGCATCCCGCATCTCCGCGTCCTTGAGGATGCGATTGAGCAATGTCGATTTGCCGGCTCCGAGAAAACCGGTCAGGATCGAAACCGGCACCCTCTCCTGCGGAACGCTCATGGTTCAGGTCCGATCAGTAAGTGGGACGCGGCATGGGGATGGGAATACCGGTGACACCGCCCGTAACGGCAATTTTGTCGCCCTTCACGGCCTTGTCGCCCTTCGCCGCCACATCGTCCTTGTCGCCCTTGCTTGCGGTGGCAACGTCCTGACCGCCGATCAGGCCGGCATAGACGAAATTCGGCTCGTGATCCATTTCATGGATATAGGGCGACTGCACCTTGGTGCGGCCGGTGGGATCGCGGGTCTCGCTGCGGTGTTGCGCGCCCTTGGCGCTGCAGATGTCGGCGGTGATGTCGGCAACCTCGTCCTGGCCCTGTCCATAGGGCTGCAGGCTTGCCAGCGTATCCCGGCCGGAGAACTGGTTCTCGAAACCCTTTTCGAGGAAATTAGCGGAATCATCGGCGCGTGCGGCAAGGCTGTCCGTTCCGAGAACGACTGAGACCAGCGTACGGCCGTTGCGTGTGGCCGAGGCGATCTGGTTGAAGCCGGAAGCACAGATGAAACCAGTCTTCATGCCGTCGGCGCCATCGAAGCGACCGATGAGCATGTTGATGTTCGGCACCTGCTTGACGCCGTTGGTGAACCCTTCCAGCGAGAAATAGCCGGCATATTGCGGGAACTCGCGGCGGAGCGCCACGCTGACGACCGCAAGATCGCGTGCTGTCGTGTACTGGCCCTTGCCGGGCAGGCCATTGGGATTGATGTAATGCGTGTCACGCATTCCGAGGCGGGCGGCTTCCGCGTTCATGCGCGCGACGAAACCCTGCTCGGAACCGCCGACCGTCTCCGCGATCGCCATCGCGAGGTCGTTGGCGGATTTGACCAACATCATCTTCAGCGCATTGTCGAGCGTCAGCTTCTGGCCCGGCTTGAAATACATCTTCGCGGGCGGCTGCGAAGAGGAAAGCTTGGACATGACAACGGGCGTATCGAGCGTGACCTGGCCGGACTGAAGGGCACGGAAGGCGACATAGACCGTCATCAGCTTGGTCAGCGAAGCCGGATACCACTTGCGGAAGGCGTCTTCATGATCGAGCACCCGGCCGCTGCTGACATCGACGAGGATATGCGGATTGGCTTCGGCCACATGCGCGGTCGACAGGAAAAGCATGGATGCGGCGGCGGCCATGGGAACCAGCCGCAAGGCGGCATACAAACGATTCTGCTTCGTCAGCACGGTCAATCCTTCAGAAGTCCGGAATTTTCTCGAAAGCTCCCCCTATTTAACCTATATGGCTAAGAGAAGGCAAAGGCGATTGACGAGTTTATTGCCAACCGATCACAGCCTTGTGATCACGCGCACGGCATAAAAAAGTGCGATGTGATGTTGAGGGTTGTGTCGGATCAAATTGCTAGACCCGAATCCGATATTGAGCAGCAGGAAAAATCAGCATGCCGATTTTGAACAGAGCCGCCGAACTCCAGGACGAAGTGACGGAATGGCGCCGCTATATCCATACGAGGCCTGAGCTGATGTATGCGGTGGAAAACACCGCTGCCTTCGTGGCAGAAAAGCTCAGGGCATTTGGCGTTGACGAGGTCGTCACCGGCATCGGCCGCACTGGCGTCGTCGGCCTGATCCGCGGCAAGGGCGAAGGCCGTACCGTCGGCCTGCGCGCCGATATGGATGCCCTGCCGCTCACCGAAATCACCGGCAAGCCCTGGGCTTCCGAGACACCCGGCAAGATGCATGCCTGCGGCCATGACGGCCACACCGCCATGCTGCTGGGTGCTGCGAAATATCTTGCCGAAACCCGCAATTTCAATGGCAACATCGCCGTCATCTTCCAGCCGGCCGAAGAGGGTGGCGCCGGCGGCGATGCCATGGTCAAGGACGGCATGATGGAGCGCTTCCGCATCGAGGAAGTCTACGGCATGCACAATCTGCCGGGCCTGCCGGTCGGCCAGTTCGCCATCCGCAAGGGCGCGATCATGGCGGCGACCGACGAGTTCACCGTCACCATCAAGGGGCGCGGCGGCCACGCCGCCATGCCGCACACGACCATCGACCCGATCGCCATCGGCGCGCAGATCGTCACCAACCTGCAGCTCATCGCCTCGCGCAGTGCCAATCCGCTGAAATCGGTGGTCGTCTCCGTCACCAAGTTCAATGGCGGCAACGCCTACAATGTCATCCCGAACGACGCGAGCTTCGTCGGCACCGTACGCACGCTCGATCCGGAAATCCGCGACCTCGCCGAGCGCCGCTTCCGGCAGATCGTCAGCGGCATCGCCGCCAGCCATGATGCCGAGGCGGATATCCAGTTCCACCGCAACTATCCGGTCACCGTCAACCACGCCGACGAGACCGAGCACGCGATTGCCGCCGCAAGCGACATCGCGGGGACTGCCAATGTCATCCCGAACATCGATCCCATGATGGGCGGCGAGGATTTCTCCTACATGCTGAACGCCCGCCCCGGCGCCTTCATCTTCGTCGGCAACGGCGACACCGCCGGCCTGCACAACCCGGCCTACGACTTCAACGACGAAGCCATCGCCCACGGCATCTCCTATTGGGTGCGCCTCGCCGAACAACGCCTGAACGCCTGAGCCTCCACCATCTTTCCGTGCGCCTGACCATGGCGCACGGCCCGGCAAAAGCAGATTGTCTCCGAGACGGGAAAAGGGCTTGGCTTCGGGCCCTTGCTTTTGTATGGATCAATCTCAGTGGTCCCGTAGCTCAGCAGGATAGAGCATCAGATTCCTAATCTGAGGGTCACGCGTTCGAATCGCGTCGGGATCACCAATATCCTCAATAACTAGCATGAGTTTCGATGCGGCTTTCGTGCGCCATCAATTTACCAGAATTACCAGCATTTACAGGCGTTTTCGGACGTTAGCGGGAATTCGGTGGCGCATGATTGGCACATGAAATTGGTGCACTGACGGCCTTGAGCGACTGCACATGGAACGGTGGCTGCGGCATCCGCGAACAGCTTGACGCGATTCTCAAAAAATATGCCTGTCAGCGCGGTTTTGCCAAATGGCTACTTCGGTTCCGGCGCAGGATTTTCGTAGTCCTTGCGGTGTTCTGACCACCAGTTTAGCAAGTAGTCGATTGCCAACGGTTTTATTTTCAGATTTGTGTCCATCGTGAAGTACCGACCCGCGTACTCGACTGCCTTCAAGCTTGCATCGGTTTTCATGACCTCGATAAAGAAATCCAGCTTCTCAAGTTTTGGTATATCACTACGGTTATTGATAAATTCGATCAGTGCAGGTTTGAGAGGAACCGCCGTTGAGCCAAAAAAAATTGATTTCAAAGTACCGATGGATAGGATGTCAGGCTCGACGTCAGTTGGCCAAGGGAGTTGGAGGTTAGTTTCGTAAATCCCTTGGCTGTGAGCATCCGTGATAACGTTCTGAGCGGCGTCAGCCCGTTTCGCATAGGGCTGCTCTGGTCGTTAGCGATTAAAGAAAGCTTGTCAAAGGCGCCGCGATCATCGTTCTGCGCTTGCTGAATCACATTCCCGAAGTCCGCATCCTTTTGAAGACGTTCCAAGGTGACCTTCGCCGCTGAAAGAGTGGCATTGAGATCAGCGAGCTTCTGATCGGCGGCGTTTATTTGGGAGGCGGCCTTATTCGAAAGGCCGGCCGCATTTTTGGCCTGTGCTGCCACGGCATCTACTGTCGCAGATTGATTTTCGACTCGAGTTTTCAAAGCTTGGATTGTGCCAGCATCGACTGATGCCTGAGCGGTTGCTGCTTTAATCGTTCCGATACCTAACACCTTGAACTCAGTTATCCTGTCCAACAACATCATCCCAAATCCGACGAGGATCATCATACCTAATAGAGATGCTTCCGCTTTTCCTACCTTTTTCCCTCTGAATAGAAAAACAATATAAATCCCTATCGCTACAACAACGATCACAGCACCGAGAATCTGAAACCACATCGGAGAGGCACTTTCTTTCACGCGCAAATTTGCCAGGTGACAATAGATAATCGAGTTTCAAAATACCTGACTTCTTAAGATAAAGACCTCGAAAAGCTAGGCGCGAGTCAGGTTCATATCGTGCAGCATACGCATAGATTATTGCTCAAGTTGCAAGGGCTCCTTTCGAGCGCCAGCTTGGGAAGCTCGACTTATTCTCTATGGCGCCTGCACTTAGATGTAAAACTCGCCCGTTCGTGAACGAAAAAGCCCTTTGATACCAATAGGGCTGTAAAACCGTGCGGCGCCAAAACTCAGGGCGCATCGATATTGACTCGATCGCGCACAGGAACATAATAAGAACAAATAGGCGGCGGCAAACAAGAAACGAGGAAGGCCCATGCCTCGCGATATCCATCGCTTCATCCCCGCATTTGAGACACTGCGCTTTGTGGCGACGTCCTGCATAGGCCGCACGATTCGACAGACCGGCGCGATTTTGCGCTCTACGCTGAGTTAAAATGCGAAGGGCCTTAAATCTACGCTACCTTTGTAAACTCACCCCACCAAAATCCGATTCCGCACCAGCCTGACCCCCGGCACGGCCTCCGCCACTGCAGTCGCCCGTTCAACCTCCTGCGGAGTTGCCGCCGTTCCGTCCAATCGGATTTCCTGGCCGACGGCGGTCACGGTGACGTCGGAGGCGTCGAGGCCGCCGGCGACAGCAAGGGCGTTGGCGACTGTGGATTCCAGCGCCGAGCGTTTGGCATTTTCGCTTTCTATTTCGGGCTTTAGGCCGTGAAACGTAGCCGCTTTGAAAACCATTGCCCTTCTCCTGCGCCTCTGCAGGATGGAAAACGCGGTATCTGCGTATTGGTTCATTAGTAGCCCGAAAATTGCCGTTAATGCCAGAGATTCCAGCGCGAAGGGACCGGGGAAGAATGCGCCGACAGAGCTGCGGACTTGCCGCCTCCCGCGATCCCCTGTAGAGCCATGGGCAATCACAGCAAGATGCGGATACTGGAATGACCACCGGGAGCAAGGCGCCGCGCCGCCTGACGATATTGGGTTCGACCGGCTCGATCGGACAAAACACGCTCGACGTCATCGCCCAATTGGGCGGACGCGAAGCGTTCGATATCGCCGCAATCTCCGGGCATGACAATATCGATCTCCTGGCGAGCCAGGCGAAAGCCTGCGGCGCCGCTCTCGCCGTCACGGCCAATGAGGAGCGCTATCAGGACCTCAAGGCGGCGCTCGCCGGAACCGACATTGCCGTAGCCGCCGGCAGGAACGCTCTCCTCGAGGCTGCCTCCATCCCTTCCGATTGGGTGATGGCGGCGATCGTCGGCACGGCGGGGCTTGCGCCGACGCTGGAGGCCGCGCGCCGGGGCGCCGACATCGCGCTCGCCAACAAGGAATGCCTGGTTTCCGCCGGCGAACTCTTCGTGCGTGCCGTCAGCGAAGGCGGCGGACGGCTGATACCGGTGGACAGCGAACACAGCGCGATTTTCCAGGCGCTCGAGGACGACCAACAGCATGCGGTCGAGCGGATCATCCTCACAGCCTCGGGCGGCCCCTTCCGCACATGGTCGCGCGAGCAGATGGCCAATGTCACGGCAGCGACCGCGCGCGCGCATCCGAACTGGTCGATGGGCCTGAAGATCTCCATCGGCAGCGCTTCGATGTTCAACAAGGCGCTGGAGATGATCGAGGCCAAGCATTTGTTCAATGTCGGCCCGGATCAGATCGAAGTTATCGTCCACCCGCAATCCATCGTCCATTCGATGGTCGGCTATACGGACGGCTCCGTGCTGGCGCAGCTCGGCTGTCCGGACATGCGCACGGCCATCGGCTATGCGCTGAGCTATCCGTCCCGACCGAAGCTTGATGTCGACCGGCTGGATTTTGCAAAACTGGCCCGGCTGGATTTCGAAGCGCCGGACGAGGTTCGTTTCCCCGCACTGCGTCTTGCCCGCACCGCGCTGGAACGCGGCGGGCTGCAGGGCGCCGTCATGAATGCTGCCGAGGAGATTGCCTTCCAGGCCTTCGTGGACGAGCGCATCGGCTTCCTCGAAATGGCCGACATCGCCGAAGCGGTCATGGACCAGATGATCGGGGTCGGCAGCGCCGAAACGATGGATGCGGTCTTTGCCGCCGACGATGAAGCCCGCAGCCGCGCCAGCGCGCTTGTCGCGCAAAGGGAAAAGGCAGCCTAACCCGCTCGCGAGAAGCCGCGTAAGCCGGAAACGGATGACTGCCCGGAGCTGCGAATTCGTTTGTTGGCGAGGCTCTTTCAACATATTTGATGGAGATCACCAACGTCGCGTTCCGGAGAAGGCATTCCATGGCACTGCATCTCGAAACTCCGCTGCTCGAATCCCCTTCCCTAAGCCTGGCGTCGGGCCGATCCGTCTGGTTGAAGATGGATGCGCTCCAGCCCCCTGGCTCCTTCAAGATCCGCGGCATAGGGGCGGCCTGTGAGCATCACGCCAGAAACGGAAAGCGCCGCTTCGTATCCTCTTCCGGAGGCAATGCCGGCATTGCGGTGGCCTATGCCGGACGCCGCCTCTCGATCCCGGTGTCGGTCTTCGTTCCGCAGACGACGACCGAACGGGCAAAATCGCTGATCCGCCAGGAGGGCGCCGAGGTCTTCGTCCATGGCGCGTCCTGGCAGGAGGCCAACGAGCGCGCGCTTGAGGCAGTCGATGCGGAAACCGCATTCATTCACCCGTTTGACGATCCGCTTCTGTGGACTGGGCATGCGACGATCATCGACGAGGTCGTCAACGCTGGCGTCGCGTTCGACGCGGTCGTTCTTTCGGTCGGCGGCGGCGGGCTTCTGGCTGGCGTTGCGGAAGGGCTTGACCGCAATGGCCTTAAAGGCGTCCCGATCATAGCGGCCGAAACCGAAGGCGCGGCGTCCCTCGCAGCCTCCGTGAAGGCCGGCAAACTCACCGAACTGCCTGCCATCACCAGCATCGCAACCTCGCTTGGCGCCCGAAAAGTCAGCCAGCGCGCCTTTGAGATCGCTCAGACCCTACCCGTCGAGAGCGTCGTCGTGGACGATCGCGCTGCCGTTAACGCGTGTATGCGCGTCCTCGACGATCATCGCGTGCTCGTGGAGCCGGCGTGTGGCGCAGCATTGGCGGTCGCCTATAGCCATGCCGATCGATTGGCAGGCTATGAGCGAGTCCTCATCGTGGTTTGCGGCGGGGCGACGGCTTCGCTCGCTCAGCTACAGGCCTGGCAAGCATCCTGATCATCACCCAGAATTCAAAAAGTCAGGGCGCGGAAACAACATTTCCGCGCCCTGACCAAAGAACAAAAATGTAAGCTTTTACTTACGCCACCGCGCGAGCGAGCGCACAGCGCGACCAGAGCGCATGCAGCGCGCCGACGAGATGCTCGATATCGGCATCCGAATGCAGCGGTGTCGGTGTGATGCGCAGGCGTTCGGTCTTCTTCGGCACGGTCGGATAATTGATCGGCTGGACGTAGACGCCCATATCGAGCAGCAGGTCCGAGATCCATTTGCACTTGGCAGCATCGCCGACCAAAACCGGCACGACATGGCTCGGGTTCGGCATATGCGGAATGCCGGCAGCGTCGAGCTGGGTACGCAGCCGGCGCACCCGGTCCTGATGGCGGGCACGTTCGAACTGGCTGACCTTCAGATGCCGGATCGAGGCGACGGCACCCGCCGCCAAGGCCGGCGGCAGCGATGTCGTGAAGATGAAGCCGGAGGCAAAGGAGCGGATGAAATCGCAAAGTGCGGTCGACGCAGCAATATAGCCGCCCATGACGCCGAAGGCCTTGCCGAGCGTGCCCTCGATCACCGTCAGCCGGTCCATCAGCCCTTCGCGCTCGGCAATGCCGCCGCCGCGCGGGCCATACATGCCGACGGCATGCACTTCGTCGAGATAGGTCATCGCCCCATATTGGTCGGCGAGATCGCAGATCTCCTTGATCGGCGCGATATCGCCATCCATCGAATAGACGCTCTCGAAGGCGATCAGCTTCGGCGCCTTCGGATCGGCGGCCTTCAGCTTGGCTTCGAGATCATTAAGGTCGTTGTGCTTCCAGATGACCTTGTCGCACTTGGCATAACGGATGCCCTCGATCATCGAGGCGTGGTTCAGCGCATCCGAGAAGATGATCAGCCCGGGGATCTTGGCGCCGAGCGTGCCGAGCGTCGCCCAGTTGGAGATATAGCCGGAGGTGAAGATCAGCGCGGATTCCTTGCCGTGCAGATCGGCAAGTTCCTGCTCCAAAAGAACATGGTGGTGGTTGGTGCCAGAAATATTCCGGGTGCCTCCCGCACCCGCGCCACAGTGATCGATCGCCTCTTTCATCGCTTCGATCACCTTGGGGTGCTGGCCCATGCCGAGATAGTCGTTCGAGCACCAGACCGTGACGTCCTTGGAGCCTTCCGGCGTATACCAGGTCGCACGCGGAAAGCTGCCGCGCTGACGCTCCAGATCGGCGAACACGCGGTAGCGGCCTTCCTGATGCAACGCGCCCAATTCGCCTTTGAAAAATGCTTCGAAATCCATCATCTGCTCCAGTACCATGCGACCGTTTTCATGATTGCCGATCTGCACGTCAACCCCTCCGCATCGCTTTAGCACTCGCTGCGGCAAATGGCCCTTAATTTTGAACAATTCCAGACAACAATTGTCAATCACCGAGAATTGACAATCTTGCCCCATCTCCGGAATAGCTGAAACCGGAAGGGCGGCCGAGCCGCCCTTCCGGCATTTTCCGCGCGAATTTTATGCTGCCGCGGTCGCGCGCTTGGCCATGACCTTGATCAAATTGGCACGATATTCGGCCGTGGCATGCAGATCAGACAGCAGCGTCGACGAATCAACGGCCGCGTTGGCGACCGCATCCGGTGACCAGTTCGCCGCGAGCGCTTGCTCCATCCCGCCGTGACGGAACACGCCATCAGAACCAGCGCCGGTGACTGCGACCCGCACGCCGTCCGCTCCCTTGGCAACGAAAACGCCGGTCATGGCGTAGCGCGAAGCCGGATTGGGGAACTTGGCATAGCCGGCCTTTTCCGGCGCCTCGAAGGTGATGGTGGTAATCAGCTCACCCTCTTCCAGTGCCGTTTCGAACAGACCGGTGAAGAAATCATCGGCTGCGATCTGACGCCGGTCGGTCACGATGGTAGCCCCCAGGCCCAGCATGGCCGAAGGATAGTCTGCCGCCGGGTCGTTATTGGCGACCGAGCCGCCGATCGTGCCCATATGGCGGACATGCGGATCGCCGATCATGCCGGCAAGATCACAGAGCGCCGGGCAGACGGCGCGAATCGCCGCCGAGGAGGCGACCTCCGCATGTGTCGTCGCAGCGCCGATCGTGACCCTGCGACCATCGACGCGGATGCCCTTCAGCGCCGGGATATGCCTGAGATCGACGAGATCGCTCGGCGAAGCCAGACGCTGCTTCATGGTGGCGATCAGCGTCATGCCGCCGGAGACATATTTGCCCTCCGGCATACCGGACAGAAGCTTGACGGCTTCGTCGACCGAGGAGGCGCGGTGATAGTTGGTTGCATACATGGTTTTCTCCTCCCCTTGTCTCAGGCCACGACCCGTGCCGCTTCCCACACCTTCAGCGGCGTGGCGGGCATGGCCAGGGCATTATTGCCGATCGCATCGGTGATGGCGTTGATCAGCGCCGGCGGAGAGCCGATGGCGCCCGCCTCGCCGCAGCCCTTGACCCCTAGCGGATTGTTCGGGCAGGGCGTGTTTTGATGCGACAGATTGAAGGACGGCAGATCGTCGGCGCGCGGCATGGCGTAGTCCATGAAGCTCGCCGTCAGCAACTGGCCGTTGGCATCGTAATGCACGGCCTCGAGTAGTGCCTGACCGACACCCTGCGCGATACCGCCATGCACCTGACCTTCGACAATCATCGGATTGATGATATTGCCGAAATCGTCAGCAGCGACGAACTGGATAATGTCGGTCTTGCCGGTTTCCGGATCGACCTCGACTTCGCAGATGTAGCAGCCGGCCGGGAAGGTGAAGTTGGCCGGATCGTAGAAGGCGGTTTCCTTCAGGCCCGGCTCCATGCCGGCGGGGAGATTATGCGCAGTGTAGGCCGCCAGCGCCACCTGGAACCAGGGCAGCGACTTGTCGGTGCCGGCGACTTTGACCTCGCCGTTCTCAATGACGATATCGCTCTCGTCGGCCTCCATCAGATGCGCGGCGATCTTCTTCGCCTTGGCTTCCACCTTGTCGAGCGCCTTCACCACGGCGGACATGCCGACCGCACCGGAGCGTGAGCCATAGGTGCCCATGCCCATCTGCACTTTGTCGGTGTCGCCGTGAACGATCGACACGCTGTCGATCGGCACGCCGAACCGTTCGGCGACGAGCTGTGCGAATGTCGTCTCATGACCCTGGCCATGGCTGTGCGAACCGGTAAGCACCTCGACGGTGCCGACGGCATTCACCCGCACTTCCGCCGATTCCCACAAGCCGACACCGGCGCCGAGCGAACCGACCGCCTGAGAAGGCGCGAGCCCGCAGGCCTCGATATAGCAGCTCATGCCGATGCCGCGCTTCATGCCGCGCGCCTCCGCCGCGGTCCTGCGAGCGGGAAAACCGTTCCAATCAGCCTGCTCCATGGCGGCATCCAGCGATGCCTCGTAGTTGCCGGCGTCATAATTCATGATGACCGGCGTCTGATGGGGGAAGGAGCGGACGAAATTGGTTCGCCTGAGTTCCGCCGGTGAAACGCCGAGTTCGCGCGCCGCCGTTTCGACGGTGCGCTCCAGAAGATAGGTCGCCTCCGGACGCCCTGCACCGCGATAAGCATCGACCGGCACCGTATTGGTATAGACGGTGCGAACATTGGCGTGGATCGCCGGGATCGCATATTGGCCCGATAGCAGCGTCGCATAGAGGTAAGTCGGCACGCACGAGGAGAAGAGCGACATATAGGCGCCAAGATTGGCGATGGTATCGACTTTCAACGCCGTGATGCGGTTTTGGGCATCGAAGGCCATCTTCACCTTGGAGACATGGTCGCGGCCGTGAGCATCGGTCAGGAATGCCTCGGTGCGGTCGGCCGTCCATTTGACCGGCACACCGGTCTTCTTCGACGCCCAGAGACAGACGATCTCCTCGGGATAGATATAGATCTTCGAGCCAAAGCCACCGCCGACATCCGGCGCGATGACGCGCAGCTTGTTTTCCGGCGCGACATTGTAGAAAGCGCTCATGACCAGCCGCGCCACATGCGGGTTCTGGCTGGTGGTGTAGCACGTATAGTGATCGTCGCCGGCATCATAGATGCCGAGGGTCGCGCGCGGCTCCATGGCATTCGGCGACAGGCGGTTGTTGTGGATTTCGAGCTCCGTGACATGGGCCGCTTCGACGATCGCCTTGTCGGTTGCGGCGGCGTCGCCGAGTTCCCAGTCGAAGATCAAATTGCCGGCCGCTTCCGGATGAAGCTGCGGCGCGCCAGGCTTCAGCGCTTCGACCGCCTCGATAACGGCGGGAAGCTCTTCATAGTCCACCACGACGGCTTCGGCCGCATCGCGGGCCTCGCCCAGCGAATCGGCCACGACGATCGCCACGGCATCGCCGACATAGCGCACGGTATCGACCGCCAGCGGCCGCCAGGCGCCCATCTTCATCGGCGTGCCGTCCTTGGAGTGGATCATCCAGCCGCAGATGAGATTGCCGATGCCATCGGCCAGCAATTGCTTACCGTCCAGTACGCCGATCACGCCCGGCATGGCCAAAGCGGCCGAGGCGTCGATGCCGGTGAACTTCGCATGCGCATGCGGGCTGCGGACGAAATAGGCATATTTCATGCCCGGCGCCATCATATCGTCGGTATAGCGCCCCTTGCCCGTCAGAAATCTCTTGTCTTCCTTGCGCGCGACGCGCGCACCAATGCCTTCAACGCCCATGATATCCTCCCATTGGGGTTCCGGGGTCGGCAATCCGCCAAGATAACGGTCGTTGGCGTTCGCCAGACAATCTCGGTGAAATCTTATTCGGCCGCCTGCTTGGCGGCGTGCATCGCAGCATTGGCAGAAAGGACTGCCTTGACGATATTGTGGTAGCCGGTGCAGCGACAGATATTGCCTTCGAGCTCGGCACGTACCGTTTCTTCGTCCAGCATGCCGCCATGGCGGTTAATCATGTCGACGGCCGTCATCACCATGCCGGGCGTGCAGAAGCCGCATTGCAGGCCGTGATGCTCCTTGAAGGCAGCCTGAACAGGATGCAATTCGCCATTGGCGACTAGACCCTCAATGGTTGTAATATCCGAGCCCGACGCCTGCACGGCCAGGACCGAACAGCTCTTGACCGATTTGCCATCCATATGAATCACGCAGGCGCCGCATTGGGTCGTATCGCAGCCGACATGGGTTCCCGTCAGGCCAAGCTTTTCCCTGATGAAATGGACGAGCAGCGTGCGATCCTCGCATTCGCCACTGACCGTCCGGCCGTTCACCGTCAACGTCACTTTTGACATATTTTCCTCCTCGCCTCTCCTCCAGAGGCAACAGCCATCATTTGACTTTTTTGTAGTGCGATCAACCTCTACTTTAGAAAGACTGCGGATTTTTCTCCCGCCCGCTTCCTTTTGTTTACTGAATGCAGAAACAGCAAGTTTAGCACCAAAAAAACCGCAAGTGCCCAGTAGACAAACATATTTTGCACGATATTTCTTCGTAGCTGCAGGACTGCAAGGACAGCCCATCGCGGTGGAGCTGGAAAAATTGGGGACGGCGTTGGCCGGGGGTACCGGCTTAACTAACGTTGGAGAGAATTAAATGAAGAAAGCTCTTATGCTCGCACTGGTCGGCTTGTCTATCGCAAGCTGCACCCCGACTGAACAAGGCGCCGGCATCGGCGCTGCGTCCGGCGCCATCATCGGCGGCGCCGTTACCGGCAATGTCCGCGGTGCAGCCGTCGGCGCCGCGATTGGCGGTGTTTCGGGTGCGGTAATCGGCAGCGTCGCCGAACAGCCCGGCCAGTGCTACTACCGTGACCGCTATGGCCGTCGCTACATCGACGATTGCCCGCGCGGCGGCTATCGTCGCAGCTACTATGATGGCGGCGGTTACTGATCCAATACGAATTGAGATACCGAAGTCCCGGGCCTGAGGTCCGGGACTTTTTGATTCCGGCTCACCGCCTTTTCATCTGTAAGAGGTGCAAAGCGGACGTCGTACCAAGGGAAATGACGCCAATTTCAACGCTGGATCGAAGCAATGACCATGGGAGCGACGACCGCCATTTGCTCCCTAAAGAGCATTGAAACAGCCCTAAGTCCCGGACGAAAATCCGGGATTTTTCATTTCCGCGTCGGTCTTTTGCATGTTTTTGAGTCTAAAAAGGTACACGCGGGACGCTTTTGCCTCTATGGTGCCCGCGCGTTAACCTGGGGGAAACGCCAAACTGAGAAAGTTCTTATATAACCGTAAAGCGGCGTATGCATAAAAGAACTGGTCCGAGGAAGGGTATTGCGTATCGGCGAGCAGGCACCGTAATGGCGGTTGCGGCAGCGATTGTGCTCGGCCCGCTCTATGCCGGAAACGCCTTTGCCTTCAAGCTGTTCGGCATGACGCTTTGGGGCGAGGACGATACGACGGATGAGGTTTCCGATCCCGTCCATTACACCGTCGATTTCAAGACTGATAATCTCGACAAGGATCTCAAGGAGGCTCTGACCGAGAGCTCCATGCTGGTTTCGGACAAGAAGAAACCAGTCTCCGGCGATCTCGGCGTCGTCATCAAGGCGCGCGATGATCGCGACCGGTTGATCGCCACTCTCTATGAAAAAGCGCGCTATGGCGGCGTGGTCACCATCACCATCAATGGCACCAATCTCGATGCGCTGCCGCCCAATCCCACCTTCGGCCGTTCGAAACCGGTCGCCGTCACCATCAGCGTCGATCCCGGCCCGATCTTCACGCTCGGCAAGATCAGCCTGCTCGGCGACGCCCGCAGCCTCGATCCCGCCAGCTATGGGCTTGTGCCCGGCGGCGATGCCGGCTCACTGACGATCCTGAAGGCCGGCGACAAGATCGTTGCCGACTTCAAGAACCAGGGCCATCCGCTCGCCAACCTGATCAAGCGCGATGTTGTCGCCGATCACGACACCCAAAGGGTCGATGTCTCGCTGAGCGTCGAAAGTGGTCCCATGGCGCCCATCGGCAATGTCGGCGTCAGCGGCCAGAAATCGGTCGATCCGGATTTCATCAAGCGCTATGCCCGCATCAATGAGGGCAAGCCCTATTCGCCGGACGAACTGAAGAAAGCATCCGACCGCCTGCGCAAGCTCGGCGTCTTTTCCAGTGTCACCATCCGCGAGGCCGACAAACTCGCCCCGGACGGCAGCATTCCCATGACCATCGAAGTGTCCGAGGGCAAACAGCGCTATTTCGGCGTCGGCGCGCAATATTCCACCATCGACGGTTTCGGCGTCCAGGGCTATTGGGGCCATCGCAACCTGACCGGCCGGGCGGATTCGCTGCGCATCGAAGGATCGGTTTCCCGTATCGGCGAAACGACGGATGTCGGCCAACTCGACTATAGCGCCGGCATTACCTATGTCCGGCCCGCGACCTTCTATCCCTCGGCAACCTTCACCGCCGGCCTGAAGATGCAAAGCCTGCATCCGGACGCCTACGATGCCAATACCGTCACTGCGAGCGCCGACCTTGCCTACGAGCTGTCAGATCAGGATACCGTCTCCGGCGGCGGCGAAGTGAGCTATGAGCAAGACACCACCGACGCCTATGGCGATCAGAAATTTCTGACGCTGGCGATCCCGCTGGAATATGTCAGGGACACGCGCGACAACAAGCTGGATCCGACCGAGGGCTACCGCGCCTCGATCAGCGCCAAGCCGAGCTATGAAACAATGGGCGGAACGGTGTTCAGCTCCTTCGAGGGCTCGATTTCCGGCTATCAGGGCGTCGGCGCCAACGATAATGTCGTCTTCGCCGGAAAGCTTTCCCTCGGCTCGCTGATCGGTTCCAACGGTATCTCGGATATTCCGGCGACCCGGCGCTTCTATGCCGGCGGTGGCGGCTCGGTGCGCGGCTACGCCTACCAGGAAATCACACCCTATAACTCCAATGGCGATGCGCTCGGCGGCCGCTCCTATGCCACTGCCTCCATTGAAGCCCGCGTCAAGATCACCGACAAGATCGGCATCGTGCCCTTCGTCGACATGGGCAGCGTCACCGGCAGCACTTTTCCTGACTTTTCCGATGTTCGCATTGGCGCGGGCGTCGGTGTGCGCTACGCTACACCCTTCGGTCCCATCAGGCTCGACGTCGCCGTCCCTCTCAGGAAATATGAGAACGGTACGGCATACGGCATCTATGCCGGCATCGGTCAGGCCTTCTGACAAGCCGTACAGTCGCAGACGGTTCAGCACGCGGTTAGAAAAATTGAGGTTACTGTCGCTCTCATGAGCATGTTGATTCGAATTGTCGGGAGATTGGTGCGCCTCATCGCCTATGCGGTCGTGGCAGTCCTCGTGCTCGCGATCGCCGCCGTGCTCGTCGTCGGCTTTGTGCCGGCCGCGAGCAGCTATGCCGTCGATCAGGTAGCAAAGCTCGTCTCGACGCCTGACCAGACCATTACGATTGCCGCGCCGTCTGGCCTCTTGACCGGTAACCTCCGTGTCGGTTCGATTGCGGTTGCCGATACCAAGGGCACGTTCGCGAAGGTCCAGAATCTCGCCGTCGATTGGTCGCCGATCTCGCTGCTGACCGGCACGTTCCATGCTGAGCGCGTTGCCGCCGACGCCGTCGATTTTCAGCGCTTGCCGGTTTCCACGGCAAAAGCGTCGGCGGAGCCGCAGGCGACGACTGAAAGCAAGGGCTTTTCTCTGCCCATCGCTGTCGATATCGGCGCCATCGCCTTGCCGAATCTTCGCATCGGGCAGGCCGTTGCCGGCCAGGATTTCGCGCTTGCCGCCAGTGGCAGCGTCAAGGCGAACAGCAGCAGTGTCGACCTCATCCTGGATGCCAATCGCCAGGATGTCCCCGATGCCAAGCTCTCCACCAATATTGCCTTTGCTCCGGCCGAAAACCGCCTGAACCTGAAGGCCGAAATCGCCGAACCGCGCGATGGCATGCTCGCCGGAATGCTGCATCTGCCGGGTGGCCCGGCGATCAATATCAACCTCTCCGGCGAAGGCCCCTTGTCGAACTGGGCCGGCAAACTGCAGGCCGCGCTCGACGGCAAACCGACGGTATCGATCGATGGCCGTCACGCCATCTCTGCCGACGGGCTGCATCATATCGACGTCAAAGGCGGCGGCGACGTCGATTCGCTGTTGCCGCCGACCTTCCGACCCCTCTTCACCGGCCAGACGACGATCGACCTTGCCACCACCTTCGACGGCAAGGGCAAGATCGACATCCAGACCGGCAATCTCGCCACCGGCAGTGTCGTCATCGCCGCCTCCGGCACGCTCGATCCCGCCGGCAACAACAGCCTCAACGCCAACCTGCTCGGCACATCAGGGCCTGTGGATTTCCGCTGGCCGATGGAAGGCGGTGAGGCACGGGCGATGATCTCGCGTATCGATGTCGCGTTGACGGGCCAGGCGCAGGCGGTGAAGATCGACGCCAAGGCTTCGCTCGACAGCGCCAGCACGCCACAAGGCCATATCGGCCAGGTGAACCTCAGCGCCAAGAGTGACGCTTTCAACCTGACCAGCGGCTCCGGCCCGCTGCAGCTTCGCCTCGTGGTCGGCCAGACCGCGTTCATCAGCCCCGATCTCAACCGCTTGATCCGCGCGCCGGTCGCGCTGACGGCGCCCCTGCAGCTTTCTCCCGACACGATCGGCTTCAACAATACGACGCTGGAAAGCGCCAGCATCGGCGGCACCGTCAATGGCAAATATACACTGTCGTCGAAGTCGCTCACCGGCAACTTCAAGATCTTTGCCCTGCCCGCCGTACTGCCGGACGGAGTGTCCGATAAGTTCGAGGGGACGATTTCACTCGAAGGCCAGGTCGCCGGCACGGTGCCGACGAAGATGAATCTCTCCAACCTGGCCCTGAAATCCAATGTCGGCGAAATCAACGGCAGTGCCGCGCTCGATGGCCAGACTCTGACATCGGAGATCACCGGCAAACTGCTCGATCTCTCCAAGCTCGTTCCGAATGCCGAAGGACAGGCGGACATCGGCCTCAAGGCCAAGGGTCCGCTGGCCGCGCTCGGCATTGACGCGACGGTAAAGGCCGTCAACGTCAAGTTGGCAGGCCGCCTGCTGGACACGCTCGATATAGCGCTCACCGGAACCGCCGATCCGAATGCGCCGCAGGCGAGTGTACGGGCAAACGGCGCCATCGACGGCAAACCGATCAGCATTACAGCCGATGCGACCTCGCAGAACGGCCGCACCAGCGTTCCGAAGCTCGCCGTCGAAGTTGGCGCCAACAAGCTGCAGGGCAATCTGGATCTTTCGCCAAGTTTCGAACCCTCAGGCGCGTTGACCTTCAATCTGCCTGACCTCAGCCTGCTTGCCGCCCTGGCCGGACAGAAGGCTGACGGCGATCTCAAAGGCTCGATCGATCTCTCCAGCGCCAATGGCAAGATCGGCCTGAAGGTCGATGCGAGCGGCAACGGCATCCGCCGCGACGATCTCTCGATCACCAAACCGGCCATCGCGTTGACCGTCGATGATCTCAAGGCCTTTTCTGCCAATGGCAGCATCCGCGCCGACGCCATCGCCTCCGGCGCCAACCGCATTACCGATCTCGGGCTGACGTTCACGCAGCAGGGCAACCGCACGGTTTTCGATCTCAAATCGAACTATGACAATGCGCCGCTGACCGCCAATGGCAATGTCGAAACCGGCGGCGGCCAGACGGTCGTCAGCCTCGACAATTTCGCCGGCGCGCCGCGCACCATCCCGGTCAAGCTGGCATCGCCGACCAAGATCGTCGTCAAGGACGGCACGGCAACACTGAGCGGCCTGACGATCCGGACCGGCAGCGGCTCGGTCACGGTCAGCGGCACGGCCGGACAGATGCTGAATATCACCGCCGAGATCGCCAACCTGCCCGCCAGCCTTGCCAATGTCTTCGCGCCGACGCTTGCGGCAGAAGGCGCGATTTCCGGCAAGGTGACGGTGACCGGCAAGCCGGCAGCACCCGTCGTCGCCTTTCAGACCAATTGGTCGGGTGCGGCGACCAGCCAGACGAAATCTGCCGGCCTCGGCCCGCTCGGCATCAAGGCGAACGGCCGGTTCGCCAACAATAGCGTCACCATCGACACGAACCTCACGGGCCAGAATGGCCTAGCGCTCAACGGCGGCGGCACTGTCGCCGTTGCCGGCAACAAGGCCTTGGCGATGAAATTCTCCGGCACCCTGCCCTTCGACGCGGTGGCCGGACAGCTTGCCGCGCAGGGTCTCAGCATGACGGGCGCAGCAAAGATCGATATTCAGATCGCCGGCACGACCGCGGCACCCGCCGTCACCGGCACCATCTCCACCGATGGCTCCAAGCTCGTCGATGTCCGCCGCAACCTCACCCTCAACGGCCTCGCCGTCAGCATTACGCTCGACGGCAGACAGGCAGTGATCTCGCGGCTCAATGGCAATCTCGCCAGCGGCGGCAGCGTATCGGCAAGCGGCACGGTCGGCATTGCTCCGGACAGCGGCTTTCCCGCCGATATCCAGTTGAAATTCAATGATGCCACCTATGTCGACGGCACGCTGGTGACTGCGACCATCAACGGTACGCTCGCCATCAAGGGTCCATTGCTGACTGCACCGGTGCTCACCGGTAGTCTGAAGCTCAGCAAGGCATCGATCACCGTGCCGGAAAAGCTGCCGGCCTCGCTGTCCGAGATCAATATCAAACACAGGAACGCACCGGCCGCCGTCAGCGCCCAGTTCAGGGACCAGAAGCCGCAAGGCCCGCGCGATAAGTCCACCACTCTCGGCATCGACCTGCAACTCGACGCGCCCTCGCAGATCTTCGTCCGAGGTCGCGGCATCGATGCGGAACTCGGCGGTAACATCACTGTGCGCGGCACGGCAGCGGATCCGATCGTCTCCGGCGGTTTCACCATGAGGCGCGGGCGCCTGACCATCCTCAGCCGCCGCCTGGATTTCACCAATTCCAGCAAGATCACCTTTGGTGGCGACCTGACGCCCGCCCTCGACATGGAAGCGACGTCGAGCGTGAATTCCACCACCATCACCGTCGACGTCACGGGTCTGGCGACCGACCCGAAAATCAGTTTTTCCTCCTCGCCTGCCCTGCCGCAGGATGAGGTGCTGGCGCAACTGATCTTCGGCCAATCAATGTCGAAGCTTTCGGCCCTGCAGATCGCCCAGCTTGCCGATGCCGCAAGCCAGCTCGCCGGCGGCCGCTCCACCTCCTTGTTCGAGGGCCTGCGCAGCCATCTCGGCGTCGACGATCTCGACATCACGACCGACTCGAAGGGCCAGGCCCAGGTCGGCGCCGGCAAATATCTGAACAAGCGCACCTATATCGAGCTGCAGCAGGGCGCCTCCAACAACACCAAGGCGATCATCAACCTCGACGTCGGACGCGGCGTCAAGCTGCGGGGCGCAGCCGGCTCGGATGGCGCAGGCGAAGCCGGGATTGTTTATGAGCATGAGTATTGAAGGGCTCACGCGACTTTCTCTTCAAGCCGATCCGCGGCCACCTCGCCCTTCGAGGCCTTGCCGCTTTCGCTAACGCTCAAACGTCAAAGCACCTCAGAGTGAGGTGGAGAGAGTTTTGGGCGCGCGCAAAAGATCAGTCCTCACCCTGAGGTGCGGAAGCCTCCTGAGCTTGTCGAAGGGGCTGGAGCCTCGAAGGGCGAGGACGGGTGGTCTCCCCCTGGCAAGGATGATCAAAACCCCATCTTGCTCGTCTTCAGCAAGATATTGGACTCTGTCGTGTTGATACCGTTGATCAGGCGAATCCGGCGCAGCGTTTCGTCGAAGGAGGCGAGGTCGCGGTCTTCCAGTTCGGCGATGAAATCCCATTTGCCGTTGGTGCTGTGCAACGCCCTCACCTGCGGCAGGCCGCGAAGCTGATCGGCGACCTTATCCGCCAATTTGCCGAGCACCTCGATCATGACGATGGCGCGCACGCCGGCGGAGCGGGTCTCGTGGCCGGTTCGGATGGTAAAGGCGGTGATGGTGCCGTTGTCGACTAACCGTTCGATGCGCGCCGTCACCGTGGCGCGCGAGGCGCCCGTCGTTGCCGCCAGTGATGAGACGGAGGTGCGGGCATTGTGGCGCAGCGCGCTCAGGAGGTCGCGATCAAGGTCATCCATGGGCTTATCATTCTGCTAAATCATACTAGTCAATCTGTCGAAGACTACTCGATTTTTGACAATTTTCCATCTTTTTGCTGTCATCTCCCTCGTTGATAATCGGGATCAACAACCAACCTGAATCTGGGATAACGCACAGGTCTTTCCGAAAACCGCTTCGTATTTTTCGGGGCCAATTGCTGATTGGAGCGCTGCCGATGAACGTAGAATCCACATCCATCACCCTGATCGGCGTTCCGCTCGAGGAAGGCTCCGGCCGCCGCGGCGCCGGCATGGGCCCGACAGCCCTGCGCATCGCCGGCATCGAGACGATGCTGACCGAACTCAACCATCGTGTCACAGACAGCGGCGACCTGCATCCGGCCCCCGCCGCCGATCTGCCGGACCATCCGAAGGCACATAATCTGAAGGTTGTTGGCGCCTTCACCCGTGCCCTGGAAGCCAAGGTCTACGACGTTGCCTCATCCGGTAGCTTTCCGCTGATCCTGGGCGGTGATCACAGCCTCTCCATGGGCAGCGTCTCCGGCATGGCCCGCCATGCCGCCGAGGTCGGCCGGCCGCTGTTCGTGCTCTGGCTGGATGCGCATTCGGACTTCAACTCCCCGGCCACATCGCCGTCGGGCAATATTCACGGCATGCCGGTCGCCTTCTTCTGCGGCGAAGCCGAGATTGCGGATATCCTGCCGGCCTCCCGCCCGCTGGTCGATCCGAAGAAGGTATTCCAGGTCGGCATACGCTCCGTCGACCCGCACGAGCGCCAGGAAATCCGCGAGCACGGCGTCAACGTCTTCGATATGCGCTCCCTCGACGAGCAGGGCGTGGCCGCGATCATGCGCCGGGTGCTCGATACGATCAGCGCCGCCAACGGCCTGCTGCATGTCAGCTTCGACGTCGATTTCCTCGATCCGGATATCGCGCCGGGTGTCGGGACGACGGTACCCGGCGGCGCGACCTTCCGCGAAGCCCATCTCATCATGGAAATGCTGTCCGACAGCGGCCTCGTCTCGTCGCTCGATCTGGTCGAGCTCAATCCGTTCCTCGACGATCGCGGCAAGAGCGCCCGCGTCCTGGTGGAAATGACGGCGAGCCTCTTCGGACGGCGCATTTTCGATCGCCCGACAAGGGCAGCATAGGTCTGGGGGGAAATTATCATGAGCGTATCGACCGATCTCATCGCCACCGAACAGCGCCTCGGCGCCCATAATTACAAGCCGCTCGACGTCGTGCTGACCCGCGGCGAAGGCGTCTATGTCTGGGATACCGACGGCAAGCGCTATCTCGATTGTCTCTCTGCCTATTCGGCGGTCAACCAGGGCCATTGCCATCCGAAGATCCGCGAAGCGATGATCGAGCAGGCCGGTAAGCTGACGCTTACCTCCCGCGCCTTCCGCAACGACCAGCTCGCCTATCTCTACGAAGAGTTGGCGGCGCTGACCGGCTCGCACAAGATCCTGCCGATGAACTCCGGCGCCGAGGCCGTCGAGACGGCGATCAAAGCCGTGCGCAAATGGGGCTACGAGGTGAAGGGCGTTCCGGAAAACCAGGCGGAAATCATCGTCTGCTCCAACAATTTTCACGGCCGGACGCTCAGCATCATCAGCTTCTCCACCGATCCGGATGCCCGTACCGGCTTCGGCCCCTATACGCCAGGCTTCCGCACCGTTCCCTTCGGCGATGCCAACGCCCTTGCCGCAGCTATCAACAAAAACACCGTCGCAGTGCTGATCGAGCCGATCCAGGGCGAGGCTGGGGTCATCATTCCCGCACCCGGCTACTTCACCCGCGTGCGGGAACTCTGCACCGTCAACAACGTCACCCTTATCCTCGATGAGATCCAGACGGGCCTCGGCCGCACCGGCAAGCTGCTCGCCGAAGAGCATGAGGGCATCGAGGCCGACGTGACGCTGATCGGCAAAGCCCTGTCGGGCGGTTTCTACCCCGTCTCCGCCGTGCTCTCCAATTCTGAAGTCCTCGGCGTCTTGAAGCCCGGCCAGCATGGTTCCACCTTCGGCGGTAATCCGCTGGCCTGCGCCGTCGCTCGCGCCGCGCTGCGCGTGCTCACCGAGGAGGGCATGATCGAGAATGCCGCCGTCATGGGCGATTATTTCCTCGAAGGCCTACGTTCGATCCGCTCGAATATCGTGAAGGACGTGCGCGGCCGCGGCCTGATGATGGCAGTAGAGCTGGTGCCGGAAGCCGGCGGGGCACGGCAATATTGCTATCAGCTCAAGGATCTCGGCCTGCTCGCCAAGGATACGCACGATCACACGATCCGCCTTGCGCCTCCATTGGTCATCACCCGCGATCAGGTCGATTGGGCGCTGGAACAGATCGATAAGGTGCTGGCTCAATAGGCCAGCCCTTGGAGCCTGATCCAAAATTAAGTTGAATGGTATCAGCGGCTTATTCTTGACGGATGCCCAATTCGTTGATTCTGCGGTTTTGCTAAATACCGGAGGAGATCGGTAGCGTCTCAGTTTGAATTTCCGCTTTCGCTCCATTCCTCGCCATCCACGTGCCGGTTATTCCATGTCAAACCGCAAGATCGGACGAGCGCGCTTAAGCCATAAACGCCTAACTGATGCCGCTACGGAGTAAAGGACGATGAAGGCGGCATTTCAAAACTATCATGCTCGAATGCAACGAGTTCTGGAATATATCGACCAGCATCTCGATGACGATCTCAATCTTGATGTTCTGAGTAGTATCGCGGCCTTCTCGAAGTTTCATTTCCACCGGCAGTTCACGGCGACCTTCGGGTTGTCCGTGCATCGCTATGTCCAGCTCGCCCGCATGAAGCGCGCTTCATACCGGCTGGCCTATCGCGACGCCCAAAGCGTCACGGACATAGCGATGGATGCCGGCTACGATGCACCCGATGCCTTCGCCCGCGCCTTTCGGCAACGGGTCGGGCAATCGCCTTCGTCGTTCCGAAAATCTCCCGATTGGGAGCCGTGGCTTGCCGCTTTTGGCCCTCTCGACAATGCACGGAGCAAACTTATGCAAAAGACCTTTACCCCCGACGACGTGACGATCCGCGAAGTGGTCTCGACCCCCGTGGCAATCATGGAGCATCGGGGCGATCCGGCGATGATCGGCGCGACGATCCAGCGTTTCATCGCGTGGCGCAAGGCGACCGGCCTGACTCCAAAGACAAGCCCGACCTTCAACGTCTTCCACTCCGATCCGCACACCACGCCCCAGTCCGAGTACCGGATGGACTTATGTGTCGGCATCGACCGGTCGTTCGAACGGGAAGACGGGCAGATCAAGGCTGGCGTGATCCCCGGAGGCCGCTGCGCGGTGCTGCGGGTCGTCGGCAACACCGGCAATCTGGAGCCTGCCGCGCTCTACCTGTATCGCGAGTGGCTTCCAGCCAGCGGCGAAGAAACACGCGACTTCCCGATCTATTGCCAGCGGCTGAGCTTCTTCCCGGAGGTGCCGGAGCATGAGGCGGTCGCAGAGTTGTTTTTGCCCCTGAAATAACGAATTCTGGCGAAGGCTTGTCCTTTCCGATCGCCAGAGGCAGACAAGCCGCTAACCGACAAGTCAAAGTTCAAACTGAGACACCACCAGGAAATTGACGATGTGGACCGACACCACTCGGGTGCAGTATGCCCGCGCGGAACTGAATTTGCCAAGCGATTTGACCGATGCCGAATGGGCGGTTCTGGAACCGTTTTTCCCGCCACCGTCCTATGTCGGGCGCCCACGCAAGTGGCCGCTGCGGCGGATTGTTGAAGCGATCCTCTATCTGCTGCGCGGTGGCCTGCCGTGGCGGATGCTGCCGCCCTGCTTCCGCCGGCCTCGACGGTGCGGCGCTGGTTCTACCTGTGGCGGGACAATCGGCTGTGGCTTTCGCTCAATCATGCTCTGTTACTGATGGCGCGCGAGGCGGCGGGTCGGGAGGCCAGCCCAAGCGCGGGTGTCATCGACAGCCAGAGGGTCAAAACCACGGAAAGCGGCGGGCTTCTAGGCTATGATGCGGGCAAGAGGATCAAGGGCCGCAAGCGCCATATCCTCACCGACACCGATGGCAATCTGGTTCACGCCGTGATTCACACCGCCGACATCCAAGACCGCGACGGTGCACCGATGGTGCTGGCCGAAATCATCCGGCGCTTCCCGTGGCTGCGCCATGTGTTCGCAGATGGCGGCTATGCCGGCGACAAGCTGAGGGACGCACTGCGCCGGATCGGCAAATGGACTGTAGAGATCGTCAAACGATCCGATACCGCCAAAGGCTTCGTGATCCTCCCGCGTCGCTGGGTGGTGGAGCGCACCTTGGCATGGCTGAGCCGAAATCGCCGTCTCGCCAAGGACTTCGAGCAAACCATCGCATCAGCAACCGCATGGCTCTTCATCGCCTCGATCCAGCTTTTCGCGCGGCGTATCGCAAGATTATGAAAGTATGCGGAATAATTTTGAATCAGACTCTTAGAGCACTTCCAGGAAAAGTGCGCAGCGGTTTTCCGTCCGGAATGCGTCAAAACAAAGGGATAGAGCGGGAAAGCGATTCCGTGAAACGCTGAACCGCTCTAAAAAGACCGCAAGTATATCCTTCCGAAATCTCTTCTGCGGTTTAGGTTTGAGCAACATTCTTGCGCTATCTTCGTGATAGCGCGCCAGATTTGGCGCCATGCTTCAATGGAAAGAGTGTTCATGGCCACGATCAATTCCACCAGCTTCAGCGGCGACACTTTGGAGATCATTGCCTTCCGGCTTCATGATCAGGAGTTCTGCGTCAAGACCACCACCATCCGCGAAATCCGCGGCTGGGCGCCGTCGACGCCGATCCCGCATTCGCCGGCCGATGTGATCGGCGTCATGAACCTGCGCGGCTCGGTCATTCCGATCATCGACCTCGCCTACAAGCTCGGTATGAAGAGCACGGTCGCGAATGAACGCAGCGCCATCGTCGTCGCCGAAGTCCACAACATGGTCATCGGCATGCTGGTCGACCGCGTCTCCGACATCCTGACGATCTCCTCGAGCCAGGTTCAGCCGGTCCCCGAAGTCACCGCTTCCTTCGACCGCGCCTATTGCGAAGGCATCATCGCCACCGAAAGCGGCATGATCTGCTTCCTCAACCTCGCGAAGATGTTCAAGGAAAACGAAACGGACGAACTCGTCGCCGCTTAAGGCGATTTCGGGAAACGCGCCCAGCGGTTTCCGTCTGGAATTGGCAAAGAATAAAGATAAAGCCGCCGCGGTTTTCCGAGGCGGCTTTATTCATGCAATCAGTATGTCCGGGTTCAGCCAAACAGCGCGTATGTGCTCTTGATCGTTACCCAGACACCCCAAAGCAGCGGGATGCCGACGATCGCCCAAGCGATCAACGCCTTGGCGTCGAGACCGCCTGTTCCGATGCCGAAGGAACCGGCAGGGCCGGCGTTGGAGGCAGCGCTTTTCGCCTGCAGAGCCGCAACCTCGCCATCCGACATGAACCATTTGTCCGAAAGCGGCTTCACCAACGCATTGGCGATCAGGCCCAGTGCCAGCATGCCGGCGAGGATATACATGGTGAAGCTGTAAAGCTGCGCGCCTTCGACGCCGGCGGCCTTCTGCGCCTCACGGATATAATTGACCACCACCGGACCGATGATGCCAGCCGTCGCCCAGGCGGTGAGCAATCGGCCATGGATGGCGCCGACGAACTGCGTGCCAAAGATATCGGCGAGGTAGGCGGGAACCGTGGCGAAGCCGCCGCCATACATCGACAGGATGATGCACAATGCGCCGACGAACAGTACTTTGCTGTGAATACCTGCCGCCCACGGAGCAAGCGTATAAAGCGAGATGCCGAGGATGAAGAAGCAGTAATAGGTGTTCTTGCGGCCGATCTTGTCGGAGAGCGACGCCCAGAAGAAGCGTCCGCCGATATTGAATAGCGACAGCAGACCGGCAAAGCCTGCGGCGATCGCGGCAACGGCGGCCACTTGGTCCTTGCCGAGAGCGGCGAACTTCACGTCCGGCAGACCGATCAGCGCACCGCCGAAGATTTCCTGCAGCATCGGCGAGGCCATGCCGATGACACCGATGCCGGCCGAGACGTTCAGGCACAGCACGGCCCAGATCAGCCAGAACTGCTTGGTCTTGTGGGCATCGCGCAGATGCACATGCTTGGTCGTGATCATCGTGCTCTTGGCAGCGGGCGGCGTCCAGCCTTCCGGGCGCCAGCCGGCCGGCGGCAGGCGATAGCCGAAAGCGCCACCCATCATGAAGACGAAATAGATCGCCGCCATGACGACGAATGTCTGCCAGACTCCGACCGAACCGTCGCCGCGGAAGCTGGTCATCAGCAGGTTGGCGAGCGGCGCGCCGATCATCGCTCCTCCACCGAAGCCCATGATCGCCATGCCCGTTGCCATGCCGCGCCGGTCAGGGAACCATTTGATCAGCGTCGACACCGGCGAGATATAGCCGAGACCGAGACCTATGCCGCCGATCATGCCGGCGCCGGCCCACATCAGCCAGAGCTGGTGGAAAATGACGCCGATCGCGGCGATCAGGATACCGCCACACCAGCAGCAAGCCGAGACGACGCCCGCTTTGCGCGGACCGACCCGCTCCAGCCAGCCACCCCAGATGGCGGCCGAGGAACCGAGCAGCACGAAAAACAACGTATAGATCCAGCCAAGATCGCTGACGCGCCAATCGCAAGTGGTGGTGACGAGGGCAGAGAGAAGATTAAGGCTGGCGCATTCGGCCGCCGGGGTCGACGTACCGAGCGCTTTCGACAATGGCAGCCAGAAGACACTGAAGCCGTAAGCCATGCCGATGCAAAGATGGATCGCCAGGGCAGCCGGTGGCACCAGCCATCGATTGAAGCCGGGCTTGGCGATGATGCGCTCGCGATCGAGCAAACCTGATGTTACCGATTCTCTTGAAAGATCTGTTTCCGCAGTCGTCATGAACAACTTTTCCTTGATTCGAAGACTTAGGATTCGCAATTATTCTATTTTAAATTGTAACGACGAACAAATTTCGCCGCCCCATTATCGTACTACTAATACTTAATGATTAGAAGGATTAATCCTGTTTGACCGGCTCCGGCCTGTGGATCAAAGAGGCCGCTTCCAGCACCAGGGGATCCAGCCCGCTGTTTCCATTATCGATTATTTCGAAAAACTGCCGCCGCATCCGCGGCTCCCAGAATTTATTGATATGCGTCGCAACGCCTTGCGCTGCCTCATTGGCCGGCTGCGTTTTGAAGAAAGTGGCAATCTGGTTCGCCATATAGACGAGCTTGGCTGACGTTTTGCCGTGGTGTGTTTCGTCAGGCGACATCGGCGATGCTCCCTGGGGTAATGCGCTGCGGATGGGTGAAAATCTCGAAATCGTCGCCGCGCACCAGTGCCACCAGCGTCATGCCGGACTCCTCGGCTGTGCGGATGGCAAGTGCCGTCGGCGCGGAAATGGCAACGAGGACAGAGCTGCCCAATACTGCAGCCTTCTGCACCATCTCGACCGAAAGACGGCTGGTGACGGCAACGATGCCCTCGGAGCCCTCACGGCCGGAACGGATGATGGCGCCGCAGAGCTTGTCCAACGCATTATGGCGTCCGACATCCTCGCGCAGGGCGATCAATCCTTCGCCCGGAATATAAAAGCCCGCCCCATGCACGGCGCGGGTCTCGCGGTTCAACAACTGCGCATCGCTCAACAGAGCGACCGCTTTGATGATATCCTCATGGGAGACCGTCAGCGCGACCGCCGAAACATCCGGAACCTTGCGCACCGCCTGTTCGATCGATTCGATGCCGCAGAGCCCGCAGCCGACCGGCCCGGCCATATGCCGCCGCCGGACACGCAATGCATCGGCCGCGTCATCGACCAAGGTGATCTGCACATCGATCCCCCGCTCGTCCTCGACAGGCTCCACTGCGGCGATCTGATCGATATTGGTGATGATGCCCTCGGTCAGACTGAATCCGACTGCAAAATCGTTAATGTCGGCAGGCGTCCCCATCATCACCGCATGCGAGGAACCACCATAGGAAAAAGCGATTGGCACTTCTTCCGGCACGATGCGCGATCCAGAGCGGACAATGCCGTTGCGGCGCACGGTTTCGGATGCGGTGGTCGTGGGTTTGAAACGGGTCATGTAGCTGCGATACCAGCAATTTCTTGGGCAGGATCGCTCTGCCCTGCGACACCCACAGACAACGTTTCCAACGGGATAATGTTCATTATGTTGCGAGGAGAGTGCCACACATTAACGATCTCCCCCTTTGCGGGGGAGATGTCACGATGGTGACAGAGGGGGGTATCTCTCCACACACTCCGACTCACTCAGCCGCCTCCAGCTTCCCGGCAATCCGACGAGATTGCCGCGCCTGTTCGTCATAATCGATCTGCCATTGCGACGGACCGTTGGAGGGCGAGACCTGCACCGCCGTCACCTTGTATTCCGGGCAGTTCGTCGCCCAGTCGGTATAGTCCGTGGTGATGACGTTTGCCTGCGTGTTCGGATGATGGAAGGTCGTATAGACGACGCCGGGGGCAACGCGGTCGGTAATCAATGCCCTGAGCGTCGTATCGCCGGAGCGGCTGGCGAGCTTGATCCAATCGCCATCGCGGATGCCGCGCTGCTCCGCATCGTGCGGATGGATTTCCAGGCGATCCTCCGCATGCCACACGACATTCTCGGTGCGCCGCGTCTGCGCGCCGACATTGTACTGGCTGAGGATACGCCCGGTGGTGAGCAGCAGCGGGAATCGTGGGCCGGTACGCTCATCGGTCGGAACATATTCCGTGCGGATGAACTTGCCCTTGCCACGCACGAAGCCGTCGACATGCATGATCGGCGAGCCGAGCGGCGTCTTCTCGTTGCAGGGCCACTGCACGGAGCCCATTTTCTCGAGATAGTCATAAGAGACAAGCGCGAAGCTCGGCGTCGTCGCGGCGATCTCGTCCATGATCTCGGACGGATGCGCGTAGTTCCAGCCAAGACCCATGGCTTGCGCCATCTTCTGCGTCACTTCCCAATCGGCATAACCGTTGAGCGGGCTCATCACCCTGCGCACGCGGTTGATGCGGCGTTCGGCATTGGTGAAGGTGCCGTCCTTTTCCAGGAAGGTCGAACCGGGCAGGAAGACATGCGCGTAATTGGCGGTCTCGTTCAGGAAGAGATCGTGAACGACGACGCATTCCATCGCCGCAAGACCGGCGGCAACATGCTTGGTATCCGGATCGGACTGGAGGATATCCTCTCCCTGAATGTAGATGCCCTTGAACGTGCCCTCGACGGCGGCATCGAGCATATTGGGAATGCGCAAGCCGGGCTCGTTGTTGAGCTTCACGCCCCAGAGCTTTTCGAAGATATCGCGGGTCGCATCGTCGGAGATGTGGCGATAACCTGTCAGTTCGTGCGGGAAGGAACCCATATCGCACGAGCCCTGCACGTTGTTCTGACCGCGCAGCGGGTTCACGCCGACGCCCGGACGGCCGATATTGCCCGTCACCATGGCGAGGTTGGCGATCGCCATGACCGTGGTCGAGCCCTGGCTGTGCTCGGTGACGCCGAGGCCGTAATAGATCGCGCCATTGCCGCCCTTGGCATAAAGGCGGGCAGCGCCGCGCACCAGATCGGCGGGAACGCCGGTGTATTTTTCCGATTCCTCCGGGCTGTGCTGCGGCTCGGCGACAAAAGCGGCCCAATCTTCGAATTCGGACCAGTCACAGCGTTCGCGGATGAACTTCTCGTCGAAAAGGCCTTCCGTGACGATGACATGGGCCAGCGCCGTCAGCATGGCGACGTTGGTGCCCGGCTTCAGCGGCAGGTGATAGCTCGCCTCGACATGCGGCGTGCGCACCAGATCGATGCGGCGCGGATCGATGACGATCAGCTTGGCACCTTGACGCAGCCGCTTCTTCAGTCGCGAGCCGAACACCGGGTGACCATCCGTCGGATTGGCGCCGATGACGATGACGACATCGGAATATTCGACGCTGTCGAAATTCTGCGTGCCGGCCGAGGTGCCGAAAGCCTGGCCGAGGCCGTAACCGGTCGGCGAGTGGCAGACGCGGGCGCAGGTATCGACGTTGTTGTTGCCGAAGCCGGCGCGCACCAGCTTCTGCACTAGGTAGGTCTCTTCGTTGGTGCAGCGCGACGAGGTGATGCCGCCGACGGAGTCGCGGCCATACTGATATTGAAGCCGCTTGAACTCGGTGGCGATATGGGCAAAGGCCTCATCCCAGGTCACTTCGCGCCACGGGTCGGTGATCTTCTCACGGACCATCGGATTGAGGATGCGGTCCTTGTGGGTCGAATAGCCATAGGCGAAGCGGCCCTTGACGCAGGAATGGCCGCGATTGGCCTGGCCATCCTTCCACGGCACCATGCGTACCACTTCCTCGCCACGCATCTCCGCCTTGAAGGAGCAGCCGACGCCGCAATAGGCGCAGGTGGTGACAACGGAATGTTCCGGCTGGCCGATCGAAATCACCGATTTCTCGGTCAGCGTCGCGGTCGGGCAAGCCTGCACGCAGGCACCGCAAGAGACGCACTCGCTATCGATGAAATTCTCGTGCATGCCGGCCGAGACGCGGGAGTCGAAGCCGCGTCCCTCGATGGTCAGCGCGAACGTGCCCTGCACTTCCTCGCAGGCGCGTACGCAGCGGGAGCAAACGATGCACTTCGAAGCATCATAGGTGAAATAGGGATTGGACTCGTCCTTCGGCGCCCACTTCAGATTGATCTCGCCGTTGTCGCGTGCCTTGACGTGATTGTCGCCCTCGTAGCCATAACGCACATCGCGCAGGCCGACGGCGCCGGCCATGTCCTGCAATTCGCAATCGCCGTTGGCGGCGCAGGTCAGGCAGTCCAGTGGGTGATCCGAAATATAGAGCTCCATCACGCCGCGGCGGATGTCCTTCAGCCGGCCGGTCTGCGTGTGGACGACGATGCCCGGCGCTACGGGCGTCGTGCACGAGGCCGGCGTGCCGTTGCGGCCTTCGATCTCGACGAGACAGAGCCGGCAGGAACCGAATGCATCGATCATATCGGTGGCGCAGAGCTTCGGCACCTCAATGCCGGCTTCCATCGAAGCGCGCATGATCGACGTGCCTTCCGGCACCGTAATCTGGCGGCCGTCGATGGTCAGCGTCACCTGGTTTTCGGACTGGGAGGCGGGTGTACCGTAGTCGATTTCGTGAACGAGGGACATGGCTCTTACTCCGCCGCTTCGATCAAGGGAACCGGAGAAAAGTCCTCCGGAAAATGCGTCATCGCGCTCATGACGGGATAGGGCGTAAAGCCGCCGAGTGCACAGAGCGAACCAAATTTCATTGTGTTGCAGAGATCGGCAAGCAGGACCCGGTTCTTCTCCGGTTCGATGCCGCCTGCAATCTTGTCGACCGTCTCTACGCCGCGCGTCGAACCGATGCGGCAGGGCGTGCACTTGCCACAGCTTTCCACCGCACAGAATTCCATCGCGAAACGCGCCTGTTTCAGCATGTCGGCGGTATCGTCGAAAACCACGAGGCCGGCATGGCCAATCAGGCCGTCCTTAGCCGCAAAGGCTTCATAGTCGAACGGCGTGTCGAACAAGGCGCGCGGGAAATAAGCCCCGAGGGGCCCGCCCACCTGCACCGCCTTGACCGGTCGTCCCGTTGCAGTACCGCCGCCGATCCTGTCGACGATATCGCCAAGAGACAGGCCGAAGGCCGTCTCGTAGAGGCCGGCATATTTGACGTTGCCCGCGATCTGGAGGGGAATGGTGCCGCGCGACCGGCCCATGCCGAAATCACGATAGAAGGCTGCGCCCTTGTCCATGATCACCGGGACGGAGGCGAGCGAAATGACGTTGTTGATGACGGTCGGGCAGTCGAACAGACCCTTATGCGCCGGCAATGGCGGCTTGGCGCGGACCACGCCGCGCTTGCCTTCCAGGCTGTTCAGGAGCGCCGTCTCCTCGCCACAGACATAGGCGCCGGCGCCAGTGCGGATCTCCACATCGAAAGCCTTGCCGCAGCCGAGAACGGAAGGCCCGAGAATGCCGGCCTTGCGCGCGATCTCGACCGCCTCGGTCATCACGGCGATCGCATGCGGATATTCCGAACGCGTATAGACGAAGCCCTTGGTCGCGCCGGTTGCGAGGCCGGCAATCGCCATGCCCTCGATCAGTACGAAGGGATCGCCTTCCATGATCATGCGGTCGGCAAAGGTGCCGCTATCGCCCTCGTCGGCATTGCAGACGATGTATTTGCGGTCGCCCGCGGCGTCGAGCACCGTCTTCCATTTGATGCCGGTCGGGAAGCCCGCACCGCCGCGGCCGCGCAGGCCGGAGTCGGTCACTTCCTTCACAATGTCGGCCGCAACCATGCCGACGGCACGACGCAGGCCCTTCAGGCCACCATGGGCTTCATAGTCTTGCAGCGAAAGAGGATCGGTGACGCCGCAGCGGGCGAAGGTGAGGCGGGTCTGCTCCTTGAGGAATGGGAGGTTCTCGACCTCCCCAAGACAGAGCGGATGATCGCCGCCGGTGATCAGCCCGGCATCGAAGATACCAACCACATCCTTGGCCTTCATCGGCCCATAGCCGATACGCTTGCCGTCGACCTCGACTTCGACCAGCGGTTCCAGCCAGAACATGCCGCGCGAGCCGTTGCGCACGATCTGCGCATCAAGACCCCGGCCGGCAATCTCCTGCGCGACAGCCTTCGCCACCTTCTCGGCCCCGAGGGCAAGAGCGGCGGCATCGCGGGGGATGTAAATCTTCACCGTCATCGGCGCGCCTCCATCACGAGATCTTCGACGGCCTCATCATCCAGGCGGCCATGAAGCTCACCGTCGAGCATCGCCGACGGCGCACAGGCGCACAGGCCGAGACAGTATACCGGCTCCAGCGTCACGCCGCCATCCAGTGTCGTCTGGTGGAAATCGATGCCGAGCAATTGCTTGACCCGCTCGGCGAGCCGGTCGCCGCCCATCGACTGACAGGCTTCGGCGCGACAGAGCTTCAGCACATGACGGCCGGCGGGATGATCGCGATAATCATGGTAGAAGGTCATCACGCCATGCACTTCGGCGCGAGACAGGTTCAGCGCCTTTGCGATGAGCGGCAGCGTATCCTGCGGCACATAGCCGAACTCCTCCTGGATCCCGTGCAGGATCGGCAGGAGCGGCCCTTCCATCGACTTCATGCGGTCGATGATAACGCCGGCGCGGGCCGCGATCTCGCCCGAACCAAGATGCAAACTCATAAGCAGCCTCCCAGGCTTCTCCTCAGCGAACACGCGAACGCATGGCCAATGAAACAAAAATCGCAGGGAAGAGCGGAGGAATCAATAACGCAGCCCCGTTAATCGATAGAAAATTTCTATCGATTTTTATCGGCTTCAGCTAACAATCGCGCCTCATGCAACAAAGCGGAGACGAGCGGCGTAAACGGCTCGCGATGCGTCGCAACCAGACCAACGAGATGTTCCGCATCCGGTTCCGTGATGGGAATCTTGTGAATATCAGCGGGAAAGCCGAAGGAATCCGCGATATTCTTCGGCATGATGCTCGCCCAGCGTCCGGTCTGGACGTGGGCAAACAGCACAATCATCGAATTGGACTCCAGCGTCGGCTGCACCACCGCCCCCGCTTCGGCGAGATGCCGGTTGATGATCCGGCGGTTTTGCATATCAGCAGTTAATAGACAAAGCCGAAGATGGCCCACTTCCTTCCAGGTCACGCTTGCGCGCTCGGCCAGCGGACTGCCCGCTGCCGTGATCAGATGGTAGCGCTCGGCATAAAGCGGCACGCTGGTGACGCGGCCAAGCGGCTCATTTTCCAGATAGGTGATGCCCGCGTCGATCTCGAGATTTTCGAGCAGGCTCAACACCTGCAGCGAATTGCGCGAGGTGATGGAGAAGGTAACGTCGGGATGCCGCTCCTGAAACGGCGCGGTGATTTTCGGCACCATGGCAAGCGCCGTCGGAATGGCGGCGATGCGGATATGGCCGGCAAGCCCCTTGCGCGCCGCCCGCATTTCCTCGCGCATGGTCCTAGTATCGCCGACGATGCGCCGCGCCCACTCCAGCACCCGCTGGCCCTCCGGCGTCAAACCCTGAAAGCGCGAGCCGCGACTGACGAGCATGACACCGAGCTGATCCTCCAACTGCCTGATCGCGGCCGACAATGTCGGCTGCGTTATCCCGCATTCCTCCGCAGCACGGCCGAAATGCTTCTGGTTGGCAAGCGCGATGAAGAATTCCAGCTTGTCGATCATTTAACTCTCCTGAATACGAGAGTTAAACGCGCCAAGGCATCAGCGCAACATTGGAAAACGGAGGCGTGGCATGGGGCGCATGTCCGCCTTGAGGCTAGGCCTCCGGAAACTCCCTAGAGACCTGCCTCGCCACCGGCGGATAGACGCTCAATGAAAACGGGAGGGACGAGCGGCATCGCACTCTTTTCGGCAGAAGCCGCATTTCTCGCACGGGCCGTTTTCTTCAGAAGCGTCGCAAAGTCGCTCAGCGACACGCGATCGGCACGGAGCATCTGCCGGATCATCGGATCGCGCAGAACTTCCGACATGGTCATCTCATTATTCTGCATGAGCCTATCCTCCTTCTATGTTTTGAGGGAGTATTAGCGTCTCTGCATAACACTGTCGTGTCAGTCAGTTGACGATACGATGATGAATTGAAGGCCAAACCAAGGCTTCAGGAATTTCCGACTTTCCGGATGATCAGCAATCGCCCTTGCAGAAGGACTGCTGCAGCGAATCGAGCACCGCGCAGATTTCGGAACTGGCGACGGCATAATAGACGAGCCGGCCCTCCCGGCGGGTATCGACCAGCTTTTCCAGCCGCAACCGCGCCAGATGCTGCGAAACCACTGCCTGCTGCAGGCCGAGAAGCCCCTCGATCTCCGTGACCGTCTTTTCGCGCTTGGCCAGCATGAAGAGGATGCTCAGCCGCGTCTCGTGCGACAGAGCTTTCAACAGGATACTCGCCCTTCGAGCCCTCGCAGTCAGTTCCTCGACATTATGCTCGATGGCACCGCCAAGCGGTGGAGACAGCGACATAGAATGGCCTCTAGTGATAAACTCACATAGAGATATGCTTATAATATTATGAATCCATAAGCTGGTTCAAAAGGTCGCAGAACACCAAAAAAGGTCCGATTATCAGCAGATAAGCTGCCCGCCGTTGATCTCGATGACCTGTCCCGTGATGTAGCCGGAGAGCGTCGGCGCGGCGAGGAAGAGATAGGCAGGCGCGCAATCCTCCGCCGTCCCCAGGCGCTGCAGCGGGATCGATCGCCGCGTCTGTTCGAGTTTTTCCTTCGACGAGTAACGATCGTGGAAATCGGTGGCGATGGTTCCCGGCGATACGCAGTTCACCCGGATACCCTCCGGCGCCAGCTCGCGCGCCAAAGCCTTCGAATAGGTTGCGACGAAGGCCTTGGAGGCGGAATAGATCGCCGACCCCGGGCTGCCGCCGGTCAAAGCCGAGATCGAAACTGTATTGACGATTGCCGCCTGCCCGGCCGCCCGCAATAGCGGCAACAGCGCCCTTGTCACCTCGACGACGGAGGTCTGGTTGAGCTGGACGATCCGGTCATACCATTCGTCGGTCAATTCGCCGGCCGGAAAGCGGCCGACCATGGTACCGGCATTGTTGACCAGCACGTCGATGCGGTCGAACACGTCAGCAGCGGCAAGAGCAAAGTCCCTCGTGCCGGTCTCGCTCGTGAAATCAGCGGGAACGAGAAAGGCGCGGCGATCGAGCTCGGCCTCTAGCAGAAAATCGGGCAGCTCGCGGCCGGGATCGCGGCCGACATGGACGAGAACGCGCGCGCTGCAATCGAGAAACTGTCGCGCCACCTCCAGCCCGATGCCACGGCCGGCGCCGGTAACCACGACATTGCGATTTTCGAATAGCTTCGGATGAAACACCATGACCTCCCCAATTCGCAGAATCCGCGCGTCGGCAATTGCGGAATTTTCACTTTATCATATGATGACGAAAAAACGAAAGAAAGGGAGCGTCGACAATGTTCCTATCAGGACGCCAGACGGAGATTCTGGAAATCGCCAAGACTGAGGGGCGCGTGCTGGTGGAGGAACTGGCGCTTCGCTTCTCCGTAACGCCGCAAACCATCCGCAAGGACCTGAACGACCTGTGCGACGGCCGCGTTCTATCGCGCGTCCATGGCGGTGCGCTCTTTCCAGGCGGCACGGAAAACGTCAAATACGAAGCGCGCCGCTCCATCGCCGCCCCCGAAAAGCAGGCGATCGGCCGCGCCGCCGCCGGCCTGATCCCCAACAATACCTCTCTTTTCATCAATATCGGCACCACCACGGAAGCGGTCGGCGAGGCCCTTCTCGGCCATCACGAACTGATGGTCATCACCAATAATATCAACGTCGCCAATAAGTTACGCATCTTCCCCTCGATCGAGGTGGTCATCGCCGGCGGCGTCGTGCGCGGCTCGGACGGCGGCATTGTCGGGGAGGCGGCGGTCGACTTCATTAAGCAATTCAAGGTGGATTACGCCGTCATCGGCACCTCGGCCGTCGATGCCGATGGCGCACTTCTGGATTTCGATTTCCGCGAAGTGAAAGTGGCGCAGGCGATCATCGCCAATGCTCGCCATGTCATCCTGGTGGCCGACAGCACCAAGTTCGAACGCACCGCCCCGGTGCGCATCGGCCATCTCTCGCAAGTCCACACGTTCGTTACCGACGAATGTCGTGTCGAGTCCGTCCGCGCCGCCGCGGCCGAACATGGCGTTCGCCTGGTGGAAACCTCACGCCGCCAGAATTGATCGTCTCATCGCTTTCGTCACGAAACGTTCGTTTGACATTCGGATTGATTTCGTTTTAGATGAATCAATTTTCGAATTTTCCATTTCTCAAAATGGCAGACCTTTTCGGAGGGGCGGGTGAGCGAGCAGATTTACGACATTTTCGTTATCGGCGGCGGCATCAACGGCTGCGGCATCGCTCGTGACGCAGCCGGGCGCGGCTACAAGGTGGCTCTTGCGGAAATGAATGATTTCGCCTCCGGCACATCGTCCGGAGCCACCAAGCTCATCCATGGCGGCCTGCGCTATCTCGAACATTACGAATTCCGCCTTGTGCGCGAGTCGCTGATGGAGCGTGAAGTGCTCTGGGCGATGGCGCCGCACATCATCTGGCCGATGCGTTTCGTATTGCCCTATCACAAGGGCGGCATCCGCCCGGCTTGGCTCATCCGCCTTGGCCTCTTCCTCTATGATCACCTCGGCGGCCGCAAGCTGCTGCCTGCCACCGCGACGCTCGACATGAAGAGGGACCCGGCGGGAAAACCACTGAAGGCGCTGTTCACCAAGGCTTTCGAATATTCCGACGGATGGGTGGACGATGCGCGCATGGTCGTGCTCAACGCCCGCGACGCGGCCGATCGCGGCGCAACGATCATGCCGCGGACGAAGGTAACCTCCGCCCGCCGTGAAGGTGCTGCCTGGACGATCGAAACGCAGGACACCGTCACCGGCGAAAAACGCGCCTTCCAGTCGCGCATGCTGGTCAACGCCGCCGGTCCCTGGGTCGATCATGTTCTGTCCGACGCGTTTGGCAAGAACCAGGTGCACAATGTCCGTCTCGTGCAGGGCAGCCATATTATCGTCCGCAAGAAGTTTGACGATCCCCGCGCCTATTTCTTCCAGAATCCGGATAACCGCATCATCTTCGCGATCCCCTACGAACAGGATTTCACCCTGATCGGCACGACGGACCGCGACTACAAGGATGATCCCAAGGACGTGAAGATTTCCGACGAGGAAACGACCTATCTCTGCAACGCTGCCAGCGAATATTTCAAGGAGCCGGTCCGCCGCGAGGATATCGTCTGGACCTATTCCGCCGTACGTCCGCTCTATGACGACGGCGCCTCCAAGGCGCAGGAAGCGACGCGCGATTATGTGCTGAAGGTCGAAGGTGCCGAAGGTCAGCCGCCATTGCTCAACGTCTTCGGCGGCAAGCTCACCACCTATCGTCGCTTAAGCGAACATGCGCTGGAAAAGATCGGCGAGGTTATCGGCCTCAAGGGTACGCCGTGGACGGCCAAGAGCTCTCTGCCGGGCGGCGACTTCCCGGTTCGTGGCTATGAGGCTGAAGTTGCGAAGCTGAAGGGACGCTACCCCTTCCTCGCCGATCCGCATGCCCGCCGGCTCGTGCGCCGGTATGGCACCCGCGCCGCCATGCTCCTTGGAGAGGCAAAGACCACGGCCGATCTCGGCCGCAGCTTCGGCAGCGATCTCTACGAGGCGGAAGTCCGCTATCTCATGGCACATGAATGGGCCTATACCGCCGCCGACGTCCTTTGGCGCCGTTCGAAGAAGGGCCTCTATCTCTCGAAGGACGAAGCCGCCGCGCTGGACGATTACATGGCCGGCACACGCGTTCATGCTTGAGTAGGCGAAGGCTCCAGCCGAATTCCCAGCAAGTGCTTCGGGATTGGCCAAGCGCCATTGGGCGCGGCGGCTATGGATCCAGCAGACGCGGCCCAGGCCCCTCTTTTGCCAATTCATCCAACGGATTACGCAGGGGGCAGCTCTGCATTGAGAGACAGCCGCAGCCGATGCAGCCGTCGAGCTTATCGCGCAGGCCCTGCAGCCGCCTGATCCTGTTATCGAGATCATCCTTCCACTGCGCCGAAAGCGCCCGCCAATCGGCCCCTGTCGGCGTCCGGCTTTGCGGCAGCGTATCAAGTGCCGCCTGAATCTCGGCAAGCTGAATGCCGACGCGCTGCGCTACCTTGATGACCGCCACCCGGCGCAAGACCTCGCGGGCGTAGCGCCGCTGATTGCCGCTGCTGCGATGGCTCTCGATCAGTCCCTTTGCCTCGTAGAAATGCAGCGCCGAAACCGCAATGCCGCTGCGCGCTGCCACCTCGCCCACCGTCAATAATTTGGAAAATTGATCGGATTCGATTTTTCCCATAATGAGCCCTTGACCTCAACTTTACTTGAGGTTCTATAGCTCCTGCTCCGAAGCGCGTAAAGCAGGAGCAATGCATGACAGAACCAACCCGGCTGGCAATTCTCTACGGCAGCACCCGCAAGGGCCGACTATGTGACCGCGTGGTCAATTGGGTCGTCCGTGAGCTGGCGAACTATCCATTGATCGATCTCGACATTATCGATCCATTGGAATTCGGCCTGCCGGTCCACCACGACAAGGAGCATCCGGCCGTCGCGGACCTCGCCGAGCGGCTCTCCGAGGCGGATGCCTTCATCGTCGTCACACCGGAATACAATCATAGCTTCACGGCCGCGCTGAAATTCGTGCTCGATCTCGTTTACGAGCCATGGCAGGGCAAGCCGGTTGCTTTCGTCTCCTATGGCGGCATTTCCGGCGGGCTTCGCGCCGTTGAACAGTTGCGGCTGGTCTTTGCCGAGCTGCATGCCGTCACGGTGCGCGATACCGTCAGTTTCGCCAATCCCTGGGGCCGGTTCGCCGAGGATGGCTCCCTCGAAAACCCGATCGAAGCCCGTCAGGCGCTGGTGCAAATGATGGCGCGGCTGAATTGGTGGAGCGCGGCATTGAAGCCAGCCCGGGCAACGCGCCCCTATCGCTCCGTCGCCGCTTGATCGTCTTCAACAATATCCGAATCCGGTCTTTCGTTTCTGGCAGGTACGGAAGACCGGCTCGACGCCCGGATCTGGCATCCCCAGGTTCGGGCGTCTGTTGTGCACCCAGAAGTTTACCTTGCCGGAAAGCTGCACTTGCCGAAGTCGCCTCGATGACCTAACCCAATAGCAAGGCAGTTTCGGCGGTACAGGGATGGAGAACGAGAAACGTCTGGGAGGAGCGGATTTCATGCGCGCCGTCGCATGTCTGATGGTGCTTGCTCACCATCTCGCGCTTCGAATGAACTTCTACAAAATCCCGCCCGGTTTGGACCTGACCTTCATGCTGGCGCGCTTCGGCAATCACGGCGTCTCGGTCTTCTTCGTGCTCAGTGGCTTTCTTCTCTCGCGTCCCTTCTGGCTGGCGCTGGATAAAGCCCAACCACTGCCTTCATTGAAGATCTACACCATGCGTCGTGCTGCGCGCATCCTGCCGGGCTTCTGGTTTGCCCTGACGGTCGGCTTCGTGCTCAGCTTCACGGTCTATGGGTTTCCGCTCGATGGGGAGCTGATAGGCCGCTACATCGCTGGCTTCTTTCTGATGAGCCAATGGCATTGGCGCACCTTTTTTCCAGTGCAGGGTGACGGGCCACTATGGTCGATCCCCTTTGAGACGACCTGCTACGTTCTGTTGCCGATCGGCTTCCTGCTGCCGTTCTATGCGAAGCCGAGATCGCGCTCCCCTCTCGTCAGCCGCCTGTTCTGGATCGGCTTTATCGCCGCCTCGCTGCTCGGCCACTGGCTGGTAGTGACCTATCTCCCGACGGACAGCGTCGGGCGGGGATGGGAATACGGCTTCGAGGGCGGCGCCAAGGAATGGATGCCGCGCTACAACCCCATCGGCTTCTTCGCGATATTCGCGATCGGGGCGCTGGCAGCCGGAATCCAGACCATCATCCCGGCTCGCCGCTCGGCGATCTACGATGTCATTGGAGCGCTCGCGATTGTTATGGGCGCATGGCAGTTGCCGCAGTCCATCGGCGGTGCAGCGGAAGGCTATGCCTGGCTTGGCATCCCCTATCAATTCCCGCTACTTCCCCTGGGAGTCGCTATTGCGCTTACCACGCTTCCGCAATCGCTGTTGTTGGCAAAGCTGCTCGACAACCCCATCATCCGTTATGTCGCCACCGTCTCCTTCGGCGTCTATATCTGGCAGGATATCGTGCTGACGCTGATGACCACGCTCTTCCCCTGGAGCTTCGGCATTGGCTCAAATGACGTGCTCGGCGGATGGATCACATCGAGCCTCGTCGCAATCGTCATCATCTTCACGATCGGGACTGCCAGCTATTTTCTCCTGGAACGCCCGGTCATTCGTTGGGCCCGCACGCGCGAGCAGACGGCACGCACGGCACCAACATCCGAGAAAAAGGCCGTCCAAGGGAAACCATTGGGCGGCAGATAAGGTGGGAAACGAAACCCAGCCGGGGAGAGGCCGAGTATCATGTCAGATGCGGGTGACCTTCAGGCGCTCTTCATCGAGAACGACGCCGAGGCCGGGAGATAGCCCCAAATCCAGCCAACCCTGATCGTGCTTGAGCGGCATCGCCATCGGATAGTCACGACGGGCCTCGCTCCACTCCGGATTGTCATAGGGATATTCGAGCCAGGGCGCATCACCGACACCCGCCGTCAAATGCGCATTGGCCAGCACACCGATACCATTCGTCCATGAGTGCGGCGTAAATTGAACACCCGCCTCCCGCGCCTGGTAAGCCACCCGCCGGCAGCCGGTGATGCCGCCGACCAGCGCCACATCCGGCTGGACGACATCGAAGGCACGGTCTTCGATAATGTCTCGGAACTCATAGAGCTCTCGCGTCATCTCGCCGCCGGCGATGCGTACCGACGTCGCCTGCTTCAGCTCCTTCATGCCCTTGCGGTCCGAACGGTGCAGCGGCTCCTCCATCCAATAGATGCCGAGCCGCTCCAGCTCTTTCGCAACCGCCAACGCGTCCTTGAAGGTCCAGGGCAATGTCGTATCCCAGGGCATGCGCCAACCCTGGTTGCAGTCCACCATCAACTCCAGCTTGGTGCCGACGCGCGCGCGGATTGCCTCCAGAGCCTTCACATCATCTAGCCAACCGCCGCGCCCACCTGCGGATGAAGAGAAGCGCACCTTCATCGCGGGAAAGCCCTCTTCGAGATAACGCTCCGCCTGCTCAGCCAACGCGGCCGGCTCGCGCAATACGCCGGAGGAAGCATAGAGCCGCACGCGGCTGGCGCGGCCGCCAAGCATCCGCCAGACGGGTTCGCCGGTGATTTTGCCGGAAAGATCCCACAGCGCCAGGTCCATCGGCCAGCAGCGGCCATAATGGAAATTGATATGCGACAGGACCTCGTAGTGACGCTCCAGATGCCGCGGGTCCTGGCCGATGAACAGATCCTCGTGCCCCTCGAAACCCTTCATGAGATCGCCGGACCCGATACCCTCGCGGCCCTCGTCATCCCGCACGCGGACGATCGTCGCATCGAAATGCCGGCGTGGCCTGCCATCCCAGCTCGCCTTGAACGGCGGATCGAGCGGCAGGCGGTGATGGGTGATCTCTATGGAAACGATCTTGCTCATGGTCGTGCCTCCCCGCAAACCTCAGCCGAACTGCTGCCAGATGGTCTTGTAATCGCAATATTTGTCGATCGCATGCACTGAACGGTCACGGCCGAAACCGGATTGCTTGAAGCCGCCGAAAGGTGTCGCGAAATTCGACATATCGTAGGTGTTGATCCACACGGTGCCCGCATGGATCGCCTCGGAAAAGCGGTGGGCGCGGTCCATGTCTTTGGTGAAGACGGCGCCGGCAAGGCCATAGATCGTATCGTTGGCGATCTTGAGCGCTTCCTCCTCGGTGTCGAAGGGAATGGCGGCAAGCACCGGCCCAAAAATCTCCTGCCGCGCCAGGCTCATATCGTTGGTCATGTCGACGAAGACGCCGGGCGAGACATAGTAACCGCCGGTCTCGCTCAGCACCCGCTCTGCGCCGAAAGCACGTCGAGCGCCTTCCTTCTCACCAGCAGCGATCATAGAGAGCACCTTGTTCATGTGCTCCTCCTCGATCAGCGCGCCGATCTGCGCGGACGGATCAAGCGGGTGTTTGAGCGTAATATCGGACCGCGTCACCGCCTCGATCTTCGCAATCAGCTTCTCCTGGACCGAGCGCTGCACGATCAGCCGCGTCGAGGCGTGGCAGGTCTCGCCGGAATTGTAGAAGCAGCCCCAGGCGGCCGCGCTCGCCGCCGCATCGAGATCGGCATCTTCGAAAACGACCAGCGGCGACTTGCCGCCGAGTTCCAGCGCTACGCGCTTGACGTTCGACTGCGCTGCATACCCCATGATCAGCTTTCCGACCTCGGTCGAGCCGGTGAAGGCGATCATGTCGACATCCATGTGCAGCGCCAGCGGTTTGCCGGTCTCTTCGCCATAACCGGTGACGACATTGAAGACGCCGGCGGGCAGGCCTGCTTCAGAAGCAAGTTCAGCCAGGCGGAGGGCCGAGAGCGAGGATTGTTCGGCCGGCTTCAGCAGCACGGAATTACCTGCGGCAATCGCTGGCCCGAGCTTCCAGGCATCGATGATCATCGGATAGTTCCACGGCGTAATCGCCCCGACGACGCCGATCGGCACCTTGCGCACCAAAGCGCGCGCATTCGGCCCGGTCGGCGCGATCTCGTCATACATCTTGTCGATCATCTCGCCGTAGAATTGAATGCCATCGGCGCAAAGGCGGACATCGACCGTCAGCGACGCCATGACCGGTTTGCCGACATCCAGCGTTTCGAGCATGGCGAGTTCTTCGCCATGGGCGCGGATCAGTTCGGCCCAGCGAAGCATGATCCTCTTCTTTGCCATAGGGTCCTTTTTGCGCCAGATGCCGCTTTCGAAAGTCGCACGGGCAGCAGCCACGGCCGCGTCGACATCAGCGGCGTTGCCGCGCGCCAATTCCGGCCCTGCTCTGCCATCCATCGGTCGGATGCGGGTGAAAGTCGTGCCGGACGAGGAGGGACGATAGGCGCCATCGATGAAATGCCTCCCTTCGAGCTTAAGGCCGGACAAAACGCCTTCCCAATACTCGCGTGTGTAGGTCTTGCTCATCTCAAATTCCTTTCGGCAGCGCCATGACGGCAGCGGCGAATCGGTCGATATCGGCATCCGTCACATCGCGGACGGTCGAGCGCCGCATCGGCTGGTTTTCCGGAGCGCGCATTTCCCGCGCGAGATCGGTTGCGGCGAAGGGCATGAACGCCGCCGGCAGGGCGCGGACGATGCCGCAGCGGTCCATCCAATCGGAAACGAAGGCAGGTAGAGCCGCCGCACTTTTGAGCCCACAGGCTCTCGCGGCGGCATTGAGCTCGCCCGTATCCGCCTCCACCAGCCAGGGCAGCGTTACTTCAAAGCCGAGAGCGGTTGCGAGCCCATGGTGAACCGGCGCAAGCCCCGCCAGCGCATGGCTGATATTGTGGGCGATCGCCGTGCCGCAATTGTCAATGGCGATGCCGGCAAGGCAGGAACCGAGCAGCACGTCGCCCCGCGCCTCTATATTACCGGGCTCCTTCACCGCCGTTTCCAGAGCGCCGATGATTAGCCGCAGCGCCTGATGGGCGTAGAGCTGCGCACCGCGATGCGTGTTCCGGTTCGTCGCCGCCTCGAAAGCATGGATGAAGGCGTCAAGGCCGCACCAGGCGGTGAGATTGGCCGGCAGCGTGGTCGTCAGCGTCGGATCGAGGATGACGAGATCGGCCTTGCTCTCCGATCCCCAGATCCAGAGCTTCTTGCCTTCCGGACCGGCGAAGATATTGGTGGCCGAGGTCTCCGAGCCAGTGCCGGCTGTCGTCGGCACCATGATCTTCTTCAGCGGGTTCTTCGGGAGGGGGTTGGCCGCAAGCGCATAAAACATCGGGTCTTCTCCCGACGCTGCGCAACAGGCGACGATCTTGGCGATATCCAGCGCCGAGCCGCCACCGACGCCGATCACCATGTCGGCGCCCTGCCCCAGCTTGATCGCCGCATGCAGATGCGCAAGCTTCGGCTCGCCAGCAAAAGCGGAAAAAACCTGCGTCTTCACACCCGCTTCGGCAAGCTCGCCGCTGATCTCGGCGGCAAGGCCCGATTGCGCCAGGAAGGCGTCGACCACAAGCAGAACAGCACCAACGCCGTCGAAGGATTTGATGGCGGCCGGAAGGCCGGAGAGGGCGCCTTCGCCGAAACGAATGTCCGGAATGGCGGAGAGGGAGAAGAACACGAAGAATCCCCTTGGGAAACGGCTGAAACGATGCCGTAATCCTGCATCACAATTTCAGCTCTTCAAATCTGGCCATTTATCGGGAATATTGATGATCTGAAGTTATGGAGGAGTGATGCTCGAAAAGATACCGCTGGAGGCCTTCCGCGTGTTCGACGCCGCAGCCCGCGCCATGAACTTTTCCCGCGCCGGCCGCGAGTTGAACATTACCCAGGCGGCCGTCAGCCGGCGCATCAAGGGATTGGAGGATCACCTGGGCGCCGCGCTCTTTACCCGGCGCGGCCGCAACCTGGCGCTGACGCCGGATGGCGAGCGACTGTTCCAGCGCGTGCGGGCGACACTCGAATATCTTGAAGAGAGCCTGGAGCCTTTCCGCGCAGGCACGGGCGAGATCATTTCGATCGCCGCCAGCGGTTCTGTCTCGCATCTCTGGCTCGGACAGCGGCTCAAGGATTTCGGCAAGGAGAGCCCCGGCATTTCCGTCCGCCTGCTGACGACGGACTCACCCTCGGAACTTGCCTCGGAGACCAATGACCTCGTCATTCTCTATTCCACTGGTGAGCATCCGCGCTGGAACCTGACGCTGCTGATGAAGGAAGTGCTGGTGCCGATTGCCTCGCCGGATTATCTGGCCAGTCGCGGTCTGGAGCCGCAGGCGTTGACATCGGCCGATATCGCCGCGTTGGATCTGATCGACTACGAGCGTTTCAACGCCCACTGGATCAGCTTCCGCCAATGGTTCGGTCGTATCGGCAATCCACCGAAGGGCAAACTGCCGCGACCGCGGCTGTCTTTCTCCACCTATATCATGGCGGTCGAGGCGGCCTTGCGCGGCGAAGGCATCGCGCTCGGCAGCCTCGGGCTTATCGAAGAGCACCTGCGCTCTGGCGCACTGGTTACGATCGGCAATGACCGGGTCGAAAGCGGCTTCGGTTATTATCTCGGCGCACCGCGCTTCCGCGCCCTCTCGCCGGAAGCGGGTCAGTTGCATCGGCATCTGCTGGGCGGCTATCAGGGCTGATAGAGACCAAGCCGCGCAACAAAAAAGCGGCCCCGAAAGGCCGCTCTCATTCGAAACCTAAGACTAGGTACCGGATCAATCTTGCCCGATTGCGCCGCGCAGCCGCGTCATTTCCATGATGTAATGCTCAAGGCGCGACTTGTGCTCGTGATGTTCGGCATCTTCGAGTTCTGCCCTGGCGAGATCGATACGACGCGTCAACTCGTCCTGTCTCAGGTCTTCGACCGGAATTGCGGATTCCGCAAGCAGCGTGCAGCCGGTCGGCAGGATGTCGGCGAAGCCGCCGAACACGACGTAGTCCTGCTTCTTACCCGATGCTGCATGCACCTTGACGACGCCCGGCTTGATCGTCGTCATCGTCGGAGCATGATGAGCCATGACGGTCATTTCGCCTTCGCTGGCGGGAATGACGACATCAACAACCTGCTCCGACAGGAGCAGACGCTCCGGAGACACCAGTTCGAAATTGAAATTGTCAGGCATGACCGGTCACTTCTCGATTGTCTTTATTTCAAGGCAACGGCGCACGAAACTTCGCGCGCCGTTCGATCGGCTCTATTAGGCAGCCAGCTTCTTGGCCTTTTCGATCGCTTCTTCGATCGAGCCAACCATGTAGAAAGCAGCTTCCGGCAGATGGTCGTATTCGCCGTTGACGAGGCCCTTGAAGCCCTTGATCGTGTCTTCGAGCGCAACGAGCTTGCCCGGCGAACCGGTGAAGACTTCGGCAACGAAGAACGGCTGCGACAGGAAGCGCTCGATCTTGCGGGCGCGGGCAACAGCCAGCTTGTCGTCTTCGGAGAGTTCGTCCATGCCGAGGATGGCGATGATGTCCTGCAGGGCCTTGTAGCGCTGCAGCGTCGACTGAACCTTACGAGCAATTTCGTAGTGCTCTTCGCCGACGACCATCGGGTCGAGCATGCGCGAGGTGGAGTCGAGCGGGTCGACAGCCGGGTAGATACCCTTTTCAGCGATCGAGCGCGACAGAACCGTCGTTGCGTCCAGGTGGGCGAACGAGGTTGCCGGTGCCGGGTCGGTCAAGTCGTCGGCCGGAACGTAAATGGCCTGAACCGAGGTGATCGAGCCCGTCGTCGTCGTGGTGATGCGTTCCTGCATCTGGCCCATGTCGGTTGCGAGCGTCGGCTGATAGCCCACGGCCGAAGGAATACGGCCGAGCAGAGCCGACACTTCCGAACCAGCCTGCGTGAAGCGGAAGATGTTGTCGACGAAGAACAGAACGTCCTGGCCTTCATCGCGGAAGTTTTCAGCAACGGTCAGACCGGTCAGAGCGACGCGAGCGCGGGCACCCGGCGGTTCGTTCATCTGGCCATAGACGAGCGCAGCCTTGGAGCCTTCGCCGCCGCCATGCTTGTTGACGCCCGATTCGATCATTTCGTGGTAAAGGTCGTTGCCTTCGCGGGTACGTTCACCCACGCCTGCAAAGACCGAGTAACCACCGTGCGCCTTGGCGACGTTGTTGATCAGCTCCATGATGAGAACGGTCTTGCCGACGCCGGCGCCGCCGAACAGGCCGATCTTGCCGCCCTTTGCGTAAGGAGCGAGCAGGTCGACGACCTTGATGCCGGTAACCAGGATCTGGCCTTCCGTGGACTGCTCGACGTAAGACGGAGCGTCCTGGTGGATGGCGCGCTTACGAGTGGTGTTCAGCGGACCGGCTTCGTCGACCGGCTCACCGATGACGTTCATGATACGGCCGAGCGTTTCGTGGCCAACCGGAACCGAGATCGGCGCGCCGGTGTCGGAAACGGACTGACCACGAACCAGACCTTCGGTCGAGTCCATGGCGATCGTGCGGACCGAGTTTTCACCCAGGTGCTGTGCGACTTCCAGAACAAGGCGGTTGCCGTTGTTGTCGGTTTCGAGAGCATTCAGGATCTTCGGCAGATCGCCATCGAAAGAAACGTCCACGACGGCGCCGATAACCTGCGTAACCTTGCCGACCGAAACTGCGGCCATAGCTGCGTCAGCCATATTCTTACCCTCTTTCCCTAACCTCAGAGCGCTTCCGCGCCCGAAATGATTTCAATCAGTTCCTTGGTGATCTGTGCCTGGCGCTGACGGTTGTAGTTCAGCGTCAGCTTGTTGATCATCTCACCAGCATTGCGCGTCGCATTGTCCATCGCGCTCATCTTGGCGCCCATCTCGCCGGCGACGTTTTCGAGCAACGCGCGGAAGATCTGAACGGAGATATTGCGCGGGATCAGGTCCGCGAGGATCGAAGCCGCATCCGGCTCGTATTCGTAAATGGCGCCCTTATGAGCGGTATCTTCTTCGACAACAGCCGGGGCCGAAGCCGGAATGAGCTGCTGCGCCGTCGGCACCTGGCTGATGACCGACTTGAACTCGGAATAGAACAGCGTGCAGACGTCGAACTCGCCGCCTTCGAACATCTCGATGACGCGCTTGCCGATGGCATCGGCATTGTCGAAGCCAATGCGCTTGACGTCGCGCAGTTCCTTGCGCTCGACGATCAGCGAAGAGAACTCACGACGCAGAATGTCGTAGCCCTTCTTGCCAACCGTGAAGATCTTCACGGTCTTGCCTTCGGCGATCAGCTTGCGGACATGATCGCGGGCAAAACGCGCGATCTGCGAGTTGAAACCGCCGCAAAGGCCGCGTTCAGCCGAGCAGACGACGAGCAAATGTACATCGCTCTTGCCGGTGCCAGTCATCAGCGGCGGCGCGCCGTCAGCGTCGCTGACAGCAGCCGTGATGTTGGCGAGAACGGCGCTCATGCGCTGTGAATAGGGCCGTGCGGCCTCCGCCGCCTCCTGGGCGCGCCGAAGCTTCGCCGCGGCGACCATTTTCATCGCCTTGGTGATCTTCTGCGTCGCCTTGACGGAGGCGATCCGGTTTTTCAGATCCTTAAGTGAAGGCATCCGGTATCCGTCCTAGAAGTGAGGCCCGATCAGGCGAAAGACTTGGCGTAGCTGTCGAGAGCAGCGATGAGCTTGCCCTTGGTCGCGTCGCTGATGGCCTTTTCGGTGCGGATCGCGTCGAGGATGTCCTTGCCTTCCGACCGCAGGTAGGAAAGCAGGCCCTGCTCGAACTTGCCGATCTGCGCAACTGCGATCTTGTCGAGATAGCCATTGACGCCGGCAAAGATCACCGCGACCTGCTCTTCCGTCTTCAGCGGCGCGAACTGCGGCTGCTTCAGGAGCTCGGTCAGACGGGCGCCGCGGTTCAGCAGGCGCTGCGTTGCGGCATCGAGGTCCGAACCGAACTGAGCGAAGGCGGCCATTTCGCGATACTGGGCGAGTTCGCCCTTAATCGAGCCGGCAACCTGCTTCATCGCCTTGATCTGTGCGGACGAACCGACGCGCGAAACCGACAGACCGACGTTAACGGCCGGACGAATACCCTGGTAGAACAGGTCGGTTTCGAGGAAGATCTGGCCGTCGGTGATCGAAATCACGTTGGTCGGAATGAACGCCGAAACGTCGTTACCCTGCGTTTCGATGACCGGCAGAGCAGTCAGCGAACCGGCGCCCTGTTCATCGTTCATCTTGGCAGCGCGCTCGAGGAGGCGCGAGTGCAGGTAGAAAACGTCGCCCGGATAGGCTTCGCGGCCCGGCGGGCGGCGCAGCAGCAGCGACATCTGACGATAGGAAACGGCCTGCTTCGACAGGTCGTCATAGCCGATCAGGGCATGCATGCCGTTGTCACGGAAATATTCGCCCATGGCGCAACCGGCGAACGGCGCCAGGTACTGCATCGGGGCCGGATCGGAGGCCGTTGCGGCAACGATGATCGAGTACTTCAGCGCACCGCGCTCTTCGAGCACCTTGACGAACTGAGCGACGGTCGAACGCTTCTGGCCGATAGCGACGTAGACGCAGTACAGCTTTTCGCTGTCCGGACCGGCATCGTGGATGGCCTTCTGATTCAAGATCGTGTCGAGAATGATGGCGGTCTTGCCGGTCTGGCGGTCGCCGATGACAAGCTCGCGCTGGCCGCGGCCGACCGGGATCAGAGCGTCGATAGCCTTCAGGCCGGTCGACATCGGCTCATGAACCGACTTGCGCGGAATGATGCCTGGAGCCTTGACGTCGACGCGAGCGCGGCGGGTCGCGTTGATCGGGCCCTTGCCGTCGATGGGGTTGCCGAGCGCGTCGACAACGCGGCCGAGAAGTTCCGGACCAACCGGAACATCAACGATCGCGCCGGTGCGCTTGACGGTGTCGCCTTCTTTGATGTCACGGTCGGAACCGAAGATAACCACGCCGACGTTGTCGGATTCGAGGTTCAGCGCCATGCCGCGGATGCCGCCGGGGAATTCGACCATTTCGCCGGCCTGAACGTTGTCCAGACCGTAGACGCGGGCGATACCGTCACCGACGGAGAGAACCTGGCCGACTTCGGAGACTTCAGCTTCCTTGCCGAAGTTTTTGATCTGATCTTTCAGAATTGCGGAAATTTCCGCGGCGCGGATATCCATCAGCCGACCTCTTTCAATGCAAGCTTAAGGGTGGAGAGTTTGGTGCGAAGGGACGTATCGATCTGGCGGGAGCCGACCTTGACGATCAGGCCACCGAGAATCGACGGATCGACGGTGACGGCGATCGCCACATCCTTGCCGGTGACGCCCTTCAGCGCCGCCTTCAATTCATCTTCCTGCGCCGGGGTCAGCGCATGCGCCGAGGTGATCTCGGCGGAAACTTCACCGCGATGCTGCGCGGCAATAATACGGAAAGCCTTGATCATGCCCGGCAGCGCAAAAAGGCGCCGGTTGCCTGCCACGACCTTGAGGAAATTGGTGACGTAATTGCCGAAGCCGGCCTTGGTCGCCAGCGCCTGCACGGCACCGACCTGCTCTTCAGCCGAAAAGACCGGGCTCGAGACGAAACGCTTCAGATCATCGCTGTCGTCCAGCATGGCTTGGAACCGATCGAGATCGGCGGTCACGGCCGGGACGGCACCCTCCTCGAGGGCCAGCTCGAACAATGACGAGGCATATCGTTCTGCAACACCAGAAATATGCTGGGATGTGTCTGCCACGGGCACAAAATTCCCTGATTTCAACCCAAGAATCCGGCTTCCGAGAGACGGAAGTCACATGTTCTTGAATTCGTTTTGATTTCCCCCAGAAATCAGCAGGAGCTTCCCCCTACCTCATCCGAAATTCGGGGTTCGTCTAACATAGGATATTGAGACTCGCAACACGCGTAATCGCCGAATACGCTATTCGGGTGAATTTATGGTGGCAAAAATTCAAAACTATGGGGATAGCGCAGGCATTAGCAGCCGAAGCGAGAGCATTTTCGCTCAAATATAGCCCAAGCCATAAAGAAGCGGTAGAGCCGCCAAAACCGCTTGCACAACCAGAAGTGCAATATTCAAAAGAAAGCTTCCGCGATCCGACATGATCGAGAGAATGCGGCCGAAGGCCGCAACGGCAAACGACGCCCCGAGCGCCAGATAGACCATCGGCTGGGCGAGCAGAATCGCAACCAGCCCGAAGCCCAGATAGAAGCCGCCGGTCGCACGCCCCTCGGCATAGGCTTCCGGCCGCCCTTCCCGCACCTGCAGCTTAAGGAAACGATAGGTGTAGCCGGGCGCGAACATCGCGAGGAAGCCGATGAGCGCCGTAAACGCCGCCGAGCAATAGGCAAGCTGCTCGCCGAGATCTGTCGGAAAATAAAGCTCCATCGGTCGTCCCCAAATCAACCTAAACCAAATCAATCATATCAACAGGCCGACTTATGGCATGAACAGGCGAAACAGGGGAAGACGCCGGGAAGGCGCCGTTTCACCAAACTACAGGAAACTCTGTGGATCGATGTCGAGTTGCACCTGCACGGAGCCGCGCTCCTTCGGAGATTGTGTCAGCAAAGCGCGCAGGAATCCCTGCATGTCCGAGTTGCGCCGTCCATGCACGAGCAGGCGGAAGCGGTGGCGGCCGCGCACCAGGGCGAGCGGCGCTTCGGCTGGCCCGAGCACCGATATGCCCTGCACCTGCGGCGCCGCGTTGCGCATGCCGCGTGCATGGGTCTCGGCATCCTGCCGAGTATCAGCCGAGACGATGATCGAGGCGAGCCGGCCGAAGGGCGGCAATATGGCTCTTTCGCGCTCCGAAATCTCGCGCTCATAAAAGGCGCTGGCATCGCCGGAGACGATCGCCTGCATGACGGGGTGCTGCGGCTGATAGGTCTGCAACAAGCCATGGCTCTTGAGGCCGGTTCGCCCAGCGCGGCCGGTCACCTGCGACAGAAGCTGGAATGTCCGCTCGGCGGCACGCGGATCGCCGTTGGCAAGGCCGAGATCGGCGTCGACGATGCCGACCAGCGTCATCAGCGGGAAATTATGGCCCTTGGCGACGAGCTGCGTGCCGATGACGATATCCGCCTCGCCCTTGGCAATAGCCTCAAGTTCCAGCCGCAGCCGCTTGACGCCGCCCATGATATCGGAGGAGAGCACGATCGTCCGCGCTTCGGGAAAATGCCGCTCGACCTCCTCCGCAATGCGCTCGACGCCCGGCCCGCAGGCGACGAGATGGTCGAGCGTGCCGCATTCCGGGCAGGCCTCGGGTGTCCGTTCGGCATAGCCGCATTGATGGCATTGGATCTGGCCACGGAAACGGTGTTCCACCAGCCAGCTCGAACATTGCGGACATTGGAAGCGGTGCCCGCAGACACGGCAGAGCGTCAACGGCGCATAGCCGCGCCTGTTGAGGAACAACAGCGACTGCTGGCCCTTCTCCACTGTCTTGCCGATCGCCCGGATCAGCAACGGCGAGAGGAAACCGCCGCGCTCCGGCGCATGCCGGCGCATGTCGATCAGATGCAGGTCCGGAAGAGCTGCATCCCCGAAGCGGGTCGGCAGATGGATGGTGCTGTAGCGCCCGCTCTGGCCGTTGACCTGACTCTCGACCGAAGGTGTCGCCGACACCAGCACCACCGGAAAATCGCCGATCCGGCCACGCACGACCGCCATGTCGCGGGCATTGTAATAGACGCGATCCTCCTGCTTGTAGGCGGGATCATGCTCTTCATCGACGATGATCAAGCCCAGCTCTTCGAAGGGCAGGAACAGCGCCGAGCGCGCGCCGGCCACAACGCGCACCTCACCGGTCACGGCTTGCCGCCAGACTTTTTCGCGCATGCGCGGCGCCAGATCCGAATGCCACTCGGCCGGCTTGGCGCCGAAACGATCCTGGAAGCGCTCGAGAAAACTGGCGGTCAGTGCGATTTCCGGCAGCAGGATCAGCACCTGCTTGCCGCGCTTCAGCGTCTCGGCGATCGCCTCGAAATAGACCTCGGTCTTGCCCGAGCCGGTGACGCCATCAATCAGCGAAACGGCAAACTCGCCCTTGCGCACCTCGGCAAGGATTTCATCGGCCGCTTCGCGCTGCGGGCCTTCGAGCCGCGAGGCGATGTAATCCGGATCTGGCCTCGCCACGACCGGCGGCGGCGGCAGGAATACGGTTTCGAAAATACCCTGCGTGATCAGCCCGTCGATGACGCTGGTCGAAACCCCGGCAGCATGCGCCAGCCCGCTGCGCGTCCATGACAGGCCGTCATTTGCCGTCTCCATGACCCGGGCGCGGGCCGGTGTCAGCCGCTCCGGCGTGCCGCCGATAAAACGCAAGCCCTCGATCATCGGTTCGGGATCGAAGGCTGCGGGTGCACGCAGCGCCATGCGCGCCACCAGCCCCGGCGGTGACAGCGTATAGGCGGCCACCCAGTCGATGAAATCGCGCATCTCCCTGTTGAGCGGCGGGCAATCGAAGACATGGCTGATCGGCCGCAGCTTCTTCGGATCGACGCCGCCCTCGTCACCGCCGTCCCAGACGACGCCGATCACCTGCCTCGGCCCAAGCGGCACCTGCACGACCGAGCCGGGCTCGACCGCCATGCCTTCCGGCACCGCATAGGAATAGGGCTTCGGCGCCGGCATCGGCACCAGAACCGGGACCGTGCGGCTCATGGTCAAGTTTGCGGGCGCGGCTTCAAACAGCGCACCGAACAGATCGGACGAATCTTTAGTCATCGCGCCAGACCATGCCCCGAGCGGCGATAAAAGGAAACCCGGGAGTGGTTCGGCAGGTATCGTCCGAAAGACGCTTCAATGAACTGCCGACAGCCGTCAAACGGAATGTTCGGCGACGACCGCGGCCGTATCCTCGACCGCAACCGGAGGACCGATTGGCGTGAAAGTCGCGTTTCCGTCCGCCGCCAGATCGAACACCGTGTGCTTCTCCAGCGCCTTCGTCACTTCGTTGACGTCGCCGTCCAGATGCTCGACGGGGATGAGATTGCCGATCAGGAAATCGAAGCGGTCATCGCGCTTGTTGAGGAGTTCATGGAACACCGTCATGTCACGCAGCTCGGTCGACCATTTGGCGAACCAATAGAACAGGCCGGAATTGCGCGCCGTCAGATGCACGGGCAGGATCGGCAGATTATACTTGCGCGCCAGCCCGACAGCCGACGTCTTCCATGGCCGCTCGTTCAACTTGCCGTTAGCCCAATAGGCGATGCGGCCGGAGGGGAAGAGCACGGTGACCTTGCCCTCGGCAACGGCGCGATTGGTGAGCTGCAGCGTCTCGCGCGTCTTCGGCTTGCTCTTATATTCCTCACGCCATTCGACCGGAATGATCATCTCGGCGAATCGCGGATTGACGCGGACGGCGTCGCGATTGGCGAAAACCATCATATCGGGCCGGCGCGTCTTCAGAAGATCGAAAACGGCGACACCATCGGCAATGCCGGTCGGGTGGTTGCTGACGAGGATGAAGCCGCCGGAAGCCGGGATGCGCTCGGCATAGGTCACCCCGATATCAAGCCGCAGCAGATCGCTCATATATTCGAAGCACTGGAAACCCGGCAGATTGGCGATATCGTCGGCGAATTCGATCGCCTTGTTGTAGCGCAGCAGCGTGTAGAGAAAGGGCCGCATCAACGGCCAAAGCGGGTTGCGAACGATCTTCTGACCGCGTTCGGCGATCAGCGTATCGACAATATGTCCGGGCTGGCCCTGGGACACCAAAGCGATCGCTTCTGCAAGTTGTCCCAGTGCAGTTATCGAACCGCGACGTGCCATGAAATGCCCTGAATGGTTGGGTTATACTCTATTGCAATCGAATATGATCGAAGCATGACAAAGCGCCTCGCGTATAACCGCCTAAATCGATTTTGATTTAAGAAACAGCTTATACGCAGTTGAAAAGTTCTACTGCGATCTTTCCATACACAAAGGAGAGGCACGGCACAGTAGGAATGTTAGCGATTCCATAACCTTCCCTCCTTCAAAGTGGCAGAAGGAATTTGAATTTCAAGGGGTTTTCCACTGAACGAGTTGCTGATTATCGCCGATCCTGAGTTGATGACCGAGCGCAGCCGATGGCTGGAAACGCTCGGTGAGGAGCGGCGGCTTTCCGCCCATACGCTGGATGCCTACGAGCGCGATACCCGGCAATTCCTGACCTTTCTGACCGGCCATCTCGGCGGCCCGGCGACGATCAAGGACATCCATGCGTTGCGCCCCGCCGACTTCCGCGGTTTTCTGGCCGCCCGCCGCAAGGATGGCGCCGGCGCGCGTTCGCTCGGGCGCAACCTGGCCGGTCTTCGGTCGCTGCTGCGCTATCTCGAAAAGAAGGGGCTGGTGAATGCGGCCGGCGCGGCAGCGGTGCGGTCGCCGAAACAACCGAAATCGCTGCCGAAGCCACTGTCGGATACCCAGGCGATCACCGTTGTCAGCGACGAGGCGCAGATGCACGACGAGCCTTGGATCGCCGCGCGCGATACGGCCGTGCTGACCCTGCTCTATGGCTGCGGCCTGCGCATCTCCGAAGCATTGGATTTGACGCCAGAAGACGTGCGCCCCGGCGCGACCGCGCTGCGCGTCACCGGCAAGGGCAACAAGACCCGGCTGGTGCCGCTGTTGCCCATCGTCGTCGAAGCGGTGGAAAAATACCGCGCGCTTTGCCCCTATCATCTCGACGTAGCTAGTCCGCTCTTTCGCGGCGCGCGCGGCGGCAAGTTGCAGCAGGGCATCATCCAGCGCGGCATGCAGAAGCTGCGCAGCGCCTTCGGGCTGCCGGACACGGCAACGCCGCATGCGCTGCGCCATTCTTTCGCCACGCATCTGCTCGCAGGTGGCGGTGACCTGCGCACGATCCAGGAATTGCTCGGCCATGCCAGCCTTTCGACGACGCAGGTCTATACTGGCGTCGATTCATCACGGCTGCTGGAAGTCTATGATCGGGCTCATCCGCGAGCATAAGAAAGCGTTAACCTCTCGCGTTAAGGGAATATGCGTCTCAGGCGGATAGAGCAGAAGCATGTATCCGCATGTCTCGCGAAAACCACGTTCGCGCTTTACGAGTCATGCCCTCTGCCAGCGGAAGGTTTAGATGATTTCTGCCCTCGAACCTAAGACGATGCGGTCGATGAAACCGGCAATCGGCGACCTTCTCCTTTGGCTCGCCGCAGCCTTTCCGTTGATGCTGGCAGCTCTGTTGATCACAACCATACTCAGCTTGCAGCCGGCGCATGCCGACGAGACGGCATCCGATAGCTGCGGCGGCAAGGATCTGATGGCTGAACTGCAGAAAAGCGATCCCGCGAAATATGCCTCGATCCTCGCCGAGGGTGACAAGGTGGCGAACGGCAAAAGCATTTTCTGGAAGATCGAAAAGCCCGACCTGAAACCCTCCTGGTTGCTCGGCACCATGCATGTCAGCGACGCGCGCGTGCTGACCATGCCGAAGGGTGTAGCCGAAGCAAGTGCCGCGGCCGATACGATCGTCGTCGAATCCGACGAAATCCTTGACGATAAAAAAGCGGCGGCAGCGCTCTTCGTCAATCCGTCTTTGACCATGCTGACCGATGGCTCGACCATCAGCCAGCATCTGTCGCCCGAAGAGAATGCCAAGCTGGAAGCGGGCCTCAAGGAGCGCGGCGTGCCGCTCGCCGCCGTCGCCCACATGCAACCCTGGTTGATCTCAAGTTCCTTCGAAATGACAAGCTGCGAAGTCCGCCGCAAGGCGACCGGCATGAAGTTCCTCGATCAGAAGCTTGCGAGCGATGCGGCCGCTAGCGGGAGGCAAGTAAAAGGCCTGGAAACATTGGCCGAACAGGCCAAGGCGATGAGCGATCTGCCGATCGAACTGCACCTGAAATCACTCATTCAGACGTTGGAACTCGGCGATAAGATCAACGACGTCAACGAAACCATGACCGACCTCTATCTCGCCGGCAATATCGGCGCGATGATACCGATGCTGAAGAATATCGTGCCGGACCAGAATTTGTCCGAGGATGATACCGCCGCCTTCGAACAACGCATCATCCTCGACCGCAACAAGGTCATGGTGGAGCGCGCCGCACCCATCCTCGCCAAGGGCAACACCTTCATCGCCGTCGGTGCGCTGCATCTCGTGGGCGATCAGGGTCTTGTCGAGTTGCTGCGCAAGCAGGGTTTCACGGTAACGGCGGTGAATTGAGCGCGCCCATTCGTTTGCCGAAGTCAGTCAGCACTGTCTCGACAATCAACCGATGGAACGGCGTGATCACAGCGATATAGATCTGGCCGAGCAAGATTTTCCGTTTCACGAGCGTCGTTATATCGATGAGTCGACGCCCCTGACCATCATCCCGCACATCGATTACGACACGGAAATCAAGGTGCTTGTCGTCGAAGCCGAGAACAACTTGGTTCTCTGATTTGCTGACGATCGGAAAGAAGCCGATTGTCTCCGACGTATTTAGGGAGTGATGTCCCGTAGATTTCAGGCCGAAGACACTGACGACCGTATCGCGCAGCTTCAGCAGCGACCGCACCCAAAAAGGAAAATTGCAGAACATCGTGCGCGCTGCAGCGACTGCCGTAAAATCCGATTCCTGTACCTGTAGCTCGTAACAATCAGCCCAGTCCGCGCCCGGCAATGCGGGATGCGGCATATGTGGTTTAACCATTATGGGCTTTGTCGGCATTTTGTCGTCTGCTGTTTCACTCTCTGCAAAGTAGCATAGCCAACGTATAGCCAGACATACAAACGACGGCTGCGGCAATTCGCTCACGACAGCCCGCAAAAGGAAACGGCGGCCGTCATCACCGCCGCCGCTCACATCAAAGGATACGTCTCTATAATTTACATATGGATCGGCTTGAAGAAGGTCGCGAGGGCGGCTTCCTTCACGGCTTCCGACATGGTCGGATGCGCATGGCAGGTGCGGCCGAGATCTTCCGACGAGCCGCCGAATTCCATCAGCACCGCAATCTCGTGGATCATTTCGCCAGCGCCGAAGCCGACGATGTGGCCGCCGAGAACGCGATCGGTCTCCTTGTCCGCCAGGATCTTGACGAAGCCATCCGTCGCGAGCATCGCGCGGGCGCGGCCGTTGGCGGTGAAGGGGAATTTGCCGACCTTGTAGGCAATACCCGCGGCCTTCAGCTCTTCCTCGGTCTTGCCGACGGAGGCGACTTCCGGCTGCGTGTAGACCACGCTCGGAATGACGTCGTAGTTCACGTGGCCTGCCTGGCCGGCGAGGATTTCGGCGAGCGCCACGCCCTCGTCTTCCGCCTTGTGCGCCAGCATCGGGCCCTTCACCACATCGCCGATGGCATAGATGCCGGCGACATTGGTCTTGAAGTGGCCATCAATCTCGACGCGGCCTCTGGCGTCGAGGGCAACGCCCGCCTCTTCCAGGCCGAGACCGGCCGTGTACGGCTTGCGGCCGGTCGACACCAGCACGACATCGGCATCGAGCACCACCTTGTCGCCGCCCTTGACCGGCTCGAAGGTGACCTTGGCGCCGTTGCCGACCTTCTCGACGCCGGTGACCTTCGCACTGAGATGGAAGTCGACGCCCTGCTTGGCCAGCATACGCTGGAACTGTTTCGAAACTTCGCCGTCCATGCCGCCGAGAATCGTGTCGAGATATTCGACGACGGTGACCTTGGCGCCGAGGCGCGACCAGACCGAGCCGAGTTCGAGGCCGATGACGCCGCCGCCGACGACGATCATGTTGGCCGGCACCTTGTCGAGCGCGATGCCGCCGGTGGACGAAATGATCACCTTCTCATCGATTTCGAGGGACACGCCCGGAATGCCAGCAACGTCGGAGCCGGTGGCGATGACGATGTTCTTGCCTTCGATCTCAGTCACCTTGCCGTCATCGGCCGTGACGGAAACCTTGCCGGCAGCGACGATCTTACCGGTGCCCTGGAAGGCATCGATCTTGTTCTTCTTGAAGAGGAAGGCGACGCCGTCGACATTCGACTTCACCGTCGCATCCTTGTGCGCCATCATCTTCGAGAGATTGAGCGTCGGTGCTGCGACTTCGATGCCGAGCGCGTCCATGCCGTGGCCGGCATGATGGAACATTTCGGAGGCATGCAGCAGCGCCTTGGACGGGATGCAACCGACATTGAGGCAGGTGCCGCCGAACGTGGTGCGCTTTTCGATGACTGCCACCTTGAGGCCGAGCTGCGCCGCCTTGATAGCGCAGACGTAGCCGCCAGGGCCGGTTCCGATAATGATCACATCGTAGGACATGGTTTTAATTTCCTTGTTTTGTAACTCTGTTAGTCAGCCGCCCGCGCCAATGCGAGGCGGATGCCGAAGCCGACAAGTGCCGCTCCGGTGATGCGGTTGAACCATTTGCCGCTGGCGATGAAGCGATCGCGGACCGGCTTGACGGTAAAGAAGACGGAGACGCCGGCAAACCAGGCGACGAGTGCCGTCGCCATGCCGATGCCATAGGAAAACTGGATCAGCGCCGGCGTGTCGTGATGCACGAGCGTCGAAAACAGCGACAGGAAAAACAGCACCGGCTTCGGATTGAGCGCGTTGGTGATGAAACCCGTCGCCAGGCAGCGCCAGATGGAAACCGGCTTGCGGTCCTCCTCGCCGATCTCGATCTCCTTCACCTTGAAGCCCGGCTCCCGGAAGGACTTGATGCCGAGATAGGCGAGATAAAGGACGCCGGCCCATTTGATCAGGCTGAAGAGCATCAGCGATTTCGAAACGATGAGGCCGAGACCGAGAATGGTGTAGCTGATATGGAAGAGCAGCGAGAAGCCCATGCCGAGGCCGGTCATGACGGCCGCGCGGCGGCCATGCACGATGCTCTGGCGCAGGATGACAGCGAAATCAGCGCCCGGTGCGACGATGAAAATCGAAAACACCGCCATCAGGCCGAGGAATTCCAACACATATTGCATGATCACTGCCCTTTCCGATCAACGACCGCCGCTCACATCGAGGATGGCGCCCGTTATATAGGATGCCTGGGGGCCTAAGAGGTAGAGGATGGCGTCAGCGACTTCTTCCGCCGTCCCCGCCCTCTTCATCGGCAGTTGCGGTGCGATCGCGCTCGCCCGATCGGGCAGGCCAGCAGCCGCGTGAATTTCAGTATCGATGATGCCCGGCCGCACCGCGTTCACCCTTATGCCCTCAGCCGCCACCTCTCGCGCCAGACCGACCGTGAACGTATCGATCGCACCCTTGGACGCAGCATAATCGACATACTGTCCGCCGCCGCCCAACGTGGCCGCGACGGACGAGAGATTGACGATCGCGCCTCCCTTGCCGCCATGGCGGGTGGACATGCGGCGGATGGCTTCCGCAGCCGCAAGCAACGAGCCGGTGATGTTGATGCGAAACATCCGGTCGAGCCGCTCCGGCGTCATCTCATCCAGACGCTGCACACGGTCAACGATGCCGGCATTGTTGACGAGGCCGTCCAGCCGGCCGAAATGCCCGTCGACTACCGAGAAAATCGACCGGATGTCCTCGGGCGAGCCGACATCGCCAGCAATCACAATTGCCTCCCCGCCGGCATCGCGGATCGCGGTGACGACCGTGTCCGCGGCCGCTTTGTTCGAGGCATAATTGACGGCCACGGCCCAGCCTTGCCGGGCAGCGGCAATCGAAACCGCCGCCCCGATGCCGCGGCTGCCGCCGGTGACGAGAAGAACAGGGGATTTGCCAGTCATTCGCCGCATCCTTTCAAGGTCAGGACATCCCAGGGGGCGACGGTCGCTTTGCCTTTGCCCCAGATGGAGGATTCACGGATCGAAGGTCCGAGCGCCGGCAGGACCAGCCGCGCTGCGGCGCCAGCACCCTCCGCCGGCAACACGCTGATATTGCCCGTCACGTCGGAGGCATAGATCATGCCCTGCCAGACGGTGCAGGCACGCAGATCGGCGCCCGTCACATCGCCTTCCGGGCAGTTGAACATGATCAGGCCGTTGGCGCGCAGTTGATCATCCGAGCGCATCACCACACCATCCGCCACGATCGGCGTATTGCGCACAGTAAATTTGAACTTGTTGCTGGCGGCCGCCGCCTCGGAACCGATCGGCTCGAAACGCAGCTCGTAGGCATTCTCCATGTCGCCGTAGACTGCTTTTTCCTGCACGCATTCATCGGCCAGCGCGGGGGTAGGAATGGCTGTAAACGCCATTATCGCCCAATGCACGGGGGCCAATCGCGCCATCGCGTGGTTTGTCGGCATGGTTATTTCCCCCTCGGCTTGGCCAGAGGATCGCTGGCGACAATGCGGCCGGAGGTCCGTTCGACATCGCCCATATGGAAGACGGTGATCGACCGGGCGGTGGGATCGGCGTCGCTCAGCGACGCCAGATCGAAATTGCCGCTGAGCTTTACTACGTCGAAATCATCCGCGACAGCGGAAAATGGCATCCACGCGGCGACGGCGCACAAGAGTCCGCGCATCGTCCGCATGGGCCATTTCGACATGAGCCAGCGCTCCCTTAGAGATCGAGAACCAGACGTTCCGGATCTTCCAGGCTTTCCTTGACGCGCACGAGGAAGGTCACGGCTTCCTTGCCGTCGACGATGCGGTGATCGTAGGAGAGCGCCAGATACATCATCGGGCGGATAACGACCTGACCGCCGATGGCGACCGGACGTTCCTGGATCTTGTGCATGCCGAGAATGCCCGACTGCGGCGCATTCAGGATCGGCGAGGACATCAACGAGCCGTAGACACCACCGTTGGAGATGGTGAAGGTGCCGCCCTGCATGTCAGCCATGGAGAGCTGGCCGTCACGGGCTGCCTTGCCGAGGCGGCCGATTTCCTTCTCGATCTCGGCGATCGACATCTGGTCGGCATCGCGCACGATCGGAACCACGAGACCCTTGTCCGTGCCGACGGCGACGCCGATGTGGCAGTAGTTCTTGTAGATGATGTCGGTGCCGTCGATCTCGGCGTTGACGGCCGGGAGTTCCTTCAGGGCGTGCGTGACGGCCTTGGTGAAGAAGCCCATGAAGCCGAGCTTCACGCCATGCTTCTTCTCGAAGATGTCCTTGTACTTATTGCGCAGGTCCATGACGGCCTTCATGTCCACCTCGTTATAGGTGGTGAGCATGGCGGCGGTGTTCTGCGCATCCTTGAGGCGCTTGGCGATCGTCTGGCGCAGACGGGTCATCTTGACCCGCTCTTCGCGGCCGGCATCTTCGACGGTGGTCGGCGCACGGGCGGCAACCGGAGCAGCCGGTGCGGCGGCAGGCGCCGAGGCAGCCTTGGCAACAGCGGCAATGACATCGCCCTTCAGGACCTGGCCGCGCTTGCCGCTGCCATCGACCTGATCGGCGGAGAGATTGCTTTCGGCAAGCAGCTTGGCGGCAGCAGGGGCCGGCGGCATGGCGGAAGCCGATGCGGCAACCGGAGCAGCGGGTGCCGGCGCGGCGGCAGCAGCCGGTGCGGCAGCCTGGGCCGGAGCAGCCGCAGCGCCGTTGCCGGCGCTGATCTGGCCGAGCAGCGCGCCGAGGCCGACGGTTTCACCGGCCTGGACAACGATTTCGGACAGCGTGCCGGCTGCGGGTGCGGGAACTTCGATCGTCACCTTGTCGGTTTCCAGCTCGAGAATCGGCTCATCGGCCTTGATGGCATCGCCGACCTTCTTGAACCAGGTGCCGACGGTCGCCTCGCTGACGGATTCGCCGAGGGTAGGAACGCGGATTTCAGTGGCCATTGTTCAGATCCTGATTTTTCGTCGTTATAAACTTAGATGGAATTTCCAGCGGCAGATGGCCGGAGAATGATCGAGGGCATTGGCGAGATTTCGATTCGGAAACCGAGCCCGGCGAGAAGGACGGGATCGGCATCACCAAGCGCCTTGGCGGCATCGGCGTCTTCCACGTCGACGACAGCCATGCCGAAAGCACCGTCGGCCGCGAAAACCGGACCGACGACTACAGCCGTTCCGGCATCCGCATGTTCGCGCCAATAGGCGGCATGTTGCTGCATGGCGGCCATCTCCTCCCCTGTGGCGTCATGTGGGAAGCTGGGGCGCGGCGGCATGAGTTTCAGATGAAAATAGGCCATCGCGCACCCCTATCGCTTTAACCGCCCAGCGCATCCTCAAGGAATGCAGCGAGCTGCGCCAGATGCTTGGACATCAGGCCCGTCGCCGGAGAGGCGGCGGCCGGACGGCCGGTGTAGCGAACCCGCTGGTACTTGGCATCGATATGGGCAAGCACCCATTCCAGATAAGGATCGATGAAGGACCATGCGCCCATGTTCTTCGGCTCTTCCTGGCACCAGACCATCTCCGCATTGCGGAAGCGGCTGAGCTCGTTGATGAGCGCCTTGGCCGGGAACGGATAGAGCTGTTCGATACGCAGCAGGTAGATATCGTCGATGCCGCGCTTCTCGCGCTCTTCCAGGAGATCGTAATAGACCTTGCCCGAGCAGATGACGACGCGACGGATCTTGTTGTCCTTCTGCAGCTTGATCGGGCCGTCCTTGATGACCTCCGCATCGTCCCAGAGCAGGCGATGGAACGAGGTTTCCCCCGCCATCTCCGCCAGGCTCGACACTGCACGCTTGTGACGCAGCAGCGACTTCGGCGTCATCAGAATGAGCGGCTTGCGGAAATCGCGCTTCAACTGACGGCGCAGGATGTGGAAGTAGTTCGCCGGCGTGGTGACATTGGCGACCTGCATGTTGTCTTCGGCACAGAGCTGCAGATAACGCTCGAGACGGGCCGAGGAGTGTTCCGGACCTTGACCTTCATAGCCGTGCGGCAGCAGGCAGACGAGGCCGGACATGCGCAGCCACTTGCGTTCGCCCGACGAGATGAACTGGTCGAAGATGACCTGCGCACCGTTGGCGAAGTCGCCGAACTGCGCTTCCCAAAGCGTCAACGCATTCGGACGAGCCAGCGAATAGCCGTATTCGAAGCCGAGAACCGCCTCTTCCGACAGCATCGAGTTGATGACTTCGTAGCGGGCCTGGGTCGGCGACAGGTTGGCGAGCGGGATGTAGCGCTCTTCGGTTTCCTGATCGTAGAGAACCGAATGACGCTGCGAGAAGGTGCCGCGCTCGCAATCCTGACCGGACAGGCGGATCTTGTGGCCTTCGACCACCAGCGAGCCGAAAGCCAGCGCTTCCGCCATTGCCCAGTCGATGCCTTCACCTGTCTGGACCATGCCGGCGCGGTTTTCCATGAAGCGCTGGATGGTGCGATGCGCATGGAAGCCCGCCGGGATTTCCGACAGCTTGCGGCCGATATCCTTCAGGCTCTTCATCGGCACGGCAGTCTTGCCGCGACGCTGCTCGTCGGCATTGTCGGCCGTATGCAAACCCGACCACTCGCCGTCCAGCCAGTCGGCCTTGTTCGGCTTGTAGGATTGGCCAGCCTCGAACTCCTGTTCGAGATGGGCGCGCCAGTCGGCCTTCATCTTCTCGACTTCGCCTTCGGTCAACACGCCTTCGCCGACCAGCCGCTCGGAATAGAGCTGCAGCACCGTCTTGTGGGCGCGAATGACCTTGTACATCTTCGGCTGCGTGAAGGACGGCTCGTCGCCTTCATTGTGGCCGTAGCGGCGGTAGCAGAACATGTCGATCACGACCGGCTTGTGGAACTTCATCCGGAATTCGGTCGCGATCTTCGCGGCATAGACGACCGCTTCCGGATCGTCGCCGTTGACGTGGAAGATCGGCGCTTCGATCATCTTGGCAACGTCGGACGGATAGGGCGACGAACGCGAGAAGGCTGGATTGGTGGTGAAGCCGATCTGGTTGTTGATGATGACGTGCATCGTGCCGGCGACGCGGTGGCCGCGCAGACCGGAAAGGCCGAGGATTTCAGCCACGACGCCCTGACCGGCGAAAGCGGCATCGCCATGGATCAGCAGCGGCACGACCTTGGCGCGTTCGGAGAGCGGAATGATATCGCCATCCCAGAGGGTGGCGCTCATATCCTGCTTGGCGCGGACCTTGCCCATGACGACAGGGTTGACGATTTCCAGATGCGACGGATTGGCCGTCAGCGAAACGTGCACCTTGGTGCCGTCGAAATCGCGGTCCGAGGAAGCGCCAAGGTGGTACTTGACGTCGCCCGAGCCTTCGACTTCGTCCGGCGCGTAGGAGCCGCCCTTGAACTCGTGGAAGATTGCACGATGCGGCTTGGCCATGACCTGCGAAAGCACGTTCAGACGGCCGCGATGGGCCATACCAAACACGGCTTCCTTGAGTCCAAGCTGGCTACCGCTCTTGAGAATCTGCTCCAGCGCCGGGATGAGCGATTCACCGCCATCGAGGCCGAAACGCTTGGTGCCCTTGAACTTGACGTCGAGGAACTGCTCGTAGCCTTCGGATTCGATCACCTTCTGCAGGATCGCCTTTTTGCGGTCCGCGCTGAAGTTGATGCCCTTGTTGACGCCCTCGATGCGTTCCTGAATCCAGGCCTTCTCTTCCGGATTGGAGATATGCATGAATTCGACGCCGAGCGTCGAACAATAGGTGCGCTCGAGGATTTCCATCATCTCGCGCACGCTTGCATATTCAAGGCCGAGCACGTTGTCGATGAAGATCTTACGGTCGAGGTCGGCCTCGGTGAAGCCATAAGCTTCCGGCGACAGCTCCTTGTAGTCTTCCACGGCGGCAGCGATGCCGAGCGGGTCGAGCTTGGCGTGCAGGTGGCCGCGCATGCGATAGGCGCGGATCATCATGATGGCGCGGACGGAATCGCGCGTCGCCTGCAGGACGTCGGCGGTATCGGTCGGCTTGCCGGCGGCTTCGGCCTTGGCCTTCACCTTGGTCTCGATGACCTTCTCGACGATGCCCCAGTTGCCGTCGAGTGCGGAAACGAGTTCGCCGTTTGCCTGGATCGGCCAGTTCTTGCGCTGCCAGGAGGCGCCCTTGGCCGCCTTCTTCACATCGTCGGGACTGTCTTCCAGTGCCTTGAAGAACGACTGCCACTCGTCGGCCACCGACGATGGGTCTTCCTCGTAGCGCGCATAAAGCTGCTCGATATAAGCAGCGTTGGCGCCGTCCAGGAACGAGGTGATTTGAAATTGCTCGTTGGCTTCTTGCCTTGCCATGGTGATATGCGGACGCTCTCGTCCGCCTCCCGACTTGTTTACTTTGCCGGCTTATGGAAATCCGGCGACCACATTTCGTCTGCGATCCCGTGGACCGTACATCTGCTCTTACAAATTCAAAAGCCGGACGGGATGTGCGGATGCCGCTACCCGTCCGGGTCTTGCTACAGGTAGGATCAGCCCTTCAGGACTTCCACAAGCGTCTTGCCGAGACGTGCCGGCGAAGGCGACACGCGAATGCCTGCCGCTTCCATCGCTGCAATCTTGTCTTCCGCGCCGCCCTTGCCGCCGGAAATCACGGCGCCAGCATGGCCCATGGTGCGGCCGGGAGGTGCCGTGCGGCCGGCGATGAAGCCGACCATCGGCTTCTTGCGGCCCTTCTTGGCTTCGTCCTTGAGGAACTGCGCGGCTTCTTCTTCAGCCGAACCGCCGATTTCGCCTATCATGATGATCGACTTCGTTTCGTCGTCGGCGAGGAACATTTCCAGGACGTCGATGAATTCGGTGCCCTTGACCGGGTCGCCGCCGATGCCGACAGCCGTCGTCTGGCCGAGGCCTTCATTGGTGGTCTGGAACACGGCTTCATAGGTCAGCGTGCCGGAACGCGAGAGAACACCGACGGAGCCCTTCTTGAAGATGGAGCCCGGCATGATGCCGATCTTGCATTCGTTCGGGGTGAGCACGCCCGGGCAGTTCGGCCCGATCAAGCGCGACTTCGACTTCTGGAGGCGATCCTTGACCTTGACCATGTCGGCAACCGGAATGCCTTCCGTGATGCAGACGATCAGCGGGATTTCAGCTTCGATCGCTTCGAGGATCGCAGCAGCAGCGCCGGCCGGCGGAACGTAGATGACTGAGGCGTTGGCGCCGGTGGCGTCCTTGCCTTCGGCGACGGACTTGAAGATCGGCAGCTTTTCGCCGTCCTTGCCGGTCCAGGTTTCACCACCCTTGGAGGGGTGGATACCGCCGACCATCTTCGTGCCGTGATAGGCAAGCGCCTGTTCGGTGTGGAAGGTACCGGTCTTGCCGGTCAGGCCCTGAACCAGAACCTTGGTGTCTTTGTTGATGAGAATAGACATGCGAGGCCTTTGTTACGAGAGGTTGGAAGACGCGGAGGCAACGCGACGATAGACGCCGCTGACGACCTCCTGCCATGTATCGCTGCCGGCGGGCGAGAAAGTGACGCCCATGCGGTAGCAGTCTTCATTTTCGAACTGGAAGAGAGTGCATTGCGAACCGCGCGGCGAGACCTTGGTCAGGACAAGCTTGTCGTCGATCCATTCGCCGGAGGCCGGCGCGGCGGGCACGAAGCCCACCGTATCGAACTGATAAAGCTTGTAGGCCTGATCCGCAGCGTCGAAGCCGAGAATGTTCCGGGCTTCGAACGATGTGCTGCCGTCCCGCATCTGTACGTAGCGCTGTTCGACGAAAAATCCGCCGAACAGACACTCGGCCGTGAGCTGCGCGGTTGCCGTTCCTTCCTTCGTCCAGGCCGAAGCCGCGACACGCTCTTCCCCTTCCCAGGTGCCTGCAAAGGCACCGAGGCGGAGATGAGCAGCCGTTGGAGCGAAGGAAGCAGCCATCCCGATCAGCCCTTGACTGCCTTCACGATCTTCTGGGCGGCATCGTCCAGGTCATCGGCGGAGATGACATTGAGACCGGATTCGTTGATGATCTTCTTGCCGAGCTCGACGTTGGTGCCTTCGAGGCGGACGACGAGCGGAACCTTCAGACCGACTTCCTTGACGGCTGCGAGCACGCCTTCGGCGATGACGTCGCACTTCATGATGCCGCCGAAGATGTTGACCAGGATGCCTTCGACAGCCGGGTCTGCGGTGATGATCTTGAAGGCCGCGGTGACCTTTTCCTTGGTAGCGCCGCCGCCGACATCGAGGAAGTTCGCCGGCTCGGCGCCGTAGAGCTTGATGATGTCCATGGTGGCCATGGCAAGGCCGGCGCCGTTGACCATGCAGCCGATATTGCCGTCGAGGGCGACATAGGCGAGGTCATACTTGTGCGCTTCGATTTCCTTGGCGTCTTCCTCGGTCGTGTCGCGCAGCGCAACGATGTCCTCGTGACGGAACAGCGCGTTGCCGTCGAAGGAGACCTTGGCGTCGAGAACGCGCAGATTGCCGTTGGTCATGACGATCAGCGGGTTGACTTCGAGCAGGGCCATGTCCTTCTCGACGAAGGCCTTGTAGAGGATCGGGAAGAGCTTAGCAGCGTCTTCGCGGGCAGCGCCTTCGAGCTTCAGCGCGTTGGAAAGGGCAGCCGAGTTGGCGACCGTCACGCCCGTCGACGGATCGATGTCGACGGTGATGATCTTTTCCGGCGTGTCGTGCGCAACTGTCTCGATGTCCATCCCGCCTTCGGTCGAAACGACGAAGGCAACCTTGCCGACCGAGCGGTCAACCAGGATCGAGAGGTAGAGTTCGCGGTCGATGTCGGCGCCGTCTTCGATGTAGAGGCGGTTGACCTGCTTGCCGGCCGGGCCGGTCTGCTTGGTCACCAGCGTGTTGCCGAGCATTTCCTTGACATTGGCAACGACGTCCTCGATCGACTTGGCGAGGCGAACGCCGCCCTTGGCGTCGGGGCTGAGTTCTTTGAACTTGCCCTTGCCGCGACCGCCGGCATGGATCTGGCTCTTGACGACGTAAAGCGGGCCCGGAAGCTGCTTTGCGGCGGCTTCGGCTTCATCGGCGGAGAAGATGGCAACGCCGTCCGCGACGGGTGCGCCATAGGTCTTCAGCAGAGCCTTGGCCTGATATTCATGAATGTTCATGGATTTATCCCTGTTGGAACGCGGAAATTACTTCAGCGACGGCGCGATGGTGGCGCAGGCTTCGCAGAGGCCGGCAACGGCTGCGACCGACTTGTCGAAGGCTTCCTTCTCGGCCTTGTTCAGGTCGATCTCGATCACGCGCTCGATGCCGCCGGCACCGATGACGGTGGGAACGCCGACATACATGTCCTTCACGCCGTACTGGCCGGAGAGGTAGGCTGCGCACGGCAGGACGCGCTTCTTGTCCTTGAGGTAGGATTCAGCCATCGCGATGGCGGAAGCGGCCGGAGCGTAGTAGGCCGAGCCGGTCTTCAGCAGACCGACGATCTCGGCACCGCCATCACGGGTGCGCTGGATGATTTCTTCGAGGCGTTCCTTGGTGACCCAGCCCATGGTGATGAGGTCGGTCAGCGGAATGCCGGCAACGGTGGAGTAACGAGCGAGCGGCACCATCGAGTCGCCATGGCCGCCGAGAACGAAAGCCGAGACGTCTTCGACCGAGACGTTGAATTCCTTGGCGAGGAAGAGGCGGAAGCGCGACGAGTCAAGTACGCCAGCCATGCCGACGACCTTGTTGGTCGGCAGGCCCGAGAACTTCTGCAGAGCCCAGACCATGGCGTCGAGCGGGTTGGTGATGCAGATGACGAAAGCGTCCGGGGCATACTTCTTGATGCCAGCGCCGACCTGTTCCATGACCTTGAGGTTGATACCGAGAAGATCGTCGCGGCTCATGCCCGGCTTGCGGGGAACGCCGGCGGTGACGATGCAGACGTCAGCGCCTTCGATCGCGGAGTAGTCGCTGGCGCCGGTGAGGTTGGCGTCGAAGCCTTCGGCAGGCGAAGACTGGGCGATGTCGAGACCCTTGCCCTGGGGAATGCCGTCCGCGATGTCGAACAGGACGATGTCGCCCAATTCTTTCAGGCCGGCGAGATGCGCCAGCGTGCCACCAATCATGCCAGAACCAATAAGTGCGATCTTGTTGCGCGCCATTTCGGTGTATCCTTTGCGATCAAAATCCGTGGCGGGACACCTTGCAAGGCATCCACCATTGCCGCCATTCGCATAGACCCAAAGGTCGAAATTGGCAATTGATTATTTTTGGATCAGGGATTTCAATCGGTTAGATCAAAAATGTCTTACGTAAACGTAAGACATTTTGTCACCAAATCGTTACTCGGCCGCACGTTTTCCGTGAGTCTGGGCGAGATATTCCGCGCTGCGCATCTCGAAAAGCCGCGATGCGGTGCGGTCGAACTCGAAGCCTTCGGTGCCGCGCCTTTCGATCAGAAGGTCTTCCGGCATCGCCTCGGCCGACACGAAAAGCCGGACCGAATGATCGTAAAGCGTGTCGATGAGAATGATGAAACGCTTGGTTTGGTTGCGCTTTTCCGGCCCGAGCTTCGGAACGCGATCGAGAAAGATTGTATCGAACCGTTTGGCGATGGCCAGGAAATCGGCCGCACCCAGGGGCTGCTCGCAGAGATCGGCGAAGGAGAAACGCGCCATACGATCGGCGGCAAGCGGCACATGGATCGAACGTCCCTTCATCGGGATCTCCAGCGGCTGCGCCTTGCGTCCGTGCAGCGCCTGCACCCACGACGCATCCATCGCCATATCCGTGCGCTCGTTGATCGGGATCAAATAAACCGGCTGGCTGTTCAGCTTCTCCATGCGGTAATCCGTCGGCGAGTCCAGCGTGACGATATCGACATGACGCTTGAGAAGATCGATGAAGGGCAGGAACAGGCCGCGATTGAGGCCGTCACGATAGAGATTGTCCGGCTCGACATTCGACGTGGCAACCAATACGCAGCCGAGTGAAAACAGCTCGGAAAACAGCCGCGACAGGATCATCGCATCGGCAATATCGGTCACCGTGAATTCGTCGAAGCAAAGCAGCTCTGCCTGACCATAAAGCTCGGCTGCGACCGGCGGCACCGGATCGGCCTGCTTGGTCTCGCCGTTCTTGAACTTCAGCCGATGGGCGGCGATGCGGTTATGTACGTCCGCCATGAACTCATGGAAATGCGCCCGGCGTTTTTTGCTGCATGGCGCCATGCCGAAGAACATGTCCATCAGCATGGTCTTGCCGCGCCCGACACTGCCATGGATATAGAGACCGCGGACGATCTGGGCCGGCTTCTTGCGCGCCGCAAACATCCAGCCGAGCGCGCTCGATTTGGTCGCCGGTCGTTTCCGCTTGAGATCTGCAAGCACGCGATCGAGGGATTTCGCCACATCCATCTGCGCCGAATCCACCTGAAGCGATCCGGAAGCCGTCAGCGTCTTTAGGTGTTCGACGACGCTGATGGAATAGTCGGGCATGGGCTGCATGGGGAGATACCCGCCTGTGCAAGGAGGAAGCGGCCGGTATGGTCCAACCGCTTCAAAAGAGCTTTATCGGCTGAGGCTGAGCGGCTGGCCGGACGCCGTGGAACCGTTGAAGCGCGAATCGGCCGTCTTGTAGAGCGTGCCGATCTGGCTGCCATCACGGTTCTTCAAGATAACCTGCTTGCCGGAAACTTCCCAGGAACCCATCGTCGTGAGTTCGCCCGCGCAACCGCGCGTTCCGCCGCGCGAACCACTGCCGAGATTGGTGAGCGTCAGGAACATGTCGCAGCTCGCACCGCCATTGCTGACCTTCCAGCTACCGACCATGGATTCCTTGGTCACGTCCTGCGCAGAAGCGGCCATCGCCTGCTGTTGCTGCTGATTACCCGCATTCGGCGTATTCGTTGGCGCCGCAGGAAACTGCGAGGCACCGGTCGTGGGCGGAAGCTGGCTGGATTGGACAGAAGGAACGGGCTGAGCCTGCAGTGGCGCGGCAGAATAATCGTCGTTGTTGTATGCTGTGCGCTGGCAACCGGCAAGCGACAGACTGATCGCCGCAGCCGTCGCTGCATATCTCAATTGCATCATCATACTCCTAATTGTCCACCATCGAGGTTTGCAAACTGGCGCTTAGTTAGGTTGGGATTATCGTATTTCACTTTGGTTAATCAAGTCGCTACACAGCACAAATCGCTAGGGGCCATAGCTCCGCAAGAATCCGGTCATTTCAAGGCTTAACCCGACGAACCTCATCCAGATAGAAATGATTGGCGAGTTCTTGCATCTTTTTATCGCGGTCGGCGTCCTGACGAAGTTTGCTGGAAAAATCGGAATAACGTGCAAGCGAGCTCGACAAGAATTCCATGAGCGGCGCTGGCGGCGCGCCTTCGCCCATCTCGCGTGTCTCTTTCTTGAGAGCTACCAATTGCAGAATTGCTGCCCGCATTTTTTCGGCTATGTCGATGTCTTCAAGGCATTCGAGCATGTTCATCGGCGGCAGTTTTGAGAAATCGGTCTGCCGCATCCACTCCAGCGCTATGGCCGGTCGAATGCCGTAAAGCAACTTTTTTAACCGTACTGGCTCGGCTCCATCGCCCGGCTGGTGCTGTTTCATCAGGCCGATATAGTGATGAGCAACCTTTCCCGGCACCATGATCGCTTCCAGCAAAGCGCCAAGACGCTCGCGAAAGCCAGGCTCTTCTTCATAGACAAGCGGGGATTTCAACCATTCGACAAGAACGGCATTGCCTTTCAGCGCTAGGAGCAGCGCCTTGCGCAAGTCCCAGCCGCCGGTGTCGATGTCTCCCACAATGGGAAATTCAATGACATCGCGATGCGGAAACAGGGAAAAATGATCCCGCTCTGGCCTGACATAGACAAAGCGGCAATCATAGTCGCTATCGGGTGACGGGAACCCCCAGGCTCGGCTTCCGCTTTCGATGGCAAGGCCGATGCGAATGCCTTCAGATTTGACCGAGGCAAGCCGCAAGCGAATTTCAGCTACTGCCTCCGGCGCAAAGCCTTCCATCGTCATGCGACTTCGATCCCCATCACCTCGCGATGTCGGGCGCCGGTCAGATCCGCCGCTCGACCATCATCTTCTTGATTTCGGCGATCGCCTTGGCCGGGTTCAGACCCTTGGGGCAGGTCTGGGCGCAGTTCATGATCGTGTGGCAGCGATAAAGGCGGAACGGATCTTCGAGATTGTCGAGACGCTCGCCCTTTGCCTCGTCGCGGCTGTCGATCAGCCAGCGATAGGCCTGCAGAAGGACAGCCGGGCCGAGATAACGGTCGCCGTTCCACCAATAGCTCGGACAGGAGGTCGAGCAGCAGGCGCAGAGGATGCATTCATAAAGGCCGTCGAGCTTCAGACGATCCTCATGGCTCTGCTTCCATTCCTTTGCTGGCGGCGGCGACACCGTCTTCAGCCAGGGCTCGATCGAGCGATGCTGAGCATAGAAGTTCGTCAGATCCGGCACGAGATCCTTGACGACGGGCATATGCGGCAGCGGATAGATTTTCACCGTGCCCTTGATCTCGTCCAGGCCTTTGGTGCAGGCGAGCGTATTGGTGCCGTCGATGTTCATCGCGCAGGAGCCGCAAATGCCTTCGCGGCAGGAACGGCGCAGCGTCAGCGTCGGGTCGATCTTGTTCTTGATGTAGAGCAGGCCGTCGAGCACCATCGGGCCGCAATCATCGACGTCGATATAATAGGTGTCTATGCTCGGGTTCAGGCCGTCGTCCGGGCTCCAGCGATAGACACGGAATTCCCGCGTATTCGTCGCGCCTGCCGGCTTCGGCCAGACCTTGCCTTCACGCATCTGAGAGTTCTTGGGGAGAGCGAGTTCAACCATGGTCAGTTCCTCTCAGATCAGTACACGCGTGCCTTCGGCTCGATCTTGTGCGGATCGATGCCTTCGGCAATCAGGTCGGTATGAACGGGACGATAGTCGAGCTTCACGTCGCCGGCTTCGTTGACCCAGGCGAGCGTATGCTTGCGCCAGTTCTCGTCGTTGCGGCCGGCGAACTTGCCCTCGGTATAATCCTCGCGGGCATGCGAGCCGCGGCTTTCCTTGCGGGCTTCGGCGCCGTAGATCGTCGTGATGGCGTTGGCCATCAGATTGTGCAGTTCCAGCGTCTCGACAAGGTCGGAATTCCAGATCAGCGAACGGTCGGTGACCTTGATGTCGGGCAGTTCCTTCCAGATCGCGGAAAGGCGGCGGCAGCCGGATTCCAGCGATTCCTGCGTACGGAACACGGCGGCGTCTTCCTGCATGGCGCGCTGCATCTTTTCGCGCAGCACCGCCGTCGGTGTTCCACCGCTGGCATGGCGCAGACCATCGAAGCGCTCCATGATCTTGTCGCAAGCGGCCACATTGACCGGCGGCACCGGACTTGCCCGGTCAATGACCTGACCGGCGCGGATGGCGGCGGCGCGGCCGAAGACCACGAGGTCGATCAGCGAGTTGGAACCGAGGCGATTGGCGCCGTGCACGGAGGCGCAGCCGGCTTCACCAACGGCCATCAGACCCGGCAGAACGCGCTCCGGATTATTGCTGTCGGCATTCAGCACTTCACCCCAATAGTTCGTCGGAATGCCGCCCATGTTGTAGTGAACGGTCGGCAGAACCGGGATCGGCTCGCGGGTCACGTCGACACCGGCGAAGATGCGCGCGCTCTCGGAAATGCCGGGAAGGCGCTCATGCAGCACGGCCGGATCGAGATGGTCGAGATGCAGGAAGATGTGGTCCTTGCTCTTGCCAACGCCGCGACCCTCGCGGATTTCCAGCGTCATACAGCGCGAAACGACGTCACGCGAGGCAAGGTCCTTGGCCGACGGCGCATAGCGCTCCATGAAGCGCTCGCCTTCGGAGTTGACGAGATAGCCGCCTTCGCCGCGCGCCCCTTCCGTGATCAGACAGCCAGAACCGTAGATGCCTGTCGGATGGAATTGCACGAACTCCATGTCCTGCAGAGGCAGGCCGGCGCGGGCAACCATGCCGCCGCCATCGCCGGTGCAGGTGTGAGCCGAGGTTGCCGAGAAATACGCGCGGCCGTAGCCGCCGGTCGCCAGCACCACCATCTTGGCGGCGAAGCGATGGATCGTGCCATCGTCCAGGCACCAGGCGACGACGCCGGTGCAGCGGCTGCCATCGTCGGACATGATCAGATCGAGCGCGAAATATTCGATGAAGAATTCAGCGTTGTTGCGCAGCGACTGGCCATAAAGCGTATGCAGGATGGCGTGACCGGTGCGGTCGGCTGCGGCGCAGGTGCGTTGCACCGGCGGGCCTTCGCCGTAGTTCTGCATGTGGCCGCCGAACGGGCGCTGATAGATCTTGCCTTCCTCGTTACGCGAGAACGGCACGCCGTAATGCTCGAGCTCATAGACCGCCTTCGGCGCTTCCATGGCGAGATACTGCATGGCGTCGACGTCGCCGAGCCAGTCGGAACCCTTGACGGTGTCGTAGAGATGCCACTGCCAGCTATCCGGCGTCATGTTCTGCAGCGAGGCGGCGATACCGCCCTGGGCTGCGACCGTATGTGAGCGGGTCGGGAATACCTTGGTTATGCAGGCCGTGCGGAAACCCTGCTCGGCCATGCCGAGCGTGGCGCGGAGGCCCGCGCCGCCGGCGCCGACGACGATCACATCATAGGAGTGATCGACATATTTGTAGGCTTTTCCGTTTTGAGCGGGCCCATTCTGAGGGGATGAGTTCGGTGCCATCGGTAATTATCCTACGAACGCGATCTTCAGAATGGCGAAGAGACAGAGCCCGGCCACGAAAATCGCGAAGAATGTGTTGAGCATGAGAAGGACGATCTTGCTGATCTCGCTGTGGACATAGTCCTCGATGATGACCTGCATGCCGATCCTCATGTGAATGACGCCGGAGATCACCATCAGGCCGAAGATAACGGCGACGATCGGGTTCGACAGCGCGTGCACGACTTCCGCGTAGGGCGCGCCGGCATAGATCATCAGGAAGATGACAAAGAAGATGATGAGGGGAACGTTGGCAACGGCGGTCAGGCGCTGACGCCAGAAATGCTCGGTGCCTTCCTTGGCGGAACCAAGACCGCGGACTTTGCCCAGAGGAGTGCGCATATCCATGAGAAATATCCTTTAAAGCATGATCCCGAAAGGCGCCTGAGCGCTTCCGAGAGCAATCATGCCAATCAAATCAGCCGGATGGCGATGCCGATGATCCAGACCAGCGCGGTCAGACAGAGCGAACCGACGAGCGTCGCCTTGGCCATCCTGGTCGAGACAGCGGGATCATAGCCGTATCCGAGATCCCAAATAAAATGCCGGAAGCCGCCAAGCATATGGTGCAGCAGCGCCCAGGTATAGCCGAGCAGAACGAGCCGGCCGATGATCGAACCCATGATCCAGTTGACCAGCTCGAAATAGCCCTGGCCGGTCGCCGCCGCGATCAGCCACCAGGCGACCAGCAGCGTGCCGAAATAAAGCGCGCCGCCGGTGATGCGGTGGACAATCGACATGACCATGGTGGGAATAAGTTTGTAGACTTGCAAATGCGGCGACAGGGGCCGGTTTTGTGTGACGTTCGCCATCAGAACCTCGCGGCGTTACGATACGCTTCTATCCCAGATATCTCCGGGGCAACACACGCTTGGGGGAAGTGCTGTGTGCGTTGCATCAATTGCGACCATTAATCACGGAAAGGCATGTCGACAAGCACAATTGCTGTCTGCCTTGAATTTAATCGATTCGGATCAGCGGACACTTTTAGCGAGTGCGCAGAAACGACATTCTCCGATTGGCCGCTCGATACGATTTTCCCGCCAACCGAGTGGACTTGACGTCGCTCTTGAGGCACTCTGCTCTTCATACTTTATTAAGCATTTGGAGCGCGAGGCAACCTATGGGACGGCATCTTTTCAAGGCAGCAACGCTCGTCTTAGCGGCAGCCGCCGCCCTGTCGTCCATGTCGGCCTCCGCCGGCGGCTATCATGATGGGTACCGCCCGTTCCGACATCACGGGCCATTTCCGCTGCACCCGGCCCGCGTCAGTGCTTTAGCCACGGCGGCCGCCTTTTCGACCGACTATCGCCATGGATATCGGCCGTTCCGCCATCGTGGCCTGGTTCGGTTGCAACAAATCTCCTGGCCGCAGCACTACGCTCAGCCGCAACCGGCCAGAATCATTCTCATGGATCGGCAATATGCGGCTAACGTCGGCACCTATGCGGGCACGGCCGACATGTATCAGGCCGATGGCGGGACCTATATTGTCGGCTATGGCGGCGGCTACGATCCATATCGAGGCGAATCCACTGCGCTGAAGCCGAGGGCCAAGGTCATCAACGTCAAACGTGCCGGCAATGCCTGCTCCTACGAGGCCGGCGTCTGTGTGATTCGCCCCTGACGGTCGTTAGCCGGCAAGAAAGCGCCAGACCGTCGTCTTCTTGACCTCGCTATCCTCCAGCGCCCGCGTCACCGGCACCTGATAGCTGGCCTCAGCCTCCAGACGATCCTTGGGCAGATATGCCCTGCCCGGATCGCCCACCAGCACAAGACGACCCTCTCCCGCCAACTGCCGAAACCATGGAATGAGGCGATCGGCGAAATCGCGATCATAAAAGACATCGCCGGCAAGGATGACGTCGGCGTCCGTCATCCGGTCAATGAGATTGTCACCGGTGAAGTCGAGCACGACACCGTTTTCCGTCGCATTCAGCCTTGTTGCGGTTTCAGCCCAGGGATCGATATCGGCGGCGAGCACATGGCTCGCACCCGCAAGCTTCGCCGCAATCGCGACGAGGCCGGAGCCGCTGGCGAAATCCAGGACCCGTTTTCCGGCAACCGTATCGGGATGATCGAGCACATAGCGCGCAAGCCCCTGCCCGCCCGCCCAGGCGAAAGCCCAAAACGGCGGCGGCAGACCGATCGCCTCGAGTTCTTCCTCCGTCTTCAGCCAGAGATCATGGGCTTCGCTTGCCAGATGCAGTCGGATTTCCGGCACATGCGGCGGCGCCATGAGACTGGTGTTCGCACGAATGAAACTTTCCGGATCGGTCTTCAAATCATCCTCGAGCTAAGTGTCAGACGGGCGGATTGTCGAGTTCGCCCATGCGGCAGACTTCGAGATATTCCTCGTCAGTCACCGGCTGCACGGAAAGCCGCATCGACGTGACGAGCGACATCTGCGAAAGTTTCGGATTGGCCTTGATATCCTTCAGCGAGACGGGCTTCGGCATGTCGCAAACGGCGCGGATATCCACGCAATCCCAGCGCGGATCGTCCTTGGCGGTCGAATCCGGATGCGACAGCGCGCAGACCTCGACAATGCCGACGATCTCAAGCCCGTCATTGGAATGATAGAAGAAGCCCTTGTCGCCGATCTGCATCGCCCGCATGTTGTTGCGGGCGAGATAGTTGCGTACGCCGGTCCATTCCGTGCCCTTCTCGCCAGCCTTTTTCTGGGCCTCCCAGGACCAGGAAGACGGCTCGGATTTATACAGCCAATGCGCCATGTTTCATGCCTCCGGATTGTTGAAGACCCAGTTGAACGGCTTGATCTCGACGCTCTCGAACAGGCCGACCTTTGTATAGGGATCGGCATCGGCGATCGCCTTCGCCGCTTCGATCGTTTCGGCGCTGACGATGGCGAGGGTGCCATTCGACTTTCCATCCGCATCGAGGAATGGACCCGCCATCTTCAGCGTACCCTCGGCATTGAGCTTGTTCAGATACTCGAGATGGGCGGGGCGCGTGTCCATGCGGACATTCAGGTGACCGGGCTTGTCCTTGCAGACAAAGGCAAACAGCATGTTTTCATTCTCCTATGGGAATCAGCAGATCATTGATGGTGATGGATGAAGCCTTGCACGCCGCCAGTCATCCTGTCCCTGCGCGAAGGGGGTTGACGATGTCGAGGCCCCAAAAGTCCGCCTCGTTGTCCGTTGCGATAATGCATTCATTCGCAATTGCCACGGAGGCGATCAACATGTCCATGGGGTCACGCTGTCGCCCGGCCGCTCGCCCCTCCGCCATGAGTTGCGCCCATATTAGGGCAGCACTCTCGTCGAAGGGAAGAATGCGTCCGGCAAAATATGCCAACGGTCCCTGTGCGCCAAGAAACCAGGTTTCGAGATCGTCCCGTTTGCGTCCTGCTGGCTTGATCAAAATCCCACGCTGAATCTCGGCGATCGTGGACGCTGCGATGAAGAGGTCATCATCTATCTGTGCTTGAAACCAGCCGGCAAGACTAGGCGCCGGCTCCGGCTTGACCGTATTGCTGATAATATTGGTATCGAGCAAATAACGGGTCAAAGATCGATCTCGCGCACTTCGCCGTGAACCCGTTCAAGATCGAGATCCGCTCCAACAAGCGGCGAACTGCGCAGCCACGCATAAACGCCACCCTTCTTCTTCGGCTCGCCGGCGATCGCCTGGTTCAGGACATTACGGATATGGGCCGCATCGGTCCCCCCTTCCGCCAGACGCCGCGCGAGCGAGCGAATGAGCGCACGATCGCCATCAAGGCCAAGCACCTCGAAACGGGCTAGACCACGTTCTTCAAGACGCGACCGATAATTTTTGATTGCACGCTTTTGGGAACTGCTCATCGCGGCCTCCGACTTATTACCAGTAATATATCCAGTAATCGCCCCACACTCAAGCGCCAAGTCATTCCGTCGTAATCGGCCGCGTCATCAACTGCTCGATTGCCGTCGGGATATCCAGTTTGCCGTCGATGATGGCCGAGACCGCTTCGGCGATCGGCATATCGACCCCAAGCTTGCGTGCCAGCCGCGCCGCGATGGAGGCGGCATAGGCGCCTTCGACGAGATCGCCATGCGATGGGTCCGCCGCCTCGCCGCGGCCGAGCGCGATGCCGAAACGCAGGTTGCGGGATTGGTGGCTGGTCGCGGTCAGCACGAGATCGCCGAGGCCAGAGAGCCCGCGCACCGTTTCCGCCTTGCCGCCCTTGGCGCAGACAAAGCGCGACATTTCCGCCAGACCGCGGCTGATCAGCGCCGCGCGTGCCGAATCGCCGATGCCGCGCCCTTCGACAATGCCGCAGGCAATGGCCAAAACATTCTTCAGCGCGCCGCCAAGCTGCACGCCGACGCGATCGTCGGACGCATAGAGACGGAATGTCGGCCCGGAAATCGCCTGCGCCAGTCGTTCCGCCACCGCCATGTCGCCGGCGGCGATCGCCATTGCCGTCGGCAGGCCCTTGGCAATATCGGTCGCAAAGCCCGGACCGGAGAGAACCGCGATGGCGTGATGCGGCAATTCCCGCTCCAGCATGTCGGTCAAGAGATCGCCGGAGACCTTGTCGATGCCCTTGGCACAGGTAACGACGACGGCATCCTCTGCGAGATAAGGTCCGTAATGACGTGCCGCATCCGCCTGCGCCTGCGACGGCATGGCAAACAGCACGATGCCGGCGTCCGAAACCGCGTCCGGCTCGGCGGAAAATTGCAGCGAATCCGGCAAATCGATACCCGGCAACGCCGCATCATGGATCCGGTCAGCGCTGAGATCGGCCATGACAGCCGCATTGCGCCCGACCAGTGTCACCTGGCTCTTACCGGTCAAGGCGATGACGGAGGCGAGCGCCGTGCCGAAGGCGCCGGCGCCGATCACTGCAATGCGTTCATTGCCGCTCATGCCTTTGCTCCTCGTTTGCCATGCCCCAAAAGAGTCTCCGCCTTCTGATCGAGCGGCCAGCGCGAGCGCGGCTGCACATCGAGGCCGTCGGGTGCCGCGCCTGTCGCCATGCGCTCCAGCCCCGCCCAGGCGATCATCACGGCATTATCGGTGCAGAGCCGCAGCGGCGGCGCGATGAAACGGAACCCATTGAGATCGCAGAGTTCCTGTAGCGTGCGCCGCAGCTCGAGATTGGCCGCGACCCCGCCGGCAACCACCAGCGCCGGCTTGTCCGCCGTCTTCGGAAATTCCTTCTTGAAGCGCTGCAGGCCGCGCCCGATCCGGTCCTTCAAGGTGCGCGAAATCGCCTTCTGGAAGGAGGCGCAGATGTCGGCGATATCCTGTTCGGTCACCGGCGCGATCGCCGTTGCCGCCTGCCGCACCGCGGTCTTGAGGCCGGAGAAGGAGAAATCAAGGCGGGTCTCGCCGACCAGCGGCCGCGGAAAATCGAATCGATCCGGATTACCGTTCTTCGCCGCCTCTTCGACCGCCGGACCACCGGGATAGGGAAGACCGAGCAGCTTCGCCGTCTTGTCGAAGGCTTCGCCCAGCGCATCGTCGATGGTCGTGCCCCAGCGCTCGTATTCGCCGACGCCGCGCACCAGGATCAATTGCGTATGGCCGCCGGAGACGAGCAGCATCAGATAAGGAAAGGTGAGACCATCCGTCAGCCTTGCCGTCAGCGCATGGCCCTCTAAATGGTTGATAGCGTAGAGCGGCTTGCCGGTCGCCCTCGATATCGCCTTGCCGGTCATCAGCCCGACGAGCAGGCCGCCGATCAGACCGGGACCGGATGTGGCAGCGATGGCATCGACATCGGACAGCGACACATTGGCGCGCTTCAGGGCCTCGTCGATCAACGTATCCAGCGCCTCGACATGGGCCCGCGCAGCAATTTCGGGCACGACGCCGCCATAGGCGCTATGCTCATCCAACTGGCTCAAAACCACGTCGGAGGCAATCGTGGCCGTGCCGTCGTCCCGGCGCTCGACAATGGCCGCGGCGGTTTCGTCGCAGCTTGTTTCGATGCCGAGAATGCGAAGAAATGGCGCCATGGAAGCTGTTCGTTGCCTGTTGGTCGATTGCGATGAAGCGGAAATATGGTTACGGGAACTGTCGGTAACAACGGATCAAAGCGGATGCAAACAAAACCTTTCCGGATCGGCACGCGTGGCAGCCCACTTGCGTTGGCGCAGGCGCACGAGACCCGCGACCGCCTGATGGCGGCGCATGGCTTGCCGGAGGAGATGTTCGAGATCGTCGTTCTGAGCACCAAGGGCGACCGCATTACCGATCGTTCGCTGGCGGCGATCGGCGGCAAAGGCCTGTTCACGGAAGAGCTGGAACAGAAACTGATCACAGGCGAACTCGACTTTGCCGTTCATTCGGCCAAGGACATGGCGACGAAGCTGCCCGAAGGGCTGTCGCTATCTGCCTATCTGCCGCGCGAAGATATCCGCGACTCCTTTATTGGCCGCACCGCGCCGAAGCTGATCGAGCTGCCGCACGGCGCGACCGTCGGCTCTGCGTCGCTGCGCCGCCAGGCGCTGATCCGGCGCCTACGTCCCGATATCAACGTCATTGTCTTCCGCGGCTTGGTCGAAACGCGGCTGCGCAAGCTGGAAGAAGGCCAGGCGGACGCAACCCTCTTGGCGCTTGCCGGCCTGAAGCGGCTCGGCAAGGTGGATGTAATCACCGACATTCTCGACCCGGACGAATTCCCGCCAGCGCCGGCACAAGGTGCGATCTGCATCGAAAGCCGCATCGGTGACGACAGGACGAACGACCTGCTCTCCGCCATCAATGACGGACCGACCTTCGACACCGTTTCGTGCGAGCGCGGTTTCCTGGCAGCGCTCGACGGCTCCTGCCGCACGCCGATTGCCGGCTATGCTGTCTGCGAGGGCGATCACATCAGGTTCTTCGGCATGATCCTGACGCCCGACGGCCAGCAGGTGTACACCACCACCATCGAAGGTCACCGTCGGGATGCCGAGGCGCTCGGCACCAATGCCGGCCAGGCGATCCGCGCCGAAGCAGGCACCACCTTCTTCGAAAACTGGACCTGATACCGGATGCGCGTCGTCGTCACCCGTCCTGAGCATTCGGGTGAACGCACCGCCCGCAGGCTTGCGGAGATGGGGCATGAGGCAGTGCTCCTGCCACTATCAAAGCCTGTCCGCCATGTCGACGCGACCCGACAAGCCCTGTCGAACACCGAGGGCACTGTTGCCGTTACCAGTGCCGAAGCTATCCGCACATTGGGCGCGATAGGCCAGCCCCTCAAGCCTCATCTCAGCCGCCCGCTTTTCGCAGTCGGCAAAGCGACCGCTGACGAGGCTCAAAAACTTGGTTTCATCCATGTTTTCGCATCCGAGGGCAGCGGCGCCGAGCTGGCGGAACTGGTTTCCCGCGAATGGACCGATATTTCTCAAGCCCCGCTGCTCTATCTCGCAGGTTCACCACGCGCCGCAGGTTTCGAAGCAAGATTGAAGGGGCTGAATATCCCGTTCCAGACGGTCGAGTGCTACCGGATGCAGGATATCGTCATCGACGACGCGACCCTTCGCCGGCTCTTTCTCGATGCTTCCGCCGATGCGGTGCTGCTCTATTCGCATCTGACGGCGAAACGATTCTTCAGCCTGCCTTTCCTGCAACGCCACTCGAACCTCCTCACTTCGACAAGATTCCTCTGTCTTAGCGAAGTGATTGCCGAGGCCGTCCCGACTTCGCTGCATTCTCATGTGGATATCGCTAATATGCCGGATGAAGACAGCCTTCTGGCGCTTCTTGCCGCGAAGTGAGGTCGCAATTTTGATCTAAGCTCTTTCCATAATCGACTTGTCTGTCTACTTTCGCTGCAGCGCATGAAAAGAGGACCTCATGGTATCGGGAAATCCGCCAAACCATTCGAAGCCCAACGATGAGCCGATCACGATTGATCTGGAAGCTGAGGAAACCGCTCAAGCCGCGGCTTCCGAAGAGATGACGGAGCGCCATCACAGCGAACCCGGCAGCTCGTCCGCCAATGAGGTGGAAATACCGCCGGAAACGGAAAAGGAGCCGTTAGAGGAGGAGGCCGATCGGCCAGTCGCGGAAACTGCGGCGGAAGATGAAAAGGTCGCAACCGCCCCCGAACCAGAACCCGCGCGTTCCTATGCCGAACAACCCTCCGCGCCCCAGCGGCAGCCCGGCGCAACGTCTGGCCTGATCGCCGCGGGCATTGTCGGCGGCCTGATCTCCCTCATCTGCGTCGGCGCCATCCAATATGCCGGCCTCCTGCCCGGCAGCAGGCCGGCAAAAGATCATTCCGCCGATATTGCCGCGCTTAGCGACGAAATCGACGGCCTGAAGCAGACCGTGTCCAAGCTCGCCGGTGCTCCATCGCCCGACGCCACCCTTACCGCCCGCGTCGCAGCCCTCGAGACAGCGGCCGCCAACAATACGGCCGCAGGCGGATCGTCGGGTACGAGTAGCGGCGATGCCGACCAGAAGATCGCCGCGCTCAGCGCCGAAGTGGATCAATTGAAGGCGAGCCTCGCCCAGGCGACGCAAAGTCAGGCCTCATCCGACGCCGATGTCAGCAAGCGTCTTGAAGACGCTGAAAAGAAGCTGAACGCGCCTAGCCAGGAAAGCGCAGTCGCCCGCGCTATCGCGGCGGCGGCCCTGAAGGCGGCGATCGATCGCGGCGGCCCATTCCAGCCGGAGCTCGATACCTACGCCAATGTCGCACCCAATGACCCCGCAGTTGCTGATCTCAAGGCTTTCGCCCAGACCGGCATTCCTTCGCGCGCCGATCTCATTCGCCGGGTATCCGACGTTGCCACCGCGATCGTCAGCTCGACGCAGCAGGACGATCCCAATCAAAGCTGGAGCGACCGGTTGCTGACCAGTGCCAAATCCCTGGTGCAGGTGCGCCCGGTCGGCAACGTCACCGGCGACAGCGTCGAAGCCATTGCCGCCCGCTTCGAGGACAAGGTGAAGAATGGCGATCTGCCCGGCGCGGTCACCGAATGGAATAGCCTGCCGGACGCCGCCAAATCGGCCTCCGCCGCCTTCAAGCAATCATTGGAAGCTCGCATCCGGGTCGAGGACCTGGTCGGCGACGCGCTGTCGAAGGCGATCGCCGACACCGGAAAACAAAGCTGAGGGCGGGGAAGAGAATGATCAGACTGCTTATTTTCGCCGTTCTCGTCCTGGTGCTTGGCTATGGCTTTTCCTGGCTTGCGGATCGCCCCGGCGATCTTTCGCTGGTCTGGGGCGGCGAACTCTATCAAACCAGGCTTATCGTCGCCGCCGGCATCCTGATCGCGCTGATCGCCGCCGTCATGGTGGTCTGGTGGTTCATCCGCCTGATCTGGACCTCGCCGCATTCCGTCACCCGCTATTTTCGCGCCCGCAAGCGCGACCGCGGCTATCAGGCTTTGTCCACGGGGCTGATCGCCGCCGGCGCTGGCAACGCGTTGCTTGCCCGCAAGATGGCGGCGCGCACGCGCGGCCTCATCCGCGCCGATCAGGAGCCGCTGATCAACCTGCTAGAAGCGCAGGCTGCGCTGATCGAGGGTAAGCATGACGAGGCCCGCCAAAAATTCGAGCTGATGGCCAACGACCCGGAAACCCGCGAACTGGGTCTGCGCGGTCTTTATCTCGAAGCCAAACGTCTCGGCGCGCATGAAGCAGCACGGCACTATGCCGAAAAAGCTGCCGACCAGGCGCCCTATCTGCCTTGGGCAGCACAGGCGACGCTGGAATATCGCAGCCAGGCCGGCGATTGGGACGAAGCCATCAAGCTTCTCGACCAGCAGAAGATCGCCCGTGTCATCGACAAGGACACTGCCAACCGCCAGCGTGCTGTATTGCTGACCGCACGAGCCAATGAAAAGCTCGAAGGCGATCCATCCGGCGCCCGGGACGATGCGCTGGCCGCGCTGAAGCAGTCCCCTGATTTCGTGCCGGCCGCGCTCACCGCCGCCAAGGCATTGTTTCGCGAAGACAAAGTCCGCAAGGCCGCTTCTATTCTTGAACAGGTCTGGAAGGCGGAGCCGCATCCGGAGATCGGCAGAGCCTATGTCCGCGCCCGCAGTGGCGATTCCGTCGCCGATCGCCTGAAGCGTGCCGAGCGACTGGAGGCGATCCGCCCGAACAACGTCGAAGCACTGCTGATCACGGCAAAGGCCGCACTCGACGCCCGTGATTTCGCCAAGGCTCGCACCAAGGCGGAAGCCGCGGCCCGCATCGATGCCCGCGAAGGCGCGTTCCTACTGCTCGCCGACATCGAAGAGGCCGAAACCGGAGATCAGGGCCGCATCCGCCACTGGATGGCGCAGGCATTGCGCGCGCCACGCGATCCGGCCTGGCTAGCCGATGGCGTCGTTTCCGACAAATGGCTGCCGCTGTCGCCGATTACCGGCCGCCTCGACGCCTTCGAATGGAAAGCGCCCTTCGGCCAACTCGAAGGCCCGGTGGAAGAGGGTACGATCGCCTCGGTCGACGCCGCGCTGCGGTCGCTGCCGCCGGTGCGCGAGGCAGCTCCCGCAACCGCCGCGGCGCAACCGACCTCACCAACAGTTGCTTCGCCGGCTGCCGATACATCTGTTATAGAATTGGAGCCGGTCGCAACGAAGCCGGCTCCCGCGCGTCCCGCCAAATTCGAGCCGGCGAAGGAGCCGGAACCAAAGCCCTTCTTCGGCGGTGCGCCGGATGATCCGGGCGTGAAAGATCTCAAGCTTGAACCGGAACCCAAGACACGGCTGAAGCTCTTCTAAGAATGGAATCGAATGTTTGAACGCTTTCAGGAATTCTTCCAAAATCTGACCAGGGAAAACCCCAAGTCCGGTTTTGCTCCCGACGATCCGCGTATCGCGGTTGCCGCGCTCTGTTTCCAGGTGATGGAGGCGGATGGCAAGATCGAGGAAAGCGAGAAGAAGCGGCTTCGCAAGCTGCTGAAGAGCCAATACGGTCTCGACGGCCGCCAGCTCGACGCGCTGATTGCGGCCGGTCAGGAGGCCGAGAGCGAGGCGGTCGATTATTACCGCTTCACTTCCGATCTGAAGCGCCATCTCAACAGCGAACAGCGCCTCGAACTTCTCGGCATCCTCTGGGACATCGTTTATGCGGATGGCGAACGCAGCGAAATGGAGGACCATGCGATCTGGCGCATCGCCGATCTCTTGGGCATTTCCGATCGTGATCGCGTCGTCAAGCGCCAGGAGGCAGCCGCCCGCGCCCCGGGTCCCAGGAAGGAAACCGGGGATGATGATTGAGGCGCCGCGGGGTGGTAGACGCGGCCCCGTATTGATCGTCCTGCATCAGGAACGCTCCAGCGCCGGCCGCGTCGGCCAGATGCTTTTGGACAAGGGCTACGATCTCGACATCCGTCGGCCGGTGCTTGGCGACCGGCTGCCGACAACGCTGGAAGGTCACGCCGGCGCGGTGGTCTTCGGCGGCCCGATGAGCGCCAATGATCCCGACGATTTCGTCAAGGCCGAGATCAATTGGCTCGACGTGCCGCTAAAGGAAAATCGCCCCTATCTCGGCATCTGCCTCGGCGCGCAGATGCTCGCCCGCCACCTCGGCGCCAAGGTCAAAGCCCGCGATGACGGCAAGACCGAAATCGGCTGGTATCCGCTGCAGCCGACGGAAAAAGGCCGGCTTTTGATGCGCCACTGGCCGCAAATGGTCTATCATTTTCACCGTGAAGGTTTCGAACTGCCTCACGGTGCCGATCTGTTGGCGACAGGCGAGACCTATCCCAACCAGGCCTATCGCTACGGCGCCAATGCCTGGGGCCTGCAGTTCCACGCGGAACTGACCCGCGCCATGATGCAGCGCTGGGTCGTACATGGCGAGCACCGCTTCTGCATGCCGAACGCCCAGAAGGGCCGCGAGCATCTGGAGGGCCGGATGATTTTTGACCCACCGCTCAAAGCCTGGCTATCCGAATTCCTCGATCTGATTTTCGAGGGCAAGCAGGCGATCGCGGCCTGATCGGCTCCGCCTCATCCCATCCTTCGCGTCAGCTCTGCTTTTCCTCCGCCGTTGATTGGATGCCGAGCGGCGGACCAACCAACAGGTTGATGAGCACCAAAAGCCCTATGGCTCCAATCATGCCGGCGATGCGGTTCATGGCCGGCAGTAGGCTGTCCGCGGGGCCTGTATCCTGCACAAGCGTCAGGATCAATGCGACGCCCGCCTGCGAACCAACGCCGGCGATGCCATACCGCCCGCTCTGGATCTGCATGGAAAGCCAGGTGCCTGCCATCAGCAACAACAGCCAGGGTACGAAGGATTGGCTGATCGGGAAGAACAGCACCATGGCGCCAAAACAGCCGCCCAGTATGCACCCGGCTATCCGCTGCAACATGCGCTGAGCAATCGCCGATTGGTCCCTTTCCGAAATCCCGGTCAGCGTCGGAACAGCCATGACAGCGCCGATCGAAATCGCCATCTGGCTGAGGTTAGGCAACTCCAGTTGCCGCCAGACCAGTGGCACCGCCGCAACCGCCATCCCCGTTCGCATGGCATGCGACAGCACATGCCAGTTGGGACCGAACAAACTATGCCAACCGGGTGGCGGCGCCACCGCCTCGCCTTCCGCAGGCGCCAGTAGCCGTGTCACCAGAAGCGCCGTGGCAGTACCGAGCACGATCTCGACGGCACGATAGAAAGCGATGGAAAGCGCCAGCGTCGGATCATCCAACGAACCAAGCGTCACCATCATGGCCGTGATCCCACCAAGCAGCCAGGCCTGGCCGTGGGGGCTCAGCAATGAGCCGAGGATGGCAAGCGTACCGGCGGCAAAAAGAAGCAGCACCGTCGCCAAAGGATCATAGACGACCCAGGGTGCAAGGACGAAGCTCAGCGCCGCGCCGACGAGCGTTCCCACCATCCTCATCCCGCCTCTCTGCCAGGATTGCGGATGGCTCGCCTGCACGCACAGGAAGGCGCTGATCCCGGCCCACCAGGGATTGTTGACCCTCAGCATCAAAGCAAGGACGAGCGCGAGTCCGACCGCCAGGGCGGCGATATTGGCTTGCCACACGCGGGGGCCGGAAAGGCTGAGCTCTGCCAGCTCGCCGCGGATCGCATTGACGAGCTCGGCGATAGCCTTCCTCATGGGAAGATCAGTGTGCTGGCATCCGATCCCATATAAAGGGTGAGGTCAGATGGGGGATCGGCCAGCTTCAGCGTTACCGGGAAGCGGCGTCCCAGCCGGATCCAGTCGGTGGTCGGAGCGACATAGGGCAATATTCCATCCTGATTGGGGCCTCTGCTGATGCCGCGCGACACGCCTTCGATACGAGCGCGATAGAGGCGCCACGGATGCGTGTCGAGCCATACCCAGGCTGCCTTGCCGGGCTTAAGGCTCCTGATGTAGTTCTCCTTGTAGTTCGCAACGATGCGCCAGCCCGCCGCATCGACGATGCCGACGAGCGCCTTGCCGGCCGAGGCCGTATCGCCCACGCTGACGGAGAGATTGTTGACCGTGCCGTCGGCGGGCGTGTGGATTTCGGTCTGGCTGAGCTGCCATTCCGCCAAGGCAAGCGCGGCCTTAGCCTGCGCGGCGACAGCGTCCTGATTGACAACCGACTGCGAAGCCTTATCGACCGCCTCGCGGGCGGCCACCTGCTCCCGCTGTTGGGCGGAAACCATGTCGGCAGCCGTCAAGGCCACCTGCTTCTGATCACCGCTGGCCTGTTGTAATGCGGCCGTCGCAGCCGCCAGCCGATCCTGAGCAGCCTTCAGCTCATCGTTGACAAGCTTGTGATTCACAGCCGCTTCCTGAACCGCTGCTTTGCGTTGATCGACGACGAGCTGGAACGGCACCTTATCGATGACAGCCAAAAGATCGCCGCGCCGTACCTCCTGGTCGTTGGCGACGTTGACGCTGACGATCACGCCCGTGACCTGCGGGGCAATCGTCACGAAATTCGTGGTGACATAGGCATCGTCCGTATAGGCGACGAACGACGTCAGAACCTGCCAAACCGCCAATAGCGCCAGCAGGCAGGCTATACCCACGACGAGCCGGAACGCGCGCTGGCGCTCGGTGGACGCAGCCGGCAGCGGAGCAGATGGCTCCGGCTCGATCGGTTCGTTGCTCGTCATGTTGCTCATGGCGACAACATGCGCGCGCACTTGCCATCATGACAAGAAAATTGTGGCTTACGCCACCTGCGGCTCGCCCTCGCGGTCCGGCGCATTCAGGCTATCGATCTTTCGCAGTTGCGGGAAGCCGCTCGCCCAGATGATCGCGACGGCCAAGGTGCCGATGCCGCCGATGACGACGGCAGGGACGGCGCCGAAATAGCGCGCCATAGTGCCGGCGCGGAATTCGCCGAGTTCGTTCGACGCACCGACGAAGACCATGTTCACGGCATTGACGCGGCCGCGTACGTGGTCCGGCGTCCAGAGCGTGATCAGAGTTTCGCGGACGTAGACCGAGATCAGGTCGGAGGCGCCCATGATGGCGAGCGCCGCGATCGATAGCCACGGCGTATGCGAAATGCCGAAGATCAATGTTCCCAAGCCAAACATTGCGACGCCGCTGAACATGTAGATCCCGGCACGATGCCGGATGGGATAGGTCGCCAGAAACAGGCCCATGGCAATGGCGCCGAAGCTTGGCGCGGCGCGCAGCAGGCCGAGGCCCCAGGGACCGAGCGTCAGGATATCGCGCGCATAGACCGGCATCAGCGCCACGGCTCCGCCAAGCAGCACGGCGAAGAGATCGAGCGAGACGGCGCCGAGCACCACCTTTTCCGACCAGATGAAATGGAAGCCTGCGAGGATCTCCTTCAAGCTTCTCGATTCATGCGCAACACGCTGCTGCGGTTTCGGAATGAGGAAAGTCAGCAGCGAACCGGCGGCGAAGAACACGACGGCGACCGTATAGGAAACGCTCGGGCCGACACCGTAGAGCAGACCGCCCGCGACGGGGCCGAGAATGGCGGCCGCATCCCAGGACATGGAATTCCAGGTCACCGCGTTCGGCAAATCCCTCGGCGGAATGAGATTGGGCGCAAGCGACTGCGTCGCCGGCGTCATGAAGGCGCGCTCGATGCCGAAGACGGTAAGGATCGCGAAAACCGGAAGCGGCGCGAAGGTGCCGGAAACCGTCAGAAACAGTAGTGCCGCAGTACAGATCGTGCCGACGAAAATGCAGATGGCGGCCACCATGCGCCTGTTGTAGCGGTCGGCGACGGTGCCGGTCACCAGGATCAGGAGCAGCGAAGGCAGGAACTGCACCAGGCCGATCAGGCCGAGATAGATCGGATTGCCGGTATGGTCATACATCTGCCAGCCGACGGAGACGCTGACCACCTGTGTGGCGAAAGCCGTCAGAAATCGGGCAAAGAAGAAATAGGTGTAGGCGACGTGCCTGAAAGCGGCAAACCGGTCACCGCTCGGAACCGACGACATGAGATGAGGCTTTCCGGCCGGAGCTGTAGAGAACGCTCGGCCTGTTAAACATGATTCAGCGTGCTTCAAAGCATGGGACTTGCCCGTTAAGTCGCCAATGTCTACATGTCTGTCAACCGCGAAATGGAGACGGATATGCTCGCCTTATTTCAAACCATTGATCTGGCTTTGAATCTTTATACTTGGGTACTGATCGCCAGTGCCATTTTTTCATGGCTCTATGCATTCAATGTCATTAATTCGAGCAATCAGTTCGTCAACTCGGTCGGAAGTTTCCTCTATGCGGTCACGGAACCGGCGCTCCGTCCGATCCGGCGCATCCTGCCCGATCTCGGCGGCATCGACATTTCGCCGATCATCCTGCTGCTGATCATCTTCTTCTTCCGTTCCCTGATGTGGAACACGCTTTATCCGCTCGTCGGCCGGTGAGCGATGCCTGGCAGGCTTTTGCCGACCATGTGAGATTGTCCATCCGGCTCACGCCCAATGGCGGGCGTGATGCGATCGACGGGTTCGAGACCGGCGCCGATGGCGAAGCCTATCTCAAGGCGCGTGTCTCCGCCGTGCCGGAAAAGGGCAAGGCCAACAAGGCGCTGATCGCGCTCATCGCCAAGAGCTTCGGCACCTCCAAATCCTCGGTCAGCCTGATTTCCGGTGAGACCGCGCGTAAAAAAATCCTCCGGATCGATGGCGACCCGGAGGATTTGATAAGACCTGATCACTTCGCCTTCTTGGCGCGCTCGATAGCTTCGAGAATGAGTTCGCCGGCTTCCTTCGAGCCTTTCCAGCCGTAGATCTTCACCCACTTGCCGGGCTCCAGATCCTTGTAGTGCTCGAAGAAGTGCTCGATCTGCTTCACCGTGATTTCCGGCAGGTCGGTATATTCCCTAACCTTCTCGTAGCGCAGCGTCAGCTTCGGCGAAGGAACGGCAATGATCTTTTCGTCCTTGCCGGAATTGTCTTCCATCATCAGCACGCCGATCGGGCGGACGTTGATGACGCAGCCCGGAACCAGCGGGCGGGTGCTGGCGATCAGCACGTCGATCGGGTCGCCGTCTTCGGAGAGCGTGTGCGGGACGAAGCCGTAATTGCCCGGATAGGTCATCGGCGTGTAGAGGAAACGGTCGACAACCAGCGTGCCGGCGTCCTTGTCCATTTCATACTTGATCGGATGACCGCCGACCGGAACTTCAACGATGACGTTGACGTCTTCGGGCGGGTTCTTGCCAATGGAAATCGCGTCGATGCGCATGCGTGTCCCCTAATAAGGATGGTTGCTGCCAGCCAAATAATCGGAATCATGACGCAACGCAACAAGGCATTGGGACGGTGCGGGATTTTAATCGATTGTCGCAGCGGGCGTCTTAACGCATGTCCCGCAAAAGTGCGCAACGGTTTTGCGATAACGACATGCGCAATATCAAGAGCCTAGAGCGCAAGGAGCGAGTTTGAAAGATCGCGACCGCTTTAGGGCCAGACGAAGCCGATCTTCTTGAGCTGCTTGCGGTCGAAGGTCTCGATACCCTCGCAGAAATCGGCGCCGCCCTGACCGCGATAGAAGCGGTCGGCATTCTCGTTTTCCTCGAGGCACCAGACGACCAGTCCCTTGCAGCCAAGCGACTTCAGGAGCCGGCGCGCCTCGCCGAAGAGAAGCCGGCCAAGGCCGATGCCCTGATATTCCGGGCGCAGATAGAGTTCGTAGATCTCGCCTTCCTGAGGCAGTGCGCGGGCACGATTGAGACCGAGCGTGGCGTAACCGGCGATCTCGCCGGCGACATCGAGAACCAGAAGCGTTGCCGGGCCACTGGTCGCCTTGCGCCACCAGGCTTCGCCGCGGCGCTCGATCATCTGGCTGAGCGCACGATGCGGAATGATGCCGGTATAGGTGTACTGCCACGACTGGCGGTGCACCTCCGAAATGGCTCGGGCATCATGCGGTTCAGCCCGCCGAACATCAATCGACAACGTCTTCATAACGTCTACTCTGGTCCCGCCAGCGAAAATTAACCATCCACAAATCATGCGGACAGACGATTTGCCCACAGTCTTTACCTGTGGACGGCTACTGAAAATTAACCCCTTTTTAACCTTTGCAACAAGGGCTCAAAAATCGAACACACAAAATAAAACCCCGGCACAGGGGCCGGGGTCAATTCGTCCGAAGCGGTACAAGTCGCTCTATTATGCGTAGCGAGCCTTCTCGAAACGCTTACGCTCGTTCGGATCGAGGTACATTTTACGCAGGCGGATCGACTTCGGCGTGACTTCGACGAGCTCGTCGTCCTGGATCCAGGAGAGTGCGCGGTCGAGCGTCATGCGGATCGGCGGCGTCAGCTTCACGGCTTCGTCCTTGCCGGCGGCGCGGATGTTGGTGAGCTTCTTGCCCTTCAGCACGTTGACTTCGAGGTCGTTGTCGCGGGAGTGGATGCCGATGATCATGCCGGCATAGACCTTCTCGCCGGCGTCGATGATCATCGGGCCGCGGTCTTCCAGGTTGAACAAGGCATAGGCCACGGCTTCGCCGGCTTCGTTGGCGAGCAGCACGCCGTTCACACGGCCGCCGATTTCGCCCTTGTACGGCTGATAGTCATGGAACAGACGGTTCATGACGGCGGTGCCGCGCGTGTCCGTCAGAAGTTCCGACTGGTAGCCGATCAGGCCGCGGGTCGGCGCGAAGAATACGAGGCGAACGCGATTGCCGCCCGACGGACGCAGCTCAGCCATTTCGGCCTTACGCTCCGACATCTTCTGCACGACGATACCGGAATGCTCTTCGTCAACGTCGATGACGACTTCTTCGATCGGCTCTAGAAGCTCACCGCTCTCATCCTTGTGCATGACGACGCGCGGACGCGAAACGGCAAGCTCGAAGCCTTCGCGGCGCATGGTTTCGATCAGGACGGCGAGCTGCAATTCGCCACGACCGGAGACGTAGAACGAGTCCTTGCCTTCGGCTTCTTCGATCTTCAGCGCAACGTTGCCTTCGGCTTCCTTGAACAGACGGTCGCGGATGACGCGCGAGGTGACCTTGTCGCCTTCGGTGCCTGCATAGGGGCTGTCGTTGACGATGAAGGACATGGTGACGGTCGGCGGGTCGATCGGCTGCGCGACGAGCGGCTCGCTGACCTGCGGATCGCAGAAGGTGTCGGCGACCGTGCCCTTGGAAAGGCCGGCGATGGCGACGATATCACCTGCCTGCGCTTCTTCGATCGGCTGACGCTCGATGCCGCGGAAGGCGAGGATCTTGGAGATACGGCCGGTTTCGATGAGGTTGCCGTCAGCGCCCAGAACCTTGACGGCCTGGTTCGGCTTGATCGAGCCGGAATGGATGCGGCCGGTGATGATGCGGCCGAGGAAGGGGTTGGCTTCCAGGATGGTGCCGATCATACGGAACGGGCCTTCGCCGACGGTCGGCTCCGGAACGTGCTTGACGACGAGGTCGAGCAGCGGGCCGAGACCTTCGTCCTTCGGACCTTCCGGCGAATAGTTCATCCAGCCGTTACGGCCGGAACCGTAGAGGATCGGGAAGTCGAGCTGCTCGTCGGTGGCGTCGAGATTGGCGAAGAGATCGAAGACTTCGTTGATGACTTCGTCGGCGCGGGCGTCCGGACGGTCGATCTTGTTGATCGCGACGATCGGGCGAAGACCAACCTTCAGCGCCTTGCCGACGACGAACTTGGTCTGCGGCATCGGGCCTTCGGCAGCGTCGACGAGAACGATCGCGCCGTCCACCATCGACAGGATGCGCTCGACTTCACCGCCGAAGTCGGCGTGGCCGGGGGTGTCGACGATGTTGATGCGTGTATCCTTCCAGACGACCGAGGTCGCCTTGGCGAGAATGGTGATGCCGCGTTCCTTTTCCAGGTCGTTCGAGTCCATGACGCGTTCGGCAACGCGCTGGTTCTCGCGGAAGGAGCCGGACTGCTTCAGAAGCTCGTCAACGAGGGTGGTTTTCCCATGGTCAACGTGCGCGATGATCGCGATGTTGCGAAGTGCCATAATCTTGTATCTCTGAGGCTGGGGCGCGGTATGAAGTGAACACGCCAATTACATTTGGCGCGCTCATACCCTTTTTTTCGCGAATGCGAAAGGGGGGAGGCACGAAAGCGCGCAGCATGCCCGCTTTCGCATATCCCCAACATGTCGATCTTGTCACCGAACCTTCACGTCCGGGGATAAAGGATCAGGCCGCCAGCCCCTTTTTCCTCAGCATCGCGTCCGGGCTCGGCAACTTGCCGCGGAAGGCCTTGTAGGCATCCTCCGGATCGATCGAGCCACCCACGGAATAGATATTGGCCTTCAGCTTTCCAGCCATATCCGGATTGAACGCGTCGCCGGTTTCCTCGAAGGCGGCGAAAGCGTCGGCGTCCAGCACTTCCGACCACATGTAGGAATAATAGCCGGCCGAATAGCCGTCGCCGGAAAACACATGTTGGAAGTGCGGCGTGGCATGGCGCATGACGATCGAATTCGGCATGCCGATTTCCGAAAGCACTTCGGTCTGCACTACCATGGGGTCCTCGACAGCGCCACGGGTATGAAAAGCCATATCGACCAGCGCCGAGGACGTGAATTCCACGGTGTTGAAGCCGGCATTGAAGGTGCGGGCGGCAAGAACCTTGTCGAGCAAAGCTTGCGGCATCGGCGCGCCGGTCTCGTAGTGCACGGCATATTCCTTGAGGATTGTCGGCACGGTCAGCCAGTGTTCGTAAAGCTGCGACGGCAGCTCGACGAAATCGCGGGAAACGCCGGTGCCCGACACCGACGGATAGGTGACGTTGGAGAGCATGCCGTGCAGCGCGTGGCCGAATTCATGGAACAGCGTGCGGGCATCGTCGAGCGACAGTAGCGCCGGCTTGCCTTCGGCGGGCTTGGCGAAATTGCAGACGTTATAGATGATCGGCAGCTCGCCGACATGACCATTCTTCAGCGGCAGTTTATGCTGCGATTGAAACGAGCTCATCCAGGCGCCTGAGCGCTTGGAATTGCGGGCGAAATAATCGCCGAGGAACAGTGCCACCAGCCTGTCCGAGCGATCGCGGATTTCGAAAACACGCACATCGGGGTGATAGGCGGGAACACCCTTCTGCTCGACGGCGCGAATGCCGAAGAGGCGACCGGCAACGTCGAAGCAGGCGGCGATGATCTTTTCGAGCTGCAGATAGGGCTTCAGTTCCGTCTCGGAGAAATCGAACTTCCGCGTCCTGATCTTCTCGGCATAATGCCGCCAATCCCAAGGCATGACCTCGTGATTGCGCCCTTCCTCGGCGATCAGCGCGGCGATATCGCCCTCTTCCTCGCGAGCGCGCTCGATCGCCTTCGCCCAGACCGCCCTCAGCAGTTCGTTCACCGCCTCCGGCGTCTTGGCCATGGTGTTGTCGAGCTTCAATTCGGCAAAGTTGCCGTAGCCGAGCAGCTCGGCCTTCTCGGCTCTCAGCGCCAGCGTCTCTTTGATGATCTTGCGATTGTCCGTTTCGCCGCCGTTGGCGCCACGCGCTACCCATGCCTTGAAAGCCTGCTCACGTAGATCGCGACGCTCGGACGAAGACAGGAACGGCTCGATGATCGAGCGCGACAGCGTGACGACAAATTTGCCTTCTGCGCCATGTTCGCGTGCGGCTGCGGCCATCGCGTCCCTCAGAAAATCGGGAATGCCGGCCAGATCGGATTCTTCGGAGAGGATCAGTACCCAGCCTTTTTCGTCGGCGAGAACATTCTGCCCAAACTGCGCGCCGAGGCCCGCCAATTTCTCATTGATCTCGGCGAGCCGCTCCTGTTCTGCCTTCGCCAGCTTGGCGCCCGACTTCACGAAACCCTTCCAGTGCCGTTCCAGCACGCGAGTTTCTTCCACTGTCAGGCCAAGCTCCTCACGCGCTTCCCATAGCGCATCGATGCGAGCAAACAGCGCGGCGTTCATGCCGATCTTCGAATAATGCCGCGACATCTTCGGCGCGATCTCGCGCTCCAAGGCCTGGATCAGCTCGTTGGTGTGCGCCCCGGCCCTGTTCCAGAACAGAGCGGAGACCCGCGACAGCTCGTCGCCGGCGATTTCGAGCGCGGTAACGGTGTTGGCAAAAGTCGGCGCCTCGCCGTTGTCAGCGATCGCATCGATCTCCGCGTTATGCGCCGCAAGAGCGGCGTCAAAGGCAGGCGCAAAATCGGCGTCTTTCACGGCATCGAAACGCGGTAGGCCCTGATGTCCGGTCCATTCGACGAGCGCTGGGTTGACGGCGGTTTGGGAAGACATGCAAGGCATCCTTTCGGCAGGCATCTGATCGAAGCACGATATAAGACCCTCGCCGCCAAATTGGTATGGCGAGGGTGGAACAAATAATGAGGAAAGGTCAGGCCTTGCGCCAACCGAGCAAGCCGGGCGTCGCATGCCACAAAGCCTGCGCAGCAAAGCCCATGAACAGCACGCCGGAGCAGCGTACGATCAGCCGCTCGTGAGCGCGGTAGAAACGCCTAACGGCGCCAGCGCCGATAACGCCGATGAGGATGATATCGGCGGTGATGAAGCCGACGAAAGAAACGGCGAGCAGCAGCGGCAGCGCGCTGAAGGTCAACGCACCCGCCGAACCTGCCACCAGCGCGGTGAACGTTGCCAGTGCCACCGGATATCCTTTCGGATTGGTGACGCCAAAGATCAGGCCACGCCGGAAGGGACGTTCGACATTCAGCAACGCCTTGCCATCCTTCTTCGGCTTGGCGGTGAACGCATTCCAGCCGATCCAGGCAAGATAGAAGCCGCAGAGCAAGCCGAGCACGTCGAATACGACGGTACCGATAGTTTTTGCGCCGATGATTGCAATCAAAGCGAGTGACGACCAAATGATATCCCCGACCAAATGACCGCTCACGAAGAAGGCGCCAGCCTTGCGCCCCTGCCCCGCGCCGATGCCGAGCAGCGCCAGGAAAGCAGGTCCGGGAATGAGCACATAAAACAGCGCCGCCAAGAAGGCGCCGACGATAAGGGATTGCGTCATATTGGAAGTTCCCGCTGATAATCAGGGCAGATTAGCAACGCTTCGAATCGGGTCAAGCGGGACAAGTCTATTGAAAAAGGAAGAATCCGTTGAATTCGGGGGGCGAAATCAATAAAGATTGGTTGGGGCCTAAAAAACAAAGCGTAAGTAGGGAAGCGCTTATGAGCAGCAGGATAGATACGGATTCGCTTGCCTTTCTCGTGGCGGATTGCGCCCGATTGATGCGAGCGGCCTTCGAGCGGCGCATTATGGTCGCGGGGCTGGGTTTGACGGCGGGTGAAGCGCGCACGCTCATCCAGGTCGCCGCCGTCAATGGCAGCCGTCAATTGGATATTGCCACTCGCATGGGGTTGGAGCCGATGACAGTCAGCGCCTTCCTCGACAAATTGCAGGCGCGCGGCCTGATCGAGCGTCAGCCCGATCCGCTTGACCGTCGCGCCAAGCGCATCGTGCTGTCGGAGGCGGCCGGTGCCAAGCTGAAGCAGATCGGTTGCGAGATCTACGCGGTGGAAAAGGATGCAATGCAGGGCTTCGATCACGGCCTGCAGGATGAACTCCATCATGCGCTCCGCGCCTTCCGCAGCAATCTGCAGAATGCGGAGCTGCCGGCGGAGATCGAACGGGAATTAAGGGCCGCGGAGTAAATCCGGCCCTTTTTTCTATCTAACCATCCAGAAAGAAAAAACCCGCCTCCGGCAACCGGAAGCGGGCTTTTCATCATCTTGATGCCGATTACTTCGACAGATTGCGCTTGCCGAGCGTGCGCAGGCGCAGCGCGTTGAGCTTGATGAAGCCGGCCGCATCCTTCTGGTCGTAGGCGCCCTGGTCGTCTTCGAAGGTCACCAGCTTGTCGGAATAGAGCGACTTCGGGCTTTCGCGGCCGATGACCATGACATTGCCCTTGTAGAGCTTCAGCGTCACTTCGCCCTCGACATGCTCCTGGCTCTTGTCGATCAGCGCCTGCAGCATTTCGCGCTCCGGCGAGAACCAGAAGCCGTAATAGATCAGCTCGGCATAGCGCGGCATCAGCTCGTCCTTGAGGTGAGCTGCACCACGATCGAGCGTGATGGATTCGATGGCGCGGTGGGCGGCGAGCAGGATCGTGCCGCCGGGGGTCTCGTAGACGCCGCGCGACTTCATGCCGACATAGCGGTTCTCGACGAGGTCGAGACGACCGATACCATTGTCACGGCCGTAATTGTTGAGCGTTGCGAGCAGCGTCGCCGGGCTCATGCGCTGGCCGTTGATCGAAACGGCATCACCCTTTTCGAAGCCGACCTTGATGACGGTCGCCTTGTCGGGAGCAGCTTCCGGCGAAATCGTGCGCATGTGCACATATTCCGGTGCTTCCTGCGACGGATCTTCCAGAACCTTGCCCTCGGACGAGGAGTGCAGCAGGTTGGCATCGACGGAGAACGGCGCTTCGCCCTTCTTGTCCTTGGCGACCGGGATCTGATGCGTTTCAGCGAATTCGAGCAGATCGGTGCGGCTCTTGAACGACCAGTCGCGCCAGGGAGCGATGATCTTGATGTCCGGGTTCAGCGCATAGGCCGAAAGCTCGAAACGAACCTGGTCGTTGCCCTTGCCGGTCGCGCCATGCGCGATCGCATCGGCGCCGGTCTTCCTGGCAATATCGATCAGATGCTTGGAGATCAGCGGCCGGGCAATCGACGTGCCGAGCAGGTAGACGCCTTCATAGACGGCATTGGCGCGGAACATCGGGAAGACGAAATCGCGCACGAATTCTTCGCGCACGTCCTCGATATAGATTTCCTTGATGCCGAGCATCTCGGCCTTCTTGCGCGCCGGCTCAAGCTCTTCGCCCTGGCCGAGATCGGCGGTGAAGGTGACGACTTCTGCGCCGAGCTCCGTCTGCAGCCACTTCAGGATAATCGAGGTGTCGAGACCGCCGGAATAGGCGAGAACGACTTTCTTCACGTCTTTATGTGATGCCATGGTGATGAGGTCCGTTTCAATGCGAGCCCGCGGAGACGCCCGCAAACCCTGTGTGGCGGCACTTTTAGCGAGATTATCACGAGGCGCAAGGGGAAGCACTGCCAGTTCGTGTCGCGTTCATGACATGGAGAAGCGGCAAGACCTCTGGTTCATGGACACATGATTTCGATTTGACACATCAAATCGAGGGATCATATCTGCCAGTATCCAAACAAGGCCTAGGGAGGGCAACGCCCGTGACGGATATTCGAGAGATTTTCAAGAAAGCCAATGTGGCCGTCATCACCGGCGGCGCCTCGGGGATCGGCCTTGCGGCGGCGAAATATTTCGCAAAGCTCGGCATGAGCGTCGCCATCGCCGATCTCGGCCGCGACCGGCTGGCCGCTGCACGCGCCGAACTCGTAGCGATCGCCGGCGAGGACCAGGTCATGGCCGTCGAGACCGACGTTGCCCATAAGGAGCAGTTGGAAGCTCTCGAACGTGCCGTCCTGCAGCATTTCGGCCGCGTGCATGTGCTGATGAACAATGCCGGTATCGGGCCGGAAACCTCGATCTTTAGCCCGCAGCCCGGGTGGGACAACATCCTTGGTGTCAATCTTTTGGGGGTCATCAACGGTACGCGCGTTTTCGGACCCGGCATGCTGGCTCATGGAAAACCCGGCCTGATTATCAACACCGGTTCGAAGCAGGGCATCACCACACCGCCCGGCAACCCGGCCTACAACGTCTCCAAGGCGGGCGTGAAGGTCTTCACCGAGGCGCTCCAGCACGAACTGCGCAACACCGCCGGCGCCAGGATCTCCGCGCATCTCCTGATCCCCGGCTTCGTCTTCACCGGCCTCACCAAGGGCGACCGCCAGGAAAAGCCGGCCGGAGCCTGGACGCCGGAACAGACGGTCGATTTCATGGTCGAGAGCCTTGAGCGCGGCGACTTCTATATCCTCTGCCCGGACAATGATGTTGCGCGGCCAACGGACGAGCGCCGCATGCTCTGGGCCGCAGGCGATATCATCGAAAACCGCCCGCCGCTGTCACGCTGGCATCCCGACTATGCCGAAAAGTTCAAGGCATTCCTCGAAAAGAAGGATTGATTGGCAAAGATCAGAAAGCCGGATAAAACCGCTGATCCTTTTGTCCGGCTTTCGGAGCATGCCATGGACTTCATACCCAGCTTGCCGACCCTTCTTGCTTTTTCGGCCGCGAGCCTGCTGCTGGCGGCGACCCCCGGCCCCGACATGACCCTGTCGATCAGCCGTGCATTGGCGCAGGGCAAGAAGGCAGCACTTTTCGTGGTCCTCGGCACCAGCCTCGGTATCGTCGTGCATACGTTCCTGGTGGCTTTTGGCGTTTCGGCGCTGATTACCGCATCGCCGCTGGCCTTCACCATCCTGAAAACCGGTGGCGCTGCCTATCTGCTGTGGTTGGCGATCCAGGCGATCCGCTTCGGCTCCAGCTTGACGGTGAAGAAGGTCGATATCGCAAAAGGCACGCCGCTCGCCAACGTTTCGACCGGCTTTTGGGTCAATCTGCTGAACCCGAAGGTCATCATCTTCTTCATGACCTTCCTGCCGCAGTTCGTCACGGCGGGCGATCCGGCCGTCACGCAAAAGCTCCTGTTCCTGGGTTTCTTCTTCATCATGATCGGCATGCCGGTCAACGCGCTCGTCGTGCTTGCGGCCGACGGCCTGTCGACCTGGCTGCAGAAGAACCGCGGCATCATGCGCGGCCTCGACTATGCCTTTGCGAGCGTCTTTTCAGTCTTCGCGGTGAAGATCTTCCTCACGCATTCCCGTTAAGTGCGGCACGGCTTGAAAAGCGGGCGAACTATCCGCACATATTATGCATGTTTAAGTTGGGAAGCGGTAGCAAACCTTGAAACAATGCATAACGATCCAAAGTCTTCTTTTTGGCTGCGCGTCACCGACACCGAAATAAAGGTAATGCTTGTCGCCCTTGAATTGGCTGGCTTTTTTTTCGTTATGTGGGCAGTGCATGAAGCCAACGTCTGGCGGGTACATCACTTTCCACACGCTGAGGCCACCATTACCCGGATGTGGAACGAAGAGGTGCATCCAAGCAAGGGTGCCCCCTATACCGTGACGTTGGCGGAGATCATCTTCGTAAGAACGCATCTCGGCAAATCATACAACTGTGACGAGACAATCGAAATCGGACGTCCTCCAGTGCACGTTTTAGTAGGCGACCATCTCGACATCGTTCCGAAATCAGGCACCTGCTACAATCCTTTGATTACCAAGGATGTCCTGGGTTAAGGCAGCCCGGCGAACCGGCCGGCGATCCACCAATAGACGGTGCCGCAGACGGCACCAAGGAAGGCAAAACAAACGACGATGGTGATCAGATTGAGGGTCTGTGGTCCTTCCACACTCCCCGAGATCAGCACCGATGCCGCCGCTGACAGCAAGGCGCCGTAGAGGGCGTAACCATACCAGCGGCGCATGCCGCGCCATTCGAAAATCGCAATGACGACGAGCGATGGCAGGATGCTGACGATCATCGCGAGCTTGGTCAGCGCCACGGTGAGCGCGAAGAGTTCGGGGGCCGCCGTTCCCGGCATGGTCCAGGCTGCAACGCAAGCCAGCACGAAACCCATCAGAACACAGGCGCCGAGATAGCCCCACAGGAGCCGCATCGGCCCGCGTAGACCAAGCAGCATCGATCTCAATCCTCGCCGTGGTTGGCGATCATCATGGCTTCGAAAGCGAGCCGTTCAGTCTTGCGCATGCGCTCGGATTCCGACTTCAACTGGCCGCAGGCGGCAAGAATGTCCCGGCCGCGCGGCGTGCGGATCGGCGAGGCATAGCCCGCCGAATTGATGAAATCGGCAAACTTCTCGATCTGCTCCCAGTCAGAACACTGGTAATTCGTGCCCGGCCAAGGATTGAAGGGGATGAGATTGATCTTGGCCGGAATGCCCTTCAGGAGCTGAATCAGGCCTTTCGCATCCTCGAGGCTGTCGTTGACGCCCTTCAGCATCACATATTCGAAGGTGATGCGCCGGGCGTTCGAAAGGCCCGGATAGGCGCGGCAGGCGTCCATCAATTCCTTCAGCGGATATTTCTTGTTGATCGGCACCAGCATGTCGCGCAGATCGTCGCGCACCGCATGCAGCGAAATCGCCAGCATGACGCCGATCTCATCACCTGTCCGATAGATTTCCGGCACGACGCCGGAGGTGGAGAGCGTGATGCGGCGCTTGGAGAGCGACAGGCCGTCACCATCGGAAGCGATCAGCAACGCCGTCTTGACGCTGTCGAAATTGTAGAGCGGCTCGCCCATGCCCATCATCACGATGTTGCTGACCTTGCGGCCTTCGGCGGGCATGATCGTCCCCTGCGGCGCTTCGCGGTCGGGGAAATCGCCCAGCCGATCACGCGCCAAGAGGAGCTGCGACAGGATCTCCTCGGCCGTCAGGTTGCGGACGAGGCGCTGCGTGCCGGTGTGACAGAAGGAACAGGTGAGCGAACAGCCGACCTGGCTGGAAATACAGAGGGTGCCGCGGCCCTCTTCCGGAATATAGACGGTTTCTACTTCGACCGGCCGGCCGGCGCCCCGCGGCGGGAAGCGCAACAGCCATTTGCGGGTGCCATCGTTGGAAACCTGCTCCTCGACGATCTCCGGCCGGGCGATGGTGAAATGCGTCTTCAGCATTTCCCGCATGTCCTTGGAGACATTCGCCATGGCATCGAAATCGGAGACGCCGCGCACATAGATCCAGTTCCAAAGCTGGCTGACGCGCATCTTGATCTGCTTGTCGGCGACGCCCTTTTCCTTCAGTGCCGCCCCCATCTCTTCACGTGTCAGGCCGATCAGCGACGGTTTCGGCGAAAGCTCGACCGGCTGCGACACAGGCATCGGCTTCAGCTTGGATGGGGTCATGACATCGATCGCGGACATAGCATCATTCCAATGGTTCATATCGGCGATGCCCCAAAGCCGGAAAGCTGCGGGCGCGGGCAAGGCACTGAGATCAGAAGGTTCATCTGGTAGCGGGGCAAAAAATTGCAAATACACCGCTCGTCGGCGCGGCCTTTAGCATTAATTTCAGCCCGCGTCATCCCTCTTCAAGAAAGGCAAAAGGCCAGCCATCAAGGCCGGCCTCGTTGCGTCGGTTTCGAGAGAACCTTTGATCACTTTGACGTGATCACGGCATCATCGATCTTATTTGCAGCTTTCGATCTGCTTTAGAGCGGCGGAAACGCCCTTCAGCGAGTAGGTGTAGGAGGTGCCGGTGCCCTTCTTCGAGGTCGCGGTGACCTTCAGCGAATGGCCGGACTTGAGCGCTGCGACGAGCGCCGGCTCCTGCGCGGCATTTTCGACCCAGGCAGCCTTGTCCTTGGTGAACATCACGAAAGTCTTGTTGTCGATGACGACGTCGACCTTGGAATTTTCCTTGAGCGGATAGCCCATCATCGCCTGCGGTTCGTAAGAGATGTTCTGACCCGGACGCTGGGAAACGATGAAGAAGTTGTCGCCATGGTCGATGCCCGAAGCCGGCAACTTTGCCGTCGGCACCGAAAGGACGTAGCAGACCTTGCCCGCGCCGGACTGGTAGGAATAGGCGCCCCAGGCATCGAATTGCTGGATGCGCGTCGGAGCCGCCGGTGCTGCCGCCTGCGCCTGTGGGGCGGGCGCTGCCTGCTTCTTGGTCTTGGTCTGCGCGGACGCGATGCCGGTGCCGGCCAGAACGAGCGAGAGGGCGATTGCGAAGCTTTTTACAAACATGGTTTCCTGCCGATTTCTTGCGGTCCAGAGCTCAAGGCGATTTAAGTAACGCACGCCTATGCTCGTGAGCTGCCCTATTTTGACTTTATTTAGGTTACCAAACCGTCAACGGGGCGGTAATTGCCCCTGATCTGTGCCGTTTCAGCCCAAGTGGGCCGGGCCTGAAACACATCAGGAGGAATTGGAAAACCCGGATGGCGGAACACCACCCTATGGGATCGATTTAAGACAGAAAGATTCGGGCAAGAGTTTGACCTCTCTAAAATCAGGAAGACCGCATAAAGGTCTGGAAACCCGGCAGGAATCCTGCCGGCGTCGATCGGAGGGGGATCAAGCCGTTTTTACGGCCTCGGGTTCGTTGGCCAAGGCCCGGTCGGCGGCGTCATAATGCTCCTGCCGGATGTGGCCTTTGATCATGCCGAAGGCGAGCGTCAGCACGGCAACATCGTCCGAAAAACCGATGACGGCGAAGAAATCCGGGATGATGTCAACCGGCATGACGAAATAGCCGAGCGCGGCCAGCAGAATGCCGCGGACGCGGGTCGGCGTCTGCGGATCGAGCGCGCAATAGAAAGCTGCGACGACATCGCGAGAAAACGGGATATACCGTGCTGCCTTGCGTAAGGTCGGCCAGAACTTGCTGCGCACCGACTTCTCCTGCCGTTCTTGGGTCTCTTCGTCACCAGGCATCAGGATTTCCCCGTACTTGATGTCATCCATTCCGCTCATCCCTTTAGGAAGCCCTTGCTGGGCCGCTTAGACATATGGTGATCGGCACCCGCGATTCAATCAGCTCGCCGAGCCGCAGCCTTTTCCATCGCTTTGGCGAGTTTGATGTCATGGTCCGTCAAGCCTCCGGCGTCATGCGTCGTCAGTTTCACGTCGACGCGGGAATAGACGTTGAACCATTCGGGATGGTGATTGAACTTCTCCGCCGCCAAGGCTGCCTCGGCCATGAAGCCGAAAGCTTCGACGAAATTGCGGAATTTGAAGCTCTTCGACATCGAAAGGCGATCGGCAGCCAATGTCCAGCCGCTAAGGCCAGCCAGGTTTTCATCGATTGCCGCCGGTTCCAGCTTTTCGTATTTCATGGCAAGATTACTCCTCTTTATCGATTGAACGATACTATGGACCGTCACAGAATTCTGTTTGTTTGCGCCGGCAATATCTGCCGTTCCCCGCTTGCCGAAGGTATCTTCCGGCATCTTGCGACCGAAGCCGGGCGAGCTTCCGAGTTCGAGATCGATTCGGCCGGCACCGGCGGCTGGCATCAGGGCGAGAAGCCTGACCGCCGCTCCGTGGAAGTCGCGTCAGGCCACGGCGTCGATATCTCCGCTCAACGCGCACGCCGCATCGAGACAACCGATTTTCATCGGTTCGACCTGATCCTGGCAATGGATCAAGACAATTTGAAGAATTTGAGCAAAATTGCGCCTGCCGATGCACTCGGCAAGCTGCACCTCTTCAACGCCTTCACGCTTGGTAGCCCCAAAGACATCCCAGACCCCTATTATGGAGGCCACGAGGACTTCGAAGCGGTCTATACCATGCTCTTGGCTGGCTGCAGAGCGTTGTTGCCCATGGCGGGGAAAGCGCTGCGAGCCTCGTGAAGCGGGAAAATCTCTTCGGTGAGGTAGGGACCGCCGCCGACCGATTCGCGGGAAGACAGCAGCACGAAGCGTCCAACCGTGAACGGCGCCGTGTGGAAGTTACCGCGGCCGGAGAGATAGTGCACCACATCATCGACCCGCGACGACTTCAGCCGTGCGAGCGTGACATGCGGTGTGAACTTGCGCGGGTCCGGCGGCAGGCCGATACGCTGGCAGATGCGCTCGATTTCGCCCTGCAGCGCGTACATATCGGGCGTCTGCGTGACGCCGGCCCAGACCGAATGCGGTTTCTTCGAGCCGAAGGAGCCGATGCCTTCCAACCGAAGCTGGAATTCCGGCCGATCGATGCGGTCCAGTCGCTCGACGATTTCATCGGCGGTACGACCGTCGACATCGCCAATGAAACGCAAAGTGATGTGATAATTTTCAACGTCGATCCACCGGGCTCCGGGAAGACCGCCGCGCAACAACGAAAGGCTCATGGCCGCGTTGCGCGGAATTTCGAGGGCGGTAAAAAGTCTCGGCATAACGAGCACTCCCCGAATCTCTTGCAGATAACAGCAGGGAATCATGCATTTGCAGTCGGTGCAAGCTCCTATTTCGCGTGTGCGACAATCGTCCCAATGAAACTCGTCGCTACGGGCTGAAAACGTTGCACCATCACATCGACACCCTGCGGGTTCGGATGCATACCGTCGCTCAATTGTAAGTCCGCATGCGTCGCGACGCCATCGAGAAAAAATGGATAGAGCGGCAGTTGATATTTTTCGGCGAGCCGCTTGTAGATCGGGTTGAACTTGGCTGCATAGTCCGGACCCATGTTCGGCGGCGCCAGCATGCCGGCGAGCAGGACGGGAATGTTGCGCTCCTTCAGCCGGCTGATGATGGCGTCGAGGTTCTTTTCCGTTTGTTCGGGCGGAATGCCGCGCAATGCGTCGTTAGCGCCGAGTTCGAGGATCACGCCGTCGGTCCCGTCCGGCACCGACCAGTCGACGCGCGACAGGCCGCCGGAGCTGGTATCGCCGGACACACCGGCATCGGCAATCGCCACATCCAGACCCTTGGCCTTCAGCGCCGCCTGGAGCTTGGCAGGAAATCCATCGCCTGGCGGAAGCTGGTAGCCGGCCATCAGGCTGTCGCCGAGGCCGACCAATTGGATCGTCCGCGCATCGGCGGCACCCGCAACGCCAAAGAAAAGACCGAAAGCAATGACAGCGAAGTGAAACACCGCAACTTTAAAACTCATGATCCATTCCCTAAATTCGCCGTAAGGGCCAAATCGCGCCCGCCACGGTCTCTGACGTATATAGGGCGTTCGCATTGGCAAAAACCATCATCGAGCTGAAGAAGGCGGATTTGACGCTCGGCAACGCTGCCGCCTCCGTCCATGTGTTGAAAGGCATCGACCTCACCGTTGCCGAAGGCGAATCCGTCGGCATCGTCGGCCCCTCCGGCTCCGGCAAGTCGACTTTGCTGATGGTGCTCGCCGGCCTTGAAAAGCTCGATAGCGGCGAATTGTTGATCCGCGACACGCCCCTGCATAGCCTGAGCGAAGATCGCGTTGCCGATTTCCGCGGCCGCAATATCGGCATCGTGTTCCAGTCCTTCCATCTCATCGCCAATATGACCGCGCTGGAAAATGTCGCCGTACCGCTCGAGCTGGCCAATGTCCGCGACGCCTTCGACATCGCCCGGCGCGAATTGCAGGCCGTCGGCCTGGGCGAGCGGCTGAGCCATTATCCCGGTCAGCTTTCGGGTGGCGAGCAGCAACGCGTGGCGATCGCCCGCGCGCTCGCCCCGTCGCCTGCCCTGTTGATCGCCGACGAGCCGACCGGCAATCTCGACACCGACACCGGCCGGCAGATCGCCGACCTGCTTTTCGCCCAGCAGGCCGAACGCGGCACGACGCTGCTGCTCGTCACCCACGATCCGGCGCTTGCCGCCCGCTGCTCCCGCCAGATCCACGTTCGCTCCGGCGAAATCGAGGGCGACAGCGCCCACGCACGGACCAATAAGGCGGCAATGGCATGACTGCGGCGGGAGCGCGTCTGACGCTTGCCTTTCGCCTGGCGCTGCGCGAATTGCGCGGCGGTCTCGGCGGTTTCTATATTTTCCTCGCCTGCATCGCCCTCGGCACCGGCGCAATCGCCGCCGTCAACTCCGTCTCGCGCTCGATCACCGACGCGATCTCGACGCAGGGCCAATCGCTGCTCGCCGGCGACGTCCGCTTCGAGCTCAACAATCGCGAGGCGACGCCGGACGAATTGGCCTATCTCAACAGCCTCGGCCAGCTCTCCCAATCCACCGGCCTGCGCTCCATGGCCCGCCTGCCCGACGGCTCCGATCAGGCGCTGGTCGAAGTCAAGGCAGTTGACGGCGCCTACCCGCTCTACGGCACCTTCGAGGCCGATCCAGATCAGCCGCTATCGACGCTGCTCGCGGCCAAGGAAGGAACCTATGGCGCCGTCGCCGCGCCTCTGCTGCTGGAACGACTGAACCTCAAGATCGGCAGCGAGCTGCTGCTCGGCAATACCAGGCTCCGAATCACCGGCACGGTGAAGACCGAGCCGGATTCGGTATCGGAAGGTTTCGGCTTTGCGCCGCGCTTGCTCACCAGCCGTAACGCGTTGGTCGCCTCGGGCTTGATCACGACCGGAAGTCTGGTCGAGCAGGTTTACAAGATCCGTATGGACGATCCCGCCAACGGCCTGAACAACATCGCCGCCCGCGCCAATACGGCTTTCCCGCAGGCCGGCTGGTCGGTCCGAACGAGCGACCGGGCAGCGCCCGCGCTTGCCGACAACATCACCCGCTTCTCGCAATTCCTGACCCTGGTCGGGCTGACCGCCCTCATCGTCGGCGGTGTCGGGGTCGCCAATGCGGTGCGCGCCTTCCTCGATTCCAAACGCACCACCATCGCCACCTTCAAGTGCCTCGGCGCGCCGGCCTTGGTCGTGGTGATGATCTACCTGATCCAGATCGCCCTGATTGCGCTGGCCGGCATCGCCGTCGGTCTCCTCCTCGGCGCCATCGCGCCGTTGCTCGCCTCGCAATTCATGGCCGAATTTCTGCCGATTTCGACCGCGCCGCGGCTATATCCCGGTCCGCTCACGCTGGCAGCACTCTTCGGCCTGCTGACGACGCTCGCCTTTGCCATCCTACCGCTCGGCCATGCCCGCGAAGTGCCGGCGACAGCGCTGTTCCGCGAGCAAGGCTTCGAGGCCCGCCGGCTGCCAAGCTGGCCCTACCTGCTCGCCGCCTGTCTGCTGATGGCGGCACTTTCGGCGCTTGCGATCTTCACCGCCTATGATCGCTTCATCGCGGTCGTCTTCGTCGTCTCGATCGCCGTCGCCTTCGTCGTGCTGCGTGCCGTCGCCGCCCTGTTGTCGTGGCTTGCCCGCCGCAGCCCACGCGTCCATTCGCCCGCGCTGCGATTGGCGATCGGCAACATCCATCGGCCGGGCGCGCTCACCGCCTCCGTCGTCCTCTCGCTCGGTCTCGGCCTCGCGCTGCTGGTGACCTTGACGCTCATCGACGGCAATATGCGCCGCGAACTCACTGGGCGCATGAGCGAACAGGCGCCGAACTTCTTCTTCGTCGATATCCAGGGCTCGGAGCTCGATGGCTTCCGCAAGGTCGTGCAGGCGCAGGCGCCGCAGGGCAAGCTCGTCGAAGTGCCGATGCTGCGCGGCCGCATCGTCGCCTTCAATGGCGAGGACGTGAGCAAGAGGAAAGTGCCGCCAGCTGGCCAGTGGGTATTGCGCGGCGACCGCGGCATCACCTATGCCGACACCATCCCGGAGAATGCTGCGCTTACCGAAGGGCAATGGTGGGGCAAGGATTACAGCGGCGAACCGCTGGTCTCCTTCTCCGACGAAGAAGGCAAGGCGCTCGGTCTGAAGCTCGGCGATACCGTGACCGTCAACGTGCTCGGCCGCAACTTGACGGCCAAGATCGCCAGCTTCCGCAAGATCCAGTGGCAATCGCTGTCCATCAATTTCGTCATGATCTTTTCGCCCAACGCGTTCAAGGGCGCGCCGCATGCCTGGCTCGCGACCCTCACCGACCCCAGCGCGACGTCGGCGCAGGAAGCCGCCATCCTGAAGAACGTCACCAACACCTATCCGACGATCACCAGCGTCCGCGTCAAGGATGCTCTCGATATCGTCAACACGCTGGTCGGCCAGCTTGCCGCCGCCATCCGCGCTGCGGCGTCCGTGGCGCTGATCGCATCCGTGCTTGTTCTTGCGGGCGCGCTCGCAGCCGGAAATCGCGCACGCACGCATGATGCGGTCGTGCTGAAGACCCTCGGCGCGACGCGAGCCATGCTGATCCGCGCCTTCAGCTACGAATATCTGATGCTGGGTGCAGCGACCGCCGTCTTCGCCCTGCTCGCCGGTTCCGTGGCGGCCTGGTACATCGTCAGCCGCATCATGCACCTGCCGTCGACCTTCCTTCCCGACGTCGCCTTTTCGACCCTCATCATCGCACTGCTGCTGACGGTCGGAATCGGGCTGATCGGCACCTGGCGCATTCTCGGCCAGAAGGCAGCGCCGGTCCTGCGTGAACTCTGAGCACAGAACACGAAAATCGCCGTGGATTTTCGGAAAGGCATGTCCGCTGCCAAGATGCTTGGACGTTAACCGAGCATCCCGAAATTGCTCGATATTACGCCGATTTAACCCTGCCGCCCCCGCTTAGCCCTTGTGCATAGGGCGTGAAAGCCTCATATTCTGTGCAGGCATGCTGGAGCTCCGCAGCGGCGCCTGGGACAAAGTGCCCGACACGCTACTCACATCGGAGCTTGAAAGAGGAAAACATGGCTGACTTCCGCAATTACCAAAACCGGGCGCCCCAGAGCGGTGCGCAGACCGGTGCGATGATAGATGAGGGCCTTCGAGCCTACATGCTCAAGGTCTATAACCTGATGGCGCTGGGTCTGGCGATCACGGGTTTGGCCGCCTATTTCGCATTCACCCTCGCCTTCGCTGACGGGCAGCTCACAACTTTCGGTCAGGCGATCTATCTGAGCCCGCTGCGTTGGGTCGTCATCCTCGCTCCCTTGGCGATGGTGTTCTTCCTGAGCTTCAGGATCAATAGTATGAGCGTTGCCGCCGCGACGACGACCTTCTGGGTCTATGCCGCGTTGGTGGGCCTGTCGCTGTCGTCGATCTTCATCATCTACACCGGCCAGAGCGTCGTGCAGACCTTCTTCGTGACCGCCGCCTCCTTCGGCGCGCTGTCGCTGTTCGGCTACACGACGAAGCGTAACCTGTCCGCGATGGGCTCGTTCATGATGATGGGTCTTTTCGGCCTGATCATCGCCATGCTCGTCAACATTTTCCTGCATTCGTCCGCCCTGCAGTTCGCCATCTCGGCGATCGGCGTGCTGATCTTCGCAGGCCTGACCGCCTGGGATACGCAGCGGATCAAGGAAATGTACTATGAAGCCGACGACGTTGCCGTTGCTGGCCGCAAGGCGATCATGGGCGCGCTGACGCTTTACCTGGACTTCATCAACCTGTTCATGTTCCTGCTGCAATTCATGGGCAACCGCAAATAATTGCTGCGACATGAATGATCGTTCGAAAAGGCGGCTCCGGCCGCCTTTTTTGTTTGCCTTGCAGCTTCACACGCGGCTTTATATCTGCGTTTTGGAATCGCAGATCAGGCAATAAACGCAGATGTCCTTCCGCCTTCGCAACGCCACCTCCGCCGACCTTCCCTTTATCACCGCCATCTACCGCGACTCCGTTTTGAACGGCACGGCAAGCTATGAGATCACCCCGCCGGGCGAAGAGGAAATGGCTGGCCGCTTCCAGGGTATCCGCGACAAAGGCTACCCCTATATCGCCGCAGAAGGCGAAGACGGCGCCTTCTTGGGCTATGCCTACGCTTCCGCGTTCCGCACGCGGCCGGCCTATCGCTGGATGGTGGAGGATTCGATCTATCTCGCGCCTGAAGCGCGCGGCCGCGGCATCGGCAAAGCGCTGCTGGCAGCTCTGGTGGAAAACTGCCAGACCCTCGGCTTCCGCCAAATGATCGCCGTCATCGGCGGCGCCCACCCAGCCTCCGTCGCCCTCCACCGCGCCGCCGGTTTTACGGAGACGGGCCTGTTGAAAGGCACCGGCTACAAGCACGGCCGCTGGCTGGACACGATGCTGATGCAAAAGGCGCTGGGCGAGGGTGTAGAAACCGACCCCGATCCATCGGTCTATCCGGGGACTTTGTTTGGGGGGTAGTATCGCCTTTACCTTCTCCCCGAGGGGAGAAGGAACAACGCTACTTCTCCACCAGCTTGAGCTGCTTATCGAAAACCTTCAGCACCTGGTTCAGGTCGTGGCCACGCTTCAGGATCATGCCGTTGGTATTGATTACGGCAAACGCGCCCTGCTTAGCGGCCAGCTTGGGGTTTTTCTCGATGCGGAAGAGAGGCAGCTCGCCTGCGCGCTTGAAGACCGAGAAAACCGCCTTTTCCCTGAGATGGTCGATGGCGTAGTCACGCCATTCGCCTTCGCCGACCATGCGGCCGTAGATCCATAGGATGGCGTCCAGCTCCCTGCGATGGAAGGTCACCGGCAGCGGGTCCTTGCTCTGTTTGTATTCTCTGAGATCAACGACGACGGAAGAAGTGGTGTCGACGGAACGGCTTTCGCCGTGTCGCAATTCCGGCTGATCAGTCATCAATCCCCCAGGGGTTGCGTCATGACAAGAAGATGACAGTTTGCCTCAGCCACATTAAATTGCAAGACCAAGAGCTACTCACAATTTCTTGCGCTTGAAAGGACGCATCTTGGCGGCGCCGCATTTCAGTCAAAACGACGCCCCATTTACCGGAACTATAGGGCCCGGTTTGGCGCCGCCGCGCTAAACCGAGCCCGGCCGGGGCGTATCGACCGAACCCCAGCCCCGAATGCGCCCTCGCCGGGCACTCCCTCTTTTTGGTGCCAGCCAAAATAGAGAACTTTCGGCAAAAGCCGAAATTGGGACCTTTTCGACTGACGTCGGAAAATGCAGATCAGCCGTCGGTCCCGATCGTCAAGACCGTCGCGCCGATGATCGCCGCCGGGTCGCCCGATGGCGTCGAGGACTGCAATAGAACCGCCAGGCCGCGCCGACCGGCTTTGTCCAATACATTGGCGGGCAGCACGACATTCATGGCCTTGCCGTCCCACATGCCAACGGTTTCGACGTCCGAAACCGCGTGCAGATAGGTGATTTCCTGGCCATTGTTTTCGCCGGCCTTCGGAGCAACCTGCTGCTCCCTGTCGAAATAGGCAACGACGACATTAGCCTTGCCCTGGCCAGCGCCAATCTTGATCTCCAGTTCGTCGCCCTTCATGGCGGCACTGACCGGGACCGTTAGGCCCTTGCCCTGGCGCTGGAAGTCATCGAGCTTGAAATTGATGGCGTTTAGATCGGCACCGTTCAGATGGTCGCGGCCATTGATGATCGCCTGCGGCGTATAGACCCCGCTGCGGCCGAGGGTGCGGGCATAGGCATATTGCCGAGCCGTATTGTCCTTGGACGCCATCGTGTCGTTCCAGCCGAGATAATTCCAATAATCGACGTGATAGGCGAGTGCGACGACATCGCCCTGGCGGATCAGCTTCTGAAACGCAGCATCGGCCGGCGGACAGGAGGCGCAGCCCTGGGACGTGAAGAGTTCGACAACGCCCTTGATTTTGGCAAGCTCCTCCGCATGCAGCGAACTTGCGAGCGCGATGCCTGCTAGAAGTGGAACCAAAAACCGTAAGCGCATGCCGTTATACCTCTTTCTCAGACCTTGAAGGCCTTGTGCTGGCACGAACCCCGAAACCGCGTCGCGCTTTTCAGGATGTCCGTAAGGCCTCATCAAGCCTGATAAATCTGAAACAAGAGATAATAGCTAAGCACGATGACGCAAAGTCACGAAGGGGTGAGACGAAGGCCCGGAGACGTTAGCGTCGTACACATCGGCGTGAAAAACAAGACGCCGCCGGAGAGCTATGCTCCGGCGGCGTGTATAGGCAGTTTTAATGCCAATCAGGCCGCGAGATCGCGCAGAACGGTCTGCAGGATGCCGCCATTGTTGACGTAGGTCACTTCATCCAGCGTATCGATGCGGCAGATGATCGGAACGTCCTTCACGGAGCCGTCGCCATAGGTGATCTTGGCGATCTTGCGCTCGCGTGGCTTGATGTGTTCCAGGCCCTCGATCGTCACGAGTTCGTCACCCTTCAGGCCGAGGCTTGCCCAGGTGGTGCCGTCCTCGAAGACGAAGGGGATGACGCCCATGCCGACCAGGTTCGAGCGATGGATACGCTCGAACGACTGGGCGACGACGGCGCGCACGCCGAGCAGGTTCGTGCCCTTGGCTGCCCAGTCACGCGACGAGCCGTTGCCGTACTCGACACCTGCGAAGATGACGAGCGGAACGCCCTCGGCCTTGTACTGCATGGCCGCATCGTAGATCGACGTCTCTTCCTTGGACGGATAGTGGATGGTGTAGCCACCTTCCTTGCCGTTCGGGCCGAGCATATGGTTGCGGATGCGGATGTTGGCAAAGGTACCGCGCATCATGACTTCATGGTTGCCGCGGCGCGTGCCGTACTGGTTGAAGTCGGCAACGCCGACGCCATGACCGATGAGGTAGGAACCGGCCGGCGAGGCAGCCTTGATCGAACCGGCCGGAGAAATGTGGTCGGTGGTGATCTTGTCGCCGAAGAGGCCGAGAACGCGGGCGCCCTTGATGTCGGAAACGCCGGCGCCGGTCTTGCCCATGCCCACGAAATAAGGCGGGTTCTGCACATAGGTCGAGTTGTCGTCCCAGGCATAGGTCTGGCCCGGAGGAACCTGCACGGCCTGCCAGTTGGCATCGCCTTTGAAGACGTCGGCGTACTTGGTTTCGTAGAGTTCGCGGGTGACGTACTTCAGGATGAATTCCTGCACTTCCTGCGAGGTCGGCCAGATGTCCTTGAGGTAGACCGGCTTGCCGTTCTGGTCTTCGCCGATCGGCTCCTTCGTCAGGTCGAGCTGCACCGTGCCGGCGAGCGCATAGGCGACGACGAGCGGCGGGGACGCCAGGTAGTTCGCCTGGACATCAGGCGAAATGCGGCCTTCGAAGTTACGGTTGCCGGAGAGAACGCCGGAAACGATCAGGCCCTTGTCGTTGATCGTCTTCGAGATCGGCGCCGGCAGCGGGCCGGAGTTGCCGATGCAGGTGGTGCAGCCGAAGCCGACCAGGTTGAAGCCGAGCTTGTCGAGATCGGCCTGCAGGCCGGACTTGGCGAGGTATTCGCCGACAACCTGCGATCCCGGTGCTAGCGAGGTCTTGACCCACGGCTTGCTCTTCAGGCCCTTGGCAACGGCGTTGCGGGCGAGAAGGCCGGCAGCGATCAGCACCGACGGGTTGGAGGTGTTGGTGCAGGAGGTGATGGCGGCGATTGCGACGTCACCATGGCCGATATCGAAATCCGTGCCTTCGACCGCATAGCGGTTGGAGAGCTGGCCGGGCTTCTTGTATTCGGTGTCCATCGATGTGGCGAAACCGGACGCGATGTTTTCCAGCGCGATACGGCCTTCCGGGCGCTTCGGACCGGCCATCGACGGCACGACATCGTTGAGGTCGAGTTCCAGCGTGTCGGTGAAGACGAGGTCGGAACCATCATTGTCGCGCCACATGCCCTGAGCCTTCGAATAGGCTTCGACGAGCGCGATACGATCCTTCGCACGACCGGACATGTTGAGATAGTTCAACGTTTCCTTATCGACCGGGAAGAAGCCGCAGGTCGCGCCGTATTCCGGACCCATGTTGCCGATGGTCGCGCGGTCGGCGAGCGGCATGTTGTCGAGGCCGGGGCCGAAGAATTCGACGAACTTGGAAACGACGCCCTTCTTGCGCAGCATCTGCACGACGGTCAGCACGAGGTCGGTCGCGGTGACGCCTTCCTTGAGCTTGCCGGTGAGCTTGAAGCCGATGACTTCCGGCAGCAGCATGGAGACGGGCTGGCCGAGCATCGCAGCTTCAGCTTCGATACCGCCAACGCCCCAGCCGAGAACGCCGAGACCGTTGATCATGGTCGTGTGCGAGTCGGTGCCGACGCAGGTGTCGGGATAAGCGATTGTTTCGCCGTCCTCTTCCTTCGTCCAGACAGTCTGGCCAAGATATTCGAGGTTCACTTGGTGACAGATGCCGGTGCCGGGAGGAACGACGCGGAAGTTCTGGAATGCCTGCTGACCCCACTTCAGGAAGCGGTAGCGCTCGCCGTTACGCTGATATTCCAGCTCGACGTTCTTGGCAAAAGCCTGCGGCGTGCCGAATTCATCGACGATGACAGAGTGGTCGATGACGAGATCGACGGGAACCAGCGGGTTGATCTTTTCCGGATCGCCGCCGAGCGACACCATCGCGTCGCGCATGGCAGCAAGGTCGACAACGGCCGGAACGCCGGTGAAGTCCTGCATCAGCACGCGCGCCGGGCGATAGGCGATTTCGTTCTCGACGGTACCCTTGTTGGTCAGCCATTCGGCGACGGCAAGGATATGTTCCTTGGTGACCGACTGCCCGTCTTCGAAGCGCAGCAGGTTTTCCAGCAGCACCTTCATCGAATAGGGCAGCTTGGAAACGCCAGGCAGACCATTGGCCTCAGCCTTGGGCAGGCTGAAATAGACGTAGTCTTTCCCGTTCACGGACAGCGTGGAACGACAATTGAAACTGTCAAGAGATTTAGACACGAGATACCCCGTTTCTGATAGCCAACACAGTCGTGCGAACGCCTATGCACTTTATGCACATCAGGATGCGGGTACGGCCATTTCCGCTGTCCGCACGTAAGGCAGAAAACCTTATGTTCGGCGCAAGGATGAAATTCACGCCGACCGCTGGCGTGGTTGCGGGTCTTATAGATAATTTCGTAAAGACTTGCCAGAGTGGCAAAGCGCAAATTCGGACAATTTTTTGCGCGCTGCGATAACGAAAACGGGGAAAGCCTGAGCAGATGCATCTAAGCGCTGAAAACCTGGCGGCAAGGCGGGGTGAAGACCTGATTTTCGTAAATGTTTCCTTTAGCTTGAGCAATGGCGAGGCCCTGATCCTGACAGGCCGCAACGGCTCAGGAAAATCGACGCTTCTGCGTGTTGTCGCGGGCCTCTTAAAGCAGGAAAAAGGCCGCGTCGTTTTCACCGATTCCAAGGGCGAATCAGACCGCCCGGCATACGAGGCCAGCCACTATCTCGGCCATCGCAATGCGATGAAATCCGAGCTCACCGTGGCCGAAAATCTGTCCTTCTGGAAAACCTTCCTGGACGACATGCCAGGCGGCTTCGGTGTGGATGTCGATGAAGCGGCCGATGCCGTCGGCCTTGCCGGCATCACCCACCTGCCCTTCGGCTATCTCTCCGCCGGCCAGCAACGCCGAATAGCCTTCGCAAAACTGCTGGTCGCCTATCGCCCGATCTGGATCCTCGATGAACCGACGGCAGCATTGGACGCGGCAGCAGACCGGCTGCTTGCGCAGCTCATCACAGCCCATCAGAAGAATGGCGGCATTATCCTTGCCGCAACGCATCAACCTCTGGGCTTGGAGAATGTGCAGGAAATGCGGATGACGGGGTTTGCCGGAGTGAGCGAAGGGGTGTGGGGATGAGTTCGACAATGCAGAGTCTGCCGAACCTGCGATACCCCCCTCACCACGGCAGGATATCCCCATGACCGCCCTCTTCCTCCGAGACTTAAAACTTTCAGTCCGCGCCGGCGGTGGCGCGCTCATCGGCATCCTCTTCTTTCTGACCGTCGTCGCCGTCATTCCCTTCGGCGTCGGCCCCGACTTGAAGCTTTTGTCGCGCATCGGTCCGGCCATCGTCTGGATCGGCGCGCTTCTGTCCGCCCTGCTCGGTCTCGACCGCCTGTTTCAGGCCGAACGCGATGACGGATCGCTCGATCTGCTGGTCATGCAGGAAACGCCGCTGGTGCTGACCGTGCTCACCAAATGCGCCGCACATTGGACGGCGACCGGCCTGCCGCTGGTCATCGCCTCGCCGTTGCTCGGCCTCTTCATGAACATGAACGAGATGGCGATCGGCGCGACGGCGCTGACTTTGCTTGTCGGCTCGCCGGCTATCACCTTCATCGGCGCGGTCGGCGCCGCCGTTGCCGTTGCCTTGCCGCGTGGCGGACTGCTGGTATCGATCCTGGTGCTACCGCTGACCATTCCCGTGCTGATCTTCGGCGTCAGCGCCACCTATGCCGTGGTCGAAGGTCCGCAGCCCTTCCTGCCGCCCTTCCTGATCCTGATTGCACTTACCCTGTTCTTTGCCGTGCTCGGCCCGGCCGCAGCAGCTCTCGCCTTGCGCAACACGACGGATTGATAGGCCTGAGACAATGCGATCGATTGCCGTAAAAGCGATATCGGTTTAAACAGGCGACATGAGCGATATCAGCCCCGCGATCAGCCGATTTTCCGACCTCGCCAACCCGACACGGTTCCTGGCGCTTTCGGCGCGTCTTATTCCCTGGTTGGCGGCCATATCAGCCGTGCTCTTCGCGATCGGCCTCTATCTCGCCTTTTCGACCGAAGGCGACTACCAGCAGGGCGATACCGTCCGCATCATGTATATCCACGTGCCGGCCGCATGGCTGTCGATGATGTGCTATACGATCATGAGCATGTCGGCGATCGGTACGCTGGTCTGGCGCCATCCGCTGGCCGATGTCTCCGCCAAGGCCGCAGCACCACTCGGCGCCGCCTTTACCCTCGTCGCCCTCGTCACCGGCTCGCTCTGGGGCAAACCGATGTGGGGCACCTATTGGGTCTGGGATGCCCGGCTCACTTCGGTCTTCATCCTCTTCCTGATGTATCTCGGGCTGATTGCGCTCAATCGCGCCATGGACGATCCGTCGAAGGCAGCGCGCGTCAGCGCCGTGCTGGTCCTCGTCGGCTTCATCAACATTCCGATCATCAAGTTCTCGGTCGACTGGTGGAACACGCTGCATCAGTCCGAAAGCATCATGCGCCTGGATGGCCCGACCATCGATGCACAATTCCTGTGGCCGCTCTTCGTCATGGCGCTTGCCTTCACGCTGCTGTTCTTCACGCTGCATTTGATGGCGATCCGCAACGAGATTTGGCGTCGCCGCATCGCCGCGCAGCGTCGTCTCGCCGCCCGCATGGCCGCCCGGGAGGAATAGCATGACGCATCCTTTCTACGTCTACGGCTCCTATGGTTTTACCGCCGCCATGATCATCGCCGTCATCGCCTGGACATGGATCGACGGACATTTGCGGCGCAAGGAAATCGCGGCGCTCGAAGCCTCCGGCATCCGCCGCCGGTCACAGCGCACCCCGGAAAGCAAGACGAAATGAGCCTGGGAACTGAAGAAGGCAACAAGCCGAAGTCCGGCAATACCGGTCGCTACCTGCTGGCGCTCATTCCACTGATCGTCTTTGCCTGCATTGCCCTTGCCGTCGGCAAGGTGATGTACGACCAGGAAGTCCACGGCACCGATATTTCCGCCATCCCCTCGGCCCTGATCGGCACGAAAGCTCCGACCCTGGCGTTGACACCGCTCGAGGGCTCCAATCTGCCGGCGCTGACCGACGATGCCATCAAAGGCAAGCTGACGCTCGTCAACGTCTTCGCCTCCTGGTGCCTTCCCTGCCGTGAAGAACACCCTGTCTTGAAGCAACTCGCCAAAGACGGCCGGCTGAACATCGTCGCCATCAACTACAAGGATACGAGCGAAAACGCCCTGCGTTTCCTCGGCGAACTCGGCAATCCCTATAGCGCCATCGGCATCGATCCGAACGGTTCGGCCGCGATCGACTGGGGCGTCTACGGTATTCCCGAATCCTACCTCGTCGGCCCCGACGGCACGATCCTCTACAAGCAGGTCGGGCCGTTTACCGCGAACAGCCTCAAAGAGGGGCTGTATCCGGCGATAGAGAAAGCTCAGGGGAAATCTGCGTCTTAAACGCCGCGCCCGCGTCGAGAAACGACGACAGCGATAACCACCCGCCCTCGTGGTTCGAGGCTCCAGCCCCCCTTCGGCAGGCTCAGGGCACTTCCGCACCTCACCAGGAGGGCTGATCTTCGCCGCCCTGCGCAAGAGGCACTCCACCTCATGGTGAGGTGCTCTGTTGCCGAAGCCTTGGCGCAGGCAATAGGGCCTCGAACCACGAGGTGGCCACGGGTTCAAAGTTCTCTTAAAGCCCACCCTGCCAGGTCTTGATCGCATCGATCGGCCAGACCAGCATGATGATGTTCAGCGTGAGATTGTCGCGGATCAGCCAGCCGGTGAGCAGCTCGAAGAAGATGGCGATCACGATGGTCAGCGCCACCGGCGCGCGCCATGCGAACAGGAAGCCGACGACCATGAACACCGCGTCCATCGCCGAGTTCAGGATGCTGTCGCCGAAATAGTCGAGCGAGATCGTCGCCGTGCGGTAGCGGTTGATGATGATCGGCGAGTTCTCGAGCAGCTCCCAGCCGGATTCGATCAACATGGCGACGAACAGGCGCATCGACAGCGGCTTGCGGCGCATGATTAGATGCGTCAGCCCGAAGAACAGGAAGCCGTGAATGATGTGCGACGGCGTATACCAGTCGGCGATATGCTGCGAATTGCCGCTGGATTTCACGACGGGTTCGAAGAGCTTGACATAGCCGCAGGTGCAGATCGGCACCCGGCCCATCATATATTCCGCAACGATCTGGACTAGCAGGACCATCGCGCAGGCAATGAACCAGAAGCTTTGCTGCCGATAGCGATTTTCGGCGTCCGTAAGCGTCGTCATTCTTCGGTTTCCGCCGGCGGATTGACCGTGTGCTTCATGATCAGCGGCATCTGCGACAAGGTGAAGATGATGGTGATCGGCATCGTGCCCCAGACCTTGAAGAGCACCCAGAGATTATCCGCGGCTTTCACATCGGGCAGATAGTACCAGTTCGATCCACGCCAGACGACTTCGTTAAGCACGGCGAGAAACAGGAAGAAGATGCCCCAGCGCAGTGTGAGCTTGCGCCAGCCTTCGCTATCCAACTGGAAGGCAGCATTGAAGACATAGCCGAGCAGCGATCTGCCGAAGGCGAGCCCGCCGAGCAGCACCACGCCGAACAGGGCGTTGATGATGGTCGGCTTCATCTTGATGAAGGTCTCGTTCTGCAGATAGATGCCGAGCGCGCCGAAGGTGACGACGACGATGCCGGAGACGAATGGCATCAGCGGCAGATGGCCGAGCATGATCTTCGAGACGACGAGCGAGGTCACAGTCGCCGCCATGAACAGGGCGGTTGCGACGAAGAGCGGACCGCCCAGCGCCGAGAGCGCCGGGAAATGCTGCACCAGCCAGTCGCCACGCAGATTGCCGAAGAAGAAGACGAGCAGCGGCCCGAGTTCCAGCACCAGCTTCAGCAGCGGATGATGCTTGTCGGCAGCACTTGGGGTCAGATCACTGTCGCTGGTCGTCATTGCGGCACTCTCACTGTCATCGGATTTGGCACTGTCATCGAATTTGGTCTTGTCGTTCATTGACCGATCCCGGCGATGGCATGGGCAAAATCCTCAGCCTCGAACGGCTCGAGATCGTCTACACCCTCGCCGACGCCGATGAAATAGACCGGCAGCTTGTGCTTGGCCGAGATGGCTACGAGGATACCGCCGCGCGCCGTACCGTCGAGCTTGGTCATGATCAGGCCGTTGACCCCTGCGACATTGCGGAAGATTTCCACCTGATTCAACGCATTCTGGCCGGTGGTCGCATCCAGCGTTTGCAGAACGGTATGCGGCGCGTCGGGATCGAGCTTGCCGAGCACGCGGACGATCTTTTCCAGCTCCGCCATCAGCTCCGCCTTGTTCTGCAGGCGGCCGGCGGTGTCGATGATCAGCACGTCGCTCTTGTTGGCCTTGGCCTGCTGGAAGGCATCGAAGGCAAGACCGGCGGCATCGGCGCCGAGCTTGGTGCCGATGAATTCCGACTTGGTGCGGTCGGCCCAGATCTTCAACTGCTCGATGGCCGCGGCGCGGAACGTATCGCCGGCGGCCACCATGACCTTCAAGCCCGCACCAGAAAGCTTCGCCGCCAGCTTGCCGATCGTCGTCGTCTTGCCGGTGCCGTTAACGCCGACGATCAGGATGACATGCGGCTTATGACCGAGATCGAGCTGCAATGGCTTGGCGACCGGCTTCAGCACCTTGGCGATTTCCTGCGCCATGATCCGGCTGACATCCTCGCCGGTCACATCCTTGCCGTAGCGTTCCGAAGCCAGCGTATCGGTGACCCGCATGGCGGTCTCGACGCCAAGATCGGCCTGGATCAACAGATCCTCCAAATCCTGCAGCGTCTGATCGTCCAGCTTGCGCTTGGTGAAAAGCGCCGTGATCTGGCCAGAGAGCTGTGACGAAGTGCGCGCAAGACCGGCGCGGAGGCGCTGGAACCACGAAAGCTTCTGCTTGGGGGCTTCCGGAATGGGAGCTGGAGCGGGCGCGGCGGTGGAGAAGCCTTTAGGGAGGATGGGGGATTCGGTGTTTTCCGATGGAGGTTGCGAGTCTGTTGGAGATTCTGTGCTTTCCGACGAGAACTCCGAGTTTGTCGAGCCTGCGTCACCCCCCTCCGTCCTATTGGACATCTCTCCCTTAAGGGGGGAGATCGTTTCGGAGGCGGTCTCGTCAGACTCATCACCAACTTCAGTCGCCACAGGATACTCTGCCGTAGCAGCTTTCTCAGCCTCGATCACCTGAGCATTCAACGAAATGCGCAAGTCGTCTTCTGCTTGCGTATCGGCCCGCTCGTCTTGTTCGGAAGGCGCATCACTCTCCAAACGATCTCCCCCCTTGAGGGGGAGATGTCCCGAAGGGACAGAGGGGGGTGACGCAGGCTCGACAAACTCGGAATGAACGGAAGGCTCCGCAGCAGGCGCCTCTTGCTCCGGAACGGGCGTTTCAACCTTCGTCGAATCCTCGACGGGCGCCTGTTCTTCCGTCGGCTTTTCGCGGCCGAAGGTGAAGACTTTTTTGATGAAATTGAGCGCCATGAAAATTCCGTGAGCGAGTAGGATCAGGCCGCGTCGGCGGCCGCAAGTTGCATGTCGAGATGCTTGCCATTGTGGCCGGTGATCGCCACCTGCACAAGGTCGCGCGGCCTGAGGCTTGGGGCTGCGACAAGCGTGAAGTTTTCCGTATGCGCCAGCCCGTTATTCTCCACAAGCAGCCATTGCCGCGTGCCGACCATGGAGTCGAGATGGGACTGATGCAGCTTTTGTCCAGCCAAGCGCAGCCGTGCAGCGCGTTGCTTGATCAACGCGCGGTCGAGCTGCGGCATCCGAGCGGCCGGCGTACCGGGACGCGGGCTGTAGGGAAAGACATGCAGATGCGCAATGCCAACCTCTTCCGCCAGACTGACGGCGTTTTCGAACATCGCGTCCGTTTCGGTCGGAAAACCGGCGATCATATCGGCGCCAAAGCTCATCTCCGACCGAAGACGGCGAGCATCCTCGATAAAACGGATAGCATCGGCGCGTGAATGCCGCCGCTTCATCCGCTTCAGGATCATGTCGTCGCCATGCTGCAGCGACAGATGCAGATGCGGCATGAAGCGCGGCTCGTCGGCGATCAGATCCATCAGATGTTGGTCGGCCTCGATGCTGTCGATCGAGGATAGCCGCAGGCGGCGGATCTCGGGAACCTGCTTCAGCAGCGTCTTTGCCAAGAGGCCGAGCGTCGGCGTTCCCGGCAGGTCGGCGCCGTAACTGGTGGCATCGACGCCGGTCAGAACGATCTCGCGGTAACCGCTTTCGACGAGATTGCGCGCTTGGCTCACCACCGCACCCATCGGCACGGATCGCGAATTGCCGCGGCCATAGGGGATGATGCAGAAGGTGCAGCGATGGTCGCAACCGTTCTGTACCTGAATGAAGGCGCGTACGTGCCCGTCGATATGCCTGATCATCTGCGGCGCGGTCGCGCGCACGCTCATGATGTCGTTGACGCGCAGCTTCTCTTCGGCTGAAACGCCGAAATCCGGCAGGGAACGATAGGAAGCACTCGTCAGCTTCTCCTCGTTGCCGAGCACGGCATCCACTTCAGCCATTTCGGCGAAAGCATGTTTTTCTGTCTGCGCGGCGCAGCCGGTGACGATGATGCGAGCATGCGGATTGTCGCGCCGCGCGCGGCGGATCGCCTGGCGCGCCTGTCGCACGGCCTCGCCGGTGACGGCGCAGGTATTGACCAGGATGGCATTATTGAGCCCCGCGGCTTCCGCCTGCGACCTCATCACTTCGGATTCATAGGTGTTGAGACGGCAGCCGAAGGTGATGACCTCGACCCCGCTCACCGCGCCTGAGCCCCCTGCTCCTGATCGCGTGCCCAGCTCCCCGTTACGGGATCGACGACACCAGACCATTCCCATTCCGCCGGACCGGTCATGACGACGTGATCGTCACTTTCCCGCCATTCGATGGTGAGCTGGCTCGGCGCAGGAGCAGAGGCGACGTCGATCGTCACCTTGCGGCCGGTGCGGCCGGTGCGCGCCGAACTGACGGCGGCCGAACAGGCGGCCGAGCCGCAAGCAAGCGTCAGCCCCGCGCCGCGCTCCCAGGTGCGCGTGCGCAGCGTGGTCGGCGAAAGCACCTGCGCCAAGGTGATATTGGCGCGCTCGGGAAACATCGGATGGTTTTCGAGCAGCGGTCCAAAGCGGGCGAGATCGTAAGACATCGGGTCCTTGTCGACCCAGAAGATCGCATGCGGATTGCCCATCGACATGGCCGAAGGCGAATGCAGGACAGGATTGTCGATCGGCCCGATCTGCAGCTCGATACGGCGCGTATCGGCGAATTCCTCGGCGAGCGGGATCTTGTCCCAGGCGAAGACCGGCTTACCCATATCGACCGAAATCGTGCCGTCCTCGTGCTCGACGGCATTCAGAATGCCGGCGACCGTTTGGAAGGTGAATATCTTCTTGCCGGTCTCGGCGGCCAGCGCCTGCACGACGCAGCGCGTACCATTGCCGCAGGCCTGCGCCTTGGTGCCATCGGAATTCAGAATATCGATCCAGGCGTCGGTGCCTTGCGCCTTCGGGTCGTGGATCGCCATGATCTGATCGAACTCAGTGGCCGGATCGGCATTCAGCGCAATCGCCGCCGCCGCTGTCACCACATCTTTCCGGCCACGCATGTCGACAACCAGGATCTTGTTGCCAAGCCCGTTCATCCGCGCGAATTCGACCGTATTGCTCATGCTGGTATGTCCGTCAGTGTTTTCGAGCTGTATATGGCGGAAATGCGGGGGAATTACCAGTGGCATGATGACTCCCTCTGCCCATCTGCGAGGAGAGGGCCCACACATTGGCGCAAAGTGCAAGAGACGGCCTTGTCTGGCTGGCAATGTTTCGCCTTCCACCACCACGGGCCGCAACGCAAGCTGCACGAGACCTCCTTTTCTCCTTTACTTACTTAAATTACTATTTTAACTTTCAATTGCGGACTATCAAAGGAGGCCTGCATGACAGAACTGCGGACTATTGAAATTGACTTCGACGTGCATAAACGGATCGAGCTAGCGCGACAAAGTTTTGCTGAAACGCCTAACACCGTGCTTCGGCGCCTGCTCCAAATCGAAGGCCAAGCGCATGCCACCCAAGTCACACCTAGTGGAAGCCGTCCTTGGGCAAGCAAAGGCGTCACACTACCACACGGCACCGAACTACGGATGGAATACAATGGCCGCGTTCATACGGGCATCATTCAAAACGGGGCATGGATGGTCGAAGGGGATCGGTACACCAGCCCTTCTGCGGCGGCCGGCGGTGTCGCTCTAACAAAAGACGATAAGCGAACTAACCTTGACGGTTGGAAGTACTGGCACATAAGGCGGCCGGAAGAAGCAAAGTGGATCGCTATCAGCTCACTCCGACGCTAAGCAGCTTCGAAGGCAAGGAGCATCGAGATATCTCGTTTTGGCGAACTCGCGTCACTGATAAAGAATACAAAGCTCCTATCTGCTGGCACTACAGTGATGATCTAAACGGTTGGGCAGGCGATCGTTCCAATCCAACTCCTCCCCACATCACTGTCAAAGTGTTTGGTCTTAAACCATCGGCACATCGAACACTTCCCCCGCTCTCAGCGGTCGGAACCGATCCGCTTCCACGCCCTCGGCCTTCAGGGCCGCGTCCAGCGCGTGAACCGGCGCATCGATCGCCTCGTCGGTGAGCTGGAAGGTCGCGAAATGGTGGCCGGCGACGTGGGCGGCGTTGCAGAGCTTCATGCCCTTGACCGCTTCTTCCGGATTCTGATGCTGGCCCTTCATGAACCAGCGCGGTTCGTAGGCGCCGAAAGGCAGGATGGCGAGGCGGAAGCTGCCGTGTTTTTGCCGCGCGGCCTCATAATTCAAGCCGCCATGAAAGCCGGTATCGCCAATATGGTAGATCTTGCCGGCAGGCGTCGTGATGACGAAAGCGGCCCAGAGCGCCATGCGACGGTCGCCGGCGCCACGCGCCGACCAGTGATGGCAAGGCTCGGCATCGACCGTCACCTTGTCGGCAATGGCGATGCGATCGCCCCAATCCATTGTCGTGATCTGGGCACCGGGCGCCCCACGGCGGATAACGGCATCGTTGCCGAGCGGCGTGAGGATTTTTGGCGCGTGCGTCTCGTGCAGCCGCTTCAGCGTCGCGAGATCGAGATGATCATAGTGATTGTGCGAGACCAGCACGAGATCGATCGGCGGCAGGTCTTCGAAGCGGATACCGGGCGGAACCGCCCGTTTGGGGCCGATGAAGGTGAAAGGGCTCACGCGTTCCGACCACACAGGATCGGTCAATATATTGAGACCGGCCGCCTGGATCAGCATCGAGGCATGGCCGATCATGGTGACCCGCAAGACGTCGCCGAAAACACGCCTGTCGGGCCTGGCCGGCGGAAACAGGCTGACGACCGGACGAGGCCAACGCGCCCGCCCGCCGCCAAGTTTCCATTTCAACAGGTCACTAAGACCACCCGGTTCCACGCCGCCCGGATTAAAGAAGCGTAGCCCGTCGAAGTGATCGGAGATTGGACCTTGATAATAGGGGTTCGATGTCTTCCTGGAACCGGATCTATCTGTCATGAATACGCCGATGGATTTTTCTCTTGGCTGAGATGTGGGTTAAACATCAGGGTTTTGAAAGCCTTTCCGCCCTCTCGGCTTGACTTTCCCACCCGTTTCCTGTTTATCCCCACCAATCTGCGACGAGCACAAGCCTCCGAGCCACCGACCGGGACCCGTTAAGGTATAAAGAGATCCCGGAGGTCAACACCCGACAGCGCGATGCGCCCTCGGGTGCTTTTTGGCTTTGCGTCTTGTTTTCGTCATGGAAAAGCACGACGTTTTCGGGCGAGGAACCGCGCAAGTTGCGCAAGTCCAAATCCCAAGCGATCGATAAGGAAGAACTGATGTTTGAAAACCTCCAGGACCGTCTTGGTTCCATTCTGAATGGACTGACTGGCCGCGGCGCGCTTTCGGAAGCCGATGTTTCCGCAGCACTTCGCGAGGTTCGCCGCGCGCTGTTGGAAGCCGACGTGGCGCTGGATGTCGTACGCTCCTTTACCGATCGCGTCCGTGAAAAGGCCGTAGGCGCCGAGATCCTGAAGTCGATCAAGCCCGGCCAGATGGTCGTCAAGATCGTCCATGACGAACTGATCGAAATGCTTGGCGGCGAAGGCGTCGGCATCGACCTCAACGCGCCGGCCCCGGTCGTCGTCATGATGGTCGGTCTGCAGGGCTCCGGTAAGACCACTACGACCGCCAAGATCGCCAGCCGCATGACGAGCCGCGACCGCAAGAAGGTCCTGATGGCCTCGCTCGACACGCGCCGTCCGGCCGCGCAGGAGCAGTTGCGCCAGCTCGGTGTTCAGACGCGCGTCGACACCCTGCCGATCATCGCCGGCCAGTCGCCGACCGATATCGCAGCGCGCGCCGTGCAGGCCGCCAAGCTCGGCGGTCATGACATCGTCATCCTCGACACCGCCGGCCGTACGCATATCGACGAGCCGCTCATGGTCGAGATGGCGGATATCAAGAAGAAGTCCAATCCGCACGAAATCCTCCTGGTCGCCGATAGCTTGACCGGTCAGGACGCTGTCAATCTCGCCCGCAATTTCGACGAGCGCGTCGGCATCACCGGCCTCGTGCTGACCCGTATGGACGGCGACGGCCGCGGCGGTGCCGCCCTTTCGATGCGCGCTGTCACCGGCAAACCGATCAAGCTGATCGGTGTCGGCGAAAAGATGGGCGAGCTGGAAGAATTCCATCCCCGCCGTATCGCCGACCGTATCCTCGGCATGGGCGACATCGTCTCGCTGGTCGAGAAGGCGGCGGAGAATATCGACGCCGAGAAGGCGGCCGCCATGGCCGCCAAGATGGCCAAGGGCAAGTTCGATCTGAACGACCTGGCCGACCAGCTCAGGCAGATGCAGAAGATGGGCGGCATGGGCGGCATTATGGGCATGATGCCCGGCATGGCCGGCATGAAGGACAAGATGGCCGCTGCAGGCCTCAACGACAAGCTCTTCGGCCGCCAGCTTGCCATCATCTCCTCGATGACCAAGGCCGAGCGCGCCAATCCGGACCTCTTGAAGCATTCCCGCAAGAAGCGCATCGCTAGCGGCTCCGGCACCGATGCCGCCGACATCAACAAGCTTCTGAAGATGCACCGCCAGATGGCGGACATGATGAAGATGATGGGCGGCAAGGGCAAAGGCGGCATGATGAAGCAGCTTATGGGCGGCCTTGCCGGCAAGATGGGCCTCGGCGGCGGCATGGGCGGCATGCCTGACCTGTCGAACATCGATCCCAAGCAGTTGGAAGCCCTGCAGAAGCAGGCGGAAGCCGCTGGTCTCGGACGTCCCGGCGGTATGCCGGGCGGATTGTCCGGTCTTGGCGGCGGTGGCGGTTTGCCGGGTCTCGGCGGCGCCAAGCTCCCCGGCCTCGGCGGTGGTTTGCCGGGACTGCCCGGTTTGCCGAAGAAGAAGTGAGAAGGATCGCAGACCCCATGATTGATCCAGACGTCAAAGCCCAACTGGGCAACTACCGCCAGTCGATCGACAATATCGATGCCGCACTGGTGCATATGCTGGCCGAACGCTTCCGCTGCACAAAGGAAGTCGGTGTGCTGAAGGCCAAATACAATCTGCCGCCGGCCGACCCGGCGCGCGAGGAATACCAGATCGAACGCCTGCGCCACCTGGCAAAGGACGCAAATCTGGACCCGGATTTCGCCGAGAAGTTCCTGAACTTCGTCATCAAGGAAGTCATCCGGCATCATGAACAGATCGCTGCTGATCTCAAAGCATGATCCCGAAAAGTGTGAAGCGGTTTTCGGAAGAGATCATGCGACACGCAAAACAGCAGCGCGAAGTAACCATACCGCCAAAACGAAGCGGTCAAGAAAAGCCTAAGGAGTAAAGAACATGGCACTGAAAATTCGTCTCGCCCGCGGTGGCTCCAAGAAGCGCCCGTATTACCACGTCGTCGTAGCCGACGCCCGTTCGCCCCGCGACGGCCGTTTCCTGGAGACCCTCGGCTCCTGGAACCCGATGCTTGCCAAGGACGACGCCAAGCGCGTTGAACTCAAGGCCGAGCGCATCAAGCATTGGCTCGACCACGGCGCCCAGCCGACCGACCGCGTTCTGCGCTTCCTCAACGAAGCCGGCATCGCAACGCGCGAAGCCAAGAACAACCCGGAAAAGGCAAAGCCGGGCAAGCGCGCTCAGGAACGCGCTGCTGAAAAGGCACAGAAGGCTGCCGACGCCGCCGCTGCTGCTGAATAATCAGCCGCAACGACCATTTGAAACGGGTGGCATGGCGACATGCCGCCCGTTTTTTGTTCCCATCGGCGAGCGTTCATCCTATGAGAGAACGCAATCGATCCTCTGGCAGTCGGCACAGGACCATGACGAAACTTGAAAATCCGGTATTGATGGCCACTATCGGCGCCGCACAGGGCCTGAGAGGCGAAGTGCGCGCCCGCGCATTTACCTCCGATCCCGCAGCACTGGGCGATTACGGCCATCTGCACAGCCTCGACGGCCGCAGCTTCGAGGTGTTGGAAATCCGCGAAGCCAAGAACGTGGTGATCGTCCGCTTTCGCGGCGTTAACGACCGCAATGCTGCCGAGGCGCTGAACGGGCTGGAACTCTATATCGAGCGCGACAACCTGCCCGACGACGAGCTGGAGGACGACGAATTCTTCTATGCCGATCTCGAAGGCCTGGAAGCGGTCGACGACAAGGGCACCGGCTACGGCACGGTCAGTGGCATCTATGATTTCGGCGCCGGCGATCTCCTGGAGCTGAAGGGGCCGGGTAAACGCCCGGTGCTCATCCCATTCTCTGAGGCTGCCGTGCTGGAAATCGACTTGGAAGGCGGCAAGATTCTCATCGATCCGATGGCTGCCGGCCTGATCGACAACCCCGATGATTTCACCGGCAAGCCACCGAAGCGGCCCGGTAAAGCAAAGAAGTGACCCGGCCATGAGTTTCCGGGCAACCATCCTGACCCTGTACCCCGAGATGTTTCCTGGCCATCTCGGCGCGTCCCTCGCCGGCAAGGCGATGGAGCGCGGGCAATGGTCGCTGGACACAGTGCAGATTCGCGATTTCGCCACCGACAAACACCGAACCGTCGATGACACGCCGGCTGGCGGTGGCGCCGGCATGGTGCTGAAGCCCGACGTTCTCGCCCGCGCCATCGACCATGCGAGCGAAAACGACGATCGCCCGCGCCTGCTGATGAGCCCCCGTGGAAAACCGCTGACGCAGAAGCGCGTTCGGGAACTTGCTGCCGGCGACGGCGTCATCATCGTCTGCGGCCGTTTCGAAGGCGTCGACCAGCGGGTGATCGACGGGCGCAATCTCGAAGAAGTCTCGATCGGCGATTACATCCTTTCCGGCGGCGAGCCGGCGGCGCTGATCCTGCTCGACGCCATCGTCCGCATTCTGCCCGGCGTCATGGGCAACGATCTTTCCGGCCTGCACGAAAGTTTTGAAGGCGGCCTGCTCGAACATCCGCAGTATACGCGGCCGCAGATCTGGGAAGGCCGCGAAATCCCCGCGGTACTCACATCAGGCAATCACGGCGCCATCGCCAAATGGCAGAGGCAAGAGGCGGAGAAGCTGACGAAAGAACGCCGGCCGGATTTGCTTGATCAAACGCCCAGGGAATAGCGGATCGAAGGCGATGGGGCGCTTGCCAAAACCTCATTGATCAATCGAAATTTTACACAATCCCGGGTAGCGCATTCTCCCGCTAATACCTCAGGGTAATTGATCTGGCTGCGTGCCATCCCTATTATCCGCCTGCTTGAATTTGAACATGTGTCATTCCTCTCAAGGCACCCAAACCTAAGGAGCTGAGCATGAGCAATTCCCTTGATATGAAATTCGAGATTGTCGTCATCCCAGTTTCGGATGTCGATCGCGCCAAGCGCTTTTACGATGGGCTGGGTTGGAGGCTCGACGCCGATTTCGCCTCTGACGATGGCGGCTACCGCGTCATCCAGTTTACGCCGCCGGGTTCCGGCTGCTCTGTTATCTTCGGCAAGAACGTCACTGGAGCAGCACCCGGCTCCGCAAAGGGCCTATACCTGATTGTCTCCGACATCGAAGCCGCCCGCAAGGAGCTGCGCAGCCGCGGCGCCGAGATCAGCGAGGTGTTCCACGACGCCAGCGGCGTTTACGCTGGCGCGGACGAACCCTACCTGTTCGGGCGTGTCCGGGTCAGCGGTCGAGATCCCGATCAACGCAGCTACCGCTCCTTCGCATCGTTCAACGATCCGGATGGCAACGGCTGGCTATTGCAGGAGATCACAGGAAGATTGCCCGGACGCGTGGACGCGAGCGCGACGACATTCACCTCGCCGACCGATCTCGCAAGCGCGCTCCGCCGTGCTGAGATGGCCCATGGCGAGCACGAGAAGCGGACCGGCCAGCGCGATGAGGAATGGCCGACGTGGTATGCCGAGTACATGGTCAGCGAGCAGGCGGGCAAACCGCTGCCGTTATAAACTGCACGGCTGGATTTGCTTGATCCGCCACTTCAGAAGTGGCGGATCAAAGCTTCTTGGCAGAAAGGCCCGACCGAAGAAGCCGGGCTCAGATGTTACTTCTGCAAAGCGGCAGCGGCCGGCGCGGCGCGCATCCTGAGCACGTAATAGACCCCGCCGCCGATGGCGACGCCGAAGAACCAGCCGTAGGTTCCCCACCAATCCGGCAGGATGCTGGTGAAGGTCGGCAGGATCGACGAGAACAGGCCGCCAATGACGAAGGCGATCAAAGCGTTGAGGTGCCAACCGCTCTGGAATTCGAACTCGCCGTTCTCATGATAAAGCCCCTCGACGTTTAGCTGACCTTTTCGGATCAGATAGTAGTCGACCATCATGATACCGAAGATCGGACCCATGGTGGAACCGATGAAGTTGACGAAATGCGCGGCACCCGTCTCCCATGGCGCAAAGGGATAAAGCACCAGCGCAATCAACGCCGCGATCAAGCCACCGCGCTTGAAGCTGATATGCTTCGGGAAGACATTGGCGAAGTCGAAGGCCGGCGAGACGAAATTCGCCACGACGTTGATACCGAGCGTCGCCACCGCGAAGGTGAGCGCCGCCAGCAAGGCCAGGAACCAACTGTCGAATTTTGCCGAGATCGCTTCCGGATGCAGCAGCACTTCGCCATAGACGGCATATGCCGCCGTCGTCGTCACGCCCGCAACGAGGCAGAACGCCAGAAGATTGATCGGCAGACCCCAGAGATTGCCCTTGCGCAGGGTTTTCGTGTCCGTGGCGTAGCGCGAGAAATCGCAGAAGTTCAGATAGAGCGCTGCGAAATAGGTGATCCAGGTGGCGGCGACTGCGGCAAGCGCGGCAAAGCTGCCGGGTTCACCCGGCACGCCGGCATCCTTGGTCTTTTCGAGCAGCACGTCCCGCGGAATTTCGGAACCGAAGGAGAAGGTGCCGGACTTCACAATCAGATAGACCGCGAGGAAAAGCATCATCACCCAGACCGCAGGACCGGCCAAATCCTGGAACTTGCGCACCGTCTCCATGCCATGCTGAATGATCAGCAACTGCAGGCCCCATACGACGACGTAGCAAATGACTTCCAGGGTGGAATGGCCGAGCAAATGGCTATTCTGATGGAAGGCAAGAAGACTGTCGTTGCGGATCAGCAGCGCGACGATCGCGCCCGAGGCGGCGGCCGTCTGCGCGCCATACCAGAAGCAGGCAACGACGGCGCGCACCAGCGCCGGCAGATTGGCGCCGAACGTGCCGAACGAAGCACGCGCCAGCACCGGGAAGGGCACGCCGGTCTTTACGCCGGCATTGCCCACGAGGCTCATGAAAAAGAAAATCACCAGCGAGCCGATGCCGATGGCGATGACGAAATTGATGAAACTGCCGCAGAGCAGAAAAAGGCTCGCGGCCAGATAATAGCCCCACAGGCTGTGGACGTCTGAGGTCCAGACGTTGAAAATGCTGAAAGCCCCCCACTTTCGTTCTTCGGCTGGCGCCAGATCCACGTTATAAAGCGAGGGCGATGGATTATTCACTGTCATAGCTGCCTCTTTTTTAGTTCCCCTGACGATTAAGTGTGCAGCACGACTTGAGTTTTGACAATTATTTAAACGCTTCCGATATCGGCTTATTTTTTAGCCAGTAAAAGGAGCGAGTCCTCGCAAAAGCGGACGTTTCGCGCATGAAATTGCCTCGCAAGGGGTGACAAAGCCGCGACAATAGGATATGTGCGCGCCCGGCATGGGAAATTTCCCATCAACCACCAAAGAAAAGCAGACGTATTCGCTCCTGCCTTTGCGGGCATATATCCAAGGCGAGACTTCAGGGTCCGACCAAAGATAGATTGTTCAGGGCGCTCTGGCTGTTGAACCAACAAAGAGGTTGATAACATGAACATCATTCAGCAGTTGGAAGCCGAACAGGCCGCCAAGATCGAAGCCAAGCGTACCCTTCCCGAGTTCTCGGCCGGCGACACCGTCCGCGTCAACGTGAAGGTCACGGAAGGCAACCGTACCCGCGTTCAGGCCTATGAAGGCGTCTGCATCGCTCGCTCCGGCGGCGGTCTGCAGGAAAACTTCACGGTCCGCAAGATCTCCTACGGCGAAGGCGTCGAGCGCGTATTCCCGGTTTACTCCCCGATGATCGAAAGCGTCGAAGTCGTTCGCCGCGGTAAGGTCCGTCGCGCCAAGCTCTACTACCTGCGCGATCTGCGCGGCAAGGCTGCCCGTATCGTTGAAAACACCGGCACGCGCGCCCGCAAGCTCAACGATTCCGAGCGCCAGGCCATTGCCGAGGAAAAGGCTCGCGTCGAGGCTGAAAAGGTTGCCGCAGCTCAGGCTCTCGCAGCCGAAAAGGCAGCAGCGGAAGCCGCCGAAGCAAAGGCAGCAGCAGAAGCCGCTGCAGCCGCCGCCGCGGAACCGGCAGCAGAATAAGCTTTCCCCTGGGATTGCAGAGATCAAGGCGGCCTTCGGGTCGCCTTTTTTGTTGCGAGGAAAAAGACGAAGGAAAATTCTCCACAGACCACAAGCTTTGGAGCGGCTTTTCTGTTTTTATCATCGCCATCATGGCAATAGCCTTGCCATCCGCTTTCTAAATATGACAATTTTCCATCACGCTATCCGGGGAGATTTCCATGGCATTCCGTCGTTCGTTCCTTGTGGGCCTCACCGCCCTCGTGCTTGCACCCTTTGCCTCCTTCGCCGCCGACCTGCCGAATCTGAACGGCAAGACTGTGGTCGTCGTCACCGAGAATGCCTATCCGCCCCTGCAATTCGTAGACCCCAAGTCCGGCAAGGCGATCGGTTGGGAATATGACGCGATGAACGAGATCGCCAAGCGGCTGAACTTCAAGGTCGAGTACCAGAACACGAGCTGGGACGCGATGATCCAGGCCGTCTCCGAAAACCAATACAACATCGGCATGACCGGCATCACGATCAAGGAAGATCGCAAGCAGAAGGTCGACTTCTCCGATCCATATATGCGCTCGCAGCAGTTCATGCTGGTGCGTAGCGATGAAAAGCGTTTTACCGACGCCAAGAGCTTCGCCTCCTTCAAGGAAGGCCTGGTCGGCGCGCAGCCGGGCACGACGCCCTTCTACACCGCCGTCTATGAAGTGCTCGACGGCAATGAGCAGAACCCGCGCATCAAGCTGTTCGAGACCTTCGGCGCGACCGTGCAGGCTCTGAAGACAGGCGATGTCGACGTGGTTCTGACCGACGGCACCGCCGGCAAGGGTTATGTCGACGCTTCGAACGGCGCACTGAAGCTGACCGGCGATCCGCTCGGCACCGAGGATTTCGGCTTCATCTTCCCGAAGGGCTCCGATCTCGTTGCTCCGGTCAACGCCGCCATCGCCAGCCTGAAGGCGGACGGCACCTTCGACGCCCTGAACAAGAAGTGGTTCCTCGATTACAAGATGGGCCAGTAAGCCGCATGCTGACTAAAGCTGGAAGCCCGCTCTGATGGTGCAGCAAGCAGGCCCGGGCGGGCACCATAGCAAGGACGACTTTCCCTGGTGGCTGGTCGTCCTTGTTCTTATCGGCATAGTCATTGCAATCGCCATCGTCACCAGCGATCTCTACGCGCAGGTCTTCACGACCGTCGTCCGAGGCATCGGTACGACGATCTTCGTCACGATCGTCGCCTTCACGTTGGCGATGGCGCTCGGCCTCGGCGTCGCGCTGCTCGGTCTTACGGACAGCCTGATCCTGCGCCAGACCTCCCGCTTCTATGTCGAAGTCATTCGCGGCATCCCGATCCTGGTGCTGCTGTCCTATATTGCCTTCGTCGGCGCGCCGGCCTTCGTCGCGCTCTACAATACGGTCACATCGCCGCTTGCCGCAGCCGGCTGGACCGAGCCGCTTCTGGTGCGCGACGTGCCGTTGATGTGGCGAGCGATCGTCGCCTTGATGATCGCCTATGCCGCCTTCATCGCCGAAGTCTTCCGTGCCGGCATCCAGGCCGTCGATAACGGTCAGATCGAGGCGGCGAAGGCACTTGGCCTGTCGCGCTACCGGCGTTTCCGCCATGTCGTCGCGCCGCAGGCCTTTCGCGTCATTTTCCCGCCGCTCTCCAACGATTTCATTGCGATGGTGAAGGACAGCTCGCTGGTTTCCGTACTCGGCGTCGCCGACATCACCCAGCTTGCCAAGATCTACTCCTCCGGTTCCTTTCGCTATTTTGAAAGCTACTCGATCCTCGCCTATATCTACCTGATCCTGACGGTCGGCCTGTCGCTGGTGCTGCGCAGGTTCGAGAAACGGATGCGCGAACGGCATAGACGGTGACGTTGGATCGACTTCGCGGTTTTGTGCGACAGAATGCTGTCACATCGCCACCATTGCCGAAGGTTTTGAAAATTGGTATGAGCATCGGCATGAATAAGATCATGAGCAAAGACGGACAAGTCGTCACGGCTTTCGTGCTGCAGGACCACAAGCGCCTGCCGGCCCGATTCTTTGCGATGATTTCGGGCGCGCTCAACAGCCGACTTCGCTGATCACTCCCGAGGCCGACGGTCCTGATCCGTCACCCCCCATTTTCGACAATGCCAATATGGATTTGTAGCCATGAGCGCTCCACGCACCCTTTACGACAAAATCTGGGATGACCATCTCGTTGACGCCCAAGACGATGGCACCTGTCTTCTCTACATCGACCGTCACCTCGTTCACGAAGTGACGTCGCCGCAAGCCTTCGAAGGCCTGCGCATGACTGGCCGCAAGGTCCGCGCGCCGGAAAAGACGCTCGCCGTCGTCGACCATAACGTCCCCACCTCGCCCGATCGCCATCTCGGCATCAAGAACGAGGAAAGCCGCATCCAGGTCGAGGCGCTCGCCAAGAACGCCGCCGAATTCGGTGTCGAATACTACTCCGAGAACGACAAGCGCCAGGGTATCGTCCACATCATCGGCCCCGAGCAGGGCTTCACCCTGCCCGGCATGACCATCGTCTGCGGCGACAGCCACACCTCGACCCACGGCGCCTTCGGCTCGCTGGCGCACGGCATCGGCACGTCCGAAGTGGAGCATGTTCTGGCGACCCAGACGCTGATCCAGAAGAAGGCGAAGAACATGCTGGTGCAGGTCGACGGTCAGCTTCCGCCCGGCGTCACCGCCAAGGACATCATCCTCGCCATCATCGGCGAGATCGGCACCGCCGGCGGTACCGGCTACGTCATCGAATATGCCGGCGAAGCCATTCGCGCGCTGTCGATGGAAGGCCGCATGACCATCTGCAACATGTCGATCGAAGGCGGCGCCCGCGCCGGCCTGATCGCGCCGGATGAGACCACCTTCGAATACATCAAGGGCAAGCCGCGCGCGCCGAAGGGCGAAGCACTGGAACAGGCAGTCGCCTACTGGAAGACGCTGAAGTCGGACGAAGGCGCGCATTACGACCGCGTCGTCAAGCTCGATGCCGCAAGCCTGCCGCCGATCGTCTCCTGGGGCTCTTCGCCGGAAGACGTCGTCTCCGTGCAGGGCATCGTTCCGAACCCAGACGAGATCCAGGACGAGACCAAACGTGCCTCCAAGTGGCGTGCGCTCGACTATATGGGCCTGAAGCCGGGCACGCCGATGACCGAGATCAATATCGACCGCGTCTTCATCGGCTCCTGCACCAACGGCCGCATCGAAGACCTGCGCGCTGTCGCCAAGGTCGTCGAAGGCAAGACGGTGGCCTCGACCGTCAACGCCATGATCGTTCCGGGCTCCGGCCTGGTGAAGGAACAGGCGGAAGCCGAAGGCCTCGACAAGATCTTCAAGGCTGCCGGTTTCGACTGGCGCGAGCCGGGCTGTTCCATGTGCCTCGCCATGAACGACGACCGCCTGAAGCCGGGTGAGCGCTGCGCTTCGACCTCGAACCGCAACTTCGAAGGCCGCCAGGGCTTCAAAGGCCGCACGCATCTGGTGTCGCCCGCCATGGCCGCAGCCGCCGCGATCGCCGGCCACTTCGTCGATATCCGCGAATGGAACTGATCGGTTTTAGATAACCAATGGAAAAGGCGGCTTTCGGGCCGCCTTTTTTGTTTGGCTCAATGGAGAGAGCACTGATCAGCTCCCCACCTCGCTACTCTATCGTTCCGACGCGATTGCCGGATCGGCGGGCGCTGATTTCCTGACGGAAGGAAGCTGCTGCGCGCGTTGACTGAGCCAGACACTGCCGAGCACGATGGCAATGCCCAGGATCTGAATCGGGCTGAGTTGCTGGTCCAGCACCCACCAGCCGAGGATCACCGCGGTCATCGGACTGAGAAAGCCGAGCGGCGAGACGACGGATGGCTCCAGCCGCGACAGGCCGCGAAACCAGAGAATATAGGTGAGCGCCGCTCCAATGAGGCCGAGATAGGCAAAACCCAAGATATTGGCGGCAGTTGGAAAGGGAAGCGGCGGTTCCATCATCAGGGCGAAAGGCAGCAACAGCAAGCCGCCTGACGTCAATTGCCAAGCGGTGAAGGTGAGTGGCGAGACATCCGGCCGCCAGCGCCGGCTGAGCACAGTGCCGGTCGCCATGGAGACGGCACCGCCAACCCCAGCCGCAATGCCGAGAGGATCGAGCGCCGCCCGCGGCGTAAGGATCAGGAAGGCGACGCCGACAATGCCTGCAAGGGCCGCCACAATGGAAAGGCCGCGGATCGGCGAGCCGAGCAAGAGCCGCGCGAGCACGATGACGATCAACGGCTGTATGGCGCCGACGGTCGCCGCCACTCCGCCCGGCAACCGATAGGCCGAGATAAACAGCATCCACCAGAAGACGGAGAAATTCAGCGCCCCGAGGGCGAGCGACCTCGCCCACCAGATGCCATGCGGCAATCGCCGGACAATGGCGAGCAGAAGCAGCCCGGCGGGCAACGCACGCAACAAGGCGACCGTCAGTGGATAGCCGGCCGGCAGAAGTTCCGTCGTTACCAGATAGGTGCTGCCCCATATTGCCGGCGAGACGGCGGTCAGTAACAGGTCGGAATTGCGCGTCATGTCATACGTCCGAATTTATCTTGACCTCAAGGTAATTCAAAATATCTTGACGTCAAGATTTTTCCATGGCGATGTCTCGGCATGGATCGCATCGACAAGATTCTTGCCCAATGGAAAAGGGAACGGCCCGATCTCGACACCACTCCGATGGGATTGATCGGCCGCCTCGGAAACGTCGCCCACCATCTCGGCCGCGAGATGGAGAGGACTTTCGCGCAATTCGACTTGAATCGCGCAACCTTCGACGTGCTGGCGACCTTGCGCCGCTCGGGAGCGCCCTATGCTCTCTCACCCAGCGATCTCATGGCCGCCATGATGGTTACCTCCGGCACCATGACCAACCGCATTGATCAACTGGAAAAAGCAGGTCTCGTTGCCCGTAGTACGAACCCCGAAGACGGCCGCAGCTTTCTGGTATCGCTGACCGAAAAAGGATTTGCGCTGATCGACAGCGCAGTGGCGGCCCATGTCGAGACACAGGCCCGTCTTGTCGCAGGTCTGTCAGAGGAAGAGAGAGCAGCGCTGAACGCTTTGCTCGGCAAATATTTGGCCGACCTCGAAACCCCTGCGCTGGAGAACTCCGCCGCAAACTGAACCTCCGAAAAGTGGCCCGCAGATCACGGGCCACTTTCACGCTCAATATTCTTGTCGGGTCGGCCTGAACAGGATCTCGTTGATGTCAACGTCTTCCGGCTGGCTCATGGCAAACGCAACCATGCTCGCAAAGGAATCGGCGGGAATAGCAAGTTCATAGACCTTCCGGACACGCTCGGCGACGTCGGCTTCGGTGATGCTGTCGGGAAGTTCGGTTGCGACCGCACCGGGCGAGATAATGGTTGTCCGGATGTTGTAAGGTTTGACCTCCTGCCGCAGCCCCTCGGAGATCACCCGCACACCATGCTTCGTTGCGGCATAGACCGCTCCTCCCGGATTGACCTTGTGGCCGGCCACCGAGGACACGTTGATGATGTGACCGCTCTTCTGCGCCTTCATGTGGGGCAGCGCCGCGCCGATGCCGTAAAGTACGCCCTTGAGATTCACATCGATCATGCGATCCCAATCCTCAATCCTGCAGCGCTCCAGAGGGGAGTGCGGCATCAGCCCGGCATTGTTGATGATGACGTCGATGCGGCCGTGGAGCTTCACTGCATGATCGACGAGACGCTTGACCTGCTCGAACTGCGTCACATCAGTCTGCAGAACGGCTTGAGGATCCAGCGAAAGCTCTTCGGCAAGAGTCTTCAAGCGATCGAGACGACGAGCGCCGAGCGCCAGTTTCGCTCCGTCTTTCGCCAGACGGCGGGCAGCCGCCTCGCCGAGGCCACTGCTTGCTCCGGTGATGACAACCACCTTGTCCGTGATGCCTTTGTCATGGCTTTTCCTTTCCGGGCGGCTTGCCCTTAGCGGTTGACCCTTGCTTGCAGATGCGGAGGATAACGGTCCCCCTGCACAGCGATCTGCGAAAGGGCATTTTCGATATTGCGGAGATCGTCGGTGGTAAGCGTGACATCAGCCGCTCCGATGTTCTCCTCAAGCCTGTGCATCTTGGTGGTGCCGGGGATCGGAACGATCCAGGGCTTTTGCGCGAGCAGCCAGGCAAGGGCGATCTGAGCCGATGTTGCCCGCTTCTGCACCGCGATCGTGCCAAGCAGATCGACAAGGGCTTGGTTGGCTTTTCGGGCTTCCGGCGTGAAGCGCGGCACGATGTTGCGGAAGTCCTTGCTGTCGAATGTGGTGTTTTCGCTGATCGCGCCAGTGAGGAAGCCTTTCCCCAACGGGCTGAAGGGAACGAAGCCGATGCCAAGTTCTTCGAGTGTCGGCAGAACCTCTTGTTCCGGCTCTCTCCACCAGAGCGAATATTCGCTCTGAAGGGCTGCGACCGGTTGGACCGCGTGAGCACGCCGGATCGTCTGCGCGCCGGCCTCCGACAATCCGAAATGCTTGACCTTGCCTTCCCGGAACAGATCCCTCACCGCACCGGCGACATCCTCGATCGGGACATTCGGATCGACGCGATGTTGATAGAACAGGTCGATGACGTCGGTCTTCAGGCGTTTCAGGGCGGCTTCGGCAACGCTGCGGATGTGTTCCGGCCGGCTGTTCATGCCGCTCTGGCCGCCATTCGCATCGAATTCGAAACCAAACTTCGTTGCGATCACGACCTTTTCCCGAATGGGCGCCAAGGCTTCGCCCAGAAGCTCCTCATTCTTGTAGGGGCCGTAGGCTTCGGCGGTGTCGAAGAAGGTGACGCCGCGTTCGAAGGCCGAGCGGATCAGCTTGATTGCCTCCTGCGTGTCCGTTGCCGGGCCATAGCCATAGCTCAAGCCCATGCAGCCGAGACCGAGGGCTGAGACTTCGAGACCGTTGTTTCCAAGTTTGCGCATCTGCATGGCTTCTTCTCCCTCAGGCTTGATATTGCTCGTCGCTGACATGCTCCATCCACTCGACGACCTTGCCGTCGCGGTGTTCCTGGATGGCGATATGAGTCATGGCCGTGGTGGAAGAAGCGCCGTGCCAATGCTTCTCGCCCGGAGCGAACCAGACAATATCCCCTGGCCGTATCTCTTCGATCGGGCCACCCTCGCGCTGCACCCGGCCGAGCCCGGCCGTCACGATCAGGGTTTGGCCGACGGGGTGGGTATGCCATGCCGTGCGAGCGCCCGGCTCGAATGTGACGCTGGCAGCGGCCGCACGCGTGGAATCATGGGGTTGGAACAGCGGATCTATACGCACCGTTCCCGTGAACCAGTCGGCCGGTCCCTTGCCCGATGGCTGCGAACCGTTTCGTTTGATGTCCATGATCTTTGTCCTTTATCGAAAGGCAGCACGATGAAGTCGGCTGCTGATGCTCGGAATTTAGGACGTGCGATTAGTCTCGATTAGATGGTAGAAGTGGCAAAGGCTTATGAGAAAGATTCATGAATGCCGCGTCAGCCCATCAATGACCTGATTGCGTTCCTCGCCGTGGCGCGGGAACAGAGTTTCACCAAAGCAGCCGCAAAACTCGGGGTTTCGCAATCGGCGCTCAGCCATACCATCCGGGGACTTGAGGCTCGTCTGGGGCTGAGGCTGCTAACGCGCACCACCCGCAGCGTCTCGCCGACCGAAGCAGGCGAGCGATTGCTGGTGACCATAGGTCCCCGCTTCGACGAGATCGAAAATGAACTGGCCGCCCTCAGCGAATTTCGCGAAAAGCCGGCGGGCACCATTCGCATCACCGCCGGCGAGCACGCGGCCGAAACCATCCTTTGGCCGGCCCTGGAACCATTGCTGCCGCAATACCCTGATGTCCATGTGGAGATTATCGTCGACTATGGCCTGACCGATATCGTCGCCGAACGGTATGATGCCGGCGTTCGGCTGGGCGAACAGGTGGCGAGAGACATGATCGCGGTTCGCATCGGCCCGGACATGCGCATGGCCGCCGTCGGCGCTCCCGCATATTTTGAGAACAGGCCGAAACCCCTGACACCGCAGGATCTGACCGGTCACAATTGCATCAATCTGCGCCTGCCGACCTATGGCGGCATCTACGCTTGGGAATTCGAGAAGGAAGGACGGGAGTTGAAGGTGCGGGTCGAAGGCCAGCTCGTGTTCAACAATATCGCGCTCCGCCTGAATGCGGCCTTGGCAGGTTTGGGGTTGGCATATCTTCCAGAGGATGTCGTGCAGCCCTATCTTCACGACGGGCGGCTCGTCAGGGTTCTCGAGGATTGGTGCCCGCCATTTACCGGATACCACCTCTACTATCCAAGCAGGCGGCAGGCCTCACCGGCCTTCGCCCTGGTGGTCAATGCACTCCGCCGCCGCATTTGAAGAGGTCGCGACTGCAAAGACGCAGAGCGGCCCGGAGTATTCGCTCCGGGCCTCCGAATATCAGGCGAAGAGGTAATCCCTCCACGAACTCCGACGATCAGAACGCTGCCTTCATCGGGTCCGGCCCGATGCGTCCGCCAGCCGAATCCAGCTTGGCGATTTCGGCGAGATCATCCGCATCAAGCTTGAAGTCGAACACCTTGAGGTTTTCTTCGATGCGGCTCGGTGTCACCGATTTCGGGATGACGATCAGCCCGTTGTCTATGTGCCATCGGATGATGATCTGAGCCGGCGTGCGGCCATGCTTGGCGGCGACCTTGCCGATGACGGCATTGCCGAGAAGCTGGCCCTGGCCGAGCGGGCTCCAGGACTCCGTCTTGATGCCGAGCTTGTCGTGCACCTCGCGCAGGGCTTTCTGCTGGAAGGTCGGATGTAGCTCGATCTGGTTCAACACCGGGGTGACGCCGGTCTCGCCGATGATGCGGTCCAGATGTTCCTTGCCGAAATTGGAAACGCCGATCGAGCGGGCACGGCCTTCTTCCTTGATGCGCAGGAAAGCCTTCCAGCTATCGAGATAGCGACCACGATGCGGCGACGGCCAATGGATGAGATAGAGATCGACATAGTCGGTGCCGAGGCGCTTCAGGCTTTCATCGAATGCCCTCAGGGTCGAGTCGAAACCCTGGGCTTCGTTCCAGAGCTTGGTGGTCAGGAAGATATCCTTGCGGGCAACGCCGGACTGGCGCATGCCTTCGCCGACGCCATCTTCATTGGCATAGATGGCAGCCGTGTCGACATGGCGATAGCCGGCCTTCAGGGCCGTGCTGACAGCCATGGGCGCTACGTTTTCCGGCGTCTGCCAGACGCCAAGGCCGACCTGCGGAATGGCATTGCCGTCATTGAACGTGATTGTCGGTTGCGTGGTCACGATAAGTCTCCAAGGAATGAGAGGTGGGTGGAGTGAAGGCGTGATTTAAATTCGCAAAGAAAAGGTTCCGGCCTCAGCCCGCGCGGGCGCACCGGTCGCAAACCTATATAGTGGGGAATGTCGGTATTTTAACCCCAGCCCACTACCCAGAATTTTAATCCCAGCCCACCGCTCAGAGAACCCGGATGATCGTCCCCTTGCGAAGCAGCGGAAGGATTCGCTGCATGTCGCGAAGATTGACTGCGACGCAGCCCGCCGTCGGCTCGTAGCCAGGCCTGATCAGATGAAAGAAGATTGCCGAGCCGCGATGGCGCCGGCGCGAGCGGATGTTCCAATCGAGCACGACGCAAATGTCGTAGAGCCCGTCACGCCGCAGCATCTCTTCATGGCTTGGCTTGAACGGCGCTTTGACGAGCCGGTTATAATTGGCGTCCTCTGGTTGGTCGCACCAGAGCATGTCCTTGCGAATACGCCGCATCTGCAAAGGCGTCTGAAGGAAGGGGATATGGTCGCCACGAATAAAGCCATAAAGCAGCTTCATCGCCGCAATCGGCGTTGCGCCATCCCCTTCCCGCTTAAGCACGCTGCGCCCCGATCGGCCGATCGCCGCCGGCACCGTCAGCGGCCCGATCTGCACCAAAGCGCGCGTGGGTTTCCCCGGCGCCGGACGGACGACGATTGTGGAAACGGCCCGCCTGCCGCCCGCCCTTGCTTTTTGCATTTTCCTCACATGTTTTTGCTTTGCGTGTGATTTCGTTTGAAATCATAGCAGTTTCAATTGGACGACCAAGCCTGGGCTGCCTCACGACTTGCTAAAAATGCAATTTGGCGTAGGACTTAAGAGGCAATAGAACGAGGACCGCAACCGCATGACCGCACGCACCATTCTGCTGGTGGATGATGACAACGACCTGCGTGAAATGCTGGTCGAGCAACTGTCCCTTTATGAGGAGTTCACGGTTCTGCAGGAGGCGACCGCCGGAAAGGGCGTCCAGGCCGCCCGTGGCGCTCCCGTCGATCTGTTGATCATGGATGTCGGCCTGCCCGATATGGATGGCCGCGAAGCTGTGAAGCTGCTGCGCAAGAACGGCTTCAAGGCTCCGATTATCATGCTCACGGGCCACGACACCGATTCCGACACCATTCTCGGCCTTGAAGCCGGCGCCAACGACTATGTCACCAAGCCCTTCCGTTTCGCCGTGCTGCTCGCCCGCATCCGCGCGCAACTGCGCCAGCACGAGCAGAGCGAGGACGCGACTTTCACGGTCGGCCGCTATCTCTTCAAGCCGAGCCAGAAGCTGCTGACCACGGAAGACGGCCAGAAGATCCGCCTGACGGAGAAGGAAGCGGCGATCATCCGCTATCTCTACCGCGCCGACCAGAAGGTCGTCACCCGCGACATCCTTCTCGAGGAGGTCTGGGGCTACAATTCCGGCGTCACCACCCACACGCTGGAAACCCATGTCTATCGCCTGCGCCAGAAGATCGAGCGCGATCCCTCCAACGCCGAAATCCTGGTGACGGAAAACGGCGGCTACAAGATCATTCCGTAGGCGATAGAGATGGCGCTCAACGACGATATCCGTCTGCTGTCGCAATTGCCGCTGTTCCACGGCATGGGCGATGAGCCATTGCGGTTGATCGCCTTCGGCGCCGACCGCCGTCATGTCACGACCGGGCTTACTCTGTTCCGCGAAAAATCGCCGGCCGAATGCGCCTATGTCATCGCCCACGGCAGTTTCGAGCTGAGCACCCTTGATGCTGACGGGCAACCGCATGTCGAGGCCACCGTGCACGCCGGTGCCATGCTCTCCGAGCTGGCGCTGGTGACGCTGGTGGAGCGCAAATATACCGCCGTGGCGCTGGAGGACTCCGATGTCATCCGCATCACACGCGCGCTGTTTCACCGGCTGATCGAGGAATATCCCGACGCCGGTCTGCTCATCCAAAACCGCGTCCGCGAAAATTTCGCCGTTCTCGCCAAGCAGGCCGCGGCGTTACTGCATCGCTTTTCCTGAGACTCCGGCCTCGGCGATTGCGGAACCGGAGGCCGACCCTCGTGGTTCGAGACTCCGGCCTTTGGCCTGGCAGCTCTTGAATTCAGTCTCAGAGATTGAAATGCGCGGTCACCGGCACATGGTCGGACGGGCGGTCCCAGCCGCGCGCCGCTTTCAGGATTTCGATGCGCTGCAGATGCGGGCCGAGATCGGATGACGACCAGATGTGGTCGAGACGGCGACCGCGATCGGCCGCTTCCCAATCCTTGGCGCGGTAGCTCCACCACGTATAGAGCTTCTCGTGCTCCGGTACCTGCTGGCGCATCAGATCGAGCCAGGCGCCGCGCTTCATCACCTCGATCAACCCGTCGGTTTCAACCGGCGTATGGCTGACGATCTTCAGCAATTGCTTGTGCGACCAGACGTCGTGTTCGAGCGGCGCAATGTTGAGATCGCCGACAAGGATCGCGGAGGTGTTTGGCTCGGCATTGGCATGCAGCCGCTTCATCTCCTCGATGAAGTCGAGCTTATGGCCGAATTTCGGATTGATCGTCCGATCCGGCTCGTCGCCGCCGGCCGGAACGTAGAAATTATGCAGCCGGATACGCCGGCCGCCGCGTTCGAAGATCGCTGAGATATGTCTGCTATCGCCGACATTGCAATAATCCTGCCGATGATCCTCGGTCAGCGGGAAGCGTGAGGCGATGGCGACGCCGTGATAGCCCTTCTGGCCATGGACGATGATATGCTCATAGCCGAGCGCCCGCAGAGGCGACAGCGGGAAGAGCTCGTTCGGAACCTTCGTTTCCTGCAGGCAGAGAATATCGGGGCGGGTCTGCATCACGAACTGCTCGACGATCGGCATGCGCAGCCGCACCGAGTTGATGTTCCAAGTCGCAATCGAAAATCCCATGCCCAAACCCTTATCTCTAATCAGGCTAGGGATTTAGACCGGCAGGGAGAGAAAAGGAAGATCATTCAATCTCTTCTCCCCGCCCCATCATGGATGGCAGGACATCACCGGTTCGCGCCGGAATAATCGATCCGGAAAACGCTGTCGTCGAAGGACAGATTGGTCTTCACATTGTTGATGATGACATCGGTCGTCTTGCCTTGGGGGTCGATGACGGTCCATTGGCGCAGGTCGTAGGTCTTGGAATCGAAGATCATGGCGATGGTCGAATCACCGAAGACGGTGCGATTGCCGAGCGTGATCTTGGTCAGGTCCGGCTGCGCGTCGACATTGCGCACCATGTCGGCGGAAAGGTCGATCTTGTTGGCGAGCAGCAGGCTCAGCGGCGTCTTCGAGAGCTGATACATGTTGTTCGTGTGCGTCTGGTCGTTGATGACCTGCACGTTGTTGCCGTCGCAGATAACGCGCATGCGGGACGGCGGGTCATAGTTGAAGCGCATCTTGCCGGGGCGCTGAATGAAAAAGGAGCCGCTCAACTGGTCGCCACGCGGCCCGATCTGCAGGAAGCCGCCCTTCATCGTCTTAATGGACGAGAAATGATCGGCGATCGCCTGTGCAATGCCGGGATTGAGACCTGCAGCCTGCGCCTGCGCAAAGGCCGCAACGGGTGCCGCGCCTGCCGCACCCGCCGCCAGCACAGCGCCGAGGAAGTGACGGCGGGTGAGGTTCAGGCGGGTCGAGGGCTGTGCATCGGTCTTTTTCATCGAATTCTCCTTCAATGCTTTGTCCATGGCGCGCAAAATCGGCGTCTTCATGGCGCTGCGGCCCATGCTCGATCACGAGCCGCGATCAAATCTCCGAAAGCATATTCGGGATATGTGACATGGGGCTCGCGAACCCTTAGCGATCGAGAACATCCGCTTCGGTCGGCACGAGAATCTCGCGCTTGCCGGCGTGGTTGGCCGGGCCGATCAGGCCTTCCTGCTCCATGCGCTCGATCAGCGAAGCGGCACGGTTATAACCGATGCCGAGGCGGCGCTGGATGTAGGAGGTGGATGCCTTGCCATCGCGCAGCACGATCGCCACGGCCTGGTCATAGGGATCCTCCGAGTCGGAAAGGTTGGCCGTACCCGCCGGACCGTGACCATCGTCGTCGTCATCGTCGTCGGCAGTGATCGCATCGAGATATTGGGGAGAGCCCTGCGTTTTCAAGTAGGAGACGATGTCTTCCACTTCGCCATCGGCGACGAACGGACCGTGGACACGCTGGATGCGTCCACCGCCGGCCATATAGAGCATGTCGCCCATGCCGAGGAGCTGTTCGGCGCCCTGTTCGCCGAGAATCGTACGGCTGTCGATCTTCGAGGTCACTTGGAAAGAGATGCGGGTCGGGAAGTTCGCCTTGATCGTTCCGGTGATGACGTCGACGGACGGACGCTGCGTCGCCATGATGACATGGATGCCGGCGGCGCGGGCCATCTGTGCCAGACGCTGCACGGCGCCTTCGATATCCTTGCCGGCGACCATCATCAGGTCGGCCATCTCGTCGATGATGACGACGATGTACGGCATCGGCTTCAGATCGAATTCCTCGGTCTCGTAGATCGCCTCGCCGGTCTGGCGGTCAAAGCCGGTCTGCACGGTCCGGCTGATTGCCTCGCCCTTCGCAACGGCCTGCTCGACGCGAGTGTTGAAGCCGTCGATGTTGCGCACGCCGATCTTCGACATCTTCTTGTAGCGCTCTTCCATCTCACGGACGGTCCATTTGAGAGCGACTACGGCCTTCTTTGGATCGGTAACGACGGGCGAGAGCAGATGCGGGATGCCGTCATAGACGGAGAGTTCGAGCATCTTCGGATCAATCATGATCAGGCGGCATTGCTCTGGCGTCATCCGATAGAGCAGCGACAGGATCATGGTGTTGATGGCGACGGATTTACCCGAACCGGTGGTGCCGGCAACGAGCAGATGCGGCATCTTGGCGAGATCGGCGATGACGGGCTCGCCGCCGATCGTCTTGCCGAGCGCCATGGCAAGCTTGGCCTTCGAGCTTTCAAAATCGCGGCTGGCGATGAGTTCGCGCAGGTAGACGGTCTCGCGCGTGGAATTTGGCAGTTCGATGCCGATGGCATTGCGGCCGGGGACGACGGCGACGCGAGCGGCAATCGCGCTCATCGAGCGAGCGATATCGTCGGCAAGACCGATGACGCGCGAAGACTTGATGCCTGGTGCAGGCTCGAGTTCATAAAGCGTCACGACCGGGCCGGGACGGACGTGGATGATCTCGCCCTTGACGCCGAAGTCTTCGAGCACGCCTTCGAGCATGCGGGCATTCTGCTCCAGAGCATCGGAAGACAGCGTTGCGTCCCGCACGATCGTCTTCGGCTCGGCGAGCAGATGCACGGCCGGAAGCTGGAAACCGTATTGGCGGATGAAGGAGGTCTGCGCCTCGCGCTCGGCGCGGATGCCGGGTTTCGGGCGGGCGGCGGCAGGAACGACGCGGTGGCCGGCATGGCCGCCGGGAACTTTCGGCGAAGCGGCACGCAGCGCCCACTCGTCCTCCTCATCATCCGGCAGAATGCCGGCCGGGCGTGGCAGCTCGCGCTCGTAGGACGGATCATCGTCCTCATCCTCGTCATCGTCGATGCTCATCGATGGCGGAGAAACGACGCGGCGCGGCGCCGGACCGTCCATCGAAGGTTCGACGCGTTCGCCGCGGACAACAGGCGCCTTGGCGCGCACCGGCTCGTTCAGCGTGCCGAACTCGTCGTCGTTGAAGTCGTAAGGCGCATCGAAGGCGTGGTCGCGGCGCTTGCGCGGACCCATGCCGAACAGGCGACGAAGACGCGCCTGCGTATTGTACCAGGCATGCATGAGAGCGCCGAAGGCCAGGAAGCCGCCGCGATCGTCGTCTTCATCGTCATCACCGACGTTGCGCGCACGGCTCTGCGTGTTTTCATATTCCTCTTCATCCTCCTCGTCTTCCGGCAGGCTGCGGCCGAGAACGCCGGCAGCAAACAGCATGAGCCAGGCGGCCGGAATCGCGAGAATGGAGCCGAAGACGGTGGCGAAGACGCCGCTTGGATAGGTGCCGATGAAAAGAGCAGGGAAGCGCAGAAGGATGTCGCCGATGACGCCGCCGATACCGTTCGGGATCGGCCACGTCGGAGGCGCCGGGAAGCAGGCGATGGAACCGGCGGCAACGATAGCCCCGCCGACCCAGGCGCCGAGACGAGCCGGTACGCGATGGATTCGCCGGTTGGAAATCAACGCGAAAGCCCAGGCGACGACCGGCAGCAGCGCGACGACGGAGGCAAGCCCGAGCGCCTGCATCATGATGTCGGCAAAGGCAGCTCCGGAAAAACCCAGTATGTTCGTCGGCGTATTGCTCGTGGCATAGGAATAGCTGGGGTCCATGACGTTCCATGTCGCCAGTGCCGCAACGGCAAGCGCCAGCAGGAACAGCAGCGCGAAGCCGCTGAGGCCCCTCACCTGCCGCCAAACCACTCCCGAAAGCGAGAGACGGCCGGAAGGACCGCCCAACGCTGCCGAATTGCTTCTGCCCATATTATCCAGCCCGTTCTTTGTCGAAAGCACCCGCGAATCGGCCTCATGGCCGTTCACAAAATACGTCAGCTCTAGCTAATCAGAGGAGGGTTAATGCCATGTTAACCATGCGCGTGCGGCGGGCGAATCAATGAAATATGGGCGCGTGGCAGGCGATCGCGCGAACAAAAAAAGCCCGAACCGAGGTCCGGGCCAAGAGCGGCTCATCCTTGATAAATGAACCGCGACGGGATGTTCAGCGGCGCCGGAAACTTTGTTCCGGCGCCGCAAGCTCCAAATTAGGAATTGTGATAAGCGGCTTCGCCGTGGGAGGCGAGGTCGAGACCTTCGCGCTCGGCTTCCGGCGACACGCGCAGGCCGACGATCATATCGACGATCTTGTAGAGGATCGCAGAGCCGACGCCTGACCAGACCAGCGTGGTGAGAACGCCCTTCAACTGAGCGAGCAACTGGGTTGCGGTGCCCGGATAGGAGGCTGCGAAGTCGGCCGTCGAATAGTCGACGATGCCCGCACCACCAAGAGCCGGGTTAACCAGGATACCGGTTGCCAAAGCGCCGAAAATACCACCAACGCAGTGGACACCGAAGACGTCAAGGCTGTCGTCGTAGTTGAACTTGTTCTTCACGACATCGACGAAGAAGTAGCAGATCGGCGAAACCAGCAGGCCGAGGACGATGGAGCCCATCGGGCCGGCAAAGCCGGCAGCCGGCGTGACGGCGACGAGACCAGCGACGGCACCCGAAGCTGCACCGAGCATCGAAGCCTTGCCGCGGGTGAAGGTTTCAACGACGCACCACGAAAGAGCGGCGGCAGCGGTGGCGACGAAGGTGTTGATCATCGCAAGCGAAGCATAAGCGTTGGCTTCGAGGTTCGAGCCGGCGTTGAAGCCGAACCAGCCGACCCACAGCAGCGAAGCGCCGACCATGGTGAGCGTCATCGAATGCGGAGCCATAATCTCCTTCTTGTAGCCGGTGCGCTTGCCAAGCATGATCGCGCCAACCAGACCGGCGATACCGGCGTTGATGTGAACGACCGTACCGCCAGCGAAATCGATCGCGCCGAAGCCGAAGACCATGCCCGTCGGAGCCGTGTAAGAGCTCGGACCGCCCCAGAACCAGACCATATGAGCGATCGGGAAGTAGATGACGGTAACCCACAGGAAGACGAAGAGCATGACGGCCGAGAACTTGATGCGCTCGGCAAAGGCGCCGACGATCAGGGCCGGCGTGATGCAGGCAAAGGTCATCTGGAAGCAGACATAGGTGAGCTCAGGAATACCGACGCCCTTGGTGAAGGTTTCGACGAGATCCTTCGGATCGGTGCTGACGCCGGCAAGGAAAGCCTTGGAGAAGCCGCCAACGAAGCTGTTCAGCGAACCGCCGTCGGTGAAGGCGAGCGAGTAGCCGTAGACGCACCAGATGATCATGACCATCGCGGTGATCATGAAGACCTGCATCAGGACGGACAGCATGTTCTTGGCGCGGACGAGACCGCCGTAGAACAGCGCCAGGCCGGGAATGGTCATCAGGAGAACGAGAACCGTGGAAACCAGCATCCAGGTGTTGTCACCCTTGTCCATGGTCATTGCCGGCGCTGCGGCAGCGGCGGCCGGGGCTGCGGCCGTCGTGGCTTGCTGCGCAAAGGCAACTGCCGGCGCGAGCAAAGCCGCAGAAAGCGCGCCTACCCGTGCGAGAGTGGAGGAAAGCTTTGTAGATGTCATTGCAAATAACTCCCTGATCGGCCGTTTCTTACAGCGCTTCTGAATCGGTTTCGCCCGTACGGATGCGCACGGCATGGTCAATCGAGTAGACAAAAATCTTGCCGTCGCCGATCTGTCCGGTCTTGGCGGACGCGGCGATGGCTTCCACTGCCTTGTCGACGATTTCAGTTGCGACCGCGACTTCGATCTTCAGCTTCGGCAGGAAGCTGACGGCATATTCCGTGCCACGATAGATTTCGGTATGTCCCTTCTGACGCCCGTAACCCTTCACTTCGGTCACAGTCAGGCCTTGGATGCCGACAGCCGTGAGAGCCTCACGGACCTCATCGAGCTTGAACGGCTTGATAATGGCCATCACAATTTTCATCTGGTTTCCCATCCTTTGTTTACCCTCGGCACGGAGCCGATTCTCCTTGCCGCTGACGACTGTTTCAGCAGCGACCGAAGGTACACATTCAAGGGACGTGCCAGATTCGTGACACTATTGTAATTTATTGAAATTTAAGGTGTTTTCGTAAGACACCTAATAAAGCGGCAGATCGCGGCAAAGCTCACGCACAAATAATATGCAAATTTGTAAAATTGCCCATCAATTAATCATTTGCCTTTTTACGAATCAACCCTTCCTGGGCCACCGACGCAACCAGGACACCAGACCGCGTAAAAAGACTACCACGGGCCAAGCCGCGCCCGCCCGAAGCACTCGGGCTGTCCTGAGTGTAAAGCAACCAGTCATCAAGCTGGAACGGCCGGTGAAACCACATGGCATGATCGAGGCTCGCGACCTGCAGGCCCTGATCGAAAACCGAGGTGCCATGCGCATGCAGCGCTGCGTCGATGAGCGTCATGTCCGAGAGATAGGCAAGCACGGCATTCCGATAGAGCCGGTCATCCGGCACCGGTCCGGTCAGGCGAACCCAAATATCCTGCCGCTGACTGGGCTCGGTACGGGAGAAATAATGATCGAGTGATACCGGCCGGATTTCGATCGCGCGTTTCCGCTCCCAATAGCGGCGCACATTCTCCGGTGCGTTGGCGATATAGCGTTCCTTGATCTGTTGTTCGTCCATAAGCTCTTCCGGAGCCGGCACCTGCGGCATCTCGCTTTGATGCTCGAAACCGGGCTCGTCGACCTGGAAGGACGCCGTCATCGCGAAGATCGCCTTGCCGTGCTGGATCGCCAGCACGCGGCGCGTATTGAAACTCGAGCCGTCCCGCAGCCGGTCAACCTGGTAGAGGATCGGGACGGCGGGATCGCCGGGGAGCATGAAATAGGCATGTAGCGAATGCACGAAGCGCTCGCCCGCCACCGTCCGCTGTGCTGCCATCAAGGCTTGGCCGATCACCTGCCCGCCGAAGACGCGCTGCCACCCGACCTGCGGACTGTTGCCGCGAAACAGGTTCATCTCGATCGTTTCCAGATCGAGCGTCGCGAGCACGACTTCCATGGCGGTCTGTTTCTCGTTCTCGCGCGACATTTTGATTGAACTCCGACGGTAGGAACCACGAATGGGATGCTCTATATAGAACAGGAAATGACAGTAGGACACGGGGAAGCGCTATGTTGGACATGCTGGTAGTGGGTGGCGGTTATGTGGGTCTCGCCGCCGCAGTCGCCGTCAAGCAGGCAGCGCCCCATCTTGACGTCATGGTCATAGAGGCCGCCCCGGAAACCGCCTGGAAGAAGGACATGCGCGCTTCGGCGATCATCGCCGCCGCCTCGAAGATGCTGGAGGTTTTCGGCATCTGGGACGAGATCAAGCCGGAAGCGGAACCGATCACCCGCATGATCGTCACCGATTCGCGCACCGGCGATCCCGTGCGCCCGGTCTTTCTCACCTTCGACGGGGAAGTGGCGGAAGGGCAGCCCTTCGCGCATATGGTCCCGAACCTCGCCATGGTCGGCGCGCTGCGTGGCGCCTGCGAACGCCTGGGGATTACGATTCGCCACGGCGTCAGCGCCACGGACTTCAAGACCGGCGACGCAAGCGTTACGCTGACGCTCTCGGACGGCAGCACACTGGAAGCAAAGCTGCTGGTCGCCTGCGACGGCGTGCGCTCCAAACTTCGCGACATGGCTGGAATCAAGACCGTAAACTGGGACTATGGCCAGTCCGGCATCGTCGTGACCGTCGAGCACGAGCGGCCGCACAATGGCTGTGCCGAGGAGCATTTCCTGCCTTCCGGCCCCTTCGCCATCCTGCCGCTGAAGAACAATCGCGCCTCGCTCGTCTGGACCGAGCGCACATCCGACGCCGACCGGCTGGTCGCCGCCGACGATCTGGTGTTCGAGGAGGAGTTGGAGCGCCGTTTCGGCCACAAGCTCGGCGCACTGCACACCGTCGGTGACCGCCGCGCCTTCCCGCTTGGCCTGACGCTCGCCCGCGCCTTCGTCGCGCCGCGCTTTGCGCTCGCCGGCGATGCCGCCCACGGCATCCACCCGATCTCCGGCCAGGGCCTCAATCTCGGCTTCAAGGATGTTGCGGCATTGGCGGAAACCGTCGTCGAAGCAGACCGCCTTGGCCTTGATATCGGCTCGATCAACATTCTCGAACGCTACCAGACCTGGCGGCGCTTCGACACCTTCCGCATGGGGGTGACCACCGACGTGCTGAACCGACTATTCTCCAACGACATCACGCCATTGCGCGTCGCCCGCGATTTCGGCCTCGGCCTCGTCGACCGGCTGCCGCAACTCAAATCCTTCTTTATCGGCCAAGCCGCCGGCACCGTTGCCAGGGATAATCCGCGGCTGCTGGCGGGCGAGGCTATCTGAGGTCCTTTTACCTTTGCCGGTAACGCCGCCTCAATCCTCTAAGCGCCGCGCCTCCGAGATCAGCATGATCGGAATGCCGTCACGGATGGGATAGGCGAGCCGTGCCTTTTCCGACACCAGCTCGTTCTTTTCGCGATCGTAGCTCAGCCGTCCCTTGGTAAGGGGGCAGACGAGGAGATCGAGCAGTTTTGGGTCCACTTTGCTGACGGTGATGTCCATCGCACCCCCTTACTGCATGACCGAATCGGTATCGCCGAAGCGGGCGAGGACGATTTCGATGATGGCGATGAAAGTTTCCGCCCGCGTCTTCAGGTCGGGCGCCTCCAGCAGCGCCTGCTTCTCGGCGGGATCGAAGGGCGCCATCATCGCCAGCGAATTCACCAGCGTCATATTGCTGGCGCGCTCCACGCTCTCCCAATCCGCCTCCAGCTTGTTGGCATCGAGATAAGCCCGGAAGGCCGACAGCAGCGACGACCGATCGACGCTGTCCTCTTCGTCGCGCGACTTGAGGTCGGAAATGAAGGGGGTGATGCGGAAGCTGCGGTATGGATGGTGGCCGGTGATCTCGTCCATCAGCCGGAAACGGCAGATGCCGGTCAGCGAGGTGATATAGCGGCCATCGCCCGTCTCGGCGAAGGATGTGATGCGCCCAAGGCAGCCGACATGCGAAAGATGCGGCGTTTCCGGCGGCTCACCGAGCGCCGGCTGCACGACGCCGACCAGCCGGTTGCCGGCCATCGCGGCATCGAACATCGAAAGATAGCGCGGCTCGAAGATATTGAGCGGCAATTGCCCGGTCGGCAGAAGTAGAGCGCCGGACAGAGGAAAGACAACCACCGATTCCGGCAGATCGCTTGGCTTCAAATATCTGGCATTGCCGACTTGCATGATTTTCGTCCCGCTACTCACTACGCCGCTCGTTTTGAGATGCGTAAGAACGATACCCAACGGACATTGTTCCGTCACACGCCACGCCACAGGACAATGTGAGCCCCTCTCCCGAAAACACAAGAGGATTTCCGGGCAAAACGCCGAAGCATTCCGCTTTCCTGTTCAAGCGAGGCAGGCGCTGCGCACCGGATAGAGCACCCGGTTTTCTCCCGGACACTCCCTCGAACGCACAACGCTTAGGAAAACAGGATCGACGAAAGCTTGCGGCGCGCGGCAATGGTCGCCGGGTCCTTCGGACCCCAAACTTCGAAGAACTGCAGCAACTGACGGCGCGCGCCATCGTCGTCAAAAGCTCGGTCGCGGCGCATGATCGTCAGCAGATGCTCGGCGGCCTCATCACGCTTGCCCTCGACATTGCGGATCTTGGCGAGTTTGACCCGCTGCTCGTGATTGTCGGGATTGAGCACCAATTCCTGCTCGAGCGTCACGGGATCGCCGAGCTTGCGGGCTTCCTCGATCTGATCGAGCTTCTTCACCACGGCCTGGATGCCGGCATCGTTGGCAAGCGTTTCCGGCAGATCGGTCAGCGCTTCGCGCGCCCTTTGGCTCTGGCCGGCGGCAATCATGCACTCGGCCATGCCGGCCAGCGCCTTGGCATTTTCCGGATCGGCCTGCAGCACCGCGCCGAACAGCTCGGCGGCGCCATTGATATCGCCGCCAGCGAGAAGGCCGGCCGCCTCTTCCAGAATCGCTTCGATCTCCGCCGCCTGATCGCCGGCGCCGTCAGCCGGACCGCCGAGGCGATCGATGAACTGGCGAACCTGGCTTTCGGGGACAGCGCCCATGAAACCGTCGGCCGGGCGGCCGTTGACGAAGGCGATGACCGCCGGGATCGACTGGATGCCGAGCTGACCGGGAATGGCCGGATGATCGTCGATGTTCATCTTGACCAGCTTGACGCGGCCCTTGCCCTCGTTGACGACCTTTTCCAGAACCGGCGTGAGCTGCTTGCACGGGCCGCACCAGGGCGCCCAGAAATCCACCAGAACCGGCTGGTTGCGCGATTCCTCGATAACGTCCCGCGCGAAATTCGCCGTCGTGGTGTCCTTGATGGGCGAAGCGCCGCCGGATGCGACAGGTGCGGCACCATAGGACGCCGAAGCCGACATCTGGCCGCCGAAGGAAGCGTTATAGGGATTGTTTGAACCGCTCATGAGTGTCTCCCGCCTGCCGGTATCCTGGACCTTTTAAAGCATGATTCCAAAAGGAAAGAAGAAGCTTTCGGATAAAATCACGCCCAATGGAATAGCCTGAGCGACAGGACAATTCGAAGATTAAGTCATCTCGCTCTAATCGTAGCGCTAAAATCGTATGTCAGCCCGTCACTTTCAAGACTAGCGGCGTATGACCCGTCGCTTCCATGAAGCGCACGAGATCGCCGCTGCCAAGCGAGGTCGTCGCATCGTTCGACAACGGATGGCAATTGATGATGTCATGTTCCATCAATTCGGCATCGATCACAAAGGTGACGTTGTTGCCCGTATCGTTGATCGCCCCGAAGGCCGTCACCGCGCCGGGAATGACGCCCAGATATTCTAACAGCTTTTCCGGTTTACCGAAGGAGACTTTGCTGGCCGCACCGATCAGCGTGTGCACCGTCTTCAAATCGACGTTCGCATTCTCCTCGACCGTCAGCAGGAAGAAATTGTCCTTCTTGTCCTTTACGAACAGGTTCTTCGTATGCCCGCCGGGGATTTCGTCGCGCAGCGACACCGATTCGGCAACGGTGTACACCGGCGGATGATCCTTGGTGCTATGGGCAATGCCGAGGCCATCCAGGAAACGGAGAAGATCGTCGCGGGTTTTCGGGCTGTTGTCGGTCATGGGGGGTCTCGCAATAAAAATGACCCGCCCCTGATACGTCGCCCGCAAATCCATTGCAATCTTCCAGACGACAAAGCCAGGCGTTCCGGGGCTTTCCGGCAGGCGACGAAAAAAATACAGATTTTTCTTCGCGACCTCGTCATTTCCCTGTTGCATTTGAAAAATGGTTAGGCCATATAGCGCCCGTCGCCGCAAGACGACGCCCAGCGGTCCAACACACTACCCCGGACGGTTGCGGATATGAGCGGGTGTAGCTCAGGGGTAGAGCACAACCTTGCCAAGGTTGGGGTCGAGGGTTCGAATCCCTTCGCCCGCTCCAGTTTTACAAAAAATCGGTTAGTTTGGAATGGCCTTTTGGGGCCATTTGGCGTTTGCCGCGAGGCTGGTCGCTTTTCGGCAAGCGGCTTGCAGGCTGCGAATTCATTCAGCCGGTGATGCGAAACCCTGTTGGCATCTCCGCGAGCGTAGTCGGTTGTTTCTCCACGCTAGAAACCGATGCGCCGGGAGGTCCATGCCAGAAATGCTCCATCATGGTCGAAATCGCGGCATCAGGTCCGGCAATCAAAGCGGCGACGGACCCGTCCGATTCGTTGCGGACCCAGCCTGCCAAACCGAGCCTCAACGCCTCGTTTCGCGTCCAAACACGGAAACTGACGCCCTGTACCCGACCGGTTATCCGCACCAGGGCAGTCTCATAATCATCGGACATAGCGACACCCATCTGGCAACAGCATTAGAATGCCAATCCGCGAAGCAGTGCGCAAGAGATGTCCAATGCCCACGAAAGCCGTCTCCGGCCGATGTCGGCGGGCCTCCTGATGGTCATCGCATCAATCGGGTATGAAACTGCGCAGCGCGAAATAAGCGACTGCTCCGGTGACGATCGCAATCGCCGACGCCTGCGCCAAGGCCATGCCGTATTCCCGCGTGCCGGATGAGAAGGCCAGCGCCGCCTTCGTCACCACATTGATGACGACGGCAATGAGGATGACGTCGGCAGCTGTCTTGACGTCGATCGCCGAACCCGCAAGCCGCGCGGTTGAAAGCGTGATCGCGTCCACATCCACCAGCCCGGAGATTGCCGCCACCACGAAAAGTGCCGATGTGCCGATATAGGCAATCGTCATTTTCGATATGAGGCTGATCAGCCCGAGCAATGCGGCGAATGAAAACACCATGCTCAATTCGAACGGGTTCTTCAGCGTAATTTCCGGCACATCCGTTGCAGCGCTGGAACGCCAGACCCAGAGGAAACCGGCAATCAGGAAGCCGATAATCGCCGGCACCAAGCCGGATGCCAGTGGCACGAGCAGGTTGAAGGAAAGGGCACTGCCGACGACCAAAACGCGGGCGAAGGACAAGGCGCCGGCAATGGCCGCCCCAGCGGCCAGATGTGCCGAGCCCTGCGGTGCCTCCTTAGAATGGCGAGCGAAGGAAAGCGTCAGCGCCGTCGAGGAGACCATTCCTCCGGCAGCACCGGCCAGCAACACGCCGCGGCTCGTGCCCGTCACCTTGATGGCAACGTAGCCAGCAAAGGAGAGGGCGGCGATGGTAATGGTCAGCAGCCATAGAGAGAACGGGTTGAGCGCTCCCCAAGGATCAAGCGCCCTGTCCGGCAGCAACGGCAGCGCAATCACAGTCATCGCCAGCAGCACCAGCGCCGAACGCAGTTCCGGCCAGGTCAGCCCTTTAAGAAAGCCATGTAGGCTATAGCGTGCGGCAAGAATTACCGTCGTAGCGACGCCGCCGGCTGCCGCAGTCACGATGTCGCCAACGGCAGCCAGAACCCCCAGACCGAAAACGACGAGCGCGGCAACGACCGAGGTGATGCTGTAATCCTCATCCTCCTTCGTTTCCTGCCACTTGCCGGCGATGTAGATGAGGCCGAGCAGGACGGCGATCGTGGCCGGCAGCAATGGGCCAATCATGGACTGCAATATGCCGGCTATTCCGCCAAGAAAGCCGGTGAGGCCGAACGTGCGGATGCCGGCCGTTCTGCCGCCTGCCCGAACGTCACGCTCCTGCCAGCCTCGCTCGACGCCGACGAGCAGGCCAATCGCAAGCGCTACGCCCAGGCGTTGGAAGATTTCGGTGTGTTCCATGGCATAACGATAGGCCAGTTACGCCCGCGCGCAATCCATCTTTGAAGAGACAACCTCGGCATAGCCATCGCCGCCCGGCGGCTAAGCATGTCGCGCAAAAGTGCGCAGCGGTTTTGCGATAACGACATGCGCAAAATCAAAGACCTAAAGCGCAAGGAGCGAATCCTAGAGATCGCGATGCGCTTTAGAAAAACAGCCGTTTCAAACTCGCTTCGTTTTTCACGCCGTGTTGATAGAAATCGATGATGGATGCGGCAAGCTCCTCGCACCGTTCGTCATCCTTGATGCCCTTTTCAACGCAGATCTGGTCGAACACGCGCTGGCAGATTTCGATATCGTCATTCTGCAACGGGATCTTACTTGCCAACACCAAACCGCGGATCATGAACTGCCCCTTAGTCGTCATAACCAAAAAGCGCCCCGCCTGAGGAGCCTCTGGCAGGGCAATGAAGGAAATGCATGAGACTTGTTGAGTTTAGCGCAGACATGATGCGAATCAAGAAAACCGCGCGTTTAGCTTCGCAGTCGCGACAATGTGAAGAGCCGGGGTTTCGACGAACCCCGGATGTCGATCCTGCTCAAATCATGGATATGCGTCAGATTTCATGCAACGCGCGGGTCAAATGGCTGCGGCAATCCGACAATTTATGTGCCTTGAGGGAATCCGTTGCCAGCGTCAATTGTCTCAATGCGATTTTCTTATGGGCCGCATCGGGGATCGCGTCGGCCTTCGTCTGCGTGTCCGCGATCGTGGCCGCATTGCATTCAGCCCCTGGCTTGCTCATGGGCGAACTCGCAGCATAGAGCGGTGCAACGCTTGCTGCGAGGAAGAGGGCTGTGGCTAAAGCTGGTTTCAGCATTTTGCTATCCTCAGGGACGGAATGTCCCGGCGACAAACGTGGCTGGCCGGTCGGTGTTCCAATGCAACGATGCGTAAAAACATCGCACCGTTCCTCGGTGGGGCGCTCCGAAGCGGGCTCCGGTGCGACAAAGTCCGGCTGCATTTTTGGGCCATGGAAACAAATGATGAAACCCAGGGAAACCAAGCGCGTTGTTTTCGATACCATCTACACGCAAAGGGCAGCGACGGACCCGGTCATGAATTCTTGGGCGAAACCTCTTCTCCTCTTCGAAGTCACGCTCTTTGCCGCCGCCTCGCTTGTCCACTCCGGCGTGCTCCTTGGCAGCTATTATGCCCACACACGGGCGGCGACAGCCGAAGGGGTGATTGCGGTAGTTCTGTTTTGCGGGGTATTCGCGTGCCTTTTCCAACCGGCATGGACCCGCTCCGTGGCTCTCGCGGTCCAGAGTTTTGCCCTTTTCGCAACGCTGATCGGCGCGTTCACCATCGCCATCGGCATCGGCCCACAGACAACGGCAGACCGTGTCTTCCACCTGCTCCTGCTGCTGGTACTGATCTCAGGCTTTGTCGCCACCTTCCGATGGAACAGTCCGGTAGAATGAATGCAACCAGGGCAGCGAATCTCGGTTCGACTTCGCCCGCATCAGCCACCGCGATCGCAACCCTCCAGGGTCTCAAATCAGTCTCAATTGAAGTTCAGGCCTCGACATCAGAGCCCCAGACGGATCACGGACAGAGCCTGAATGAAACGATTGATGATTTTGCCGATCGCGATGCTGTCGCTTCTGCCTGTCCCGGCTCTTGCCCACCCGCATATATTCATCGACGCCAAGTTCGAGGTGGTTGCAGCACCGGACGGCTCGATCGCCGAGCTTCGCAATGTCTGGCGTTTCGACGAGGTGTTTTCCTCGTCAGTGCTGCTGGATTTCGACAAGAACGGCAACATGACGCTGGATACCGGTGAGCTGAAGGCCGTGGGCAAGACGGTCAGGAATTCGCTTGCGCAGTACAACTACTACACAAACGTCACCAGCAACGGCAAAGCGGTCGCGATGGCGAAGCCCGAGACGATACAGGCGGACTATAAGGACAACGCCCTGATACTGACCTTTTCACTGAAACCAGAGCAGAAGACCTTCCTCAAGGGAACCACGATTTTCGGCATTTACGACACGACGCTTTATACGGCGGTCGATTTCGCCACCGATAGCGACATGGCTACCTCCGGCGAGGCATTTGCCCGCTGCAAGCGCAAAGTGGTGCGGCCCAACCCGAAAGAGATCATCGCCCAGAACCAGGCCACACTCACCAGCATGTTTTTCAACGACCCGATGGGAACGAATTATTCACAGCTCGTGGCGACGAGGCTGGAAGTCCAGTGCTGAGATTGCCGCTGGCCTGAGGAACCGTCCCTTTCGCCGGACTGCGTGTGCCGAAACACAATCCCCTGACCCTGTTTCGGGCTAAGGGATCATGCGCTATCACACTGCCAATGTCCTACATAACGGGACGGACGCTTGATACCGTTGTCTTGCCGGCTTTTGTCGTGGAATAGTTGACCCGGACCTTCTCGCCGGCCTTGAAGCGTTCCACTTCAATCTTCTCCGGCAGCCTCACGACCTTTCCGCTCATCAGCGTAATCGAGTCGCCTTTTTTGTCGACGCTCTTGATCGTATCGGTAATTCCCTTTGCAAAGGCTCCCGTCGACGACGCGACCGCAAATATTGCCGCTGCGATGATGACTGATCTTTTCATCTTCCTGATCCTTTTCGAGTTGATTCATTGTTTTGACTCAACGAGTCATTCGCGCCGTGAGAGGCGACAAATCCAACGTGAACTCGCAATTTTGCAGCGAGATTGCCTGGAACATACGGATGCGTAACCTCGCGGGCAGAGACCGCTTGGCGAGACCGAAATGACCGGCGACCGCGCCAACCTTACGAAACCGTATCCTGGCGGCAAAGCCGCCGTAGAGGCACCGCGCTAGATCGCTTGCTCACCGGCTGAGAACATTTCGCCGGTCGATCAATTTGGGCCTGCCGGCCCGCAGGAGCAAAGGAATCTTCCATGAAAAAGATCATCGCCGCCGCCATTCTCACCGTCATTGCAAGCATCGGCTTCGTCGTATCCGGAGCTCACGCCGCCGCCACACCCTGCGAAGAGATGTTGAAGGATATGCGCACAGCCAAGGCAACGGCCAAGCTCAGCGATGCCGATATGACAAAGGTCAACGACCTCGAAGCCAAGGCTATCGAGCGCTGCAATGCCGACGACGACACCCGCTCCGACAAGTTTCTGGCCGACGCCATGAAGATCATGGGCAAATAAGCCGCAAACACCTGGAGAAATCCGATGACACATACTCACACGGCGCCGGTTCAGCAGAACCGGGTTCCCGAGGTCACTATCGATTTCTGGCTGATCAAGCTGATGGCCGTGACCATGGGCGAGACGGCTGCCGACTATCTTGCCGTTAATCTCGGCCTCGGCCTCACCGTCACTTCCCTATTGATGACCGCAGTACTGATTGTCGCCCTGGTGTTTCAGTTTGCACAAAGGCACTACGTTCCGCCCTTCTATTGGGCAGCCGTCGTTCTCATCAGCATCGTTGGCACGCTCGTTTCCGACAATCTCGTCGACAATTTCGGGGTCGCACTTCAGACCACGGCCATCGCATTCACGATCGCGCTCGCTGTGACCTTTGCGGTCTGGTATGCGGTCGAGAGGACATTGTCGATCCACTCCATCTTCACGACGCGCCGGGAAGCCTTCTACTGGCTCGCCATCCTGTTCACCTTCTCTCTCGGAACGGCCGTGGGCGATTTGGTGGCCGAAGTCTTCGCGCTTGGCTATCTCACCACCGGCATTCTCTTCGGAGGCATCATCGCGGCGATTGCGGTTGCCTATTTTGTCTTCAGAATGAACACCATCCTGGCCTTCTGGCTTGCCTATATTCTGACGCGGCCGCTCGGAGCCTCGTTCGGCGATCTGCTGTCGCAGCCGCAGGAATATGGCGGCCTGGGTTTCGGCACGATCGTCACCAGCCTGCTGTTCCTCGCCGTGATCGCCTGCCTGGTGATCTACATGACCATTGCCCAAAAACCTACGGATCAGGAGCCTATGGAGGCGGAGCTCGGAGAGTCCCGGGAGATATGACCTGCTGCGCTTCAGGTTGGTGAAATGAGTTTGCAGTAATCGATATATTCGCACTCGCCAGTCGCCATGAGACGCCGGCGGACGGCGGACAAACCCGCTTTCAAACGGCGCCATTGCCGAAATAGGAACAGATCGTTTCATGCGCATATTGCTCATAGAAGACGACATCAAAATCGGGGAATTCGTCTCGCGCGGGCTGCGGGAAGCAGGGCACGTATGCGACATGCTGTCGGATGGGCAGGATGGACTTTTCCATGCCATTCGCGAGACCTATGACATCTTTATCATCGACCGCATGTTGCCCGGTCTCGATGGCCTGTCAATCATGCGGTCGATGCGCGCCGCCGGCGTCAAGACGCCTGCGCTTTTTCTAACCGCGATCGCAGGCATTGATGACCGGGTGGAAGGTCTCGAGGCCGGCGCCGATGATTACCTCGTCAAACCCTTCGCGTTTTCCGAACTTCTGGCGCGGGTCAACGCGCTCGCCCGCCGTCCGCCCACCGTTTCCGAAAAGACCATGCTGCAGGTTGCCGACCTGACGATGGACGTGATGAAACGCCGTGTCACCAGGGCCGGGGTCGAGATCGAACTGCAGCCGCGGGAATTCACGCTTCTGGAGGTGCTCGCCCGCAACGAAGGCAGGGTTCTCACCCGAACGATGCTCCTTGAACGTGTATGGGATTTCCACTTCGATCCGAAGACCAGCGTGGTCGAAACGCATATCAGCAGGCTGCGCGGCAAGATCGACAAGCCGTTCGACGTACCGCTCCTTCATACGATCAGAAACACTGGTTATTCGTTGCATGCGCCGCGATAGCATTCTGCGCAGCACATCGTTTCGTCTGGCGCTGATCTTTTCGCTGATGTTCATCAGTGCTTTCATAGTGACAGGCTTGATCGTCTATCAGCTTGTCAAATGGGAACTTCAGCAGCGTCAGGACCAGACGATACAGGAGACCTTTGCCGTGATTGCCGCAGCCTACGGCGATCAGGACATCCAGGACCTGCTGGATACGGTTGAGACCTACGCCAAGGCAAGCGACGACCGCCAGCGCGTATTTTCGCTCGTCGATCCCTCGGGAAAGATTCTTGCCGGCAATATCCCCGACCTCAAATTTCCGGAGGGCTGGAGCGACGTTGACGGCGACAAGATGCAATTACAAGGGGACCAGCAATACCGGATCTTCTCCGGCACAGTCGACGAAAATCGCCTGACCGTGGGCCTCAGTCAGAGGGAAACCAAAAACATTGAAGCAATCATGCTGCAAAGCTTCGGCTGGGCCTCGATCATCGTCCTGCTACTTGCAATTTTCGGCGGCGGATTGATTGCTCTGCGCGTGCAAAGGCGTTTTGGCGCCGTTCGAAGCACGATGGAACATGTGGCGCGTGGAAACCTGGATGCGCGCGTTCCAATCGTCGGACGCGGCGATGACGTCGATCTGCTGTCCTATGACATCAACGACGCCCTTGCCCGCCTTGCGGCGACCGTCGATGGAATGCGCCAGGTCAGCACCGATATAGCCCATGACCTGAAATCCCCGCTCAACCGCCTCAAGATGACCGTCGACGAAGCCCTCGCGAAACAGGAAACGGGCATGATGGTGGTTCAGGAACTTGAGGCCGCGAGTTCGGAAGCCGACCGCATCAACGAAACTTTCGAGGCATTGCTGCGGATCGCACAGATCGAAGCGGGAGCCCGAAAGTCCAGATTCGGCAAGGTCGATCTCGGCGATATGCTGCAATCGCTCGATGATATTTATTCCAGCGTCGCCGAGGACAATGGTCAAAGGCTCAGAACCAGCCTTGACCAGCCGCACGAGGTCATTTGGGGCGATCGGGAGCTCCTGACCCAGATGTATGCCAATCTCATCGAGAACGCCATTCGCCATTGTCCGGTCGGGACCGATATCGTGGTCCGGAGTGAAGCAGATGCCAAAACGATCATCACGAGTGTCGAAGACAACGGCCCCGGCATTCCCGAACACGAGCACGACAACGTCTTCCGCCGCCTCTACAGGCTGGAAAAAAGCCGTACATCCAAAGGAAGCGGGCTTGGTCTCAGCCTGGTAAAAGCCATCGCTGACCTCCATGGCGCCGGGATCCTGGTGGAGAACTGCAGACCTGGGCTGCGAATAAAAATCGTTTTTCCGAGGATCGGTCCATGAAGCCTCAAAGAGGTTACAACACGTTTCCCGCAAATTGTACAAGCCGTTCCAACCGCCAAATGGATGCAGCCATCGTCGCTCAAGTTTTTTCTATTTGTATAACATCAGGTTGTGTTAGTAATGCCGCCGGGGCAATCCGCCTGCAAATTGGGCGATTACGAACGGGTGTCGGCAGGGTGTTCAGCGTCAACACATCTTTGTTCAACAGGTTCTCGGCGTTTGCCGGGATGGCTTTGCTGGCGACATCCGCAGCCGGCGCGCTTCCGGCACTGGCGCAGGAAGCGGCGAAGTCTGATTCAACCACCTGGGTCGTGACGCTCGGCGGCACGGTGGAATACGGACCTTCCTACGAAGGATCTAAGCATCTTTCTTTCAGCGGCATGCCATCTTTCGACGTCCATCGCCTTGGTGAAACACAGGACTACAGCGCCCCGGACGACAACATCGACTATAGCCTGTTCGAGGTCGGCGGCATCGAAGTCGGCCCGGTCGTCGGCCTGAGAAGCGGGCGCTCGGCATTCGACGATTCTCATCTGGACGGGCTGCGCAGGGTTCGCTGGAATTTCGATGCAGGCGCGTTCGCGCAATATTGGCCGATGGAAAATCAGTTGCGGGTGCGGGCCGAGACGCGCCAGGCGCTCTGGGGCGGCGATGGTCTCGTTGCCGATCTGTCGCTCGACTGGTTCCAGCCCGTCGGAGACAGTTGGCTTCTCTCCGTAGGCCCGCGCATGTCGCTGGCGAACTCCACCTACATGAGCAACAATTTCGGAATCTCCGAAAGCGAGGCGGCGAAAAACGGTCATATCAACGCCTTTGACGCCGGCGGTGGCCTGAAATCCGTCGGCTTTACGGTCGCGGCGACCTATACGTTCTCGCCCGCCTGGAGCGTGCAGGTCTATAACAAATACAGCCGTTTGGTGGGCGATGCCGCCGACAGCCCGATCACCTCGCAGATCGGTTCACCCAACCAGAACGTTATCGGCTTTACGCTCAACAGAACGTTCGACGTTCGATTTTGAAGCTTGCTCCACTTCGCTGCGGGCGATGTAGTCCCGCGTGACGGGGACAATGTCGTTGCGCTTGCTGATCTGGATCTGGAAGACGACGAGATCTTCGTAGCGGAACGCAGCCTCTGCGGTCGAAAGATAATATTCCCACATCCGACAGAAGCGCTCGTCATAGAGTTTCGTCACCTCGGCCCAACGCGCCATGAAGCGCTCGCGCCAGTTGGCGAGCGTCCAGGCATAGTGCAGGCGCAGCACCTCGACATCGGTGATCGTCAATCCCGCTGCCTCGACTTCCGGTACGATCTCCGAAAGTGCTGGAATATAACCGCCGGGGAAGATGTATTTGTCGAGCCAGGGCGTGGTGAAGCCGGGCGTCGCCGAACAGCCGATGGTGTGCAGCACCATGATGCCATCATCCTCCAGCAACTCGGCGCATTTGCGAAAGAAGGTCCGATAGGATGCCAGGCCGACATGCTCGAACATGCCGACCGAAACGATCCTGTCGAAATGGCCGGTCAGGCTGCGATAGTCCCTGAGCGCGAACTGAACTTCCGCCAGCGATCCGTCCATCGCGCCCGGCACCCGTTTCGAAGCATACTCGTGCTGCTCTTCGGACAGGGTAACGCCGAGGACATAGCCGCCCGGCGCCTGCTCGGCTAGGTGCCGGGCAAGACCGCCCCAGCCACAGCCGATGTCGAGAATGCTGTTGTCCGGCTCGATCGACAGCTTGGCGGCCAGATGCCTTTTCTTCGCCAGTTGCGCCTCTTCCAGCGATTGGTCGGGATGCTCGAAATAGGCGCAGGAATATTGCCGATCCGGATCCAGGAAAAGCTCGTAGAGCCGGCCGTCGAGATCGTAGTGATGCGCGACGTTTGTCTTGGAACGCCCCGGCAGATTGCGGTGACGGAAAATCCGCAGCCTCGTGCGGATATGATCTATGACGCGAGCAATGAGCGGATGCGTGCTATTCTGCGCCTCCCGCAGCATCATCGCGACGAAATCGTAGAGCGAGCCCTGTTCGACGAGGAAACGGCCATCCATGTAGAGCTCGCCGAGCCGCAGGTCGGCATCGACAAGGAAAGCCCACTCAGCGCGGGTATCCGCGAAGCGGACATGGACCGGCTGACCGGCGCCGTCGCCAAACGTCAGGACGCGGCCAGCGGCCGTCGTCACCGTCAGAGATCCCCTTGTCACGATATGCGACAGCGCGCGTTTCAGGCTCCAGTCCGCAAGGCCGGACAAGATGCCGACGCCCTTGTTTTGGCGATGGTCTTCAGCTTGCAATCGGGACATCACTTATCCTTACCCGTGTCGGTACTGAGCGAACCGTGCTTTGAACCCCAGTCATTTTGCTCGGACGGTTCACCCGCGGCGCTTGCGATCAGCCAGACGCCCGTCAGGATCAACCCGCTGCCGATGACCTGCAGGCCCACCACCGGTTCGCCGAAGACGAACCAGCCGGTGGCGATGATCAAGACGTAGCTGATGCCGGAAAGGGGGAAGGCCCGGCTGAGATCAAGCTCGGAAAGCACATTCATCCAGATGAAGAAGCAGAGGATTTCCGCAGCGATCGCCGCCAGGATCCAATGCGACGCCAGCGCCTGCCACAGCCAATCCGCTCCGGCAGCAGCGTCCAATTGCGCGGCCCCGTGCTTGATGAAGAATTGGTACAGCGTGTTCAACACCGGCACAGCCAGCCAGGATAAGCGCATCGACATCTACTCAACCACCTCATCTGTCGAAAACAGCGGAGACACCAGCCGCAATATTTTCTGAAGAACGGGATTGCGATGGCGAAAGAACATCGCATTGGCGGTGAGAGTGCTGCCGAGCCGCACCTTGTTCTCATAATAGGCCTGGCCGCTCTGGTAACGGCCTATGCCGTGTTCCAGGCAATAACGCAGATTGGTGAACCAGCTCAGGAAATAGAGATTGTAGGGTCGGCCCTCTTCGCCATCCATGCAGAAGAATTTATCGATGGCGACGCGCCCGTCATGGACGATCAGGTTGGCGGCAAGGAGCCTGTCCTCGACGAAATAGAAGGCGCAGAAGGAACGACCTTCCATGCGCGAGAGAATTCCCTCGAAATAGCCGGCCGTCAGCTCCTCGAACTGCCATTCGCTGCGATTACGGGTATCGTGGTAGAGCCTCATGACCTCAGGCAGGAAATCGCCGAAATCCGTGCGGATCTCGACCCTGACCTCCCCAAAGGATTTCAACTTGCGGCGCATGTCCTTGCGCGTGCCCGAGGAGAGCCGGGCGAGATATTCGTCGATCGTCTTGAAATCGATATCAAGCCAGGCGGTCGGCAGGCCGCCGATCATGGCGTAACGGCGGGCGGAGAGTGGGCCATCGAGCGCGGGGACAATCGGCTGGGGAATATCCTTCAGGCCCATCAGCGCGCAGTCTTCCGTCGCCGCAAGCTGTTCGAAGAACGACAGCAGCTCCGCAAACAACGCTTCGCGGCGTTCCAGCGCCACATCAGGATGAAAGCCGACCGCGCCCGTTTCCGTGCAGGGCGAGCCGAGACAGGCAAGGCGCAGCGTCAGGAAGCCCGGGAAGCGTTGCCGCACGCGACGTACCATCCTGCGCAGCGCGCCCTCTTCCAGAGTCGTGTCCAGCGCATAGGGGCAGAGGAAAGCCGGCATGGCGGCGCTGACCCGCCCGTCTTCGACGATCGTGATATAGCGCCATTCGAAGCCCTCGATGCCGGCCTCCTCGATGGCCAGCAGGCAATCATAGTCCTCGACCTGATCTTGAAAGCACGCGTTCCAGGCATCGCGGCCGATGGCGCGAATGCTGAAATGCACCTCGGCGACGGGATCGCGGACCGGTGCCGGCGAAAGGCTAGGCAAGGGCTGTGACATGGCTCGTCTCGAAGAAATCTGCGGTGAAGTCGGCTACCTGCCGATGCTGACGGTCGACATGGATCATATGGTAACTATCCTTGATCCATCTGAGTTGGTGCGGACCGCCGATATGGTCGGAAATATAGCGGGCATGCCGGGGATTGCTGAGGTCGTCGTCCTCGGCGTGCAGGATCAGCGTCGGCGTCTTGATCTCCGGCAGTCTGCCCCTGAGGGCCTTGCCCAGCCGATGCATCTCGACGAGCCCCCTGCCGGGGAATTTCTCAAGAACACCCTCACCCCCCATGGCTTCGATCAGCTTGCGCATCCGCTCGTCCTTGATCCCGAGAGATGCGGTCTCGCGAAAATTGAGGCGGTCGAGAAAAGGAATGCGGGATAGCCAGCCGATTTGCGACGACAGCAGCGGATAATAGAAAGGAACGTCCCACCCGTCATAATGAAAGCACGGGGAATAGATGGCCACGGCGCGGATCGTATCGGGGCGGCTTTCGGCCGCCAGCATCGAAAGCTTGCCACCGACGCAGATACCGGCGGCAAAGACCTGCTGCGTTCTCTGCGCGAGCAATTCCGACGCCTGCACGACGCTCTCCAGCCAATCCTCCCATCGCGTGCGCCGCAACGTACCAGCGTCGACGCCATGGCCGGCCAGCAGCGGCGCATAGACGCTATAGCCCTTGCGATGGAGATGGCGGGCGACCAGCTTCATTTCCGCCGGAGCCCCCGTCAGTCCGTGAACAAGCAGCACGCCTTTGTCATTCGAGCCTTCGAGAAAAAAGCTCAGTCCATCAGCCTTCATGATGCGAAAGCTCCGCCTGCCGATTTTCCTTGGCCATGAAGCCAAGCGCGTGGCAGGTGCTGATGACGTGCGTGCCGGCCTTTTCCTGCTCTTCCCTGATCTGCTCGTGCAGCGTGCGCAGTTTCGTCCAATGGGTCCGCGGCCGGTAATGGTGCTCGGCGTGATAGCCGTTGCCGAACCACAGCCAATTGTAGAACGACTTGTGGCTGCTGACGCCCCAGGCGATCGGCTCGTCCGGATCGCCATGCAGATGCTCATAATAGCCGTTGAGCGACGACAGGCAGTTGCCGAAATAATAGAAGGGCACGAAGAACAGCACGGCCTTCCAGTCGTAGATCAGTGCAATCGCAGCAAGGCCAAGGAAGAAGAAGAGCTCGAAACGGCCCCAATTCGCATCGAACGGACGGTTGCGAGCGATGGCCTTATGGATATCGCCGAGGCTGTCACGGAAGAAGCTCAGAAGCGTGTAGGACCACACATTCTCCGGCTCGCCGTTGCGACCGTGGCGATAGATCGACAGCAGATCGATCGTATCGCCCTTTTCATCCGGCCGGTCGCTGTTGCCGGAGTGATGGCGCATATGCACCCAATGATAATAGGTCTGCGAGAAGCCGATCGCGACCGATTCCAGCAGGCTGAACGCATAGTTCATCCAGCGCGGCTTGAAATAGGGCGTGTGGATGAAATTATGGGATATGCTGTTGATATTCCACGAGATCGACACGGCATACAGGCAGCCGAGGACAGCCGAAAGCCACAATGGCCGGCTTTCGAAACCGACGATCAGGTAGATGTCGAAGACGAGATGCGCCGCAGCGGCCAGAACCGGCACGACGTCCCATCTCGAGTGCGCGAAGATTTTCATAGTCCGGTTACTCCCACACAAGCCACGCCGGCGGTCACGAGGAACACACCCGTCGCGTGGCGGAGGTTGATATTTTCTTTGAAGACCAAGGCTCCGGCGAAGACGATGACGACATAGCTCAGCGCCATCAGCGGAAAGGCGATGGATAGGGGGACGTGCTCAAGCACCGCGGTCCAGGCCAACAGCTCCACCGCCCAAAAGAAGATGCCGAGCCATGTCACGGGCTTGGCCAACGCCGAAAGCAAGGTGTTTTGGCTTGCGGACTGCTTGAAGCAGACCTCGCGCGCCGTTTCCGCCAGCACGCAGAAAAGGATCAGGCCAAGCATGGGAAGGGTCAGGCTGCCGCTCATGCCATGTACTCCGCCAAGACCTCCAGCAGCGCGTGGTTGGCGGCACTGTTGATGTTTCTGATCGCGTCGGCCTTCGGCCGGATATGCGGCTGATCGATAAAAATCTCGGCCCTTTTCAAAAGCCTGGTTTGCAAGCTGCCGGCATAGTTCGGGGCGGAGTAGTCGCCGATGACGTCTGCGCCGATAATGCGATGGCGGTTGCCGATTTCGCTGATCAGCGCCAGGAGATAGGGCAACCGCATGCGCCCCTGGTCCCAGTTCGTCACGGCGTCGTCCGCGGCCAGCACGTCCTTGTCGATCGTCAGATAGACGGCTTCGGTACGAATCCGGCTCAGCATCCGGTCGATGAAATTTTCCTCGCCGATCTCGGAGATGGATTTCCAGTGCAAGGCGCCCTTTTCCTGCCGATAGCTGGCGCCGCTGCCGTAATCGGCCAAGACCCGGCTCGGCGGATGTTCATAGGGATAAAGTTCGAGCTTGCCTTCGCCGAGCCAGTGCAGGTTGGCACCCTTGCGCTCCGGGCTGCGAAGGTCGTGGCTGCAAACACCGATGGTAATGACCTTCTGGATATTGCGGTTGGCAAGCGCACTGTTGACCCAGGATCCGCAATGCATGCCACCATTGAAGGTCACCCAGTCCGGGTGGTTGTCAAAATGAATGAGCGTCGCCGACACGGATTGCCGCTCCAGCGCCCCGTCAAGAAGCAGCGCCGTTATGTGATGAAAGTCGCCCGAGCCCATGAAGCAGAGCTGCGGATCCTTGCCGACTGCCGGCGTGTTCCGCACGATATTGCGGCTGAGTTCGGAAAGCGCCGTCTGCTTGCTCCAGAGACGGACCGCCTTGCCGCTTGCTTTATCGACATATTGGCACGCGCCCGCAAACTTGCAGGCGCGCACGAAATCTGGTTGCAACTCCAACGCATCATCGAGATGAAGAAGAAGGAGTTGCACCGACTTACCTCCGGGCCGCGCGCGTGAGAAGCTGATCGAGCAGTGCAATCGCCAGATCGATCTCCTCGCGGGTGATGAGCAGGTTCGGCGCAAAGGTGATGACGTTCTTGTGGTAGCCGCCGACGTCGAGCACGAGGCCGTACATCTTGGAACCGACCTGAATGTCGCCCTTCATGCCCTCGTCGCAGAGCCAGTCCATCGTCGCCTTGTCCGGCGTGTAGCTGTCGTCCTTGCAGATCTCCATCCGCAAGGCCAAGCCGAGACCGTCGACTTCGCCGACAATGGCATGGCGCTTCTGCAACTGTTTCAGCCCATCGAGGAAATAGGCGCCCTTGGCCATGATGGCCGCGCCGAAATCCTCCTCTTCCAACATCTTCATGGTTTCGAGAGCCACGGCGGTCCCCATCGGGTTGCTGGCGAAGGTGGAATGTGTCGAACCGGGCGGGAAGATCTCTGGATTGATCATCTCTTCCCTTGCCCAGACGCCTGAAAGCGGGTTGAGCCCGTTGGTGATCGCCTTGCCGAAGACGAGAGCATCGGGCGAAACGCCGAAATGCTCGATCGACCAGAGCTTGCCGGTGCGGTAGACGCCCATCTGAATTTCGTCGACGACGAGCAGGATGCCGTGATCGTCCAGCACCTTCTTCAGTTCGACGAAGAAGTTCATGGGCGGAATGACGTAGCCGCCTGTGCCCTGGATCGGCTCGATGTAGAAGGCGGCATATTCGGACTTGCCGGCCTTCGGGTCCCAGACGCCGTTGTATTCGCTCTCGAACAAGCGGGCGAACTTCTGGACGCAGTGATGCCCGTATTCTTCCTTCGACATGCCCTTCGGGCCGCGGAAATGATAGGGGAATTCAACAAACTGCGCGCGGTCGCCGAAATGGCCGTAGCGGCGGCGGTAGCGGTAGCTGGAGGTGATCGCCGAAGCGCCGAGGGTACGGCCGTGATAACCGCCTTCGAAGGCGAACATCAGGCTCTTGCCGCCGGTGTAGTTGCGCACCAGCTTCAGCGAATCCTCGACGGCCTGCGAGCCACCGACGTTGAAATGGACGCGGCCCTTGTGGCCGAATTTGCTCTCGGCATCCTGGGCGATCATCGCCGCAAGCTCCACCTTTTCACGGTGCAGATATTGCGAAGCGACCTGCGGCAGCCGGTCGAGCTGACGGTGTGCGGCGGCGTTCAGGCGTTCGTTGCGGTAGCCGAAATTGACGGCGGAATACCACATCTGCAGATCGAGGAACGGCGTCCCGGCCTTGTCGTAGACATAAGAGCCTTCGCACTCCTCGAAGAATTTCGGCTTTGCTGTGTAGTGGACCGTATCGCCATGGGAGCAATAGGTCTCTTCAAGGACACGCAACTCCGCCTCAGATTTGACGTGCGACTCCATCTCGCCACTGAAGGCTTCGACTACATTGGTTTTCATTAAATGCCTCTTGATCTAGTTCATGCGATCTTGGATTGCAGCAGCGCGCGGGGTCCCCGGGCGACGCTCGGAAGAATGGCTTTCATCTTTGGAAGCAGGTCGACGAAGCTTTCGAAGCCGACATAGGGAATGCCCTGGTCCTCGCAATAATCGGCGAGCTTGGCTTTTGCGAAGACAAGGTCGACCTTATCGGAAACACAGAAATCGCTTCGCCCATCGCCGATGTAGATCTGCAGTTCGGTGCCTTTGACAACCCGGCATTTGCAGACGCCTGAACCGGACATGCATCCGGCTGCCGTAAGCGACGGAGAAAGAGAATACAATTCTCGGCCATGAGCGAAGCGATAGGTGAGGACGTTGGCGATTATCCGCAGGTCGTCGATGCCGTGACGCGCCAGGATGTGGCGAATGAAATAGTCGACACCGTCGCTGACGATCGTCACCGGCAAATCACTGCGGTTGCAGTATGAGAGAAAGTCCTCAAAGCCGGGGTCGATGGACACCTCGTCCAGGAGAGCATTGAGATCTTTCCGGCTTGCCTGCACGAGGGCAATCTGCCGGCGCATGCACTCGGCCGACCCGATCAGCCCGCGTTTCCACTGCTGTTCTATATCTTCCCATTCGGAGCCGGCGAAACGGGATAACACCATATCCGTCGCGTCTTCGATGGATATGGTTCCATCAAAATCGCAAAACACCTGCATGAAAATATCCCTTCGCCTTATCCTGAAGTTGCGTTTAACAACGACGGATGAGCCAGGCATGAGGGCAGGATGATGCGAAAATGAAAAATGGAGCGGCTCAAGATTCCGTGAAAAGCTGAACCCGTCCAGCTATGAGAATCGCATATTCAAGGGAAGGTGCAGAGGGCGCTTTATGGGTTTTTGGGCAGCCGCAGGTCGACCCGCAGGCCCGTGCCCCAACGCGGCGTCGATAGCTGGATGGATGCAGCAAGTCGGTCAGCCGTATCGGCGACGATCGCAAGACCGAGGCCAGACCCTTCGGTGTGGAGCGTATTAAGCCGGTAGAATCGCTGGAAGACCGCCGCCCGCTCATCGGGTGGAATGCCGGGTCCGCTATCGCTGATCGATATCCGCCAGAGTGCGCTTTCGGAGGAGATCACCACTTCGATCTTGCCGCCGACGGGCGTATATTTGATGGCATTGTCCAAAAGGTTGCCGATCATCATGCGCAGCAGCGATTCATCTGTTTTGACCTGCGCCGTCTCGTCGCCATCAAGCAAGACATCGAGCTGCCGGCTGGTGATGATATTGCCGAATTCCGCCAGAACCGACGCCACAATATGATAGAGCGTGACGGACGTCGGATTGAGGGGATGGTGGCTTACCCTGGCAAGCCGCAGCAATTGCTCAATCAGATGTATGGCGCGATTGTTGCTGGCCACGAGATCGGCGATGATCGTCTGCCTCTCCTGCTCGCTGTCGCTGTTGCCCAGCATCTGCAGCAACAGCTTCACGCTGGCCTGCGGAGTGCGCAATTGATGTGCCGCAAGGTCAGAGAAGCGCCGCTCGAGTGTCAATGAATGACCGAGTTTTTCGAGAAGCTGGTTGATTGAGCGGCCGAGCGGCAACAGGTCGCGCGGCAGATCTTTGACAGGGATGGCGGAGAGATCGTCGGGCGACCGGGTGCGGATCTGGCGTACCAGCCCATGGATCGTGCGCAAGCCGCTGTTGATGCCGAGCCAGATGAGAAAGCCGATGACCGGCACGAGAACAAGCAGCGGAAAGAAGAGATTGAGCAGGATGTTGGAGACAAGCGTTTCCCGCAGGGCAATCTTTTCGCCGATCTCCATGACGATGGTCGTGTTCGGTATCGGCAGCGAATAGACGCGCCACTCCTCTCCACGGTAGGTAATGGTGGTGAAGCCGACCTTCTGCTGCGGCACGTCGGACATGAAGGCCGTGCTGCTGTAAAAGCGGATGCGGCCATCCACCCAGGCGCGAAACATGTGAGCGTCGGCATAATCGTCAGCGTCCTCGTTGAAGGCTAGCTGATTGTCCATGTTGAAGTCGATATCGTCGATCTTCTTCGGAGAGCGGTCGGGCGATAGTTCCAGAGGGCGGCGCAGCAAGCTCCAGATAACGTTCGCATCGTCGATGAGCTGGGCATCGTAGATATTGTTGATCTCGCGCGTCGCACTGTTGAACGCGAAAGCGCCGATCACCACGATCGTCACCACCACGACCGGCGCGATCCTGAAGAAGAGTTTGCGGGTTAGTGTGGAGGTGCTCATCGCTCGATCATGTAGCCGACGCCGCGGATCGATTTGATGAAATCGGTGCCGAGTTTCTTGCGCAGATTATAGATCGTCACCTCGATGGCGTTGCTTTCGACGGTGTTCTCGGCATCGTAGAGCGCATATTCGATATCATTCTTGGTCACGTATCGGCCGCTGCGCTCCATCAGCAGCTTCAGCAGATGGAATTCCTTGGCGGTGGTATGGACCTGCGCATTGCCCTTGCGGGCGACCATCGCCGATGGGTCGACCTCGACATCGCCGCATCGAATGAGGCTTTCGGTCCGCCCGTCGCGGCGGCGGATCAGCGCGCGCAGGCGGGCAAGCAGCTCGTCAAGATCGAACGGCTTGACCAGGTAATCGTCGGCGCCCTCATCAAGCCCTTCGACTTTCTGCCGTACCGCATCCAGCGCTGTCAGCAGCAGAACCGGCACCGCATTGCCCCGCTGCCGAATGCCTCTCAGCACCTCCATGCCATTGAGCTGCGGCAGGTTGATATCGAGAATGACCGCCGCAAAATGCGAATGCTGTGCGGCTTCGAGACCGGACTCGCCATCGCGCATCCAATCGACGCCGTAGGCATGCTTCTCCAAAGCCTTCTTGAGGGATGATCCAAGAATATTGTCGTCTTCAACAAGCAGAACACGCACGGTCGATCTCGTCTGGTCAACGGGGATTATGAAGCCGATGTGAACCGCAATTGAAGCGGCCTTGTGGCAGAGGTATAATGTGATGCTTGAGTTCAGCAAGACCTGCAAGAGCCTATCCGAGCTGCTTCCTAGTGTCCGATTGTCTTTCCCATCTCTTCCCCGGCGTCAGGCCATACCCAGAGACGCTTGCTTTTTATGTCCTGTCCGTAGATCGCGGACGGAGCTGAGGATGCCGGGATATGAAAACGCTCGCTCTTGTCATTCCGTCGCTCATCTCCGTCACCTTCGCCCTTGCCTTCACCGTCTTGGGCGCCAACGCCGCAACCACGGGAAACAACAATTCCGCCCCATGCGCGAAAATGGTGGACAGCATCAATGAGGGCTTGAAGACATCGACGGTTAGCCCCGCCGACAGAAAGCGGGCACGCGAACTGGTGGCCGAAGGTCTCAAGCGCTGCAAGGCCGACGACTATTCCGGCGCCGACAGCTATTTTCTCGAAGCTTTGAAGATGCTGCACAAGTAACACATCCGGCAGTCTCGCCGGCCGGATCGTCATCGCCCGGGACCTGAGCAGCTACGCCGCCGATCATCCAGACCCCAATCTCCGCATCGACGCCGCCAGCACGTCGAAAATGCGGGCATCCGTCGATTGCGCGACATTGAAGCGGAGGAAATTGCTTGCCGTATCCCTCTGGCTGAAGGCGTTGCCGGGCGCCAGGATGATGCCTTCGGCAAGGCAGGCGCGGGCGATGCCAGTGGCATTCAGGCCCTCCGGCAGCCGGCACCAAAGGAACATGCCGGCCTGCGGCTTCAGCCAAGGCGTGATGCCGATTGCCTCCAATCGGGAGATGGTTTCGCTCATGGCCTTGGCAAGCCGGACCCGCAGCGCCTCGATATGCTTGCGATAGCCTCCGTCCTTCAGGGCCGCAAACAGCAGCTCAGCCCCCAATTGGCCGCCGCTGAAGTTGGTGGCGATCTTCAGATCGACAAGGCTGTCGATCCAATCCTGCCGGGCCGCGATGAAGCCGCACCGGACCGAGGCCGACAGCGTCTTTGAAAAACTGCCGATATGGATCACCCGATCGAGCCCGTCATAGGCGGCAAGCCGTGGCGCTGGCATGTGCTCGAAATCGGCGAAAATATCGTCTTCGATAATGATCAGGTTGGAAGCGTCCGCCAGCTTCAACAGGCGATGCGCCGTCACCGGCGACAATGCGGCACCGGTCGGGTTGTGAACGGCAGAATTGGTGATGTAGAGGCGCGGCTTATATCTTTCGAGCGCCTGAGCGAACAGCTCGATATCCGGCCCCGTCGGCGTGAAGGGCACGCCGACGATATTGGTCCTATGCGCCCGCAAGAGGGCGTGGAAATTGAAATAGCAGGGATCGTCGACCAGCACGGTATCGCCGGGTTCGAGCAGGAACCGGCAGAGAAGATCGATGGCCTGTGTGCCGGATTCCATGAGCATGACCTGATCGGGCGACGCGGTGATACCGTGCTCACCCATGCGCCGAGCCAGAAGCTGCCGCAAAGGCGGCAGACCGAGCGGCGTCCCATAGTTGGTGAGAATGCCGCTGCCGCCGTTTCGCGCCAGGCTTCGCATCGCGCGACGCAACGCCTCCTCCGGCATCCAGGAGGGCGGAAGCCAGCCGCAGCCGGGCTTCAGAACACCGTCGTCCACCTCGAGCGATTGCCGCGAAATCCAGAGCGGATCGACATCGCGTTCGAGCCGGGGAGCGATCTCCGACAGAGAAAGCGGCGCAAGCGGCCCGCAGACGTAGAAACCCGAACCGGGCCGCGAGCGGATGACGCCCTCGGCCGCCAGCCGTTCATAGGCTTCGACCACGGTGGAAACAGACACCTGCATCGTCTTGGCGAAGCTGCGCACCGAAGGAAGCCGCGCACCCGGCGCCAGGCTGCGCGCGGCGATACGATCCGCAATCGCCGCCATCACACCCTGGATACGCGTGCCGCTGGCCGCTTTCATGACGATGACATCGTTCATCCGTACTGCACCTCATACCATAACAGTTTGCGGAAATTGTACTGCACCGTCTCTGGAATGACCAGCCGACTTCGTCGATACCGGCTAGCAAACTTGGAGCATCGCAATGGACAAGACGACAAGCGGCTGGATCTACGGAATGACGGGCGTGCTGATTTTCAGCGGCTCATTGCCGGCAACACGGGTGGCGGTCATGGATTTCGATCCCGTCTTCCTGACGGTCGCCCGCGCCGCAATCGCCGGCATTCTGGCGCTGTGCCTGCTGCTTGCCTTTCGGGAGAAACGGCCCGTTCGCAGCGATATCATCCCCCTTGCCGTCGTGGCATTGGGCTGCGTCGTCGGCTTTCCGCTGCTGACGGCGCTGGCGCTCAAGCATGTCACTTCGGCGCATTCGATCGTCTTCATCGGATTGCTGCCGCTGGCCACGGCCATATTCGGCGTATTGCGCGGCGGCGAACGGCCGCGGCCGGCCTTCTGGCTATTTTCCGCCATCGGCAGCGCCATCGTCTGCGGCTATGCGCTCGCCCAGGGTATCTCCGCCTCGCCGGTCGGCGATCTGCTGATGCTGGCGGCAATCCTCGTCTGCGGGCTCGGCTATGCCGAGGGTGCGGTGCTGTCACGCCGGCTGGGAGGTTGGCAGGTTATTTCCTGGGCATTGGTCCTGTCGCTGCCGGTCATGATCGCGCTTTGCCTGTTCACCATGCCGCAGGCGATCGGTGGCATCGGCGAGCCAGCCTGGATCGGCCTGATCTATGTCTCGCTCTTCAGCATGCTGATCGGCTTCGTCTTCTGGTATCGCGGACTGGCACAGGGCGGCATTGCTGCCGTCGGGCAATTGCAGTTGCTGCAGCCCTTCTTCGGCTTGGCGCTCGCCGCCACGCTGCTGAAGGAAAGCGTCAGTTGGTCAATGCTTGCGGTGACCCTTGGCGTTGTCTGCTGCGTCGTCGGTGCAAAGAAATTCGCGCGATAGCCTCTTGAAGGCGCTGAACTCACTCTTGCTCTTATAAACCGATCGGTCTAGTGTGGCTACATCGGTCTAAAAGGAGCAAGCCATGGCCACCCCACTCGTGCCGCCGTTCACCCGCGAAACCGCGATCGCCAAGGTCCGCCTAGCTGAAGACGGTTGGAACAGCCGCGATCCTGAACGTGTCTCGAAGGTCTATACCGAAGACAGCCAGTGGCGGAACCGCGCCGAATTTCCGCGCGGCCGCAAGGAAATCATCGAATTCCTCACCCGCAAATGGGCCAGGGAGTTGGATTACCGGCTGATCAAGGAGCTATGGGCCTTCGACGGCAATCGCATCGCCGTGCGTTTCGCTTATGAATGGCACGACGACAGCGGTCACTGGTTTCGCTCCTATGGCAACGAGAATTGGGAATTCGACGCTGACGGCCTGATGCAGCGCCGTTTCGCCTCGATCAACGACATGCCGATCAAGGAAGAAGATCGGAAATTCCATTGGCCGCTCGGTCGCCGCCCGGACGATCATCCGGGACTGTCCGATCTCGGGCTCTAAGACGAAGGCGATGACACGCACCATCTTCGAAAAATCGGATGCCATAACCCTCGTCGCCGAAGTCTTTCGCGAACTCGGCTACGAGGGCGCATCGATGAGCAACATCACGGCGCGCACCAGATTGTCGAAAGGCAGCCTCTATCATTTCTTCCCCGGCGGAAAGGAGGAGATGGCGGCGGAGATCATGGCCAACATCGACGCCTGGTTCGTCAACGAGATGTTCAAGCCGCTCGAAGAGGACGACCCGCGCGCCGCCATCGCCCGCATGTGGGAGACGACAGACACGTATTTCCGCTCCGGCCGCCGCATCTGCCTCATCGGCGCCTTCGCACTCGACGAAACACGCGACCGTTTCGCAGGCGCGATCCAGGCCTATTTCTACCGTTGGATCGAAGCGCTTGCCGGCGCTTTGATGAGAGCATGCGTCACGACGGCGGAAGCAAATGCGCTCGCCGAAGAAGCGGTTGTCGGCATCCAAGGCGCGCTGACACTCGCGAGAGCGCTCGGGGACGATGGGATTTTCGGGCGGACGCTTCAAAGGCTGAGGGAGCGGGTGGAGGCTAGGTTGACCTGAGCTATGCACTCAACCTACCGCTTGCATATTCTGCTAGCATCCTCTATATTGCTAGCATAAATAGCAAGCAGATCAGAACTTTTGCCGCGGTTTTCAGAAACCCGATATCTGGCACGATTGATTGGGCCGATATCGAAAGTCTTCTCATCGCAACAGGCGCAAATGTCATCGAAGGAAGTGGCTCGCGCGTGAAGTTCGAAAAAGATGGCGCGGTTGCGAGCTTTCATCGCCCCCATCCGGACAAGGAAGCCAAGCGATATCAAGTTCGTGATGCCAGAGAATTTCTGATCCAAATCGGAGTAAGGCCGTGAACACCATGAGTTACAAGGGCTATCACGCCCGCATCGAATATGACGATGAAGATGAAATCTTTTTCGGCAAGATCGCCGGCATTTCCGACGTTATCGGCTTTCATGCCGAAAGCGTCACCGAACTTAAGAGAGCCTTTCACGAGGCAGTCGATGATTATGTCGCTACGTGTCATCAGATTGGTAAGGAGCCGCAAAAGCCCTATTCCGGCAAGATGATGTTCAGAGTTGACCCGGAAGTTCATCGTCGTGCCGCCATGGCTGCCGAGCTTTCCGGCAAGAGCCTGAATCAGTGGGCGGAAGAAACCCTTGAAAAAGCCGCCGAGCAGGCAGGTCAGACTCGACGGGCCGGATAAGTTTCCAGAACCAAACTCGGCTTCCCGCTAAGCCAAACAACAGGATGTCTCATGCTCGGTAAGACGAAAAGCGCGCGAGCATTTACTGTCCCGCCAATTGCCGCCGCACGCGCTGCGGATACCACCCCGTAAATCTTACCGCACCGGCAAGCGCCGCCCTCGCGGCGCGCCAGGCGCTTATGGCCGCCGTCCAGGCCCGCACATCAGACACATCGGCATCGCCGCTGAAGATGGCGGCACAGGCGACGGCCCTCTGGTCACTGGTGCATGGCTTCGCTATGCTCCGGCTAGAGGGACGTCTGAACGGCATGATCAGATCGCTTCCCGGCGACGAAACGGCCGATGGTTTGCTGGACGCAGTGCTCGCGGCTATTCGTCTTGTCGATGATTGAGCTTTCTGGAGGCGGCCGCCTGCCGGTATATCCGGCGGACGTTTCCATCTTAAACAATCGTCCACAAAAGCGTGGCAGCATCAATCATCTTTGATTTGCAACTGTCCGAGCTCTTGTGCTCAGCAGAAACGGGGGGCGCCGAGGAGATGGATCAGACAATGCTGCAACAGACCAACGAAGCCGACGATGTGCTGATCGATCGCTTGCAACGTTCAGCCTTCGACTATTTCATGCTCTACACCAATCCGGAAAACGGGCTGGTGGCGGATACGTCGATCAAGACGAGCCACTGCAGCATCGCCGCCGTTGGTTTTGCACTGTCGAGCTACCCCGTCGCCGTCGAACGCGGCTGGATCAGCCGCGCGGAAGCGGCAGAGCGCGTGCTGACCACACTCAATTTCTTTGCCGAAAGCCAACAGGGCGAAGAACGCGGCGCCACCGGTTATCGCGGCTTCTACTATCACTTCCTCTATATGGCGACCGGCAACCGCGCCTGGAACAGCGAACTCTCGACCATCGATACCGGCCTTTTCCTGATTGGCGTCTTGACGGCGGCTGCCTATTTCAACGGCCCCGACCAGGACGAAGTGGACATCCGTAAGCAGGCGCAGTTTCTCTACGAGCGCTGCGATTGGCATTGGGCCCTGAACAAGGGCCAAACGATCAGCATGGGCTGGAAGCCGAGCAGCGGTTTCCTGCGCTGGCGCTATCAGGGCTATGACGAGGCGATCTTCCTTTATGTGCTGGCGCTCGCTTCGACCACCCATTCCGTGCCGTCCTCGAGCTACGACGCCTTCGCCTCGACCTATACCTGGATGATGTTCAAGGACACGCCCTATCTCTATGCCGGGCCGCTGTTCATCCATCTCTTCTCGCACGCCTGGATCGATTTTCGCGGCATTGCCGACCGGCATGTGGCCGACAAGGATACGGATTATTTCCGCAACACCCAGACGGCCATCGCCGTTCAACGCGATTACACCGACCGCAACCCCGGCCACTTCATCGGCTATGCTAAGGACATCTGGGGGCTCTCGGCCTGCGACGGCCCGAACCCGACGGGCACCAAGCACAGCCGGCGTTACAGCCCGAAGGTTCTCGGCTATGCCGCCCGCGGTGCGCCGCTCGGTCCCGACGACGGTACGATTGCGCCCTGGGGGCCGCTATCCTGTCTGCCGTTCGACCGCAAAGCCGCGCTCGATGGCACCAGGGCTATCCTTGCCACCTATCCGAACCTGTTGCTGGACGGCCGCTTTCCCGGTGGCTTCAACCCGAGCGTCAGGGGTCCCGGCCCGGAAGGCTGGGTCGACGACCGTTCGGTTGCCATCGATCAGGGCCTGCTCGTCATGATGATCGAAAACGAACGCACCGGGCTGATCTGGAACCTGATGCGGCAATCGCCGATCCTGCGCCGCGGCCTGGAACGCGCCGGCTTTACCGGCGGCTGGCTGGACGAAAAGCAGGCAGCGCCGGCGATCGCCTGAGCTTTGGATCGCGGGTGAACGTCAGGCATCTCTATCAATGTCGCAGCCATGTGCCTGGCCCCTCACCCTAGCCCTCTCCCCGCAAGCGGGGCGAGGGGACGATCGAGTCAAGCAAATACCCTCTCACGCGTACAAGCCTCATGCATGTAGCGCCTTGTTTGCGCGATAGCTCCCTCGCCCCGCTTGCGGGGAGAGGGCTGGGGTGAGGGGCCGTGCACAAGAGCGCGGCAAAAAATACATTCACCCGACCATCACCGTCGGCGGTTCAAAGCCTCTCTATCGCGGCAATCACTGCGTCCTCGACGTCGATGCCCTCACTTAGCGCAAGACGCCGCGCCGTCTGCCCGCGCCGACCCGGCAGGCGGACATTGGGATCTTGGGTGATCTCGCTTGCCAGCAATGCCAGCCGCTGCGCCGTGTCGACGGCGCTCGTGGCTGCCGGATTGATCGCGATGATCATATGGCCGAGTGCCGGAGGCGCCCCTTGATCATCGAAGAGCGAAGAGGACTCGAAGGCATAATTGGCACCGGTCAGGCCAGCCGCCAGTATCTCGACCATGAGGGCGAGGGCTGCTCCTTTCGAATCGCCAGCGGGAATCATCGTGCCGGCCAAGGCTTCTTCGGCATTGGTGGTCGGCTTGCCGCTGTGGTCGAAGGCCCAATCCGGCGGGATCGGCACCCCTTTCTGCCGGGCGGCCATGACCTTGCCGCGCGCCACTTTCGAAAGCGCTAGATCGATCACGATCGGCTCGTCATCGGGAAGCGGCGCGGCAAAGGCGATCGGGTTGGTGCCGAAGACAGGTCTTTTGCCGCCCCAGGGCGCCATGGAAGCCGGGGCATTGGCAACCATCAGGGCCACCAACCCCTGATCGGCAAAACGCTCCACGGTGAGGCCCATGACGCCGGCATGATGCGAACGGCTGATGGCCGCGAGCGCAATCCCCTGCTCGCGGGCAATGACCGAAAGCTCGGCAACGGCAAGGTCGAGCGCCGGATAAGCATAGCCGTTGCCGGCATCGATGCGCAGCACAGCAGGATAGGGCCGAACGAGCTGCGGCTTGGCGAAGCCGTCGGTCTTGCCGATCTTTGCCTGTGCGGCATAGGCGGGCACGCGGCGCAGACCGTGCCCACTCTGCCCGGCCGCCTCCGCCGCCACGAGGGCAACGGCCACCGAACGGGCGTTTTCGGGACTGACCCGATTTCGCCGCAGCGCCTCAGCAACCAGCGTTTCGGCCTCGGCGAGCGACAGATACATGGGGAGGAACCTTGGAACGATTAAGGAGGGCGAAAGCGATCCTACGCCCACGCCCTCCTCATCGCAACGCGACGATTGCCATGCTCGCCTTACTCGACGTCGAACTTGACGCCCTGTGCCAGTGGCAATGTCCTGCCATAGTTGATGGTGTTGGTCGCCCGGCGCATATAGGCCTTCCAAGCGTCGGAGCCGGATTCACGGCCGCCGCCGGTCTCCTTCTCGCCGCCGAAGGCACCGCCGATTTCAGCGCCGGAAGGGCCGAGATTGACATTGGCGATGCCGCAGTCCGAACCGCGCGCCGAAACGAAGGCTTCCGCCTCGCGCATGTCATTGGTGAAGATCGACGACGACAGGCCCTGCGGCACGGCGTTGTGCAGCGCCAGGACCTCGTCGAAATCGCTGTACTTCATCACATAGAGGATCGGCGCGAAGGTTTCATGCTCGACCGGACCGGCCTGCTGAGGCATCTCGACCAGGGCCGGACGAACGTAGAAGGCATCGGCGGTACCGTTTTCGACGCGTTCGCCGCCGGTCACCTTGCCGCCGGACGACTGCGCCTCTCCAAGCGCCGCCTGCATCTTGTCGAAGGCCTGCTTGTCGATCAGCGGGCCAACGAGCGTGCCCGTTTCCAGCGGATTGCCGATGGTGACCGAGCCGTAAGCCTTCTGCAGCCGCGGCACGAGCTGATCGTAGACGCTTTCATGCACGAAGAGGCGGCGCAGCGTCGTGCAACGCTGGCCGGCGGTGCCCATGGCGGAAAAGGCGACGCCGCGCAGCGTCAGGTCGAGGTCGGCCGTCGGGCAGACGATCGCGGCATTGTTGCCGCCGAGTTCGAGGATGGCGCGGGCGAAGCGGTTGGCAAGACGCGGGCCGACAGCGCGGCCCATGGCTGTCGAGCCGGTTGCCGAAACCAGCGGAATCTTCGGGTGATCCACCAGCACTTCGCCGACGTCGCGGCCACCGATGATCAGGGTCGAGAGATTAGCCGGCGCCTCGCCGCCCTCGGCGACATAGCGTTTCAGCGCCTTTTCGAACAAGGCCTGCACGGCAAGCGCCGTCAGCGGCGTCTTTTCCGATGGCTTCCAGACGGTGGAATTGCCACAGACAATGGCGAGCGCTGCGTTCCACGACCAGACGGCAACGGGGAAGTTGAAGGCGGAAATGATGCCGACCGGCCCCAGCGGATGCCAGCTTTCCATCATCCGATGTTCCGAGCGCTCGGTGGCAATGGTCAGGCCGTAGAGCTGGCGCGACAGGCCGACGGCGAAATCGCAGATATCGATCATCTCCTGCACTTCGCCTAAACCTTCGGAGGTGATCTTGCCGACTTCGATGGAAACGAGGCGGCCAAGCGCGGCTTTGCCGGCACGCAACTCTTCGCCAAGCAGGCGGATCAGCTCTCCACGTTTCGGCGCCGGCACGGCGCGCCAGGAGAGAAATGCCTCATGCGCCTTGTCGATTGCGGCTTTCGCTTCGGCAGCCGAATGCTCCCTGAGCCGGCCGATTTCAGCGCCGGTCACGGGTGAGGTGACGGCAAGTGTTCCGCCCGTATAACGATCGGCGGCAACGCTGAGTTCGGTCAGGATTGCCTTTGTCTCGGCGGCGAGATCGAGTGTGGCGGTCATGTCGTCTTCCTCTTCTTGTTTTGATGGTCCAGTTCCCGTCCCCAGGACGTCACTCGCACGCGGACCGGAGCGACCCTTGTGCGTTCAAACGAACTCACGGCGCTTCAGCCCCTCGCGCCAACAAAATGCGCGGCCTGGGCGCCGGCTTCGTACCACATTTCCTTCAACGCCCGAAAGCTGGGCTCTTTGGGATCGGTCGGCGGCAACGGCAGGTCGGCTTCGGAAACGCGGCCGAGAACATGGTCGGACAATATTTTGCCGAACACCGTGCCGGGCGCGATACCACGCCCATTATAGCCGGAAAAGCCGACGACATTCGGCGCAAATCGGTGGAAGCGCGGCAGGGCGTTGTCGGTCATGCCGATCTTGCCGTACCACTCGCTTTCAAAGGCGATGTCTCCGAGTTGCGGAAACAGCTTCTTCAGCGAACGTCGCACCCAGTTCTTGTGGATGGCGAGCCCGGTATTGCGCAATGCCCCGACGCTGCCGAAGACAAGGCGGCCGGCCTGATCCATGCGGAAGGACGACAGGATCTCCTTCGTATCCCACGCCCCCTCGCGTCCCGGCAGGACCGATTTGCGCAGGTTGTCGCCAAGCGGCACGGTGGCGAAATTGAAATAGGGAAGATGCACCTGCTCACTGCGCACCTGTTCCCAGGGGCCGGTGCTATAGGCATCCGTCGCGACGATGATCCAATCCGCACTGACAGTGCCGCCGGCAGTCCCGACGATCCATCGCCCACCGTTCTTCTCGGTCGCCGTCACGCGACTGCCGGTGTGGATGACAACACCGGCCTTGGCCGCCGCATGCGCCAGACCGCGGACATAGGCCAGCGGCTGCAATGTGCCGGCCCGCATATCGAGCAACGCCCCCGCATAGGCAGAACTCCCCACCCGCCGCGCCGTCTCGCCAGCATCGAGGACGGTGACCGGGGCACCGCGCTTGCTCCATTGACGGGCACGCTCCTCGATCTCCTTCAGCCCCTCGGATCCAACGGCGCAATGCAAAGTGCCGTTGCGCTCCAGCTCGCAGGCGATGCCGTGTTTCTCGATCAGCGCCATCACCAGCTTTGGCGCATCGCCCAGAAGCTCCAGCAGCCTTTCGCCATAGACCGGGCCGAGCACGCCGGGCAGGTCTTCGGGCATGACCCACATGCCGGCATTGATCAGGCCGACATTGCGCCCTGCACCGCCAAAGCCGATTTCATTGGCCTCCAGCAGCACGACCTTGGTTCCAGCTTCCGCCAGATGTAGTGCCGAGGAGAGCCCCGTATAGCCGCCGCCGACCACCACCACATCGGCCGAAACATCGCCGGCAAGCGGCTCTGTCGCAGGCGGCGGCGGAGCAGTTTTCTCCCAGAGTCCGTGAGAGCGAGGGTCATTCAGCATCGAGTCGATCCAATTGCCTAAAAGAATCCGGCCAATCTAGCGCCACCTCCCGACTTGCGGAAGCAGGAACAACGACATCCGGTGGATAGAGAAAAACTTGCATGGCCACGCCGCTTTCGACCATTATAGAGCAAAGCGGCGGCCGCCATCGCGGCCGGGACAGAGTCAAGACAGCCGCCATCGCGGTCGCGGACAGAACCAGGACAATCTCATGAAGCCCATTTTCGTTCAGCTCCAATGCGCCCCCGGCAAGACCTACGAGGTCGCCGATGCGATCTACCAGACGGAGCTGGTCTCGGAACTCTATTCCACCAGCGGCGACTACGACCTGCTGCTGAAGGTCTACATCAAGGACGAGCTGGATATCGGCAAGTTCATCAACGACAACATCGCCAATATCCCCGGCATCGTCCGCTCGCTGACCACATTGACGTTCCGGGCGTTTTGAGAGGTCCGATTGAGTGACGGGTTATGCCTCTCTTTCCGAGATGGCCCCTCACCCCAACCCTCTCCCCGCAAGCGGGGCGAGGGGGCATACAGAGTTCTGTGTCCAGGAGCACGGTCACGCCGCGAACACCGAAGCAGTCCCCTCTCCCCGCCTGCGGGGAGAGGGCTAGGGTGAGGGGCCCGGAGCCGCCGGGCACAAAACAACACCCGCCTGACAAGCCCAACCTTCCCTAACGGAACGCTCCGATATTAACCCTCTTGCTTGAAACGCCGCGGCCTCTCGTCCGCAATTAAGCTCTTTTTAACCGGCAAGATGATGTGCTTTGCGCGCTGATCAAGAGACGGCGCCTTCGTGCGCCTGATCGCCGCGGCTTTGCGCGGCTTAGGGATCGAGGGCGGGTCAATGACATCGGCTATTTCGGATATTCAGGCACAGAATGCCGCGGGACCGCTGATCGTGCATGTCGTGCGCCAGTTTTTGCCCAACAAGGGCGGGCTGGAAGACGTGGTTGCCAATCTCTGCCGGCAGTTGATCGGCCGCGGCTATCGTGTCCGGGTCGTCACCTGCAACAGCCTGTTCTCCGATCCCACCCGCGAACTGGCGCCGGCCGAAACGATCGACGATATCGAGATCGTCCGCATCCCCTGGTCCGGCTCCAGCCGTTATCCCTTGGCGCCGCAGGTGTTCAAGCATATCGCCGATGCCGACCTCATCCACGTCCATGCCGTCGATTTCTTCTTCGACGCACTTGCTTGGGGCAAGCTGTTCCATGGCCGTCCGATGGTTGCCACCACCCATGGCGGTTTCTTCCACACGCCGAAATATGTCGCCATCAAGAAGCTCTGGTTCAACACCGCAACCCGGCTTTCCGCCCTCGCCTACGCTGAGCTCATCTGCTGCAGCCTGTCGGACGAACGGCTGTTTTCCAGCATCGCCGGCCGCCGCACCCGCCTGATCGAAAACGGCGCCGATGTCGGCAAATTCGCCAATTGCGCCGCGCTCGAAGCCCGCCGCCGCATCGTCACCATCGGTCGTTTCTCCGTCAACAAGCGGCTCGACCGCATGCTTGATGTCATGAAGGTGCTTGCTGCCCGCAATCCGGATTGGCATCTCGACATTATCGGCGCCGTCTCCGATCTCGATCAGCCGACGCTGGAAAAGGAAATTGCCGTCCGCGACCTTGGCCGCCATGTGTCGCTACATATATCGATCGACAATTGCGCCATCCGCAACATCATCGCCCGCGCCTCGATTTTCGCCTCGGCCTCCGAATATGAGGGCTTCGGCCTTGTGGCGATCGAGGCGATGAGTGCCGGCCTGCTGCCGGTGCTGCACACGAACGACGCCTACAAGGCGCTCGCCGAGACCCATCCGATGCTAATGCTGTCCGATTTTTCCAATCCGGAAACTGCTGCCGACGCCCTAGCCGCCGCTTTCGCACGCTTAGGGGCCGAAGGCCTCGGCCTCAGGGAAGAACTCATTCATGACGCCCGCGCCTATGCATGGGATGAGGTCGCGCAGCGCTATATCGATGCTTATGCCGAAGCCATGACGCCGCGCGGCGAACGGCATCAGCCCCTGCCCCACCGCGGCCAGGTCGCATAACCTTCCAGAATGCCCATCAGCCAGGCCCGCTTGTAACGGGCCGTATCGGCCCTGCATCGTACCAGCGCCGCCAGCCAGCCGGCGACGGGCCGGCACAGGCGATAGCCGACATAGGCGAGCGGAAAGCGCTGCTTGCGCATCAGCGCGCCGAAGCCGCGGCCATACTTGCGCGCCCGCTCGATCTGACGCGGACCGTATTCACTGGTGACCTGATCGTGATGAACGATCAATTCGGGAAAGAACATCAGCCGCTTGCCGGCAGCAAGCGCCCGCAACAGAAAATCCGCCTCCTCGCCGCTTTGGAACGGCGAGTCCGAACCGACCCCGAGATTCTCGTCGAAGCCGCCGATATCAGGCAGTGCTGCACGGCGCACAAAGATGCTGTTGGAATTGCCGCACTTCAGGTAGTTCCAGCGCGTCACCGCAAGCGAGATTTCGCCCGTCGGGCTGACGGAGGCCAAGCCGCCGGCATCGAGCGTGCGGCCGGTGACGATGGCAAGCTCGGGATGCTCGGCGAACAGCCGCTCCGCCATCTCCAGCGTATCCGGCTCATACCAGCAGTCATCGTCGGGAAAGCAGACATAGTCGCCATTCGCTGCCGCCATCCCATTGTTGCGTGCCCGCGAAAGGCCTTTGGGCGAACGGATATGGCGGATCGCGAAAGAGGGCGAAAAGCTTCCGATCAACTCCAACAGCCGATCGTCCGGATTTTGATCGACGAGGATCACCTCGAAATCCCTCTGGCGCTGATTCATCAGCGACAGAAACAGCCTTTCCAACTGGTCGAAACGGTCGATCGTGCAGACGACGAGGCTGAACAAGGAGGACCCTCCGAACAAACGGCAAGCCAGCCAATATGGGGATATCGCATATTAGCTGAAGTAAAAATGAAAGTTACATTAGGAATAGACGGTAAATATTAAGGCATATGAAATACAGCAGACGCTATTCCATGAAGAGCCGGACATTTGCGGCCACTTTCTGCGACCTGGGAAAACGGTAATCTTCATGACGAAGAGCATCATGGCGAATTCGGCGTTGAACGCAGCGGCGGGGCTGACCCTGCTGGCGACCGGTTTTGCCTGTTCGATTATCGCGGCCCGCCTGCTTGGCCCGGAGGCCAACGGCATCATCGCCTTTTCGCTCTGGTTGACGACGACGGGCGCGCTCGTTGCCGAACTTGGCACCGGCATCACGCTGCTGCGCATCCTGCCGCAACTGAAGGTCCAGGGCTATTCGACGGAGGAGCGGCGCGGTTTTGCGGCCTATCTCCTGCATCCAACGATCCTGTCGACGCTGATCCTGCTTGCCGGCTATGCCGCCTATTATTGGGAAGCGGAGCGGATGCATTGGGCAAACGATGCATCGTCCATCATCGTCATCACCGGCGCGTTTTTCGTCCTGCAGTCGCTCGGCGCCTACAGCAAGAACTATCTGGTCGGCGAACAGCAGCTCGGCGCTTTCTTCCGCATGACCCTGACCAGCTCGGTGCTGCAGCTCGCCACCGTGCTTCTCGGCGCCATCTTCTTCGGTGTCACCGGCGCCCTTGCCGGCTATGCCATCGGTCAGATCCCGATGTTCATCTCGAGCCTGAGGATCGCCGCCGCTCCCCGGAACAGTTGCGGCGTCGGCCTTGGCTATCTCGTCCGTTCCTCGCTCATTCTCTCGGCCGAATTCATCAACAGCTCGATCTTCCTGAATCGCATCGAGCTGGTGTTCCTGCAGCATTATTGGGGCATCGAAGCCGTCGGCTTCTATGCTGTCGGCCTGTCGCTTGCCAATCTGGCGCTGCAGCTTCCGGTACAGTTGAGCGGCAGCCTGCTGCCCTATTACTCCGAGCAGATGCATTCGCAGGCGTCGGGCAAGCTGCCGGTCCATGTCTTCGAAGGTGTGGCGCGCGCCATTTCCTATATCACCCTGCCGATGAGCTTCGGCCTTGCGGCGATCGCCCCCGAGCTGGTGGTGACGATCTTCGGCAAACCCTTCGGCCCGAGCGGTGGCATGGTGGCGCTGCTGTCGCTGACCGCAGCCCCTTACGTCTTCATGCAGATCTGCACGCAATATCTCTATTCCATCGACCGCATGCGTGAGCGTACCATTATCGGCGGCGTCGCCAGCGCCATCATGGTCGTCGGTTGCTTCATCGCAGTGCCTCTCTATGGCGGCGAAGGTGGCGCTCTGGTGCGGCTGCTCGCCTTCACCGCCATGTGCGTGCTGATGGTGCGCCGTATGGAATTCGAAGGCTCGATGCACAGCATGTTCGTTAGCCTCGCCAAGGTGACCGGCGCATCCGCGCTCTGCGCCGCCGCGGCCTACGGTTTCGTTCATGTGCTGCCCGGTATTCCCGGCCTCGCCAGCGCCGTCATCGCCGGCATCCTGGTCTACGGCCTGGCGCTCCGGCTGCTGAATGCCGTGCCGCCGGAGGATATCGCCGCCCTGCAACAAATTGCTGCGCGTCTACCCCGGCGCGCGCATCCATTTGCCGTTCACGCGCTGGCATGGCTGGCGCCGCGCCGAATTTGAGGAGAATGCCATGGCTGCGTTGGGAGCCGCCGAATACCAGGGTCCGCTTAAGGAGATGACCGCCGCCGCCATGCCGGTGACCTTCTCCCGAACTGTCGGCCTGTTCACGCCCGCCGTCGCGCCGACGAGCCAGACGGCCGTATTGTTCCTCAGCCCCTGGGGCTTCGAGGAAATGTGCACCCGCAAATTCTGGCGCATCCTCGCCGAAGATCTCGCCAAGACAGGCATCGCCAGCCTCCGCTTCGACTATGCCGGCACCGGCGATGCGCTCGACGTTGACGATCCAGGCGAAGGATTGGCGCTGTGGGAAAATACGGCGCGCGACGCCGCGGCCTTGCTGCGATCGCTCTCCGGCTGCGAACGCCTGATTCTGGTGAGCCAAGGGCTCGGAAGTGTCGTCGCCCTTAATATTGCAGAGCAGCTCTCCACCGCCGACGGCATCGCGCTGCTGGCCCCCACCATCTCCGGCCGGGCTTATCTGCGCGAATTGACCATGTGGTCGAAAATGATCGACGAGGGCATGGGGCTCACCGAAACACAGCGCCGGACCGAAGGCGTCACCATCGCCAGCCTACATATGCCGGACACTACCGCCGCCGCTGTCAAAAAACTCAACCTGATGACGCTTGCCCATGTCGGCGTGCCGGATTGCCTTGTCCTGACACGGCCCGGTCGCCCCGCCGATGCCGATTTCGCTGCTCATCTCGAAACCCTCGGCCCGCGTGTCGAACGCGCTGCCTATGAGGGTTATGACGAGCTGGTGTCGAACCCGACTATCGCCACCATGCCGCTCGAAGCCGGCCGGAAAATTCTGGATTGGGCGCGGTCGATCGCGACGGAATCCACGACGGCATCGCGCAGAATTCTCCGCACGCCCCGTGCCGAAGCGCTTGAGGGCGATGGTTTTCGCGAGACGCCGCTGCGTTTTGGCGAGGGCGACCGCCTCTTCGGCATTCTCTGCGAACCCGCAGGCGCCCGTGCGGGCGCGACAGCATTGCTCTTAACGACGGCCTATGACCGCCATGCCGGCTGGGGCCGGATGTCGGTGACCATGGCGCGGACACTCGCCCGCGACGGCATCCCCTCGCTGCGTTTCGATACCGCCAATGTTGCCGACAGCCCGCCGCTTCCCGACGCGCAGGAGCAGGTGCTTTATTCCCGCGATCAGCAGCAGGACGTTGACGCCGCACTCAACTTTCTGGAGAATCGTGAGCTGCTGCCCGCCTTTGCCGTCGGCCGCTGCAGCGGTGGTTATCTCGCCTTTCAGAGCGCTATCCGCGATAGCAGATGCCGCGGTCTGATCACCGTCAATCCTTACGCTTTCTTCTGGGATGAAACCCAGCCGGTCGACGAAGCCCTGCGCTTCGTGCCGCGTTCGCTTGAGACCTACGGCCTGAAATTCCTGCAGTTCGAGACCTTGAAGCGGCTCTATGGCGGCCAGATCGACGCCAAGAGCGCGGCGCGCAACATCGTCGTGGCGCTGGCGCGGCGCGCCGTCCGTCTCGGTCGCCCGCTGCTCGGCGTTCTCCCCTTCTTCGCCGGCGAGCATGAAACCGTCATCAACGGCTTCCGCACGCTTACAAAACGTCAGGTCGATATTTCGCTGATCTACAGCGCCCACGACATCGGTCTGGATCATTTCCGCGAACACTTTGGCGAAGACGCCGCCGGCCTGAAGAACTTTCCGGACATCCGCCTCACCATCATCCCCGACGCCGATCACAATCTGACACCGTCCTATGCGCGGAAAGTGTACTTGCACGAGGTGAGAGAGATGGCATTGAGGCTCGGCAAATGAGTGCCTATCTCGCCGCTGGCGAGATAGGTGTCGGGCGGCCCAAAACACTCGCAACACCCTGCACTTGCTGTATACTCGCCCCATGAGGCTCCTGATCGTCGAAGACAACCGCGAACTGGCGTCCTGGCTCGGCAAGGCGCTGCGTCAGGCACAATATGCCGTCGACATCGCCTATGACGGCGAGGACGCCGAACATATGTTGAAAGTGGCGGGTTACGCAGTCGTTATCCTGGATCTGTCACTGCCGAAAATCGACGGGTTGACGCTGTTGAAGCGGTTGCGCCAGGGCGGCAACAAAGTGCCGGTCATCATCCTGACCGCCAATGCCAGCCTCGACGGCCGCGTTGCCGGGCTCGATAGCGGCGCCGACGACTATCTGGCAAAACCTTTCGAAATCGCCGAGCTGGAAGCCCGCGTCCGCGCGGTCGTCCGCCGCGGCCATGACCGCGCCGCGCCCGAAATCGCCGTGGGCGACCTGCTCTTCGACGGCGGCACGCGGCAGTTCTTTCTCGGCGGGGAAACCCTGGCGCTCACGCCTCGCGAACATGCCGTGCTCGAACATCTCATGATGAAGGTCGGCACGACGGTCACCAAGACCGCGCTCTCCGAAAGCGTCTTCGGCTTCGACGATCTCGCCGATACCAGTGCCATCGAAATCTACGTGCACCGCGTCCGCAAGAAGCTCGAAGGCAGTGCCGTGCAGATCGCCACGCTGCGTGGCCTCGGTTACCTCCTACGCCATGCGCAATGACGAAAGCCGCCCCCGCAAAGGACATTTGCGCCGCGCCGTCGCAGGGCTGAGCTCCAGCCTGCGGGCGCAACTTTTTGCCTGGGTGGTGCTGACGCTGATCGGGGCGATCTGCATCAATCTCTATCTCAGCTTCCACTCGGCGAATGCCACTTCGGACCTCGTCACCGACCACACGCTGCTTGCCTCAGCCCGCGTCATCGCCGAAGCCGTGCATGTCGACGGCAACGGCACCGTCCAGGTCGATATCCCACCGGCTGCGCTGGAGATGTTCGATACGGGCTATGGCGATCGCGTCTTCTATCAGGTGGTGACCGCCTGGGGGAACCTCGTCGCCGGCTATCCCGATCTACCGCAGCCAAAGAAACCGCAGGTCGGTGAAGACACGGCATTTCGCAACGATCAGGTCCGCGTGATGATGCTGAACCACCCGATCGTCGGCCTCAGCGAAGACAGCACGATCTCCGTTACCGTCGCCGTCACCCATAACAGCCAATACGCCATGCGTCGCAGGCTGTGGCTCTCGGATTTCACCAAGCAGCTCGTGCTCGTGCTGCTCGCCGGCCTGGTCACCATCATCGGGCTGCAGCGCGGTCTGGCGCCGGTACTCCGGCTGCGCGATGCGGTGCGCGAACGCGGCCGCCAGCGGCTGGACCCGCTGGAACCGGACATGGTGCAGAGCGAGCTGCGCCCCCTGGTCCATGCCCTCAACGATCATATGGAGCGGGTGCAGAACCAGATGGCGGCACAGCGTCGCTTCGTCTCCAACGCCGCTCACCAGTTGCGCACGCCGCTCGCGCTGATCTCGACGCAAGCAAGCGTGGCGGCACGCGAGGATGATAATGCCAGGCGCGACGAAGCGTTGACGGCGTTGCGCTCCAGCACGCGACAAGTGACACGGCTGGCGAGCCAGCTTCTCACCCTCTCGCGGGCCGAGCCCGGCAGCCGCCGTCCGCGCAGCGACACGATCGACCTCGTCGCGACCGCCCGACAGGTCCTGGAGAACCTAGCGGAGGAGGCCCTGAGGCGCAACATCGACCTGGGACTGGAGGCCGATGATGCGCCGGTTCATGTCGAAGGCGACGGCACCATGCTGCGCGAAATGCTGGTTAATCTCGTCGACAATGCCCTGCGGTATACCCCCGCCAATGGCCGGGTCACGGTCGGCGTCCGGCGCGATGATGACAGCGCCTTGCTGTGGGTGGAGGACAACGGTCCGGGTATCCCCGAGGCCGAGCGCGGCCAGGTGTTTGAGCGCTTCTACCGCATCATCGGCACGGAACCAGAGGGCAGCGGCCTCGGGCTCGCCATCGTCCGCGAAGTCGTCGACGGCGCCGGCGGCACGATAGCGCTGAGCGATGCGACCGGCGGCGGCCTACTGGTGACGGTAAGGCTGCCGGCGGTTTGATCGATTCCCAACTGCCGGCAACCGGATTAAGCGGAACCGCTACCCAGCCACCTGAAGCTGGACTTCGCCCCTGTTCAGGAAAAATGTCTTGTCGAACAGCGCCAGATCCAGCGGATTGGGCAAGCGGACATCCTCCAGACCAGGATAGGCTTTCGCCGACGGATCGTAGGACCGGTCGATCTGCGAGAGGAAGACGATGATCAAACCTCGCTCCTGCGCAAAGGACCTCAACGCCCGAACCTGCACCATCAATTCCGGCTTCTGCCGGTTCTGGTCGAGTATTTGCAGGTAATCGATGACGACAAGCGTTCCCTCGGGCGCCGACGCCAGTTTGTCGACAATATAGTCGGCGCTGATCGCGTCCGAACTGTCAAATTCGAACAAGCCTTCAAAAAGCTCGAACTTAGCGCCGATCACCCGGAAACGATCGAGAACATCACTTTCGGTATCTTCCAACGTGAAGAAGGCGCCCCGATTGCCGGATTTCATCGCCTCGACCGCCAGCCTGAGGCTCATCAAGGTTTTACCGTGGCCACGGCGGGCGCCCAGAAGCACCAGATCGCCACGGTCCAATTGAGCGAACATCTCTTCGGCTGACGTGGTCGTCTCGGCACGCGCTGCGAGCAAGCTCCAGCCGCGGAAACCTTCTTCGACTGCTATCCGGTCAAGTGCTTCGTGCAAGGGAATGTTCTCCTCGCGCGACATGAGCCGGGCTTTACGCTTCAAACGATAGATTGGGCCAGAAAGCCTCATGTGAAAAACCTCCTATTGCGAGCAACGACCGCAACCCCTCCTTATGCTTGGCGCCCGAACAGTCGGTTCGATGATCGATCAGCCCCGCATGAATGATACTTTCCCAGATGGAGGGGGGAGGCATGGGCTTTGCCGGAATCGGACCATAAGCTGATTCTCGTTCGGTGAAAATTGCGCGATTGGGGACCAACCATCACCCGGCGGTTCCGCCGCATATGGACCCAGCTTTGCGCCAAGAGCGGTCATCGCCCGATCAATGCGTCACGCCGCCCTCATTCGACATCGCGCAGCAACGCCGGCAGACGGTTCGCTGCAGGTTAGCGTCCAAGGTCGCTCGCGGCGGCGATGATCTCCGCTGCCGTCGGGAAGATGGAGATGCTGTTCGGTCCGTCCAGCGCCTCAATTTGTACCCAGCGGATTGTGCCGTTCGCATCGACCAGGAAGTGGCCGACGAGCTGGGTAGCGTGGTTCGCGAAGATCGCATTATCGGCTTCATCAAGCTCGAAGCGGTCCTTGGCGTTGAGTATCGTGTTGGCTTCCATCGGGTGTAGCGGTTCCGGCAACTCGCCTGTGGGGTTGATGCGCGCCGCCTGGAACTGCGCCATCGTCGCGCTATAAGGCCATTCGGGCTGCTCGCTGCTCCCATCGGGCAGGAACTCAGCATACGGCACACCGTAGGCCCGATGTGTGCGGCAGTCCGGATCGCAAAGTAGCGTTACTGGCGTCGGACGGTGGCGGAAATACAGGCGAGCGCGTTCCACCGGCGTGTTGATAACGGCCACAGTCTCCACCCCGGCAGCGCGCAGGGTGGGCTGAATGCCGGCGAGCTGTTCTACCTGACGCCGGCAGAACGGACAGTGCAGCCCGCGAAAGAAACCGATCAAGAACGGGCGATCGCTCAAGTCGGCGAAAGAGACCGTTCCGTCGAAGTTGGCCGTGGCTAGCGCGAACGCGGGCGCGGTTTCTCCAGGTTGCAGCGGGCGCTTTTGGTCTCCCATGGAATAATTCCTTTCTCGTATCGTCCAAGATGAAACGACCGAAATTGAACTATATCACTTGTCGCAAGAAGGCCCACCGCCCGATGTTGATCGCCGAGAGTGGCCAGGCACGCTGCTCACCGCTCCGACCGGTGTCAAAGCTGCCCCCGCATCTTGCCTCTTCGGCCGGTAGAAGGTCCAAGAGCCCGTAAGGAAGAACAGGCGGAAGGTCGTCACTTCCGGAATGTGCCAACAGCGGACGAACCACGAAGGGACTAGGCGCCGAAACGATACAATCGGGAAATAGAGATGACATGGTTTGCCTGCCGATATTATGGTGCGCAAGCGAACCGGCGGATAGGGGCCCCTTTATGTCTCGGCAGATCAAGACCAACGCGCGCGACGACGCCTTTGCGGTGCGGCGCGCTGTCTTTATGGACGAGCAGGGCTATGAGAACGAGTTCGATGGCATCGACGACAACCCTTCCTGTGTACATGTAACCCTCTATATCGATGGCGAGCTAGCCGGGTGCTCACGCCTGTTCCCCGAGCTACTGGAGCGCGCCCTTGCGCCCGATAGGCCACCGTCGCCCACATGCACGTTCGACGAGGGCGTGATGGCAGGGGAGACGTACCTGCTGGGCCGCGTAGCCGTGATGCCGGCGTTTCGCCGCCGGGGTTTGGCGAGTGTGATCATCGCTGCGAGCGACGAGGCCGCGCGCGAGGCCGGCGCCAAACTGGTGAAGCTGCATGCCCAGGAATACGCGCACGATCTGTACGCCAAGCAGGGCTATACGCAGATCAGCGATGTCGATTGCGAGGACGAGGGCCAGCCGCACCTTTGGATGGCCAAGCGGCTGTGATCGCGGACAGTTCCCTCAGCAGCAGATCAGACAGTAGGTGTCCCCACCGCTCCGTGTCCACCATAGGACAACTTCAACAGAGGCGACCCGGCGCAGGTGCCGCTTTAGGGCCGGAAGCAGGCGAGAACATCGACATCTCTGCCATTTGCGACGATGCGCTCCGCCCATCCGGGTAATATCAATGTGATCAATCGAGGCGTAGTGTTCCATTTGGCTTTGAGAGGAGGATGCTATGCCTACCATATTGGCCTATCACGACGTCAAAGACGTCAAACACTGGCTTGCTTCACCACGCCGTAAAGAGGTTTTCGAACCCCTCGGGTGCGCAAACATACGCACGTTTATCGATCCGCAAGCGTCGAACCGAGTAGGCCTAGTCATGGACGTTCCCGACATGGACCGCTTGGCGGAATTTATGAAGTCCAAGGCAGCGGCGGATGCGATGGAGTATGACGGAGTATTGCCGGAGACCTTGGTGATCCTCGTTCAATCGTAGCGGGGATGCTGAAGGCATTTTGGCGGATGGAGTTTCTGGCGACGCGGTGACGACTGCTGCAGAGTTCCGGAAAATTGTTCCCATAAGCGTCTTCGCATAGCCGTCGTCCACGCCGGGGCGGCCAACTGGCGGCAAAAAAGAGGCCGGGTGGGGGTGCCCGGCCTTGGGAGGAAACTGAATGCCTCGATGGCTTATTGCACGTCCATGTGCTGCTGCGGACGCCATCTGGTGATGCGGTTTTCGACAAGCGTCATCACGTATTCGGCGCCGAGCGTCACCACCATCACTAGGATGATCGCGGCATAGAGGCCGGCGGCATCATAGGTGCCCTTGGCGATCGAGATCAGGTAGCCGATACCGGCAAGCGAGCCGACGAATTCGCCGACGATCGCACCGATGATGGCGAACGAGAAGGAGATGTGCAGGCTTGCAAAAATCCAGCTCATCGCCGACGGCAGGATCACATTGCGGGTAACCTGCCAGTTCGAGGCGCCGAGAATGCGGGCATTGGCGATCATGTTGCGGTCGGCCTCGCGAACGCCCTGGAAAGCGTTGGCGAACACGACGAAGAACACCATGATGAAGGCAAGCGCGACCTTGGAGGCAAGGCCGAGGCCCATGATCATCACGAAGATCGGCGCCAGCACGACGCGTGGGATCGAGTTGATCGCCTTGATGTAGATCGACAGGATATCGGAAGCCAGCTTGTTGCGGCCAAGCGCCACGCCGACGAGAACGCCGGTGACCGAGCCAATGACGAAGCCGATCAGCGCTTCTTCCATGGTGACGCCGAGATGGTACCAAAGCGAGCCACTTTCGGTGCCTTCGCTGATCCAGTCCCAGAGGCGCAACGCAATGCCATAGGGGCTGGAATAGAAGAACGGATCGATCCAGTGCAGATCGGACGCGACCTGCCAAAGGCCGAGGATGGCAAGGAGAATGCCGACTTGCCAAGCCACGACAACGTACTTGCGGCGGGCGAGCGCCTTCAGCGCTGCAGCTTCGATTTCCGCGTCCGAGGTACCGGCGCGGAAGATCGGGGCATTGCCTGTTTCGAGGGCTGTGTTTGCCATGATCAATCCTCCCTTATGCCGCTTCCGCGGCGCGGCGATAGCTGGTCTCGACCTCTTCGCGCAGGTCATCCCAGATCGTCTTGCAATAATCGATGAAGTTCTGCTCGTAACGGATTTCCGAGACGACGCGCGGACGCGGCAGGTCGATCGTATAGACCGACTTCACCGTCGCCGGGCCTGCCGTCAGCACATAGACTTTGTCGGCGAGCGCCACGGCTTCTTCAAGGTCGTGCGTGACGAAGACGACAGACGCCTGGCGTTCTGCCCAGAGCTTCAGGAGCTCTTCATGCATGACCGTACGGGTCTGGACATCGAGAGCCGAGAAGGGTTCGTCCATCAGTAGGATTTCCGGCTCGTTGATGAAGGTCTGCGCCAGCGAAACGCGCTTGCGCATGCCGCCCGAGAGCTGATGCGGATAGTGATGCAGGAACTTCGAGAGGCCAACGCGGGCAAGCCAGTCCTTAGCGCTCTTTTCGGCTTCCGCCTTCGACTTGCCACGGAACAACGGGCCTGACATCACATTGTCGATGACGTTCTTCCAGGGGAAAAGCGCATCCGTCTGGAAGGCGAAGCCGACGCGTGGATCGATGCCGCTGACGGGTCCGCCCATCAGTCGAACTTCACCGGCGCTGGGTTTGGCCAGCCCGGTGACGAGATTGAGCGTCGTCGACTTGCCGCACCCGGTCGGGCCGACGACGGCGACGAACTCGCCGCGTTCGACGGTCATGTTGAAATCGCGCAGTGCCGTCAGCGACTTGCCGGTTGGGGATACGAAACGGCGGCTGACATTGATGAGCTCGATCGCCGGTGTACGGCGTTCATCCTGTTGCATGGTGCTGATCCTGACGCGTGCCTTCGGGGCGTGCACGCAAAGCCCAGTGAACTGCAAAGTCTCTTGAACTACCGCTTCCGGAACCGGCCGGAAGCGGCGTTATGACTGCTTACTTGACGTTCTTGACGAATTCCGTCGTGTAGGTCTTCGACAGGTCGATCGTCTTGCCCTTCACGTTCTTGGAGAACTGCGAGAGCACGGCGAGAACGGTCTTCGGACCATCTTCCGGCATCACGCCGTCGGCCGTGAACATTTCCTTGCCGGCGTCGAGAGCCTTGATGTAGCCCTCCTTGTCGCCGACGTAGAAATCCTTCGGCATCTTTTCGGCAATCTCGGCCCCGGAATGGGTGTTGATGAAGCGCAGCGTCTTGACGAAGGCGTTTGCAAGCTTCTGCACTTCTTCCTTGTGACCATCGACCCATGCGGCATCCATATAGAGCGACGCGGCCGGGTAAGTACCGCCGAGCGCGGCCTCAGTGCCCTTCAAGGTTCTGAGATCGACGAGAACCGAAGCTTCGCCAGTCTTCAGCATGCGCGAGATCGTCGGTTCGGTGGTCATGCCGGCCTGGATGGCGTCCTGCTGCATGGCAGCGATGAAGGTCTGGCCGGCACCGACCGGAACCGGGGTGACGTCAGCCGGCGATAGGCCTGCCTTTGACGCCATGAAGAGCGTCAGGAAGTTGGTGGATGAACCGAGGCCGGTAACGCCGACGCTCTTGCCCTTCAAATCGGCGAAGGACTTGATTTCCGGATGCTTGGCCGACACCAGCTCGACTTCGCCCGGCGCCTGGCTGAATTGCACGACCGATTCGATGAACTTGCCCTTGGCCTGCAGGTCGACGCAGTGATCGTAGAAACCGACGACGCCCTGCACAGCGCCGGCGAGAAGCTGGTTTTCGGCATCGACGCCGGCGGATTCGTTCAGAAGCTCGACATCAAGACCTTCATCCTTGAAGTAGCCGAGGGATTCCGCCAGCTTGGCCGGCAGATAGATCTGCTTTTCATAACCGCCCACCATGATGGAGATCTTGTCGGCGGCATGCGCCGCTGTCGCGCCGAGGGATGCGGCGGTCATGACCAGCGAAAGGGCTACGGTATGAAAAAGCGTGCGCGATGAACGCATGAATGTCTCCTCCTGTTAGGATGCCTGCGTCACATGTATTCGCGCACGGCATGTGCTTCCTCCACGAAGCTTGGCAAGCCTAGCGCGGGCAACCTTTCAGTAAGCTTTCAGCGGAAATTTCGCGGGACGGCAGTGCGATTTTTTTCGCAGCGCCGCCTGCAGACAGGGTCGAGACGGATAATCCGAGGCGATCGCCGCCGCCGGCATTTGCCGGAAGCGGCACGATGGAACGCCTTACTTGGCGTTATTTACGAACTCCGTCGTATAGGTCTTCGACAGGTCGATCGACTTGCCCTGAACATTCTTGGAGAACTCGGAGAGCACGGCAAGCACGGTCTTCGGCCCATCTTCCGGCATCACGCCATCGGCGGTGAACATCGCCTTGCCGTTTTCGAGCGCCTTCACGTAGCCTTCCTTGTCGCCGACATAAAAGTCTTTCGGCATCTTGTCGGCGATCTCGGCGGCGGAATGTGTGTTGATGAAATGCAGCGTCTTGACGAAAGCGTTCGCAAGCTTCTGCGTCTCCTCCTTGTGATCCTTGACCCACGACTCCTGCATATAAAGAGACGCGGCAGGATAGGTTCCGCCCAGAGCGGCCCTTGTTCCGTCCATTGTGCGCATGTCGATGAGGACCTTGGCCTCGCCGGTCTTCAGGAGGCGCGAGACCGTCGGCTCGGTGGTCATGCCGGCCTGGATGGCGTCCTGCTGCATGGCGGCGATGAAGGTCTGGCCGGCGCCGACCGGAACGGAGGTGAAGTCACCAAGCTTCAAGCCGTTTTTCACCGCCAGATATTGCGTCAGGAAATTCGTGGAGGAGCCGAGGCCGGTCACGCCGAGGTTCTTGCCCTTGAAATCGGCAGGCGACTTGATTTCGGGATGCTTGGCCGACACCAGTTCCACTTCGCCGGGCGCCTGGCTGAACTGCACGACGGATTCGACGAATTTACCCTTTCCCTGCAGGTCGATACAGTGATCGTAGAAACCGACGACACCCTGAACGGCGCCGGCAAGCATTTCGTTTTCCGCATCGACGCCCGCAGGCTCGTTCAGAAGCTCGATATTCAGACCTTCGTCTTTGAAGTAGCCGAGGGATTCCGCCAGCTTGGCCGGCAGATAGATCTGCTTTTCATAGCCGCCCACCATGATGGAAATCTTGTCGGCGGCATGAGCCGCCGTGACACCGAGTGAGCTGCCGGCGATAACGAGGGAAAGGGCCGCAGAATAAAGGAACATGCCTGACGAACGCATAAATATCTCCTCCTATGGATGCCGAGCGCTTGATCGCTACCTCGACAAATGCTTCTTCCCGAAGCGGGACAGGCATGCATCAACAACCTTTCAGTGAGCTGAAAGGCGTCGGTTACCTTTGAAGCTGGAAGAGCATTGCGGTTCGCAATGCAAATATTTGCGAGTACCGGCGTTTTGCAATGCTTGTGCGAGTTGCATCACCAGCAATTAAAGCAGGAGTTTGTGGACGGCAGAGGAGTTCTGGTGGATCGTCGTGCCGCCGTGCTTGGACGGCCGGGGCTCGCTGACCCCCCTGCTGTGTTGGCATGGCGGGCCCCGCAAAAATAACCAATGAAGGTGGGAAAAAAGGACCCGCTGTTCTTGGTGCAGCGGGCCTAAGGACTCCAGCAACTTGTCCGGGCGCGGGCACGACCGGACGATGGGCATTAAGACCGTCTAATATAACAGGGTCAAGACGCGAATCCGACCAATTTTGGTAATGTCACTCAACCGAAAATAGAGTCGTCCGTTGCGAAATACGCTAGAGCGTTGATTTTATAATAAGAAATATAGCCAAGCCTATCTCGCAAAGAAAAAGCTTTCCCGTAAAAAATTTTTGCTTCCAACCCCGCTCGACTCCTCCAAAGGATGGGCAATTCCCTCATTGACATAGTTGAAAAGACTGACGTTACGTTAAGTAAGAAAAACTTAATGTAACGATCCGATGCCAATTGACCGCTTGAGGCGGCTAACGTGCACGTAAGATGCTGAGCAGCCACAAGAATATTTCGACGTCAATCTTCATCGCAGGAGCGGGATTGCTAATCCGGGAATAGGAGGAGCGCAGAACGGGTCATCGGATTGCGAATGATTTCGCCGGAAGCATTGTCGCAAACGGGCGAATATGATTTTGCGCGTATATTAGAAAACCATAGTATATTGGAATTTTTTTCCAAGAATCCACAGATAGTTTTCAGTATCTCCGCAACAATAGTGACCCTATACGATCGCTACTTCGCCAGTAACTGCCGTGCAAAACCGGCCTATTTTGCGGCTCACGCCAGTGTACCTAGCAAGGATAACCCGATAGGCCGCTGTACAATTTCAGGTCGTCATCAGCCTTTAGTCCACATTGACGCGAGGAATCTTTTCTGACGTTTATCTATCTGACGCTTGAAGGAAAAACTCTGGCGTCAGGACTTTTGGTTGAACTTTATCGACATTTAATACACACTGAACGGGCAGATTGGGGACGTGTCCTTGCCTCTTCCCCGGGCATCTGTAAGGTGGCGCCCGCTGGGGTACCCCCGTTCGAATGAGGAGATTGCGCAGTGAGTGCAAAAGTACCAAATCCGATTGACGCCTATGTCGGCTCACGCGTGCGCATGCGCCGGCTGATGCTCGGTATGAGCCAAGAACGGCTCGCCGAACAGATCGGCGTTACCTTTCAGCAGGTGCAAAAATACGAAAAAGGCACCAACCGCATCGGCGCCAGCAGATTGCAGGCGATCGCGGGGGTTCTGGCTGTCCCAGTCGCTTTCTTCTTCCAGCAGGACAATTCGCAGCCCCTGTCGACGGAAGGGCTGGGCGCCATCAGTGGCCTTGAAGATTTGTCCGATTTTCTGACGTCCAAAGAAGGACTTAGCCTCAACAAGGCCTTCATGAAAATCAACGATCCCACCGTCCGCCAATCCGTGCTGATGCTTATCAAGTCGCTGGCCAATGCCTCCGAACCCTCGGTCGTGCATGCGCCGCCTGCGGCCGAAGCTCCTTTCGGCCTCAGAAACTGATCTCCATGCCTCGCCCCGTTAAAACGGGTGAGGCGCGGATCTTGATCGAGGGGGCAGATTGTCCCCATATCGACGATCGCGGCATCCGCAATCGCAGAAAGTGCTTGAGCGCGATGCGTTCATTCGACCCTAGACGGATGGCTGCGACTTTTTGATCCAGAGCATTTTCCCGCTTTCAGGTGATTCATCTCAAAGCAGGATGTTCTAGCGATTGCGATAGGATAGCAGTCATCGTAGTGTGAAATTCATGAATCGCAGATGACACCTGTGATACACATGACACTGTTGATCGCAAGCAAAACGGGAAATCGCGGTTGCGATATCGGGACGCTGCTAAATGCAGTAGGGGCGTATGGATTTCAGGCTGCTGACATTCGGAGATCTACGTCTGGTGGACGGAACAGGCTCGACAGTGCCTTTTCCGGAAAAGGGCCTGCTGTCGATCTGCTTTCTGCTGACGAGCCCCTCGCCGCAAAAGACCCGTGCGGAGCTTGCAGAATTTCTTTGGGGCGACGTTCCCCTGGATAAGGCGCTCGCCAATCTGCGGCAGACTCTGTCCCGCATCAAAAACCGGCAGGACGAACTCGGAATCACGCTGCTGCTGATCGAGCAGGCAACCGTTAGCGTGAATGTGCAAGCCTTCACCAGCGATCTCACGCTGTTGAATGCGGTTTCGCAAACCAATCCCCACACCGCGCTGGAAGAATTGTTGCAACTCGGCCGCTGGGATTTTCTCGCCCGCACGGAAGTCATCGGTGGTCAGGCCCGCATGTGGCTGCACGCACAGCGGGATCGCATCAAGGCGCAGCTATTGACGACGCTTGGCGATGCCATTGCGGCCATGAGCAAAGACGCGGACCCCACGATCATCAAGGAAGCGGCGCTGCGACTGTTCGAGGCCCATCCCGAAGATGAGGCGGTCTACCAGATCCTTGGGGAGACCTATGCCGGCGAACCCCAGCTTGAAAACGCTCGCCACATTTTTGAGAGCCGCAGAAAATACCGCTGGGGCGAATTGCCTGTCGACCCCGACCAGCAGACGCTCAGCGTTGCGCGACGGTTGTTCGAACGCCAGCGCAGCGTCGTGCCTCAGCTTCGAGAGGTACCAGGCCAGCAGGTGGAAATCGTTCCGCCCGAGCCCCGCGGGCCGCCCAAGCTCGCGCTGCTGCCGCCGGTGAACACCGCCAGCAACCATCAAGCGGCCGTCTTCCTCTCATCGGCACTGCTGGAAGATATCACCGTCGGCCTGTGCGTGCTGAAGACTGTGACGATGGTGGCGCATTACACCGCGGAAAAGATTGCGCTGCACTTCGATCGCGCGGCAATGCTGGACAAATACGGCATCAATTATGTGCTGGACACCAGGCTTAGCTTCGACGGCAACGCCTACTGGCTTTTCGCGCAGCTAATCTACGCCGGCAACGACGAAGTCATCTGGGCGGCGCGCTTCAGTATGGAGGCCCAGGATCTGCCGCGCCAGCATCGCGAAATCGCGCAACGCATCGTGGCTTTTGTCGCCAGCTATGTCGAGCGCAACGAATTTTCCCGCGACTACTTCGAGCGCAACCCGACAGTCTATCACCAATATCTGCAGGGTCAGCGTCATCTGAAGCATCTCGGCCTGCCGGACATTCGTCGAGCTCGCAAGGCATTCCAGGCAGCTTTGAAGGAAAACCCCTATTTCTCGCCGGCCCTAAGCGGCATGGCCCGCACCTATCATCTCGAGTGGTTCTTGACGGCGCGCGGAGATGCGGACCTGCTGAAGCGCATCGAGGAAGAGGCAGGCAAGGCGATCGCCACGGGCCAGGATCTCGCCAACGGCTATCGTGAATTTGCCGCTGCGAAACTCTTTCAGGGCGACTTCGACGAAAGCCTCAATTCCTTTGAACTCGCCGAGACCATCAGCCCACATCATGCCGATATCATCACGGACTATGCGGACGCGCTGGTTCATGCCTCCCAGCCCGGTAGGGCTCTGGAGAAGATGGAGCGTGCCATCAAGCTCAATCCGATGAGCCCGGACTTCTATTACTGGACGGCCGCCGGAGCCAGCTACTTTCTTGAACAATATGATCAGGCAATGACTTATATCGACCGCATGGCCGATCCCGCACCCGCGGCGCGGCTCGCCGCCGCTGTCGCTGGCATGGTAGGCGATACACGCAAGGCGAAACGCCTCGTGCGCAAGGTCAAGGAAACCTATCCAGAATTCGAGGTCGACAAATGGCTTTCCGTCGTGCCCATGCGCGAGCAATGGCAGAAGGAACATTATAGGGAGGGGCTAAAACGCGCAGGCTTTAGTTAGGCGCCGATAAACACCAATTCACACTTTTCCTCAGCTCGTTCTTAACCATCGATCAAATTGGAGATTTAGAAATGGCACACGTCGTAATCGGCATCCCCGGCGATCCGCAACTTTACCTCGCCGACCTCAGCGCAGGCACAGTCACGCCACTTGCACCGCAGGCGCAAAGTCCACTCCACGCAGCCGACCAGTTGCGCCATGCCGGCGCAACCGTCGTCAAGGGCGTCAACTTGGCTGTTGTTGTTGGCGGCGCCGCGAAGGCCGCAAGCGGCGTATTTGACGGCTGATATCGTGACGGCAGACCTATCCCTGTCTCTTGCCGAATTCCTGGCACGGAATTCCAGTGAGCGGGATCTTGTAGCCGCGTCTCTTTATTCAGATCGCGTCTGCACTGCCGAAGAAACGTTTCGGCGCATCGAGCCCTGTCTCACCGGCCACGGCATCACCCGCCTTGGCCGGCTGACGGGGCTTGATCGCATTGGCATTCCGGTCTGGCAGGCCATTAGCCCGAATGCCAAGTCGATCGTCATCAACAACGGCAAGGGCATCACCGATCTCGACGCGAAAGTTTCCGCGGCCATGGAGGCGCTAGAACGAACGGTGGCCGGCGCCCCTGCGGTCAAGACGATCTCTGCCAGTCAACGGGAGCTCTTGGCCAAAGGACAGCATGCCGATCCGCTCTCGTCTCTCATTGCAAGCGGCCAAGCCGACATTGGCGATGACGAAGAAATCGCCTGGACTGAGGGTCGCGATCTCATCGCCGATCGAAACGTCTGGATTCCCTTCGGCGCCATCACGCTTGATCGAACCCCTCTTAACGCACGCTTCTGGCAGTCCTCCGATGGCCTCGCCTCCGGCAATGTGCTGACAGAGGCCATCCTCCACGGCCTGCTTGAACGCATCGAGCGGGACGCCAAGGAACTGTGGGATGTTTCCGAGCCGGCCCTGCGCACGAAAACCTGCGTCGACCCCGCTTCGCTGGCAGATCCAGTGTTGAACGAATTGCTCCGAAAGATTGAGGATGCCGGTCTAACGCTCAAGCTGTTCGACATGACAAGCGATGTGAAAATACCGGCCTACACCGTCTTTCTCGGCCCAGGCGAAATAAACCGGGCAAAGCATGTCCGTTATATCGACGTGACCATGGGCTGCGGCGCGCATCCATCGTCGGTGCGGGCAGCAATCCGCGCTGTAACGGAGGCGGCGCAATCGCGCCTCACCTTCATCAGCGGCGCCCGCGACGATATTCATCCCAAGGATTTCACTCGGGAGCTGCCGGAAAGCATCCGCCGTTATTTTGAGGCGGTGCCCAAAGCGGCGGCAAGACCGGATGAAGCCCTGCCGGATGGCGCAGAGGCCCTGCTGCACCTGACCATCGACCGTCTGCGCCATGCGGGCATCAATTCCGCCATCGCGCTTTCCCTCGGCGATGCCTCGCTTCCCTTTGCCGTCGCCAAGCTCATCCTGCCGCAACTGGAAAATCCGGCTGGGGACCGCAAGCGCCGCTTCGGCTACCGCGCCATCTCGAAAACGTTGCAACTCCTATGAAGATCCTGTTTGTCGGCCCCACGCTTCCCGATGCCACCGAGATTGCCGGTCCCGGCATCGTTCTGAGGCCGCCGGCAAAGCAGGGCGACATCGTCGGCGCCATGGAAGAGGGAGCCAATGTCATCGGCCTGATCGACGGGCTTTTCGAAAATGTCGCGCCCGTCTGGCACAAGGAAATCCTCTTTGCGCTGTCGAAGGGCGTCCGCGTCTATGGTGCGGCCAGCATGGGCGCGCTGCGCGCCTCCGAATGCGCCGCCTTCGGCATGGTCGGCATCGGCCGCATTTTCGAGGCCTATGCCTCCGGTGCGGTTGCAGACGATTCCGCCGTGGCGCAGATTCATGGTCCGGCCGAACTCGGACACCTTCCGCTCAGCGAGCCGCTGGTGAATGTGCAGGCAACATTGGGGGCGCTTGCCGAGACCGGCGCGATCAGTGACGCCGAACATGCCGCTCTGCAGGCGCGCGCCGAAACTATGTTCTTCAAATCACTGACCTATCGCTCCCTGGCGGAAACCGCTGATCTGCCAGATCCAGCACGCCGGCAAACCATTTACGATCTCCTGCGCACCAAGGCGGTCAACCAGAAGCGCATCGATGCGCTGGAATTGCTCCGTGTGATTGCCGACTGCCCGGACGAACCGCAACAACCGCCGCGTGACTGGACGTTCAAGGCCAATAGTTTGTGGCGCAGCGCCTTCCACCGTCTTGAAATTGCATAGTAAAAACTCGTTCGCAATCTCACCTCGTGTCACGCTGTATGTCACGCGCCAACACATTCGACTTGAGTTAATGTCTGCTCATGTTCCTGGCGATGAGTATCTAGTTCTCCAGGAACTGAGGTCAAAGGGGCGTGAAATGACAGCAATACTTCCTATCGAAATGGCACACCACGATTCGGATTCACTGAAAGAACTGGCGTCGATCGCGCGGTTGATCACCTATGCGCGCCAGAGCGCCAAGAGCATGAACGCCGAATTCCCGGTCTGGTGCCTGGATCTCGCACTCGGTGCCGTATTGCAGGAAATGTATGCAAACGGCCTGCAGATGCCACTTTTCGAAGAGGGTATGGACAAAGTGAATAGGGCTGTCGCACACTAAGCGCAGTTTCTCGGATTTCTGGCGGGGGGCCGGAGAAAGATGCCGGTATGGTTCTTCGGAGCCATGCCGGCATTGCTCTTTTGGTGAGAGCGTAGGCTCGAAACGTGCGCGGCTGTTTTCCTGGAAAAGAGCACTGAACCCTATCGCGGCTTCCGATGCGGCTGCACACCCGCGACGAAGATTGCGATGCATTGACGTAAGTGCCGCAGACGGGTTTCGCGGTCGGGCCAGTCGTTCAGCTTGCCGGGATGCGAAATCATCGCGCCGAAGATCATGTTCATCAGCATGCGCGCACCGCTAATGGCATCGACAATTTCGATGAGACCGCGTTTCTGCTGCAGATGGAGCCAATCGGCGAGCATTTGTCGCGACTGTTCGGCGCCGTAGGTGCGCAACAGCGCTGCCATCTCGGGAAATTGCTGCGCTTCGCTCACAATGAGGTGAATGAAAGCTTCGCGGTCCCGCTCCGCCGCCTCATCGATATCGATCATGAAAATTTGTTCCAACGCCCTGTCGAGCGGCAGATTTTCCTCGGGATCGCGCGGCAGGGCCAGCATCGAGGCGCGATGCCTGGCGATGATCGCCATGAAAAGTTCGGTCTTGCTCGAAAACAAGCGATAGAGGGTTTGCTTGGAAATCCGGCACCGTGCCGCCACGAGATCCATGGTCGTACCGCCGTAACCAAGCTCATGAAACGTCGCGCGGGCCTCCGTCAGGATCTCCGCCCGCTTTGCGTCGTCACTCGCCGTCTTCGGACGGCCGCGCGGCCGGCGAGCGGCGGTTTGATCTGCATCTCTTGCCCTTAGCTCCGTCCGAGCTTCCATCTTCACCTCAAAAAAAGCCAAATGAGATTGACATTTACAGCGGTAGAAATATTTTCCGTACTAATTGGTACTGTAATTAAGACGATGGGAAATAGCAACGTGGGAAAGCTCGCCTCTTCTACCCGTGTATTCATACGTCCGGCGACATCCGAACGCCTCCTAGCCTCGCGGATCTCACTGATCGCAGCCGGGGTCGCCGCCACGTTGCTGCTGGCGGGCTGCAATGAGCAGAAGGCTGCTCAAAACAATGCACCGGCCGTCAAGACCGAAGTCAGCGCCATGACGCTGCATCCGCAATCGGTTGCGATCACCGCCGAGCTGCCCGGCCGCACCAGCGCCTATCTGATTGCCGAAGTGAGGCCGCAGGTCGGCGGCATCATTCGCAGCCGTAATTTCAAGGAAGGCAGCGAAGTCAAGGCGGGCGACGTGCTCTACGAAATCGACCCCGCCACCTATCAGGCCGCCTTTGACAGCGCCGCCGCCGCTCTGCAGAAGGCGGAAGGCGCCATACCGAGTGCGCAGGCCAAGATGGACCGTTACAAGGGCTTGAGTGCCCAGAACGCCGTCAGCCAGCAGGATTACGACACTGCGCAGGCGACCCTGGTCCAGGCGCAGGCCGATGTCGCCTCGGCCAAGGCCGCGCTCGAGACTGCACGCATCAATCTCGACTATACGAAATTGCGCGCACCGATCGGCGGCCGCGTCGATGCCTCGACGGTCACCGTCGGCGCGCTCGTCACCGCCGACCAGACGACGGCGCTGACCACGATCCGCCAACTCGATCCGATCAATGTCGACGTCACGCAGTCGAGCACCAACCTGCTTGAGTTCCGCCGCGCCATTGCGGAAGGCCGATTGAAGACCAGTGGCGACAACGTCTCCGTCCACCTGACGCTGGAAGACGGTTCCGAGTACAAGGAAACCGGTAAACTCCAATTTTCGGAGGCCTCTGTCGCCGAGACCGTCGGAACGATCACCGTGCGCGCGGTCTTCCCCAATCCGGAACGCGTATTGCTGCCCGGCATGTATGTTCGCGCCAGCATCGAGGAAGCCATCGCGGAAAACAGCTATCTCCTGCCGCAGCGTGCAGTCTTCCGCAACACCAAGGGCGAACCGACGGCGATGTTCGTGACCGCCGACAACAAGGTGCAGCAGCGTGTGCTGAAGGTGCAAAGAAGTGTCGGCAATAGCTGGCTGGTAAATGAAGGCATGGCCGATGGTGACCGCCTGGTCGTGGAAGGCAGCCAGCGCGTCCGGGACGGCCAGGAGGTCAATGTCGCCGCTGTCACGATCGACGACGCGACCGGCGAAGTGAAGCAGGTCGCCGGGGAGCCCGCCGAACAGGCCAAGCTGGAAAAGACCGATCCCCAGCCCGCCTCCGGCGCTCAGAAGTGAGGTAAGCGATGTCGCGCTTTTTCATCGACCGGCCGATCTTTGCCTGGGTCATCGCCATCGTCATCATGCTGGCGGGGGCGCTGTCGATCTTCACCTTGTCGATCTCGCAATATCCGCAGATCGCCCCGACGACGGTCAGCATCAACGCGACCTATCCCGGCGCCGATGCCGCAACCGTCGAAAATTCGGTGACCAAGGTCATCGAGCAGGGCATGACCGGTATCGACAATCTCGACTACATGACGTCGACGTCGACCTCGACGGGCCAGGCATCCATTTCGCTGACCTTCACCAACAAGGCCGATTCCGACGTGGCGCAGATGCAGGTGCAGAACAAGCTGCAGCTCGTCACGGCGCAATTGCCGCAAACGGTGCAGTCGACGGGTATCACCGTTTCCAAGTCGACATCGAACTTCCTGATGGTCGTGGGCTTCGTGTCGAAAGACGGCAAGCTGAATTCCAACGACCTTGCCGACTATGTTTCCAGCACGCTGAATGACACGCTGAAGCGCATCGAAGGCGTTGGCAACACGCAGATCTTCGGCGCCGGTTATGCCATGCGCATTTGGGTCGATCCGGATAAGCTGGCCAAATACCAGTTGATGGTCAGCGACGTCACCAGCGCGATCCAGTCGCAGAATTCGCAGGTCTCGGCCGGCCAGCTCGGTGCGCTGCCGCAGCGCAAGGGCCAGCAGCTCAACGCGACGGTTACGGCCAAGAGCCGCCTGCAGACGCCCGAACAGTTCAACAACATCATCCTGAAGAGCCAGTCCAACGGCTCGCTGGTCCGCCTCAACGATGTCGCGACGGTCGAGCTCGGAGCAGAAAGCTACAACACGTCGAGCACCTATAACGGCCATCCCTCGGCCGGTCTCGCCGTCATGCTCGCGTCCGGCGCCAATGCCATCAATACCGCAGAAGCCGTGAGATCGACCATCGACAGCCTGAGGCAGACCCTGCCGCCGAATGTCGAAATCGTCTATCCCTACGACACGACGCCCTTCGTCAAGCTATCGATCGAAGATGTGGTCAAGACGCTGTTCGAAGCCATCGTGCTCGTCTTCATCGTCATGTTCGTCTTCCTGCAGAACATTCGCGCCACCTTGATCCCGACGCTCGCCGTTCCGGTCGTGCTGCTCGGCACCTTCGGCGTGCTGTCGCTGTTCGGCTATTCGATCAACACATTGACGATGTTCGGCATGGTGCTGGCGATCGGCCTCTTGGTCGACGACGCGATCGTCGTCGTCGAAAACGTCGAGCGCGTGATGGAGGAAGAGGGGCTTTCGCCACGCGAGGCGACGATCAAATCGATGCAGGAAATCACCGGCGCGCTGATCGGCATCGCGACGGTTCTCTCTGCCGTGTTCATCCCGATGGCCTTCTTCTCGGGCTCCGTCGGCGTCATCTACCGTCAGTTCTCGGTGACGATCGTCTCAGCGATGGTCCTGTCGGTCATTGTCGCGCTGATCCTCACGCCGGCACTCTGCGCCACCATTCTCAAGAAGCCCGAGCACGGTTCCAAGCAACGTGGCGCCTTCGGCTGGTTCAACCGCAATTTCGAACGCGCAACGCTTCGATACCAAAGCGGCATTCACGGCATGATCCGCCGCGCGGCCGTCTTCCTGCTGTTGTTCGTGTTGATCGGCGGCGCCGTCGGCTATCTGTTCAACCGCCTGCCAAGCTCGTTCCTGCCGGATGAGGATCAGGGCATCCTCCTGACCGCGATCCAGCTTCCGCCTGGCGCCACGGAATCCCGCACCTGGGCCGTGCTCAACCAGGTGAAGGACTATTATCTCAACAACGAGAAAGACTATGTCGAAGGCGCATTCGCTGTCGCCGGTTTCGGCTTCAGCGGTCAGGGCCAGAATGTCGGCATCGTTTTCGTCCGGTTGAAGGACTTTGCCGAGCGAAAGACGCCGCAATCGAAGGCGCAAGCGATCGCCGGCCGTGCCATGGGCGCCTTCTCGAAGATCAAGGACGGCAGCGTCTTTGCACTCGCGCCGCCCGCCATTCCCGGCTTCGGCAGCTCTAGCGGCTTCGACTTCTTCATCAAGGACATCAACGGCTCCGGCCATGCCGCGCTGATCGCCGCCCGCAACCAGTTGCTCGGCGCCGCCGCGAAAAGCCCGCTGCTCTTCGGCACGCGTCCCAATGGCCAGGAAGACACGCCGCAATATTCCCTGAACATCGATCAGGAGAAGGCGAGCGCGATGAACATCACGCTCTCCGACATCGACACGACGCTGTCGACCGCTTGGGGCGGCACCTATGTCAACGACTTCATCGATCGTGGCCGCGTCAAGAAGGTCTATGTCCAGGCGGATAAGAAGTTCCGCATGCAGCCCGAGGATTTCGGCCGCTGGTATGTGCGCAATTCCGATGGCGCCATGGTGCCCTTCTCCGCCTTCTCGAAGGGCGAATGGACCTATGGCTCGCCACGTCTCGAACGCTACAATGGTTCCTCCGCCGTCGAAATTCAGGGCGCTGCCGCTCCCGGCGTCTCGTCCGGCGTCGCCATGAACCAGATCGACCAGATCATGGCGTCTCTGCCGCCGGGCTTCAGCCACGAATGGACCAGCCTGTCAGCCCAGGAAAAGCTTTCCGGCAACCAGGCGACCCAGCTCTATGCCATCTCCATCCTGGTGGTCTTCCTGGCGCTGGCGGCCCTCTATGAAAGCTGGTCGATCCCGCTTGCCGTCATGCTTTCGGTGCCGATCGGCATCTTCGGCGCCCTTCTCGCCGCCACCATTTTCGGCCAGTCGAACGACGTCTATTTCAAGGTGGGCCTGCTGACGACCATCGGTCTGGCGGCGAAAAACGCCATCCTGATCGTCGAATTCGCGATCGAGCAGCAGGCGAACGGCAAGGATCTGATCCCGGCGACGTTGGAAGCAGCCCGTCAGCGCCTCCGACCGATCCTGATGACCTCGCTCGCCTTCATCCTCGGTGTGATGCCGCTGGCGATCGCTAACGGCGCGGGTTCCGGCAGCCAGAATTCGATCGGTATCGGCGTCATGGGCGGCATGATCTCGGCGACCGTGCTCGGCATCTTCTTCATCCCCTTGCTCTTCGTATCGGTGCGTCGCATCTTCAAGGGTGGGAAGCGGCCGACGACCGCGGCATCGGAGCCAACTCCGGACACGGCGCACTAACAAGCGTCACCTGCATGCGGCTTATGGGAGGAGAATGCTGTGATCAAGGCTTTGATGATCGAGGCGGAAAACGTGACGCGCTTCCACGACGTCGCGGAAGCGTCGCTCGGCGCCGGCCAGGTCCGTGTCGGTGTGCGGCACATCGGCCTCTGCGGCAGCGATCTCAACACCTTCAAGGGCCTCAACCCGCTGGTGAAGCTGCCGCGCATTCCCGGCCATGAAATCGGCGGCGAGATCCTTGCCGTCGGCCCTGGTGTCGATCCCGCCTATGCGCCCGGCCGCCGCGTCATCGTCATGCCCTATACCAATTGCGGAGAGTGCACCTCCTGCCGCAAGGGCCGCCTCAACGCCTGCCGCTACAACAAGACTCTCGGCGTGCAACAGGATGGCGGTTTGGCTGAAGAGATCGTGCTGCCGGCTGAAAAACTGATCCTCAACGATACGCTGCCGCCGCGCCACCTGGCACTGGTCGAGCCGCTATCGGTCGGCTTTCACGCTGTCGAACGCGGGCGCGTAGCAAAAGGCGAGCGCGTCGTCGTCCTTGGCTGCGGCATGATCGGCATGGGCGTCCTGATCGCCGCCGTCGCCCGCGGCGCCGAGGTCATTGCCGTCGATCTTAGCGAGGAAAAACGCGCGCTCGCCCGGCAATTCGGCGCCGTCGAGGCGATCGATGCCGGCAGCGAGGATGTTGTCGCCAAGATCAGCGAACTGACAGGCGATGACGGCGTGGATATTGCCTTCGAGGCCGTCGGCCTGCCCGCGACCTTCACCCAGGCCATCGATCTCGCATGCTTCGGCGGCCGCGTCGTTTATGTCGGCTATTCCAAGGCGCCGGTCACCTACCAGACGCAGTTCTTCAACCTGAAGGAACTCGACATCATGGGTTCCCGCAACGCCCTGATGCGCGATTTCCAAAACGTCATCAGCCATCTTGAGAAAATCGGCGACAAGGCCGACGCGCTGATCTCGAAGGTCTTTCCGTTTGAAGAGGCCGAAAAAGCGCTGCCCTATTGGGACAGCAACCGCAATGCGCTGAAGATCGTGATTGAGCGCGGCGCCTGACATTCGCACATTCCCGAACCGCCCACTCAAGACGTCGAAGATATCGGCGTCTCTACTTGCTGCTTCGTCGACCACCTACTGTGCAGTTTGGCTAGCATCAGGTAGATGATCGGCGTCGTGTAGAGCGTCAGGACCTGCGATACGATCAGGCCGCCGACGATGGTGATGCCGAGGGGACGGCGGAGTTCTGCGCCGGGGCCGGTGGCGATGATCAGCGGGATGGCGCCCATCAGGGCGGCGAGCGTGGTCATCAGGATCGGACGGAAGCGTTTCAGGCAGGCTTCGTAGATTGCCTCGTCCGACGGCAGGCCTAACATGCGTTCGCCCTGCAACGCGAAATCCACCATCATGATACCGTTCTTCTTGACGATGCCTATCAAGAGAATGATGCCGATGAAGGCGATGATCGTCAGTTCCGTGCCGCTGATGACCAGCGCCAGCAGAGCGCCGAGACCGGCTGAGGGCAGCGTCGAGATGATTGTCAGCGGATGCGCCAGGCTCTCGTAGAGGATCCCGAGAACGATATAGACCGTGAGCAACGCCGCCAGAAGCAACAGTGGCTGGCTGCTCGAAGATTGCGTGATGCTGGCCGCATCGCCGGCAAAATCCGCATGCAGCGTATCCGGCAGATGCATTTGCAGCACCGCCTGTTGGATGGCATCGTTTGCTGCTTCAAGCGTCGTATTGAGCGCCAGATTGTAGGAGATGGTCACGGAGGGATATTGCCCCTGGTGATTGACCACCAGCGGCGCCAGGGTCCGCTCGACCGACGCCACGGCACTGAGCGGAATCTGAATGCCGCCCGACGCCGGCACATAGAGCTTGGAGATATCGTTGGGATCGCGGGCGTAGCTGGGATCGGCCTCCAGCACGACGCGATATTGATTGCGCTGGGTATAGATGGTCGAAACTTGCCGCTGCGCAAAAGCATTGTTGAGCGCTGCGTCGATCGACTGGATACTGACGCCGAGCCGCGAGGCTTCGGCGCGGTTGATGTTGACCGTCGCCTGCAAGCCGTTCGGCTGCCGGTCGGTGGCGACATCGGTTAGCCCTGGCAGCTTCTGCATGCGAGCGAGCACTTTCGGCGCCCAATCCACCAGCTCGTCGTAGTTCGCACCCCAGAGCGTGAATTGATATTGCGACTGCGATTGGCGCCCGCCAGCGCGGATATCGCCCGGCGAAAACAGGAAGGTGCTGAGACCGGGAATGGCCATCAGTTGCTTACGCAGCCGGTCGATCACCTCGGCGGTCGAAACGCGTTCCGATTCGGGTTTCAGCGAAATGAACAATTGCCCGCGATTGATCGAACTCGAAAAGCCACCACCACCCACGGAAGAGCCGACACCGGAGACGGCCGGATCCCTGCCGACCATATCGGCCGCCTGTTGCTGCAACTTGGCCATGGCGGGATAGGAAATATCGGTTGCCGCCTCCGTGCCGCCCTGGATGTAGCCTGTATCGTCCTGCGGAATGAAGCCTTTCGGCACCTTGACATAGAGATAGCCGGACATGACGACGCAGGCGAGGATGACGAGGACGGAGAGCACGCGATGATGCAGCACCGCCTTCAGCGTCCGGCCATAGAAATTGGTGATTGCGCCGAGCGTCCCTTCGACGATCCGGCCGAACAAACCCGGTCGGGCTTCCATATCGCGCGCCCGCAGCCGGTGGCCGCAGATCATCGGCGTCAGCGTCAAGGACACCAAGGTCGAGACCACGATGGTGAAGCCGAGCGTCAGCGAGAACGTCTGGAAGAAACGGCCGACGATGCCGCCCATGAAGAACAGCGGAATAAAGGCGGCAAGCAAGGAGAGGCTGATCGAAACGACCGTGAAGCCGATCTGTTTCGCGCCTTCGAGTGCGGCCCGCATCGGCTTCATGCCGATTTCGAGATTGGCGTAGATGTTCTCGATCATCACGATGGCATCGTCGACGACGAAGCCGACGGAAACGGCAAGCGCCATCAGCGACAGATTGTCGATCGACAGTCCGAAGAGCCACATGGCGGCGAAGGTGCCGCAGAGCGACAATGGCACGGTGACCCCGGCCGCGAAGGTGGTTGTTGCGCGCCGCAGGAAAACGAAGACCACAGCCATGACCAGGCAGATGGTGGCGAGCAGCGTCCATTGCATGTCGGTGACGCTGGCATGGATCGTTGTGGTGCGGTCGGAGAGAACCGCGATGCGGACACCGGACGGGATGAGGCTCTGCAATTCGGGGATCAGCGCCTTGACGCCATCAACCGTGGCAATGACGTTGGCGTCCGCTTCCTTGGTGATGTTGAGCAGCACGGCCGGTTTGCCGTCATACCAGGCATCCGAGCGGCTGTTGCGCACGCCCGGCTCGACCGTGGCGACATCGGAAAGGCGAACGGCCGTGCCGTCGCCGCTTTGTACGATGATCCGGCCATAAGCCTCAGGGGTCCGTAACTGACCATTCATGGAAATGGAGAAGGCAGCGCTGTTGCCGTCGATCGAGCCTATAGGGCCGAGCACATTGGCATTGACGATTGCCGTACGGATGCTGTCCAGCGACAGGCCCATGGCGGAGAGCCTATCGGGATCGAGCCTCACGCGCACGGCCGGCTGATCGGCGCCGCTGACGGTGACGCCGCCGACGCCGTCCACCTGCGAGATGCGCTGCACCACCACGGTATCGGCCGCGTCGTAGATGGCGCTCGGCGATACATTGTCCGATGTCAGCGCCAGGATCAGCACAGGTGCTGCGGCCGGGTTGATCTTGCGGAAGGAGGGCAAGGTCGGTAGATCGCCGGGCAGATCGGTCGCGGCCGCGTTCAGCGCAGCCTGCACATCCTGCGCCGCGCCATCGACACTGCGCGACAGATCGAATTGTGCGACGATGCTGCTCGATCCAAGTGAGCTGACCGAGGTCAACTGCGTGATGCCGGCGATGGTGCCGAGATGTCGCTCAAGGGGCGCTGCGACGCTTGCCGCCATGCTGGCGGGGTCGGCGCCGGGACGGCTGGCGGAAACGACGATCGTCGGCAGATCGACGGTCGGCAGGCTCGCCACCGGCAGGAAGCGGTAGGAAACGATGCCGAGGATCATCAACCCGATCGCCAGAAGCGTCGTCCCGACAGGACGTTTGATGAACGGCTCGGAGAGATTCATGTCCCGCCACCCGCAACTTCGTCCAGTTCCTGAGCCGGCGTGCCGGTCGGCCGTCCGACGATCCGGGCTCGCAGGTTTTCGAAAGCGAGGTAGATCACCGGCGTCGTATAGAGCGTCAGAAGCTGGGACAGCACCAGGCCGCCGATGATGGTGATGCCGAGAGGGATGCGCAGCTCCGCTCCGGTGCCTTGCGCCAGCGCCAATGGCAGGGCGCCGAAGAGGGCCGCGAGCGTCGTCATCATGATCGGGCGGAAGCGCAGGATCGAGGCTTTCAGTATAGCCTCGCGCGGCGCCAGCCCCTCCTTGCGTTCGGCCTCCAGCGCGAAGTCGATCATCATGATCGCGTTCTTCTTGACGATACCCATCAGCAGCACGATGCCGATGAGCGCGATGATCGACAGGTCCTGTCCGAACAGCATCAGCGCCAGCAGCGCACCGACGCCCGCCGACGGCAAGGTCGACAGGATCGTCACCGGATGCACCGCGCTCTCGTAAAGCAGGCCGAGAACGATATAGATCGTCACGACAGCGGCGAGGATCAGCCAGGGCTCACCTGCAAGCGACGAGGCGAACTCCTCCGCATCGCCGGAATAGTTGCGCTGAATCGTATTTGGCATGCCGATATCGCGTTCCGCCGCCTGGACTTCGGTAACGGCCTCGCTGAGCGACGCGCCCTTGGCGAGATCGAAACTGAGGGTCACGGCCGGAAACTGTTCGTCATGGCTGATGACCAGCGGCGCCGTCATGAACGAAGCTGTCGTAAAGGCGTTGAGCGGCACCTGCGTGTCGCCGGCGCCTGCGACATAGAGCTTGTCGAGCGATTTCGGGTCGGATTGATATTGCGGTGCGGCCTCGAGGATGACGCGGTATTGATTGGCCTGACCGTAGATCGTGGCGATCTGGCGCTGGCCGAATGCATCGTTCAGCGTGTCGCTGACGGCCTGCATCGACACACCCAGTCGAGAGGCGGTTTCGCGGTCGACATTGACGAAGATGCGGCCGCCGCCCATCTCGACCTCCGAGGCGACGTCGATCAGCTTCGGGCTCTCCTGCAGCCGCTGCGCCAGTTTCTCAGCCCACTCCACCACGGTCGCGGTGTCCGTGCCGGTTAGCGTATACTGATAGGGTGCGCGGCTGACACGCGTACTGATCGAGATGCCACGCACGCTCTGGAAGGTAACGTGGATGCCCGGCAGATCGACCACTTCACCACGCATGCGGTCGATGATTTCGGCTGCCGACGCCGCGCGCTGGCCCCTGGGCTTCAATATGAGGCTGAGATTGCCGGTGTTGGACGTCAGGTTGCTGGCGCTGGTGCCGACGACCGAGACGATACCGGTTACGTCAGGGTCTTTGCGCAGCCGCTCAGCCACAGTCTCCTGCGTCTGTTTCATCGCTTCGAAGGAAGTGGTGGGCTCCGTCTCGACGACGGCGGTGATCAGGCCTGTATCCTGCGCCGGCAGGAAGCCCTTGGGAATGACGATGTAAAGCGCGATCGTAGCGGCAAGCGTCACCACCGTGACCAGCAGCATCAAGGCGCTGCGGTCCACCACCCAGACGAGGCTGCGGCGATAGCCCTCGATCAACCGTCCCATGCCGCGATCGGTACCCGCCAGCAAACCGCCGCGATGCTCTTTCGGCTTGCGCAGGATGCGGGCGCACATCATCGGCGTCAATGTCAGCGAGATCACCGCCGACACCACCACAGCGATGGTTAGCGTCAACGCAAACTCGCGGAACATGCGCCCGACGATGCCGGTCATGAACAGCAGCGGGATGAAGACGGCGATCAGCGAGAAAGTCAGCGAGATGATGGTGAAGCCGATTTCGCCGGCGCCCTTCAGCGCCGCCTGCATCGGTTTCTCGCCCTCCTCGATGTGGCGGGCGATGTTCTCGATCATCACGATGGCGTCGTCGACGACGAAGCCGGTACCGATCGTCAGCGCCATCAGCGATAGATTGTCGAGGCTGAAGCCGGCAAACCACATGACACCGAAAGTCGCGATCAGCGACAGCGGCAAGGCTACGCCGGCGATGAAGGTCGCCGTCACCGTTCGCAGGAACAGGAGAACAACGAGGATGACCAGGCCGATACTGACGACGAGCGTCCATTGCACGTCATGGATCGAAGCGCGGATCGTCTCGGTCCGGTCGTTGACGATGTCGAGCGAGATACCGGCCGGCAGCGCCTGCTTTAGTCGCGGAAGCTGCTGCAGCACGCTCTCGACCGTCTGAATGACGTTGGCGCCCGGCTGACGCATGATGTCGAGGATAACCGCTGGCTGGCCCTGATACCAAGCGCCGACGCGATTGTTTTCCAGCCCTTCGACAACGGTGGCGACGTCCTTCAACTGGACCGGCGCGTTGTTGCGATAGGCGACAATGACGGATTTATAGATGTTGGGATCGACGATCTGGTCGTTGGCGGCGAGCGTGAAGCTCTGCTGCGTACCGTCGAGCGCCCCTTTGGCGCCGGCAACACTGGCATTGGTAATTGCTGTGCGCAGATCCTCCAGTGCCAGGCCGTAGGAGGCAAGCCGTGGAAGGTCGGCCTGGATGCGGATTGCCGGCTTGACGCCGCCCTGAATGTTGACGTCGCCGACCCCTGTGACTTCGCTCAGCCGCTGCGCCATCATCGTATCGGCGAAATCGCTGAGTTCGCGGATCGAATAGCTATTGGAGCGCAATGCCAGCGTGACGATCGGCGTATCGGCCGGGTTCACCTTCGAGTAGGTCGGCGGATAGGGCAGCGTGCGCGGCAATGTCGAACCGGCGGCATTGATTGCCGCCTGAACGTCCTGAGCCGCGCCATCGATATCGCGGCCGAGATCGAATTGCAGCGTGATCTGGCTGATGCCGAAGGCGCTCGACGAGGTCATCGACGCCAGCGACGGGATCTGCCCGAGCGGCCGTTCCAGCGGCGCGGTCACCAATGCCGCCATCGTATCGGGATCGGCACCTGGCAATTGCGTCGTCACCCGGATCGTCGGAAAATCCACCTGCGGCAGCGGCGCCACCGGCAGGAAGAGGTAGCCGAGAATGCCGCCCAGCAGCACCGCGACCCCGAGAAGCGAGGTGGCAACCGGCCTGGAGATGAAGAGCGACGAGACGTTCATTGCTGTTGCGTTGACGTAGCGGATGGATTGGTGGAAGCGGCGTCGCCCCCGCCTGTATTACCGTTGGTATTGGCGTCATTGCCGCCGGCACCGTCCGCATTGTGCCTGCGGTGGCCACCGTTGCCGGCACCCTGGCCGCCATTACCGTTCTGGCCCCCACTACCGCCCTGGCCATTGTGCTGGCGATGCGGACGCTGGCCATCGCTGGCCGTATTGCCGTCAGTTTGAGCCTGATTGGGTTGAGCTGCGTTTTCGGCAACCGGCTGGCCATCGACCGCGGGCGGCGTTGCGGCCGGTGCAGCCGCGCCGGCTCCGGCGGAAATCTGCACTTTCGAACCGTCCTGCAGCCGGGCAAAGCCCGTCGTCACCACCTTGTCGCCGGGGGCTAGACCATCGGCGATGACAGCCTGCACATCGTCCTGCTGGCGCACTGTTACCGGCTTCATGGCAACCGTTTGATCCTGCCGGACGATATAGACAAAGGTGCCGTTCGGGCCGCGCTGCACGGCGGCGGTCGGAATGACCGTCACACCCTTCAGCGTCTCGACGAGCAGGCGAGCGTTGACGAAGGCGCCCGGCCACAGCGCCAGCTTGTCGTTCGGGAAATTGGCTTTCAGCTTCACCGTACCCGTGGTCGGATCGACCTGGTTGTCGACCACCGCCAGCGTGCCGTTGTCGATCACCGTCTGGCCGTTGCTCGCGATCGCCTGGACGGAAAGTGCCCCCGTCGCGCTCGCTGCGTTAACGCGGGCAAGCTGCTGCTGCGGAATGGAGAACAGGACGGAAATCGGCTTGATCTGCGACAGCGTCACGATGCCCGTCGCATCCGACGAGCTGACGAGATTGCCGACATCGACATTGCGGATGCCGGTGCGCCCGTCGATCGGCGCCTCGATCGTCGTATAGTCGAGCGTCGCCTGCGCGCTTTCGATGGCTGCCTGGTCGGACTGGATCTGCGCCGTATATTGCGCCACCAGGGATGTCGAGGTATCGACCTGCTGCTGGGTACCCGAAGCGGTCGCCACCATGCGCTGAAAACGCTCGAGATCGCGTTTCGCACCAGCCAGCAAGGCCTCGTCCTGCGCCTTCTTGGCGATGGCCTGGTCGAGCTGGGCCTTATAGACGGCATCGTCGATGCGGGCGATGACGTCGCCCTTCTTGATATCCTGGCCTTCCTCGAAACCGATTTCGACGATCTTGCCGCTGACCTGGGCGCGCACCGTCACCGTGTTCAGCGCCTTCACCGAGCCGACACCGTCGATATAGACGGGCACATCGGTGGATTTTGCATCCGCCGCCAGCACCGGGACCGGGCCAGTGAATTGCGAAAGGCTGCCACGCCGCCGTCCGCCGCCTTGACCAAAACCCTGACCCTGATTGCCACGGCGTTCGCCCTGGGCCTGCTCGCCGGGCGCAGCCGCGCTCTGATAGCCGAGCAGACGCTCGGCGCTGCCAAGCCAGCGCTCACGCGTCACATAGGCGCCATAGGCCACGGCGCCAATCACTGCTATCGACATCAGGACCCGAAATGTCCGAGCCATCAACACACCTTCCTTCACAGCTCCGGCTTCAATGATCTGCCGGTGCGATACAGGCGCGACTTTAGCTTGCAGCTCGTCGCTAAGGAATTTGGTATGGCCATTAAATTTTGTCCATTTTTGTGTGGCTTAGCGCAACAAACTGTTACATTGGACGAAAATCAAGATTGCGGTTGTAGGCGAGGAAACCGCGGAGCACGTCCTCCTTGTCTTACAAACTCTGGGCAACGCCTATGGTTCGAACGCCTTGGTGTTTCCACTCAGGCCTTGCCGCCGGCGCCTCTCGCTTTACGTGTGGACGCCGATAAAATGCGGATATTAGGTGGGCTAGTCGTCCGGCAATCGACGGGCCTGCTGGGACAGAAGTCACAGGCCTTCCAGCAGTTCCAGAAGGCCACCGTCGCTGTTGCGGCGGCCGATGACCGACAGCCCTACCGGTCCGCCATCCATCTTGCCGGCCGGCATGGAAATCTGCGGCAGGCCGGCATGGCCGGCGATGGAGAGAATACCGAGAGCCTGCTGGCGGTAGACTTCGAACATCTCTGGCGATGAATCCTTGCGGGGAGCAGGCCCCGGCGCCGTCGGAATGATGATCACCAGGCCGCCGGCAAGGGCTGCGTCCATCGCTCCGGCAATCTCGCGGCGAGTGGCATCCACCCTGGCAAAGGTCTCGTCGCTGACGGATCGGGCCGCAGCAAAACGCGAGGCGATATCCGGGCCGAGTTCGGCATCATGCGCCTTGACCCAGCCGCCCAACGCTTTCCATGCATCATAGCCCTGCCAGAAGCGATAGACCTCGGACCTTTCTTCCGGCCCGACGATCGGCAGCGGATCGGTAACGGTTTTGCCGAACCGGGCCGCGATCTTTTCCGCCGCCGGCCGCAGCAAGGCCGCAAGCCCCGGATCGATGCCTGTCCAGATATCCGAAGGCAGCCAGGCGGCCGAAAAATCCGTCTTGCCGGCAAGGCCGAGCGCGCGGCCGACACGAACCAATGTCCCGGCATCGCGGGCGAACCAGCCGAGCGTATCGAAACCCGGCCCGAGCGGCACCACGCCGCCCATGTCGATCGCCCCGTGACTGGGCCGCATGCCGAAAATGCCGTTGAAAGAGGCCGGCAGCCGCACCGAGCCGCCCGTATCCGTCCCCAGCGCGAAATCCACGAGACCGGCGCCGACCGCCGAAGCCGAACCAGAGGAGGAGCCGCCGGGCACACGGTCGGGCGCGGCACTGTTCAGCGGCGTGCCGTAGTGCGCATTGGTGCCCATCAGGCTATAGGCAAATTCATCCATATGCGTCTTGCCGGCAAGCACTGCGCCCTCGGCCAGCAGCCGGGCGACGACAGGTGCATGCGCCGCCGCCGGGCCATGCGCGCGCCGCCAGACCGGATTGCCATTGCCGGTGATCCGCCCTTCGACATCGATATTGTCCTTGGCGGCAAAGGTCAGCCCGGCCAACGAGCCGCTATCCCCGGTGCGAACGGGTTGCGCGAAGAGTTCGATGAAGGCATTGGCGGTATCGATCAGCGGCATGGGTGCCTTTCCGTGAAGGTAGGATAATAGGCTAGCGGCATTCCGCTCTGCGGACAATGACGGCTCTACCTTTCGATGAGCAATCTAGTGCAAGTCGCGCAAAAGTGTGCGGCGGTTTTGCGAAAATGACATGCAAAAACAAGGAGCTAAAGCGTTGGAGCGAATCTGAAGGATCGCGACGAGCTTTAGCGCTCACCGCGTCAAAGGACACCCCAGCCGCGATAGCGCCCGCGTCCTGTCATCTCGCGTATGCCGAGTTCGGCCACCAGATTGAGAGCACCACGGGAGGTGACGCCGACATGGCGTGCAACCATGCTGGCGGAGACGATGGGCCGGGAAAGCACGATCTCGATAACGCCGGGCAAACTGCTGTTCGACCGCCGATCCTTCAGCCGCTGTTCCATCTGTATCTTGGCGAGCGACAGGCGATCGAGCTCCTTCAGCCCCGCCTCCGCTGACAGTGCCATGGCCTCGAGAAACGCCGCCAGCCGTATCGTGCCGTCAGACGAGCGGCGGCGCTCGCGCCGAACGGACTTGAGGCCGGTATTGAGGCAGAAAAGATGTGACGTGACCTTGCCGCGGCTGCGAAGATAGGCACTGACGAGCAGGCTGCCCAGCCAGTGCTGCCGCCGCAGAGGCTCGATTCGCTCCCAGGCATCGAACAGCACGGCAGCCCCCAAAGCCGGCGGCAGGAGATCGGCCTGATGGATGACGGCGCGCCAGTTCTCCAGCCGCTCGTTTTCGTCCCAATCCTGATCTCGGATCAGGCCGAGCGGATCGTCCGTGGTCACAACCTTGGCTTCCGGGATCTTTCCATCCAGCACTTGGCCGGAGCGGGCGATGATGGCATCGATTTCGGCAAAATCCATGCCGAAATCATCTGCGTCATCGTCGTCGCCATCTTCTTCTGCTTCCGCCCTCTCCACGGAGATGAAGCGCGGCGTGGCCGTTTCCTCGGCATCACCGACATCGCCGCGCAAGGCGGCAAGACCGGCCATTCCCAGCCCCCAATCCGGCTCGCCGCTCCATAGCCGCCGCCGGGCGCGCAGCACGGCATGGGCGATGGTCAGCTCATGCGTCGGCGCGCGGGCATCCACATGCGCATCGTGCAGCACCAGATCCTCGACATGCACCAATTCGCCGCCGACCCAGAGCGCGCCGACCGCATCGAAAAAATGCCCACGTTCGCGAAAACCGTTGCCGACCACATGCCGCAACACCCGCTCATCCAGCCGCGCCAGCATATCCTCCGCCCTGGTCATCGCGGGCAGAAGCGTCGTCAGCGGTAGGGTGGCAAGATCATATCGCATTGGAATCACATGATTGATTCGATCTTACGGAAGTTAACACCCCTGGCGGCACCGGGATAGAAAGCAGCCTCTTTCAACTGTGGACGGTGATCACCATTTTTCCTCTTGACCTTCCAGCAACAGGAAGGTTCATAAACCTATCCGACGCCCGCTTCCGGTCACTGGAGTTCCCATGACATTGCATGACGAACACGAACACCACCACCATCAAGATGCACCGCAGGATGCGGTCATCCGCGATCCCGTCTGCGGCATGACCGTCGATCCTAAGGCCGGCAAGCCGTCATTGGATTATCGTGGCCATACTTTCCACTTCTGCAGCGAAGGTTGCCGCAGCAAATTCGAAGCGACGCCTGAACATTATCTGACGGCCAAAGACCCGGTCTGCGGCATGGATGTCGACCGCGCCACCGCGCGGCATTTCCTGAAGCATGAGGGCGAGAAATTCTATTTCTGCTCCACAGACTGCAAGGCCAAGTTCGAAGCCGATCCCACAGCCTATCTCGACGGCAACAGGCCGGCACCGAAGCCGATGCCGAAGGGCACGCTCTATACCTGCCCGATGCACCCCGAGGTCGTCAGCGACCATCCCGGCGATTGCCCCAAATGCGGCATGGCCCTGGAGCCAATGGGCGTACCGGCCGCCGATGAAGGCCCGAATCCGGAACTGGTCGATTTCACCCGCCGCCTCTGGGTCAGCGCCGCGCTGTCGCTGCCGCTGTTGACCCTTGCCATGGGGCCGATGCTCGGCCTGCCCTTGCGCGACCGGATCGGCGAGCCCGCTGCCACATGGATCGAGCTGCTGCTGGCGACGCCGGTCGTGCTCTGGGCCGCCCTGCCCTTCTTCCGCCGTGCATGGAATTCGGTTGTCAACCGCAGCCCCAACATGTGGACCTTGATCGGCCTCGGCGTCGGCACAGCCTATCTCTACAGTCTCGTGGCGACGCTGGCGCCCGGTATTTTCCCGATGAGCTTTCGCGGCCATGGCGAGGCTGTGCCCGTCTATTTCGAGGCGGCTTCGGTCATCGTCGCCCTGGTCTTCGTCGGCCAGGTGCTGGAGCTGAAGGCCCGCGAGCGCACCGGCTCGGCAATCCGCGCCCTGCTCGACCTCGCGCCAAAGACCGCCCGCCGTATCGGCAGCGACGACAGCGAGACGGACGTGCCTGTCGATGATATCCAAGCCGGCGACCGGCTGCGCGTACGGCCCGGCGAGCGCGTGCCGGTGGACGGCTCAGTCATCGACGGACAGTCGACCATCGACGAATCGATGATCACCGGCGAACCGCTGCCGGTCGAAAAGGCCGAGGGCGATGCGCTGACGGGCGGCACGATCAATAAAAACGGCACGCTGATCATGATTGCTGAAAAAGTCGGCGCGGAAACGACGCTGTCGCGCATCGTCGAGCTGGTCGCCAAGGCGCAGCGGTCCCGTGCGCCGATCCAGACGATGGTCGATCGTGTTTCGGCCGTCTTCGTGCCCGCCGTCGTGGTGGCCGCCATCATCGCCTTTGCGATCTGGGCCTTTGTCGGACCGGAGCCAAGGCTGGCGCATGCGCTGCTTGCCGCCGTCGCCGTCCTGATCATCGCCTGCCCCTGCGCTTTGGGGCTTGCAACGCCGATGTCGATCATGATCGCCACCGGCCGAGGCGCGCAGGAGGGAGTCCTGGTGCGCGACGCCGAGGCGCTGGAGCGCTTCGCCAAGGTCGACACCCTGATCGTCGACAAGACCGGCACGTTGACGGAGGGCAGGCCGAACCTGACCGATATCATCCCTGCCGCCGGCGTAGACGAGGCCCGCCTGCTGTCGCTTGCTGCGAGCCTGGAACGCGGCTCCGAACATCCGCTCGCCGAGGCGATCGTCGCCGGCGCGCAGGAGCGCGGCGCGAGCCTCGTCGATATATCCGACTTCGCAGCAAAAACCGGCAAGGGCGTGGAGGGTCGCGCCGGCGATACGGCGATCGCTCTCGGCAATGCCGCGATGATGACCGATCTCGGCGTCGCGACCGACGCGCTGCAGGCTGAAACCGAGCGTCTGCGCGGTGATGGCAAGACCGTGATGTTCGTCGCCCTCGATGGCCGATTGGCCGGCATTGTTGCCGTCGCCGACCGGATCAAGCCGACGACAGCGGCAGCCATCAAGGCGCTGCACGACAGCGGCCTGAAAATCATTATGGCGACCGGCGACAACGCCCAGACCGCCAAGGCCGTCGCCGCCCATCTCGGCATCGACGAAGTCCGCGCCGACATGTTGCCCGAAAGCAAGAAGGCACTGATCGACGAGCTCAGGGCCAAGGGTAATGTCGTCGCCATGGCCGGCGACGGCGTCAACGACGCGCCGGCGCTGGCCACAGCCGATGTCGGCATCGCCATGGGGACCGGCGCCGATGTTGCGATGGAAAGCGCCGGCATCACTCTGGTAAAAGGCGACCTCAATGGCATTGTCCGGGCGCGGCACCTTTCGGAAGCCACGATCCGCAACATCAAGCAAAACCTGGCCTTCGCCTTCGGCTACAACGCCCTCGGCGTGCCGCTTGCTGCGGGCGTGCTCTACCCGGTCTTCGGCCTGCTTCTTTCGCCGATGATCGCGGCGGCGGCCATGAGCCTTTCCTCGGTCTCTGTCATCGCCAACGCGCTGCGGCTGAGACTGGCGAAATAAGGAGAGTTCAGATGAATATCGGCGAAGCATCCCGCCGTTCCGGCCTGCCGGCGAAGACGATCCGCTATTACGAGGATATCGGCCTGATCAGCCCCGATCGCTGTGAAAATGGCTACCGCGACTACGGCTCGGACGACGTGCACAAGCTGCGTTTCCTGCACCGCTCCCGCAGCCTGGGCTTCTCCGTCGACGAGTGCCGGCAACTGCTGGCGCTCTACGAAGACAAAAGCCGCGCCAGCGCCGACGTTAAGGAAATCGCCACATCGAAGCTCACCGAGATCGACCGCAAGATCCGCGAACTGACCGAGCTGCGCCGCACACTGGAGCATCTGGTGCATGCCTGTCATGGCAACGATCGGCCGGATTGTCCGATCCTCGAGGAGCTATCGGAGGGGTGAAGTTGCTGCCTCGGCAGGTCAGGCGAATGCGTTGATGCCGGAACGACGTACCTGGCCCCTCACCCCCCTCTCCCCGCAAGCGGGGCGAGGGAGCTTTTCGTGCCCTACACTGCCCTCCGGCGGAGTGAAGAGGCGTTGTTTTGCACCGTCGTCCCTTCTCCCCGCATGAGCGGGGAGAAGGCTAGGATGAGGGGCCATGCCCGCAGGCGCGGCATCGGCAGACGCGCCTGACTTGCCCCATAATCCCTCCGGTCAATTCACCCGCTCCACCGCAATCGCCGTCGCCTCGCCGCCGCCGATGCAGAGGGCGGCGACACCCCGCCTCGCGCCCTGGCGCTGCAGCGCATGCAGCAGCGTCACGATCAGCCGTGCACCGGTGGCCCCGATGGGATGACCCAGCGCACAGGCGCCGCCATTGATGTTGAGGCGGTCGCGGTCGATACCGAGATCCTTGGCGGCGGCCATGGCGACGACGGCGAAGGCTTCGTTGATCTCGAAGAGATCGACATCGCCGACTTTCCAGCCGGTCTTGTCCAAGACCTTGCGGATCGCGGGGATCGGCGCGGTTGTGTACCAGGCCGGCTCTTGGGCATGGGTCGCATGCGCTCTAATCTCGGCGAGGATCGGTAGTCCTTCACGCTCGGCGATCGAGCGGCGTGTCAAGACCAGCGCAGCCGCGCCGTCCGCATTGGCCGAGGCGCTGGCGGCGGTGATCGTACCGTCCTTGCGGAAGGCCGGCTTCAGCGTCGGGATCTTTTCCGGCGAGACCTTCTGCGGATGCTCGTCCTTGTTGATCGTCACCGGACCGCCCTTGGCGGCAACGGAAATCGGCGTGATCTCGGCTTCGAACGCCCCCGTCTCGATCGCCTTGCGCGCACGCGTCAACGTCTCCACAGCATAGGCATCCTGGTCGTCGCGGCTGAACTGATAGGCTTCGACGGCCATCTCGCCGAATTCGCCCATCGAGCGGCCTTTTTCGTAGGCGTCTTCCAACCCATCGAGCATCATGTGGTCGAAGATGCGGTCATGGCCCAGGCGGTAGCCGCCCCGTGCCTTGGCGAGCAAATAGGGCGCGTTCGACATCGACTCCATGCCACCGGAAACCGCGATCGAGGCGGAGCCGGCAAGGATCAGATCATGCGCCAGCATGGTCGCCTTCATGCCCGAACCGCAGACCTTGTTGATCGTCGTAGCGCCGACCGCATCCGGCAATCCTGCGCCTCGCGCTGCCTGTCTGGCAGGGGCCTGCCCCTGCCCCGCCGGCAAGACGCAGCCGAACAGCACCTCATCCACCTTCTCCGCGGACAATCCGGCACGCTCCAAAGCAGCACGGATGACATACGAGCCAAGTTCCGGTGCCTGCAACGGAGACAATTCGCCTTGGAAACGGCCGAGCGGCGTGCGCGTAGCGGAGACGATGACGACAGGATCGGTGACAGACATGATGGCTCCTCACAATTTGCAAGTTAAGTGATCAAAACCATTGCTACCACGTTAAATGATGTTCGTCATGTAAATATCTCGGAAACATTTCCTCGCACAAAAAGCGTCCGCTATTGCACGATTTGGAATTGCCGGAATGATTGTTCGTTTCGCCGACATGCATTATGAATATCCATAATTTAGAAATTGGATATCCCATGCCTCTCTACATCAAAGACGATGCCATCGACCTGTTAGCGCGGCGCTACCAGGCGCTGACGAAAACGTCCACTAAAACCGAAGCCGTGCGGCTGGCATTGCAAAAGGCGCTGGACGAGGAGCTTGCCAAACCGTCGCTCGTCGATATCGCCGTCACCTTCTGTCGTAACCTGAAGCAGAAGGCAGCCACCAAAGAGACGGCCAATCCTCTTCCCGGGGAGGATGCCTGATGTTCATCGATGCTTCTGTGCTTGCCGCCATGATGACCGATGAGAATGATGCGCGTGAATTTGCCACGCGCATGCAGGCCGATACGGTGCGTATGACCTCACCTTCGACAGTGGCGCAGGCGGCGATCCATGTCGCCGCCATGCTCGATCTGTCTTTTATCGATGCCGGCGACGCGATCAGAACGTTTTTGACGCTGGTAAACATTCAACTGCTGGCCACGCCCCCGCGCGCGGCTTTTCTCGCGCTCGAAGCCTATGAGTGTTTCGGAAAAGGCCGCCATCCTGCCGATCTCGACTTGGACGATTGCATGGCCTACGCCTGCGCCCGCTATTATCGGCAACCGCTATTGGCGAAAGGCGACCGGTTCGGCCATACGGATATCGATATGGCCTAACCGGTCTGTATCGAAACTACTGTCCAGGGCAACGCGAGGTCGGACCGGCGGCATATGTGTTCGAAACGCCAACGGCGTTCGGCGCTGCGGCGCATTGCAACCTCGTTATCGCATCACCCGCACGGATGGGACCGGTGACCGACGGATCGGTGTTGATCGTGCCATCCGGAAGGATTGCGTCCTTGGAATGATCGACGACGCCAAAGTCGGTCTGGATTGCCTGTGCGTCGAAGGTCGTTGTGCGATGTTTGTGAGCGGGGCCAGCCAAAGCTACGCTGGATGCGCCAACGATGAGGGCGGAGATGGTAAGAGCCTTGAGCAGCATGGCACGTGTCTCCTATGAAGTTGAAACCCATTTTATATTATGAATCACGAAGATATTTTACACCATCGCATGGCCACACGTCACGCTTGTTTGATGGACCTGCATCACGTGTTCACGCGATGCCGCGACACTTCCGCGCCCGCATCATGCGGCAGGCGGAGGAATCGCAACGCCGACACGGCCCCGATCAGGCTGACAACGATGAACGCCCAGTGGAAATCGACCAGGGAAAGGCTTTCACCGCCATGAATGGTGCGCGAGAGATTGAGAACTGCGGCAGCGACGGCCACGCCGAGCAGCAACGACACTTGCTGCAGCATGCTCGATAGGGTCGAGGCGGAACTGCGCTGTGCGGCATGAATATCGGCAAAGCCGAGCGTATTCAGCGCAGTGAAGTTCATGGACCGCGAAAGTCCGGCAATGAATAGCAGGCAATATATTACGATGTCCGGCGTCGACGGGAACAGAAACGCACATGCGCCGATGCTGGCCGAGGAGATCAGGCCGTTGACGACGAGCACGTTGCGGAAGCCAAAGGCTTTCAACATCTGCGTGGTGATCGCCTTCATGCCGAGATTGCCGACGAAGTAGAACAGCAGATACGTACCGGCAGAGATCGCCGTCCGCCCAAAGCCCACCTGGAAGAGCAACGGGACCAAAAAGGGCGTGGCATTGATCGCCACCCGGCTCGCCGTTCCCGCCGAAAGCGTCGACATGGCGAAGGTCTGCACCTTAAAGGCGGAGAGATCGAGCAGCGGCGCATCGACCTTCATGAAATGCCGGGTGGCGATGACGGAGAAAAGCACGCCCGCAGCGATGAGCCCGAAGCTGGGAACCAATCCGGTCGTACCCTGCACGACGAATTCCAAACCGGCGAGCAGGAAGGTCAGCCCTGCCGCCGACTGGAGGAAACCGATAAAATCAAGCGGCGCAACCTTCTGCTCCCGCTGATCCGGCACGAACCGCAGCACGAGACCGAGACCGATGATGCCGATCGGGATGTTGATCAGAAAGTTCCAATGCCAGCTCAGATAGGTGGTGATGAAGCTGCCGAGCACCGGGCCGATAACGGGCGCCGTCAACGCCGGCCAAGTGATCATCGACATGGCATGCACGAGATCGGATTTGCGCGCGTTTTTCAGCACGATGATGCGACCGACCGGCGTCATCAACGCGCTGCCGATACCCTGCACCGCACGGGCGATGACGAATTCGGTCAAATTGCCGGAGAGGCCACAGAACAGCGATGCCACGGTGAAAACCGTGATCGATGCCAAGAACACCCGCCGTGCTCCATAGCGATCGCCGGCCCAGCCCGCCAGCGGCACGAAGGCAGCCATGGTGAGCAGATAGACCGTGATGCCGATGCTCATCGCCACCGGCTCGACACCGAACGTCGCCGCCATCTGCGGCAATGAGGTCGTGACGATCGTGCCGTCCAGGATCTGCATGAAGAAGGCGACGGCGACGACGAAAGCGATGATGCGGGATTGCCGGCCGAAATTTTCTTCGGAAGGCTGCTCTGTGGTCCGAACAACGGTCATGACATGAAATTTCAGAAAATGGCGTTAAGGGGCCGGGTGTCCCCGACAACAATCATACGATCATTGAATACGCCTGTAGGCATTGCTTGCAAAGCCGCAAACCCATGCCGGAGCCATCAAAAACTGGCACGGTGACATAAAAAATCGCGATCTCTGCCGGGTTTTCTTCGGTCGCACCTTCGGCCTGCAACGTCGTGCAGGGGTCAATCGTCCGAGTATCGCTGCTCCCGCCAGGGGTCCCCATACATGTGATAGCCGTTCTTTTCCCAGAAGCCCGCCCTGTCAGCACCGATGAGCTCGATGCGGCTCAACCACTTGGCGCTTTTCCAGAAATAGAGATGCGGCACGACGAGGCGCATCGGCCCGCCATGCTCGCGCGTCAGCGGCTGGCCTTCCCAGGCGGTGGCAAGGATCGCATCCTCGGCCGCGAAGTCCGCAAGGGGCAAGTTGGTGGTGTAGCCGTCATAACTCGTCAGCAGCACATGCTGCGCCTCGGGCGTCGGCATGGCGAGATCGAGCAGATCGCGCGTCGAGACACCCTCCCATCGGATATCATAACGCGACCATGTGGTTACACAGTGGATGTCGCTGACATGGGTGCTTTGCTCGATCGCCTGGAAAGCCACCCAATCGAGACTGAGCCGCTTTTCCACAAAGCCGAACACGTCGAGCCGCCAGCTCAAAAGCGACACCTGCGGCTGCTGACCGAGATCAAGCACCGGCCAGTTCCTGACGAGATGCTGCCCCGGCGGCAAGCGCTCTGTTTCCGGCCGGCTGATCCGCCCGGTCAGAAACTTGCCCTCCGCCGCCCAGCGGCGCTTGGAGGTAGTGAGCTTGCTATCGGCGGGGATCGGATCGTCGCTCATGCAGGTATCCTCTCTGCGGCGCAGAAATAGGATAGCGGAGCCGGGTGGGTGTCAAGTCGGAGGGCTGCTGATAGCCGACTATATTGCCTCGATGGCGATGCAGAATAGCTGCGCCTGGCCGGAGACCAAATGTCGCGTGGCGCCATCGTTAGAAAGCAAGAGACAATCGCCCACGGCAAGTGCCGTACCATCGATTTCGACATTGCCACGATGGCAAAGAACTACGCTGGTCCCGCCCTTGAAAGCGACTTCGCTGTTTCCATCAACCGAAACGCGCCATACCGAATGCGTATATCTGCCCCGCCGCGTCATCACGTTGAGGTCCGTGATCGTCCCGTCGATTAGAGTCGCCGAGGTCGGCGCATCGGCCGCGAAGGGCAGCGGATCGCTCGCCTGTGTCAGGCGTTCAGGCTCCCGCCCTTCGATGAAAAGGGTCATGCCCTCGCCCTCGAGAATGGATAGCGTGCGATCTATGCCTGGAAAGACTGAAAACGGTCCATCCGTGGCAACGGTCGCCATGCTGACGCGCCAGTCGAAGTCGGCAAGCCCGGCGCCGTCGGGCGAAACGGCGATCTCCACCGTTTCGCCGCCGCCGTTTTTCCAGGGCATGCGCTTATGGTCGCTGGCGCGCAGCAGCTTCATCTTAGTTCCCCAGGATGGCCGGCAGGCGCAGGCCCTGCTTCTTGGCCCAGTCGAGGGCAATGTCGTAGCCTGCGTCGGCGTGGCGCATGACACCGGTTGCCGGGTCGTTCCAGAGAACGCGTTCCAGACGCTTGGCCGCATCATCCGTGCCGTCGGCGCAGATGACCATGCCGGAGTGCTGGCTGAAGCCCATGCCGACGCCGCCGCCGTGATGCAGCGATACCCAGGTGGCGCCCGATGCGGTGTTGAGCAGCGCGTTCAGCAGCGGCCAGTCGGAAACGGCATCTGAGCCGTCCTTCATGGCTTCCGTTTCGCGGTTCGGCGAGGCGACCGAGCCGGAGTCGAGATGGTCACGGCCGATGACGACGGGCGCCTTCAGCTCGCCGTTCCTGACCATTTCGTTGAAGGCGAGGCCAAGACGGTGACGATCGCCGAGACCGACCCAGCAAATGCGTGCCGGCAGGCCCTGGAAGGCAATGCGCTCGCGCGCCATGTCCAGCCAGTTGTGCAGGTGCTTGTTGTCCGGCAGCAGCTCCTTCACCTTGGCGTCGGTCTTGTAGATATCCTCCGGATCGCCCGAGAGAGCAGCCCAACGGAACGGACCGATGCCGCGGCAGAAGAGCGGACGGATGTAAGCCGGCACGAAGCCCGGGAAGGCGAAGGCGTTTTCGAAGCCTTCATCCTTGGCGACCTGGCGGATGTTGTTGCCATAATCGAGCGTCGGCACGCCAGCATCCCAGAAGGCGACCATGGCTTCCACATGCACCTTCATAGAAGCACGGGCGGCAGCTTCGACGGCCTTTGGATCGCTCTCGCGCTTTGCCCTGTGTTCGGCGACCGTCCAACCGGCCGGCAGGTAGCCGTTCAGCGGGTCGTGGGCAGAGGTTTGGTCGGTGACGATATCCGGGCGTGGGCCGCCGGCCTTCATGCGCTTCACCAGTTCCGGGAAGATTTCGGCGGCGTTGCCAAGCAGGCCGACAGACTTGGCTTCACCGGCCTTCGTCCATTTGTCGATCAGGGCCAGCGCTTCGTCGAGCGTCTTTGCCTTCTCGTCGACATAGCGGGTGCGCAGGCGGAAATCGATGCGGGTTTCATCGGATTCGACGGCGAGGCAGCAGGCACCGGCCATGACAGCCGCCAGCGGCTGTGCGCCGCCCATGCCACCGAGACCACCGGTCAAGATCCACTTGCCCTTGAGGTTGCCGTTGTAATGCTGGCGACCGGCTTCAACGAAAGTCTCATAGGTGCCCTGCACGATGCCTTGGGTGCCGATATAGATCCACGAGCCGGCCGTCATCTGGCCGTACATGGCAAGGCCCTTCTTATCCAGTTCGTTGAAGTGATCCCAGGTCGCCCAGTGCGGCACGAGGTTGGAGTTGGCGATCAGTACGCGCGGCGCATCCTTGTGGGTGCGGAACACGGCGACCGGCTTGCCGGACTGCACCAGCAGCGTCTCGTCCTCGTTGAGCGTCTTCAGCGTCGCAGCGATGCGGTCGAAATCGTCCCAGGTGCGGGCAGCGCGGCCGATGCCGCCATAGACGACCAGCTCATTCGGGTTTTCCGCAACGTCCGGATCGAGGTTGTTCATCAGCATGCGCAGCGGCGCTTCGGTCATCCAGCTTTTGGCGTTGAGCTCCGGGCCGCGAGGTGCGCGGATTTCGCGGATATTATGGCGTGGGTTGGTCATGTCATATCTCCAGAGAGGGCAGGATGCCGGCGGATACGGATGCGTTGAGGGCGCCGGAAGCGACGAGGTCGCTGGCGGCCTTGAGGTCGTTTGCCATGTAGCGGTCTTCATCCAGCGTGGGTGCTGCGGCGCGGATGGTGGCAATGGCAAGGGTCAGTTCGGGACTGGTGGTCAGCGGCGCGCGAAGCTCGACGCCCTGCGCCGCCGTCAGCGCCTCGATGCCGACGATGCCGAAGAGATTGTCGGTCATCGGCAGGAGCCGGCGTGCGCCATGGCAAGCCATGGACACATGGTCTTCCTGATTGGCGGAGGTCGGCGTCGAATCGACCGAAGCCGGATGCGACATCTGCTTGTTTTCCGACATCAACGCGGCGGAGGTGACCTCGGCAATCATCAGTCCAGAGTTCAGACCGGGCTTTTTCGCGAGGAAAGCCGGCAAGCCATAGCTCAGGGCCGGATCGACCAGCAGAGCGATACGGCGCTGCGAGATCGCACCGATCTCGCAGATAGCGATCGCGATCTGATCGGCAGCAAAAGCCACCGGCTCGGCATGGAAATTGCCGCCGGAGACTACGGAATTGTCCGACAGGACAAGCGGATTGTCGGTGACGGCATTGGCCTCGATTTCAAGCGTGCGGCCGGCCGAACGCAGGAGATCCAGGCAGGCGCCATCGACCTGCGGCTGGCAGCGGATGCAGTAGGGATCCTGAACGCGCTCGTCGCCCTCGATATGGCTTTGACGGATCACCGAGCCGGCAAGCAGGCCACGAAGGGCAGCAGCAGTGTCGATCTGGCCCTTATGGCCGCGCAGCGTGTGGATATCGGAATGGAACGGTGCGGAAGAGCCCATGGCGGCATCCGTCGACATCGCGCCGGTGATCAATGCTGCCTGCGCGGCGCGATGGGCGCGGAAAAGGCCGGCGAGCGCGAGAGCCGTCGAAACCTGCGTCCCGTTGATCAGCGCCAAACCTTCCTTGGCGGCAAGCACGACCGGCGTCAGTCCAGCCTTTTTCAGCGCGGCTGCGCCATCCAGCCGTTCGCCGGCATAGAAGGCCTCGCCATGGCCCATCATCACGGCGGTCATATGCGCGAGCGGGGCGAGGTCGCCGGAAGCGCCGACGGAACCCTTCTCGGGGATGACGGGCACGACGCCCTTTTCAAGCATCGCCTCGATCAGCCGCACCAGCTCCAGCCGTACGCCGGAAGCACCGCGGCCGAGCGAGATCAGCTTCAGCGACATGATCAGGCGAACGACGTTCTCCGGCAGCGGCTGGCCGACGCCGCAGCAATGCGAAAGAATGAGATTGCGCTGCAGCGTGGCGACATCGGCGCTGTCGATCTTGATGGAGGCCAGTTTACCAAAGCCGGTGTTAATGCCGTAGACCGGCGCGTTGCCGGCGGCGATCTCGGCAATACGCGCAGCGGCTTTGAGAATGCCGGCATCGAAGGAGGCATCGAGCTTGGCAGGCTCGCCAGTCCAATAGATCGCGGCCAATTGTTTCAGCGAGACGGAGCCTGGATGGAGTGTGACGGTCATCGGTCGAATTTTTCTCCCTTGAAGACGCGGGCATGAAGCGGATTGAAGCCGATGCGATAGACAAGCTCGGCAGGGCTTTCGATGTTCCAGATGGCGAAATCGGCCGATTTTCCGGCCTCCAGCGTCCCGGTCTTGGCGAGCAGGCCGAGAGCACGGGCACCCTCACGGGTGGCACCCGCGATGCATTCCTCGACGGTCAGGCCGAAGAGGGTCGCTGCCATGTTCATCGTCAGCAGCATCGAAGTCAGCGGCGAGGTGCCGGGATTGCAATCGGTGGCGATGGCGATCGCAACACCTGCCTCGCGCAGCGCCTTGACCGGCGGCTTCTGCTTTTCATGAATGGCATAGAAGGCGCCGGGCAGGATGACGGCGACCGTGCCGGCATCCGCCATGGCCTTCACGCCGTCCTCATCGAGATATTCGAGATGGTCGGCGGAAAGAGCGCCATAGGAGGCGGCAAGCTTGGCGCCGCCGAGATTGGAAAGCTGCTCGGCATGCAGCTTCACCGGGATGCCAAACGCCTTTGCACGATCGAAGACGCGGGCGATCTCGGCCGGCGAAAAGGCAATCCCCTCGCAGAAGCCGTCGACGGCATCGGCCAGGCCCCTGGCATGCGCTTGCTCCAGACCCGGCAACACGACGTCGGAAATATAGTCGTCGTTCCGACCCCTATAGTCCGCCGGCGTCGCATGCGCGGCGAGATAGGAGGTGACGACGCGGATCGGACGGGCGTCTTCCAGCGCACGAGCGGCTTGCAGCATCTTCAATTCGGATTCGACGCTGAGACCATAGCCGGACTTCACCTCGATCGTGGTGACACCTTCGGCAAGCAGCGTATCGAGGCGGGGCAAGGCCGTCGCAATGAGATCATTGACGGAAAGCGCGCGCGTTGCGTTGACGGAGGAGACGATGCCGCCGCCGGCCCGCGCGATTTCTTCGTAGCTCGCGCCTTCCAGCCGCATCTCGAATTCGCGGGCGCGGTTACCGCCGTGAACGATGTGCGTGTGGCAATCGATGATACCGGGCGTGATCCAACGACCTTCCAGATCGACGACTTCGGCATCGCCGGTCTCAGGCACATCGCTTTCATTGCCCGCAAAAACGATGCGGCTTCCCTTGGTCAGGATCGCACCCTTCTCGACAATGCCGAGCCCTAGCCGATCGCCTTGCAAGGTCGCCAGACGGGTGTTGCGCCAAAGGCGGCTTTTGCCCTCGGATCTCACGCTATCGCTGGAAAAATTGTTCCCACTCATCAGCTTTACGCCTTTCCTTATGGGCTCATAATGTATATACATATTAAAAGAGCTGACAAGAGGGATTTTGGACTCAGTATCCAAAAGGAAAGAGCTAGGTCATGACGAAACTTCATGCACGTTCGGCGCTGCTTCACGATGGCTGGCGGGAAAATGTCCGCCTGACTCTGGAGGACGGCCGCATTGCCGGCATCGAGGCTGATGTTGCAGCAGAGGCCGGCGACGAGCGGCACGACATTCTGGTCCCTGCCATGCCCAATCTCCACAGCCATGCCTTTCAGCGCGCCATGGCCGGCCTTGCGGAAGTTCGTGGCCCGGCTAACGACAGCTTCTGGAGCTGGCGGACCGTCATGTACAAGTTCGCGCTCTCGATGACCCCCGATCATGTCGAGGCAGTGGCCGCGCAGCTCTATATGGAAATGCTGGAAGCGGGCTTCTCCCGTGTCGGCGAGTTCCACTATCTGCATCACGACAAGGACGGCAGCCCTTACGCCAATGTCGCCGAGTTGGCCGAGCGCATCGGCGCAGCAAGCGCCGAAACGGGCATTGGGTTGACACTGCTGCCGGTCTTCTACGCCCATTCCGGTTTTGGTGGCGCGGCTCCCATCGATGGCCAGCGGCGCTTCATCAATTCGCTCGATCGATTCGAAGCGCTGATGGCCGGCTGCCGGACGATCGTTGGCCGGTTGCCAGGCGCCGAACTCGGCCTCGCCCCGCACAGCCTGCGGGCGGTAACACCGGAAGAGCTGGAAAAACTCGTGCCGCTCGCCGGTAACGGGCCGATCCATATCCATGTCGCCGAACAGGTGAAGGAAGTGGAGGATTGCATCGCCTGGTCGGGTGCCCGCCCCGTGCAATGGCTGCTCGATCACGCCCCGGTCGACGGGCGCTGGTGCCTCATCCACGCAACCCATATGACCGATGACGAAACCCGGCGAATGGCGAAAAGCGGCGCGATCGCCGGCCTCTGCTCCGTGACGGAAGCCAATCTCGGCGACGGCACTTTTCCGGCGCCGCTCTTTCTGGAAGAAGGCGGCCGCTATGGCATCGGCTCGGATTCCAACATTCTGATCTCCGTTCCGGAAGAACTGCGGCAGCTCGAATATTCCCAGCGCCTGGCGCTGAGGGCCCGCAATGTCATCGCCTCGTCGGGCGGCTCGACGGCGCGCGCGCTGTTCGACCATGCCATTGCCGGTGGCGGCGCAGCCTTGAAGGCACAAGTCGGGCTCGCTGTCGGCCGTTACGCCGACGTTGTCTCGCTCGACGTCAACGCCGTTCCCTACCTCTCCGGCGATCAGATCCTCGATCAATGGATGTTCGCCGGCGGCGTTACAGTCGACAGCGTCTGGGCACAGGGCCGCAAGCAGGTCGAAGGTGGCCGACATAAGCAGCGGAAAACGATCGCTGCCCGATTCCGCGCCGCTATGACCGAACTAATCGGTTGAAAAAGCACTTTTCCTCGCGACAATGAAATCCTAAATGAACACAGTGGCGATCACCCAGGTCTCACGAGGAAACGGTCGGCGGCATGACCACAGCTAAAGAAGCGACCCTGCATCAGCGTATCCTGAGCGATATCGAGAGCCGGATCGTTTCCGGCGATTGGCCGCCCGGCCATCGGATACCCTTTGAGCTTGCTTTGGCGGAACAATATGACTGTTCGCGCATGACGGTGAACAAGGTGCTGACGCAGCTTGCCCGGGCAGGCTTGATCGAGCGGCGCAAGCGTTCGGGAAGCTTCGTCACGCAACCGCAGGCGCAATCGGCGGTGTTGGAAATCCACGACATCAAGTCCGAAATCCTGTCGCTGAACCTGCCCTACTCCCATAAGATCGTGAAGCGCGCCAAGCGCAAGGGCCGCCCCGACGATGCGCGGAGGCTGCAATTTGCCGGCGCAGTCTCGGTACTGGACATCACCTGCATTCACTATGCCGGCCGCAGGCCTTTCTGTCTGGAAGATCGGGTCATCAATCTCGATGCCGTCCCCGAGGCGGCTCAGGTCAATTTCGACGAATTGCCGCCGGGACCGTGGCTGATCAATCAGGTGCCTTGGAGCACGGCCGAACACCAGATCCGAGCCATCCCGGCCGAGGGCGAGGCTGCCGCAAGCCTGGATATCGCCAAGGGCACCGCCTGCCTCGTCATCGAACGACGCACCTGGAGCAACCTCGGACCGATCACGCACGTCCGCCTGACCTATCCCGGCGATCGTCATACATTGGTGGCGCGCTTCACGCCCTCGAGCTGAAACCGCGCGATCCTTTGTTTTTACGCATTCCGAACGGAAAACCGCTTCGCACTTTTCCTGGAATTGCTTAGCCGCTACTGGCGCTGCACGGGCTCGCTCTGCATCGGGATAAGCGTGTCGGATTGATGGATGGGCTTCACGGGATTGACCAACAAGATACTGAGCGCAATCAGCACGAGCGCCAGGATAAGGATAATGCCGATCAAAAATGGACGAATGGCGATCATTTCGGTTCTCCAATCTTCCGCGTTTGATGCCATAACGTGACAGGAAGGGGATTTTGAGGCAACCGGCTTTTTTGCGCTCAGACATTGCGTGAAACTATAAAGTTTCAACCCTATTCCCCTATTTGCTGAATTCTCGGCGACGAAACGGATAATCCGAGCGACTTGACAGGCACCCTACCAATAGGTAGGCAAAACGAATGAGCAATATTTCGACAAAAGCCGACGAGATCGTCCAATCCGCACGCGGCCTGATCATCGCCGGCGGCTACAACAGCTTCAGCTTTGCCGATATTTCGGCAGAGGTCGGCATTCGGAAAGCCAGCATCCATCACCATTTTCCGACCAAGGCCGATCTCGTCAGGATCGTCGTGGCGCGCTATCGGGAGGAGGCACGGCAAGGCCTCGCGAGGGCCGACGCCGATATTGCCGATCCCGTCGCGCGCCTTCGCGCCTATACGGGCTTCTGGGAAGCCTGCATCAAAGACGATACCGCCCCCTTCTGCCTCTGCGCCATGCTTGCCGCCGAACTGCCGGTGTTGCCGGCCGATGTTGCCGCCGAAGTGCGCGGACATTTCCGCGATCTCTCGGGGTGGCTTGCCACTGTCATGGAAAAAGGCGCGGCCGAAGGCCGTCTCGTTTTGCCCCGCCCGGCAGCCGAGGAGGCCCTGTCCTTCATGGCAAGCGTACATGGCGCCATACTCTCGGCGCGAGCCTTTGGCGACCCGGCGGTCTTTGCCACCATTGTCGAACCGCTGTTCGACCGACTGGCCTTTCCCCATTGAAATTATTCATCATTTCGTGATTTCGATGGGTAACGTGCCTCTCACGCTTGTTTGATTGGCGAAGCTACCGAGTGGTAGATAGGATCGCCCCCGTTGCAGATCGGGATGACGATCTTCCGATCCTCCCATGCAAAGAACTCTATTGGCCGATCCCGGCCGTCTGTCGAAAAACCTACCGATTAGTAGGTATATCAAGGAGACTAATCATGGATCGCAAGCTTCTGACCAAGGGCATGTTGGCCCTGGCCGCCGGCGCTGTCGTAACGCTGGCCGCACTGCAGGGGGCCAATGCCGCCGACCGTGTCCGTGTGCGCGGCACGATCGAAAGCCTCGATGGCGATACTCTCAAGGTCAAGTCCCGCGACGGCAAGGACATCAGCGTGATGCTGAAATCGGGCTGGGCCGTCACCGGCGTAACCAAGGCTTCGGCAACCGATATCAAGCCCGGCGATTTCGTTGGCATCGCTAATGAGCCGACGAACAGCGGTGTTGCAGGCGCCATCGAAGTCGTGATCTTCCCCGCCGCGATGAAGGGCACGGGCGAAGGCGACCGGCCCTGGGACTCGAAGCCAAACAGCTCCATGACCAACGCCACGGTGGCCAATGCCGTCAAGTCGGTCAACGGCCCGACGCTGACCCTGACCTACAAGGGCGGCGAGAAGAAGATCAACATTCCGGACGGCACTCCGGTCGTGACCCTCGTCTCGGCCACCAAGGACGATCTGAAGGCCGGCGCCGGTGTCTTCATCACCGGTGAAACCTCTGGCGACGGCATGGTTTCCAGCGATCGCGTCGCCGTCGGCGTCAACGGCACCATTCCACCCATGTGATCTTCCCGTCAAAAAGATCTTCCCGCCAAGGGAAGCTCGCAGGCCAATCGGCATCCGCCCGCCGTCGGCCTGCCACGCGGCGCTCCATGTTTAGCCCCTGGCGATGGAGCGCCGCCACATTCCCGGTCGATTTATGGTACTATGCGGCCGGGTTTCCAGAGGGTTCGTTAGATTTCGAGAGGAGCCTAGCCATGGCCGACATCGATGCGACCGGTGCGCCGCCTGCGCACCCCCGGACGATCTACATTCGCCGGCATTCGATCGTCACCCGCCTGACGCACTGGCTGAATGTGCTCTGTCTCTCCCTGCTGCTGATGAGCGGCATGCAGATTTTCAACGCCCATCCCGCCCTCTATTGGGGTCAGTACGGCGCCAATGCCGATCCGTCGTGGCTGCAGATATCGGCCACCGATGGCGACAACCAGCCCTACGGCACCTTCCGCATCGGCAACCTGACGATCCCGACGACCGGCATTCTCGGCGCTTCGAAAGAGGACGGTGAGTGGACCGAACGCGCCTTTCCCGCCTGGGCGACGATCCCAAGCTACCAGGATTTGGCCGACGGCCGACGCTGGCATTTCTTCTTCGCCTGGCTCTTTGTGTTCAACGGCCTGATTTATCTGCTCTACGGCTTCATTGCCGGCCATTTTCGACGTGATCTGGCGCCCTCGGGTGCCGAAGTTTCGCTGCATAATCTCTGGCACGAGATTGTCGAGCATGCCCGCCTTCGCTTTCCGAAAGGCGAGAAGGCCAAGCGCTACAATGCGCTGCAAAAGCTCACCTATCTCATCGTCATCTTCATTCTGCTGCCGCTGATGCTGGCGACCGGGCTTACCATGTCGCCCGGCATCGACGCCGGCTACCCATTCCTACTCGATATCTTCGGCGGGCGGCAGACGGCGCGCAGCATTCATTTCATCACCGCCTGGACGATCGTGCTCTTCGTCCTCGTACATGTGGCGATGGTCATCCTGTCCGGCCTCTGGAACAACATGCGCTCCATGGTGACCGGCCGCTACGCCATCCGCACGGAAGGAGAGGACGCATGAGCAAGATCGTCAGCCGCCGCCGCTTCCTCATCGGCTCCGCCGCCAGCCTCGGCGCCATCGGCCTTACCGGCTGCGACGACATCACCGAGAACCAGAACGTCCAGAAGGTTTTGGCATTGGCCGAAGGCCTGACCATGGGCACGCAACGCCTGCTCGTCTCGCCGCAGGCGCTTGCCCGTGAATATACCGACAAGGACATCTCGCCGACCTTCCGCCCGAACGGCACGGATAATCCCGGTAGCGAAGACTATGCCGCGATGGTGGAAAACGGCTTTTCCACCTGGAAGCTGAAAATCGACGGCATGGTCAACAAGCCGATGGAATTTTCGCTGGCCGATCTGAAGAAACTGCCGTCGCGCACGCAAATTACCCGCCATGACTGTGTCGAAGGCTGGAGCGCCATCGGCAAATGGACCGGCGTACCGCTCGGCCTCATCCTGCAGAGCGCGGGGCTGAAGCTGGGCGCGCGCTATGCAGTGTTCTACTGCGCCGACGAGTTGGAGCAGACGCTCGACGGCAGCGGCCGCTACTACGAGAGCATCGACCTGATCGATGCCTTCCACCCGCAGACGATCCTCGCCTATTCGATGAACGGCAAGGATCTCGAAGTCGCCCATGGCGCGCCGCTGCGTCTGCGGGTCGAGCGTCATCTCGGCTACAAGCATGCAAAATACGTGATGCGCATCGAAATCCGCGACAAATTCGACGATATCTGGGGCGGCAAAGGCGGCTTCTGGGAGGATCGCGGCTACGAATGGTATGCCGGAATCTGAAACAGCATCGCGTCGGCATGATCCAATTTGTCGCAGGCCGGCGCCGGAACACTCATGGCGGGTATGCGTTTGTTAAAAGGGCGATTATGCCCTTTCGGAGGAAATGCACATGCTGAGATCGATTTTGATCGCTGCCGTGCTTGCGGCTGCGGGCACTATGCCTGCCTATGCTGCATCTATGGCGAAATGTGACGATGCTTCCATTTCGGCCTTGCAGACCAAGGTGGATGCAATGACCGACCAGACGAAAAAGACAGCCGCCACCAAACAGGTGGCCATGGCGAAGGATGCCATGAAGGCCCACAAGATGAAAAATTGTGTGACCCACATGGAAAATGCCGAGAAGGGCATGAGCAAGATGTAATGGCTCGCCGCCACTTTGGTGGATCCGGAGGATGAGGCCCGGACTTCCGGGCCTTAAGTTTGTTAGGGCGCGAGAGGGCATATGTTTCGGTGGCAATAGGCTCTCCCTACAAACCGGCCCGTTTTGAAAATCGCAGCTATATCGCCCGGGGCATTCTGCCCAACTTCCTTATCGGCGCTCATGTGGCTATCGGCGGCTTCTCCGTGCTGAAGGGCGACAGGATGGATTTGCAATAGCGGCGCACCTAAACTTTCGCAAGAAAATGCTTGCGATAATGTTGTCATATATGACAACATGCGCCCCATGAGAGAGATTGCATGGGTTCGGGCAGCGCTGAGAGATTTTGAGGAGTTCCCTCAATCCGTTCAGGATAGAATGAAAGATGCCCTCGCTATCGCAAGCATGGGCCAAAAGGCTGATATCGCGAAGCCCATGAAAGGCTTGGGGTCGGGCGTGTTTGAAATCGCCCTGCCATACCGCACGGATGCTTACCGGGCTATCTATGCGGTTCAGTTGGGAGATGCCATTTGGGTGGTTCACGCCTTCCAAAAGAAATCCACCAAAGGGATAGCAACGCCTCAAAAAGAGATCGAGCTGATTCAAGCCCGTTTAAAACGAATAAAGGAGATGTTGTGATGAGCGACAATGACTTTGAAGTCGTCCGGGGCAGCGGCAACATTTACGCTGATCTAGGCGACCCCGACGCCGATGCAAAGCAAATGAAGACGCAGCTTGCGGCCGAGATCATTGCGGCGCTCGATCGGCGTAAGCTGACCGTGCGCGACGGAGAAAAGCTAACTGGCGTAACTGCCGCTGACCTTTCCCGCATTCGCAATGCAGACCTAAGCCGCTTCACCATTGATCGGCTTGTGCGAGTTCTTAATGCACTCGACCGCCATGTAACCGTCAAAGTCACGCGAATGCCTAAACGCTCCAAGGAACCGGCCGCCGCGTCAGCTTGATAAGCGAAAAGTAAGGCGGAGGAAAGCTTGTGGGGTTTCCCCCGCCTTTTCCGTTAGAGGTATTTCGACGCAAACCTACGCCACAGCGACGGCCACCTGGTCCGCGACCTGACTGCTTTATGCACCCAAACGCCGGCTAACGGCTACCCGCGGATATGCCGCGCCGCATCGGCAAACGAGATATCCGACTTGATCTCCCGCGTCGACATCGACGTCACCGTGTGCCGCACGCCGGGCAGCCGGTTCAGTTCCTGGCGCAGCAGCCGGTCGAGGGCGGCCATGTCGGCAGCCAGTATATGCAGGAGATAATCGGCCTCGCCCGTCGTCGCATGGCAGCGCCAGATCAGCGGATGGCGGCGCACAGCGGCTTCGAAGGCATCGAAGCGCTCGACGTCGATCGATACTTGCACGAAGGCTTCCAGACCGAAGCCGAGCTGCGCCGGATCGAGAATCGTCCGGTAGCCTCGGATCACACCGGCCTCTTCCAACGCCTTCACGCGCTTCCAGCACGGCGTCTTGCTGAGACCGACCCGTTCGGCAAGCGCGGCAAAGGAGATGCGGGCATCGGCTTCCAAAGCGGAGACGATTTTGTGGTCGAGCGCGTCCAAGTCCATCGTTCTCTCCATTGTCCCATTCAAAGCCATTCGTACTCTCAATTGCCAATTTTGAATGACAATCAGGAACAATGTTCAAGCGAAATTTTCGTATCCTTCCACAAGGGCAAAATGCCAGCGGCAATGGCCGGGATAAAGGGAACGAAGATGCAGAAGAAAGAATATTACGCGCGCATCGAGGCGCCAGACATGCGCGACTATGGTGTCTATCTGCAATGCGACAAGCTGCTCGCCTGCCAGAAACCATTAAACGAGATGGTCAATGGCGACGAGCTGCAGTTCCAGATCGTCCATCAGGTGGAAGAGCTCTGGATGAAGCTCATCGCCTATACGCTGGTCGATGTCATTGCCTTCATCGAGGAAAACAATACCCATCGCGTCGTGACGCTCCTGGGCCGCGTCCACCGGCTGATGCGGATGATGACGGCGCAGCTCGATCTGCTCGAAACCATGTCGCCGAAGGAATATCAGCAGATCCGCCTGCAACTCGGCAACGGCAGCGGCCAGGAATCGCCCGGCTTCAAGTTCCTGTTGCGCCTGCCGCCCGATCTCTGGCGGGCCTTCAAGGCCTATTATCTCGATGCGCCAGGATTGACGGTAGTGGACCTCTATGACGGCAAATACGATCACGGTGACGGCTATGTCGTGGCCGAGGCGCTGGCGGAATTCGACGAGCTCTTCCAGAAATTCCGCGCCAACCACATCTACCTGATCCAGCGCTCGATCGGTCTCGGCTCGAAATCCCTCAAGGGCCGGCCGGTGGAGTTGCTGCAGGCCGGCGCCCACCATCGCTTCTTCCCCGATCTCTGGGATATCCGCGCCGAGATGACCGATCGCTGGGGCAGCCAATACGGCGTGGTGCGCGATTCCATTTCCAAACACGACGCGGCGGAATAAAGAGCGAGCGCCCTGATCACCCCTCGCGCTGCATGGCGCGACGGAATGCTTTCAGCGTTTCGGCGCTGACGTGATGCTCCATGCCCTCGGCGTCGATCCGCGCCGTCTCGGCGCTAACGCCGAGCCACCGCAGGAATGCCTCGACGGTCTGATGGCGGGCGCGGATGTCCTGGGCGATCTTGCCGCCCGCCTCCGTCAGAAAAACGCCGCGATAGGGGCGCCGCGATACGAGCCCATCTTCGCAGAGCCGCGCGAGCATCTTGGCGACCGTCGGCTGCGACACGCCAAGCCTTGCCGCGATATCCACCTGCCGCGCCTCATTGCCGTCATCGATAAGATCGGCGATCAGCTCGACATAATCCTCCACCAGAGCGCCACGGTTGGCCTCCCGCGTATGGCGGAAACCCTCCGAATGCGTCTCGGCATCCGGCAGCGGCTCTTCCCGATGGATTGGCAGTTTTCTCTTCGGCAATGCGTTCGGCTCCCCCGAGATACGGATAAACTCGCTTTTATCTTTATAGCACCGGCTTCAATCTTGAAAGCGGATGATGATTTTTGCGGGTGGCAGCGTGATCGCGCCACTACAATGCCGATACTATAAAATATAGCCTATTGCATAATGTTGATATCCGGCATATTTGTTTAGTCATGTCATAGACGATCCCGGAGCCCCGCATGACGCAGATTCAGGAAGCAGCCGCACCGAGCGCGTGGAAATTTGCCCACCCCGATGAAGATGCGCGGCCGAGCCTTCCGGAAGTCAATGCCACAGTTCATGTTCCGCACACCGGCACTTGGGTTCGGCGGCTGATCGCCTTCCTCGGACCGGGCTACATGGTTTCCGTCGGTTATATGGACCCCGGCAACTGGGCGACGGATCTCGCCGGCGGCGCGCAATTCGGCTACACGCTGCTTGCCGTCATCATGCTGTCCAATCTGATGGCGATCCTGCTGCAAGCACTCGCAGCCCGGCTCGGCATCGTCACCGGCCGCGATCTGGCGCAGGCCTGCCGCGACCATTATTCCAGGCCGGTCAATCTGGCCCTGTGGTTTGCCTGCGAACTTGCCATCATCGCCTGTGATCTCGCCGAGGTCATCGGCACGGCGATCGCGCTGCAATTGCTCTTTGGCATCCCCTTGATCGGCGGCGCGCTGATCACCGCGCTGGACGCCTTCCTGCTGCTGCTCCTGATGAATAAGGGCTTCCGCTTCCTGGAGGCCTTCGTCATCGCGCTCCTCATTGTCATCGCCACCTGTTTCGCCATCCAGATTGCCGCCGCCGCTCCTCCGGTCGCCGCTATCCTCAACGGCTTCATCCCCTCGCCCGAGATCGTCACCAATCACGAGATGCTCTACATCGCCATGGGCATCATCGGCGCGACCGTCATGCCGCATAATCTCTACCTGCATTCCTCGATCGTGCAGACCCGCGCCTACAAGCGCACCGACGAGGGCCGCCGCGATGCGATCAAATGGGCGACGACCGACAGCACCATTGCCTTAATGCTGGCGCTTTTCGTCAATGCTTCGATCCTGATCGTCGCAGCCGTCGCTTTCCACAACAGCGGGCATTCGGATGTCGCCGAAATCGGCCAGGCCTTCGAGTTGCTGTCGCCGCTGCTCGGTCTTGGCATCGCCTCGACGCTTTTTGCCGTGGCGCTTCTTGCTTCTGGCCTCAATTCCACCGTCACGGCGACGCTCGCCGGCCAGATCGTCATGGAAGGCTTCCTGCGCCTGCGCATTCCGCACTGGGCAAGGCGGCTTTTGACGCGTGGCCTCGCAATTATTCCAGTTGTTTTTGTTACCGCATTTTATGGTGAAAAAGGTACTGCGGATTTGCTGGTTTTGAGCCAGGTCATCCTGTCCATGCAACTGCCTTTTGCCGTCATCCCGCTCGTCCAATTCGTCACAGATCGCGGAAAAATGGGCAGATTCACCGTTTCAAGGAGTGTTGCCGTCCTCTCCTGGCTGGTTGCCGGCGTCATTTTGGCGCTGAATTTCAAGCTGCTTTACGACACCATCTTCGGTTGACGAATCGCTCGCAACGCGCGAATCTGCACGCGCTGAAGATCACGGTAATTAACCCATCTGTAATATTTGCCCAGATTTTGACATGATTTGCCCTAGTTTGGGCCCACCGCCGTCTGCAGGGTTCCTCAATTCATGGCCGAAAGTCCATTGCGCGTCCAATTTCCTGCAGAGGCTGCGATTCAGGCGCGGCCACATCATGAATTTTATATTCCTTTTCTGCCCCACTCAGCCCATCTTCGCCATCTGATCGCCATCGGCCTTGCCGGCACCGCCTCCTTCGGCCTTCTCGCGACCGTTCTTTATCCGCTGCTCGCCCGCCACACGATCGAACAAGCCGTGCCGATCCACATAGCCCAGCTCGTCCGATCACAGCCGGCATTGCGCAAGAGCGACCGGCTTGCCACGAAACAGCGTTTCGACGGCTCCCGCTTTGCGCAGGTGGCGGAAAAGACGTCGAACGGCGAAACCCGCATCTTTACCTATCATCGCACGACGCTGGTCTTCAAAGCCGAGGATAGCGATCCTTCCGGCGGCGATGCCGCGGCCTTCAATGCGGCCTATGACGGCGATACCCAGTCCGAGCCTGCTCTCTTCTCAGCGCCGTCGCTCGCGGATATCCGCCCGGGTATCTATCCGCACGCCAATCGTTACGATGCAGTCCGGCGCTCACGCTTCCCGGTCCGTGGCGTACCGTTGAATGTCAGCGTGTCGAAGGCGACCACGGGCGAGGCAGGCCGCGAATTCAAGCGACTGGTTTCCATGCCGAAGGACCGGCAGGACCTGCAGGATATCCTCGCCTCCGCCGGTCTCGACGGAAATGCCGGCGACGAGCTGCAGCGAGCCTTGGAAACCGATACGGTTTCGCCCGGCGACAGCCTGGAACTGCTGCTCGAGAAAAAGACCGCTGATGCACAACCGAAGCTGATCATGGCCCGCCTTAGCGGCGGAAAAACGCCGGAGCGCATCGTCGCACGCGACGATGCCGACAGCTTCGTGCCGCTCACCGACGACCGGCTGTTTTCCACGCTCTATAGCGAGAGCCAGGCTGATGCGCCGTCCTCTTCGGAAGTGGCCGCCGTCGACCTCAAGAGCATCGACAGCGACGATCGGTCGACGATCCGCACCAAACTGGAGAAGGCGGGGCTTTCCGACGAATGCGCCGACCAGCTCATGAAGCTTGCCAAGGCAAATGGCGTTGCATTGACGGGTGACGATACGCCCGACAGCGTCGATCTGCTGTTCCGCAAGGCGGACAATGGCAAAAGCGAACTGATGTTCATCGAGTTCCACACCGATGGCGATACGCACCGCTTCTACCTGCACAAGGACGGCGGCATAGGCCCCTCGGAATTCTACGATGAGGGCGGTCATTCCGTCGCCAAAGTGCTGACCCACCGCCCCGTACCTAACGGCACGCTCGGTGACGGATTTGCCTGGCGCATTCATCCGATCCTCGGCGTCCGGAAATTCCACAACGGCGTCGATTTCCGCGCCCCGATGGGCAGCCCGATCATGGCCGCCGGCGACGGCACCGTCGAAAAGATTTCCTGGGAAACGGGCTACGGCAAATATGTCCGTATTCGCCACGATGGCGGCTACGAGACCACCTATGCCCATATTGCCTCGACACCGTCGGACCTGCATGTCGGCGAGCGCGTCACGCAGGGCCAGGTCATCGCTTATGTCGGCTCCACCGGCTATTCCACCGGTCCGCATCTCTACTACGAACTGCGCGTCAACGGGCGCTACGAAAACCCGCTGACTGCTCAATTGCCGGCCGGCACCAATCTCACCGGCAAATCGCTGGACAGCCTGCGCTCGCAGGTCAGCCACGTCGACAATATCATGACCTATCTCGACGTGCCGCCGCCAAACGAAGCCCGCCCCTTCTCGGCTTTCGACCAGGGACCGGAGCGAGGCCCGGGCCATTTCGGCAGGCCCTGATCGGCGCGATTACGGCAGAGCTGCCTCGCTGGGCACCACCAGCATTTTTTCCCTTAAGTGACGAAATTTTGATTCAAGGCTGGAAAAGCAGACCAGCCTTGGACGCCTACTGCACGATGTTCAATGGGATCGCGTTGCACCGCCGTAGGTTTGAAATATCAACGCGACCCGCTTCAGAAAACGGAGGGTTTTCCCATGGCTGATGCCCGATGCACTTGCGGCGCTCTTACACTGACGCTTTCACAACCGTCAAAATTGGTGGTCGCCTGTCATTGTCTCGACTGCCAACGCAGGACCGGTGCGCCATTTGGCGTCGGCGCCTTTTATCCGGCCGACGCCGTTGCCATTTCCGGCACGTCGAAAGAGTTCACCCGCGAGGCCGCAAGCGGCGGAAAGGTCCACACCTACTTTTGTCCCAACTGCGGATCATCGGTGTATTGGAAGGCCGAAAACCTGTCGTCCTTCGTCGGAGTTGCAGTCGGCGCGATGGCCGACCCCAAATTCCCGGCCCCCGCCAGATCGGTTTTTGAGCAGTCGAAACACGATTGGGTTCAAATCGAAGGCGCCGAACACTTCCAGCAAAGCAGCGCAGCAAAAAATTCGAACTGAGCGCCTAACGCAAACGATTAGCCGGCTCAGCAGGGCCGCTATTCACATAGATCGCATAGAGCGAAGTCGTGGCGGTAATGTAGAGCCGATTGCGCTTCGGGCCACCGAAGCAGAGGTTTGATACGACCTCGGGAATGAGAATGCGGCCGATCAACGTGCCATCCGGCGCGTAAACCCGAACGGAATCACCGCTGGAGGCAAAGATGTTGCCGTGGCGATCGACCCGGAAACCGTCGAACAGGCCGATTTCGCAAGTGGCGAAAACACGCCCCTCACTGAGGCTGCGCCCGTCCGGATTGACCGAATAGGCCGTGATCGTCGGCGGCAGGCCGGGCACATGCGTACCGCCGGTGTCGGAGACATAAAGTACGCTTTCATCCGGGGAAAAGGCAAGACCGTTCGGTTTGACGCGGTCCCTGGCAACCAGCGTCACCGCTCCATCGGCCGGATCGATGCGGTAGACGTTGGACGCGTTGATTTCGGACGGTGCGGCAAAGCCCTCATATTCACTGTCGATCCCGTAGGTGGGATCGGTGAACCAGATCGAGCCATCCGACCTTACGACGACATCGTTCGGCGAGTTCAACCGCTTGCCGTCGAAGTGCTCGGCAAGCGGCCGCCAGCGGCCGTCATGATCAAGCCGGCTGACACGCCGACGTCCATGCTCGCAAGCGATGATACGACCTTCGAAATCGAGCGTGTGGCCGTTGTGATAACCGACAGGGCTCTCGAAGACGCCGGCTGCGCCCGTTACCTCGTCATAGCGCAGGATTCGGTCGTTCGGGATATCGGACCACACGACATGGCGCGCGGCCGGCACATAGACGGGTCCCTCGGTCCAACGCCCGCCCGTCCACAACTGCTCCAATTGCGCAGACCCGTTGATCAGCGCCTTGAAGCGCTGATCGAGAATATCATACTGGCTCATGATGCTCCGCCCTGTTCCTCACAGCCAGCCAACCTCCGACCGGCCTCCCATAATCAGAAGCCAGTCTAGTGACAGCAATCATCGGCTGTCAAAAACAAGCTGAGGATATGACACGCTTTTGACCGGCGTCATTGCGTCACTGGAAGTGTAGCGTCGTCCCCTCTCCCCGCGAGCGGGGAGAGGGCTAGGGTGAGGGGCCGGGCACAAGACCACGTCAACAGCGGCCTCGCCCGACCATCCCCAAAATCCCTCAAAATTACAGCAGCTTCTCCAGCGTAATCGGCAGCTCGCGTATCCGCTTGCCCGTCGCGTGGAAAACCGCATTGGCAATTGCCGGCGCCACACCGACGATACCCAGTTCGCCGACCGCTTTACCGCCGAGCACGGAGGCGTGCGTATCGGGAATCCCGACCGAGATCACTTCGATGTCGGGAATATCGGCATTGGTCGGCACGAGATAGTCGCCGAGGTTATTATTGATGACACGGGCGAAGCGCTCATCGACGATGCCCTCTTCCAGCAGCGCCTGGCCGATGCCCATGATGATGCCGCCCTTCCACTGGCTTTCGGCAAGCTTGGGATTGTAGAGCCGGCCGGAATCGAGCGCCGAGACGACGCGCGAGACGCGCACGGTGCCGAAATCCTCATCGACGCGCACCTCGATGAAGTGCGCGCACCAGCTATGCATCGAATAGTCGCCGTCCGTGGGCGACAGCATGGTCGCGATGGTCGAGAAGTTGCGATAGTGATCCGCATTGCTCTGCTTGTCTTCTGGCAGTGTGTTACGCAGCACCTCGATCTTGTCACGGCCGATCTGCCGCAGAAGCTCGGCAATGGCGATGCCGTCGCCACCATCGCGCGGCGGCAGAATGCGGCCTTCCGAAACGGTCAGCGTATTGGCCTGCAGATCACGAAGCGGAGAATTGGGATCGTTGATCGCCAGTCCCACCAGCTCATCGCGGGCGGCGACCGCTGCCTTGTAAACGGCGCCGGTCATCAGGTTGGCAAGCTGCGATCCGCCGGCGACGGGCGCCCGCGGCAGGGCGGAATCGCCAAGTTTGACGCGGACCTGTTCGACCGGGATGCCGAGCGTTTCGGCCGCCGTCTGCGCCAGGATCGTATAGGTGCCCTGGCCCATGTCGATGCCGCTGCTCGCCACTTCCGCCGAGCCGTCGGCAAGAATGCGCACCAGCGCTTCACCCGGCGTGCGGCGCACCGGATAGGTGCCGGCGCCCACCCCCCAGCCGATCAGATGCTTGCCGTCGCGCATGGAGCGCGGCGCATGCGAGCGCTTCGCCCAGCCGAAAGCCTTGGCCCCAGCCTCGAAAGCCTCGCGCAATTGCCTTGTCGACCAGGGCTTGTCGGCTTCCTGATCCCGCTCGGCATAGTTCTTGAGCCGGATTTCCAGCGGGTCCATGCCGAGCGTGTAGGCGAGCTCATCCATAGCGCTCTCGATACCCCAGGCGCTCGGATTTTCGCCGGGGGCACGCAATGCGCCGGGCTTGACGGTGTTCACCGCCACAATGTTCTGCCGCGACGAGAGATTGGGCGTCGCATACATGAGCGAGGTTACGACACCCAATGGCTCAACTGCCACGTCGCCGATCGAAGTCTCGTTGGCGCTGGTATGGATGATGGAGGTGAGCCTGCCGTCCTTGGTCGCGCCAAGCGCAATCCTCTGGCGCGTGCAAGGCCGGCCACCGAAGGAGGTGAAGGTCTGTGGCCGGGTGATGACCAGCTTCACCGGACGGCCGAGCAGCTTCGCCGCCATGACACCAACAGCGCCATGCGGCAATGCCAGCGCCTTTGAGCCGAAGCCGCCACCGATATAGGGCGAGATCATCCGCACATTCTCGAAGGGAATGCCGAACCACTCCGCATAGGTGCGCGCCATGCCGTCGATCCACTGGCTTGGCTCCCAGAGGGTCAGCATGTCGCCATCCCATTTGGCGATCAGCCCATGCGGCTCGATCGGCACGTTGTATTCCCGCGGCGTCTTGTATTCGGCTTCGATCTTGACCGGTGCTGCGGCCAGGGCCGCTGCGGCATCCCCCCACTCCCTGGTCATCGGATCGATCGGGAAACCCTCGCCACCCTTCGGATCTTCAAGGCTGAAGATCGCCGGAGCTTCCTCATAGGTGACCTTGACCAGTGCCGCCGCGGCTGTCGCCTGCTCGAAGGTTTCGGCAACGACGATGGCGACATGCTGGCCGCTATAGGTAATCTCCCTGACAAGCGGCCGATACGGGCCTTCCGGGCCGGGGGTGTCGAGCCAGGTGGTCGGTGAATTCAGATCCGGCATCGTGTCCGGCGTCAGCACCAGCAGAACGCCCGGCGCTCCCTCCGCCGCCGCCGTATCGATGCCAGTCATGCGACCGGCGGCAATCGTGCTTTGCACCATCACCGCATGGGTCAGCCCCTCGAGATCGCGCTCGGCCGCATAGTCGGCCTCGCCTTTGATCTTCGCGGTTCCGTCCAGGCGGGACAGCCGCCCGCCGAGCGCGCCATCGGCAGCGCCATGTTTTCTGGTTTCCATGATGGTCATGCCATTTCTCCCATCGTCAGGATGGCGCGCTCGACGACACGCGGCGCAAGCGTAATCTTGTAGTGATTGCCGCCATGATAGACGGCGCCTTGGACAGCGAGCAGGCTGGCGCGCTTCACAGCAGCCGTATCGAGCACCTGGCCTTTCAATGCTTTTTCGACGGCGCGGGCACGCCAGGGCTTGGTGGCGACACCGCCAAGCGCCACCCTGATATCCCGGATCGTCCTGCCATCTGCCTCCAGTTCAAGCCCGACGGCGGCGCTGGCCGCCGCGAACTCGTAGGACTGCCGGTCGCGCACCTTGAGATAAGTCGAGCGGTGTGCAGCGTCGGAGGCCGGAATGGTGATCGCCGTAATCATCTCGCCCGGCTCGATCGCATGTTCCCGGTCGGGCGTCGTTCCCGGCAAAAGGAAGAAATCATCGATCGCGACCTGACGGCTGCCGAGATGCACGACCGCATCGAAGGCCACCAGAGCAACCGCCAGATCGCCGGGATTGGTGGCGATACAGGCCTCGCTCGTGCCGAGAACCGCATGATTGCGCGTGACGCCGCCGATTGCCGAGCAGCCGGAACCGGGCGCGCGTTTGTTGCAGGCGGCGAAGGTCGCCGGATCGCGGAAATAGGGACAGCGCGTGCGCTGCATCAGATTGCCGCCGATCGTCGCCATGTTGCGGATCTGCGCCGAGGCCGCAAGCGACAGCGCCTCCGAAACGGCCGGGAACTGCGCCTTGATATTGGCATCGTCGGCGACACGGCTCATCTTGGCGAGCGCACCGATCGTAACACCCTGATCGGTCAGGGAGATGGCATCGAGGCCAGCAAGATGGCTGATATCCACCACCGTCTCGGGCTCGGCAACGCCGCATTTGGCGAGATCGAGCAACGTCGTGCCGCCGGCAAGCAGCATGGTGGCGGAAGAGGCAGCGGCTTGCCGGACCTCATCGACCGAGCCGGCGCGGAGATAGGAAAAGGCCTTCATTGGGCGGCCTCCGCTGCTTCGCGCACGGCGGCAACGATGTGCGGATAGGCACCGCACCGACAGAGATTGCCGGCCATATATTCGCGGATTTCATCATCGGAACCGGCATGGCCTTCGCGGATGCAAGCGACCGCCGACATGATCTGTCCCGGCGTGCAATAACCGCATTGGAAGGCATCATGTTCCAGGAACGCGGCCTGGACCGGATGCAGATCGCCGTTTTCCGCCGCCAGCCCTTCGATCGTCGTGACCTTGCGGCCTTCGGCCTGAGCAGCCAGCGTCAAGCAGGAGAGCACACGTTCGCCGTCGACATGGACGGTGCAGGCACCGCATTGGCCCTGGTCGCAGCCCTTCTTGGTGCCGGTCAGACAGAGATGCTCGCGAAGAGCATCGAGAAGCGTGACACGCGGATCGAGCGAAAGCTCGTGCTCGTGTCCGTTGATATCGAGATAGACGGTAGTCATCAGCTCACTCCCTGTTCGGGTCATCATCTTTTGCAATCGTCAGGATCTGCCAGCCGTGACATCAGCTCTTGACGTCAGCCCGGCCGGCGCCAGGTAATCAGGCTACAGCGCTTTTGCCGGCGCGTGCGGCTTGTGGCGGGACGCCGGGGAGGGCCGCTCTTTCACCGTCTTCGATCCTCCGATCAGACGGCAATGGCATCCTGGCCCATTATGCGATAACAATCCTCTGGTACTCCAGATTAAACGGAGGCGCCTCCGTTTATTATCCTAGAGACTTGTCGGATATCGTCAAGTCGCAATCCGCATGGAGCGAAAATTGGCTTCGAGGCCATCGTCAGAGCTGAAGGACGACACGCCGCCAGGCGCAAAAACTCTACGCGCGGATGCACGCCGCAATCGCGACAAGCTCATCGAAGTCGCGGCGCAAGCCTTCGCCAACCACGGCACCGCCGCCTCGCTCGAAGACATTGCGCGCCGCGCAGGTGTCGGCGTCGGTACGCTCTACCGTCATTTTCCAACCCGCGAACATCTAGTCGAAGTCGTCTATCGCCATGAGGTCGAGGTGCTCTGCAATGCGGCCGAAGAGCTTTCGCGCGAACGCGCGCCGGATCAAGCGCTGGAAGAATGGATGCACCGCTTCGTCGGCTATATCGCCACCAAACGCGGCATGGCCGACAGCCTGCGCATCCTGCTCAACAGCAATTCCGAACTCTTCGCCGACAGCTACGGCATGGTACCAATCGCGCTCCGCGGCCTGATCGAACGGGCAGTGGCCGACGGCTCGATCCGCGCCGACGTCGACAGCACCGACGTGCTGCATGCCCTGTCCGGCACCTATTCCATGCCCAATTCGCCGGAGTGGCACGACCGCTCCCGCCGCCTCGTCCGCCTGCTGATGGACGGCCTGCGCTGGGGTGCACCGAAAGCGCTGAAGCCGCAGGGGGCCTGATAATCGGCAGGATGCTTCCTATATGCTTTTGAACTGAGATCGTCAGGCGAGTTTCTTGCTGTCGCCGCTTATGTGCCTGGGGGCCCTCACCCTAGCCCTCTCCCCGCCAGCGGGGAGAGGGGACGACAGCGCAAAATAGCGCGCTGCTTCATTGGGGCGGAAGCGCCTTAATCACCGTAGAGCCCCCTCTCCCCGCAATGCGGGGAGAGGGTTGGGGTGAGGGGCCAGGCACATAAGCACGGCAGAACCAATCTCACCTGACATTCAGCAAAGCTGAGGAGAGCAAGAATGTCCGAAAAGCTGGTCAAGATTCCCGGTCCCGATCATCCCATCACGATCGAGAACAAACGTGCCCATGTCACCGTTTCGGTTGCCGGCAAGGTCATTGCCGATACCCATGACGCGCTGTCCCTGAAGGAAGCCTCCTATCCGGCCGTCATCTACGTGCCGCGCAAGGATGTCGACATGTCGGCGCTCCAGAGAACCGACCATGCCACCTACTGTCCCTTCAAGGGCGATTGCTCCTATTACAGCATCCCCGTCGGCGGCGAGCGCTCGGTGAACGCTGTCTGGACCTACGAAAATCCCCACGCCTCGGTAAGCCAGATCAAGGATTACATGGCCTTCTACCCGGATCGGGTCGACGCCATTAACGTTGATGCCTAAAGCAATTCCAGGAAAAGTGCGCAGCGGTTTTCCGTCCGGAATTGCGTGAAAGCTCTAAAGAGCAAGCCCGCTTCCGCTGTCGAAAACGTAGACCTGATCGGCATTGACGGTGACCTTCAGTTGTTCGCCATAACGAACCGGAGCCTCACCGTCGACGACGGCCGTAACCTGCTCGCCAGCCAGATCGAACAGCACATGCGTCTGTGCGCCCGTCGGCTCGACCAGCAAGGTCTGGCCGGTGAGCGGCGAGCCATTGCCCGTTAAGCTCAGATGTTCCGGCCGAAGGCCGATCTTCACGCTTTGCCCGGACTTCACCTTGCGTTCGCCAGCGATGCGCACCGGCGTGCTATCCCTCAGCCGCACTGCAGGGGTGCCATCGACGCCTTCAACCACACCGTCGAGAAAATTCATCGCCGGCGAGCCGATGAAGCCGGCAACGAAGAGATTGGCCGGCTGGCGATAAAGTTGGATCGGCGTGCCCTGCTGCTCGATCTTCCCCTGGTTCAGCACAACGATGCGGTCGGCAAGCGTCATCGCCTCGATCTGATCGTGGGTGACGTAGATCGAAGTGGTCTGCACCTTCTGATGCAGCGCCTTGATCTCCGAGCGCATCTGCACGCGCAGCTTCGCATCGAGATTGGAGAGCGGCTCATCGAACAGGAAGACGGCAGGGTTGCGCACCACGGCGCGGCCCATGGCGACGCGCTGGCGCTGGCCGCCCGAAAGCTGCGCCGGCTTGCGGTCGAGCAACTTTGTCAGGTCCAGCATGCGCGCGGCCTCGTTGACCCGCTGCTCGATCACCGGCTTGGCCTCGCCTGAGAGCTTCAGGTTGAAGCCCATGTTCTCGGCGACCGTCATATGCGGATAAAGCGCGTAGGACTGGAAGACCATGGCGATGTTGCGCTCGCGCGGCGTCATGGCATTGACCACCTGCCCACCGATCGACACGTCGCCATCGGTGATTTCCTCAAGCCCGGCGATCATTCGCAGCAGCGTGGACTTGCCGCAGCCGGAGGGGCCGACGAGCGCGATGAACTCGCCGTCTTCGATCGCCAGCGAGATATCGTGAATGACGGTCAGCGCCCCATAGGCCTTGTGGATGTTGTGCAGTTCGACGGATGCCATTTGTTTGTGCTCCAATAAGGCTCAGGATTTCACGGCGCCGGCGGTAAGGCCGGCAATGATGTGCTTCTGCGCCAGGAAGAAGACGATGACGGTGGGCAGGATGGTCAGCGTGATGAAGGCAAGCACCAGCTCCCATTCCGTGCCGAATTCGCCGCTATAGACCATCATGCCGAGCGGCCAGGGATAGATCGAATCCGAATTCAGCATGATCAGCGGCAGGATGTAGCTGTTCCAACTGCCGACGAAGGAAATGATGCTGACGGTCGCGATGATCGGCCGCGAGAGCGGCAGCGAGATATGCCAGAAAAAGCGGATATAGCCGCAACCATCGACAAATGCTGCCTGGAACAATTCTTCCGGAAGGTTTCTAAAATAGTTCCGGAAGAGCAGGATGCTCATACCAAGGCCGAAAGCCACCTGCGGCAACACCACGCCCCAATAGGTATTGAGCAGGCCAAGATCGCGGATGCGGATGAAGAGCGGCAGGATGGCGGTGGCCGCCGGAAACATCAGCCCGATGAGGAAATAGTTCAGCAGGAAGTTCGAGCCGAAGAACTTCACATGCGCGAAGGCGAAGGCGGCCATCGCCGAGACCGACAGCGTCAGGAACACGGTCAGCACAGCGATGATCAGCGAATTCATCATCTGCCGCCAGTAGCGGTCGCCAAACAGGATGCCGGTATAATTCTCGAAATGCCACTCGGCCGGCAGGCCGAAAGGATTGGTGCGGAGATCGCCGAGCGTCTTGAAGCCGCCGAGCGCGGTCGTCAAAAGCGGGATCAAAACGATGGCGGCGATGATGGTCAGCGACACATAGAGATAGATCTTCGTGCCGGTGGTCATGCGAACGGATGAGGCCATATCAGTCATTGCGCATAAATATCCGTTTGTAGCCGAAGGCGAGGGTGACGCAGATCACGAACAGCACGACGCCGACAGCGCTGCCGAGGCCGACCTGCATGCGCGTGACGCCGAAATTGTAGAGGAAGGTCACCATCGTCTGCGTCGAGTTGAACGGGCCGCCGCCGGTGAGCGGCATGATCATGTCGAAAAGCTGCAGCGATCCCACCACCGCGAAGAAGACGGAAAGGCGCAGCGTCGAGCCGAGCAACGGCAGCGTCACGTAGCGGAACTTCTGCCAGCCGGTGGCGCCATCAATCTCGGCCGCCTCCAGCACGCTCTTGTCGAGCGACTGCATGCCGGCGATGAACAGCATCATGTGAAAGCCGAAATATTTCCACACGATCACGCCAAGCACGGCATACATCGCCAGATTCTTGTCGGCGAGCACGTAGGGCGTCGGGGTGCCGAGGAAATGCGCGATCGCGGCGAACAGGCCGTAGTCGCCGTCATAAACGAAGCGCCAGATCAGGCCGGCGGCCACTTCGGCCAGCACATAGGGAAGGAAGAAAATCAGTCGGAAGAGCACGACGCCGCGAATACGATGCGCCAGCATCGTCGCCAGCCAGATGGCGAGCGGCACCTGGATGGCGATCGAAACCAGAATGATCAGTGCATTGTTCTTCAGCGACGTCAGGAAGGCGTCGTTCTTGAAGAGAACCTGGAAATTGCGCAGGCCCACGAACTCGGTCGGTGGGCCATAGCCGTTCCAGCGATAAAGGCTGTACCAGGCCGCTTCCCCCATCGGCAGGATGACGAAGATGGTGAAGAGCAGCAGCGCCGGCGGCAGGAACAGTAGAATGACGGGCAGACGGCCGCGCGCGGCGGGCGATTTTCGCTTCGCTGTGGGCCTCGCTCTTGCGATGGAAGGCATGGCGGTCGTGGCGCTGACATCGGTCATGGGCGGTCTCGACGATTGTAATTCAAAGAAAAACCGGCGCCGGCGCAAGGGAGAGGCCGGCGCCGGATGGCGCTAGAGCTGGTCCTGTTCGAATGAGTCCTGAACCTGCTGCGCTCCATCCTTTGGCGAAATCTGGCCGGAGACGATACCAACAGCCACATCGTTGACGACGCGGCCGACCGAGGGGCCGAGATCCTGGTCAAAGAAGTTCTGGTGCCAGGTCGAATGCGCCAACTGGTCGGCGGCTTCGTGCATCAGCGGACCCTTGACACCATCTTCGGCGCCGACAGCGACCGGGACGATCATGCCGGCCTGCGCCAAGGTACGCTCGTTCTCGGCATTGGTCAGATAGGCAAGGAAATCGAGTGCTTCCGGTGGGGCCTTCTTGGTGACGGCCCAGCCGTTCAAGCCACCGAGCGTATCGGTCGGAAGGCCGGCGCCACCGGTCACGGCCGGGAAGGCGAAGCGGCCGATATTGTCATCCGCCAGGCCCTTAGCGTCGCCGGCATTGGTGCGCTGGTTGGCAACCGTATTTTCGAAGCCGAGGATCATCGCAGCCTTGCCGTCACCAAAGACGCCAAGCGCCTGCGGCCAGGTGATGCCGAGATAACCGGGCTGGAAGGGTTCGAGCTTTCCGAGTTCGGCAAGCTGCTCGCCCGCCTTGATGATCGCCGGATCGTTGAAACCGTTGCCCTTACCGTTCTTGGCATCGTTGAAGACCTGCTGACCGCCGTCGCGCATCACCAGATAGCTCCAGTAGAAGTGGATCGGCCACTTCTCACCGCCGCCGCCGGCGATCGGCGCAATGCCGGCAGCCTTGAGCTTCTTGACCGCGGCCAGATAATCGTCCCAGGTCTTGATGGCGCTAGCATCGACGCCGGCCTTGGCGAACAAGGCCTTATTGTAGAAGAAGGAAACCGTGCCGAGCTTATAGGGCACGGCGCTGATCTTGTTGTCGAACGTCAGGCCTTTCACCGCCGCGGGATTATAGCTCTTCACCCAGGCGCCATCCTTGGCATTCATCGCCGCAGTCAGGTCCATCAGCGTGCCCGTCGCCTGCTGCTGCTTCAGCACGCCACCGCCCCAGCTAAAGAAGAAATCGGGCGCGTCCTTCGATTGCAGCAGTGTCGGCAGCTTGGCCTTGAAGGCCTCATTGGCCAGGAACTGCATCTCGATCTTCGTACCGGGATGCTTGGCCTCATACTGATCCGCGATCTTGCGCCAAACGGCGACATAATTCGGATCGGTTTCCAGATGCAGCCATTTGACGACCGTGTCGGCGGCAGCGCTCGACACACCTGCGAGAATCGTCAGCCCGGTGGTTGCAGCAATAGCGGCGATGCGAAGGGCCTTGGCCCCACGTAGATGGATCATGATTTTCTCCTCCCAAGGGAACCAAGAGCCTCAAATATTTTTTCCCTTATGCGGAATAATTCAACGGAGCTTTGCTGAAATGTCAACCACCATCGTTAAATTTTGGCAGATTACCCGCAAAACGGCTTGACATTGGGCGATGACCATAGGTTATTTAATTCGCATTCCGTTAAAAATATCAGGCCGCAGCCGAGCGGGTCCATCATTCGGCACCATTCTCATGAAAACAGCAGATCCCGAGCTTATGCGGGCGATAAACCGCTTCAATGTGCTGGACACGATCCGGCGGGCGGGCTCCATCGCACGTATCGAAATCAGCGACCGCACCCAGCTTTCGACCACGACAGTCTCGGCGATCACCGCATCGTTGCTGGATGATGGGCTGATCCTGGCGCGCACCGAAGGCGACCTGCGCGAGGCCGCCGCCCGAGGCCGGCCCCGCGTCATGCTGGAGCTCAATCCGGACGCCGCGCGCGTCGTCGGCGCGAAAATCGCCGCCAACCGCATGGTCTTCGTCGTCACCGACTTTCGCGGCGAAGTTCTGTCAACGCTGACGCTGGCGCTCCGCGTCGACCGGCAGCCGATCGGCGTCATCGCCGATCTCATTGAGGATGGCGTGCGCCGCTGCGTCGTCGATGCCAACCTGGCTCTGGACGAGATCGATTCCGTCTGCCTCGGCCTGCCCGGCGTCGTCGAACACCGTACCGGCCATGTCCGCACCAGCCCGATCTTCCGCGAAACCGGCGTCGATTTCGCCAAGGAAATGTCCGAGCGGCTGGGCGTGACCACCATTGTCGAAAGCGATGCGCATGCCATCACGCTGGCGCATCACTGGTTCGGCAAGGCGAGAGACCTGGACGACATGGTGCTCGTGTCGTTGGAACAGACGCTGGGGCTTGGCGTTCTGCATGGCGGCCAGCTCTTTCGCGGCGCCGGCGGCCTCAGCCACAATCTCGGTGATCTCGTGCTCGGCATGGGGCCACAGGGCATTATCCGATTGGCAAGCCTTGCCGGCGAAAGTGCCATTCTCGGCGATCAGCCGAGCGGCCGTTTTGCCGAAGCTATCCGCCTCGGTCGCGGCATGGCCCATGCCAAGACACTGATCGACGCCGAAGACAACGCGCTGATCAATGCAGCAATCCGCGCCGGCGAAGCCTGCGGCATGGCGCTCGCCAATATCGTCACGCTGTTTGCTCCGCCGCGCGTCATTCTGGTCGGTTCGAGCCTGGCGCTCGGCCAGCCCTTTCTCGACAGCCTGCGGGAGGCCTATTCGCTGGCGATCCCGCCATCGATCAAAGGCGTGACCGAACTCGTTTTCGACCAGTCGACCGACGAGACCTGGGCGCAGGGCGCCGCGGTCGTGGCGCTGCGCGAACTCTACGAATCGCCCTGGGGAACGACGGGACCGGCACCGGCCCTCTGATCCCCAAAGCAATTCCAGGAAAAGTGCGCAAGCGGTTTTCCGTCCGGAATTGCATCGAAACAATAGGATGGAGCGGTTCAGCGAATCCGTGAAACGCTGAACCGCTCCAGGACAGCCAAAGACAATTCATCTGGAGGAAACCTATGAACAAGGTCGGCATCGGCATTATCGGCTGCGGAAACATTTCCGGCGCCTATCTCACCGCCATGAAATCCTTTCCCATTCTCGACATCAAAGGTGTGGCCGACCTCAATCGCGAGCTCGCCGAGGCAAAAGCTGCCGAATTCGGCCTGAAGGCAGTCGATATTGCGGTCTTGCTCGCCGATCCCTCGATCGAGATCATCGTCAACCTCACGATCCCGAAGGCGCACGTCGCCGTTGGTCTGCAGGCGCTGGACGCCGGCAAACATACCTATTCGGAAAAGCCACTCGGCATCAATTTCGCCGAAGGCAAAAAGCTTGCTGATGCAGCGGCCGCCAAGGGCCTGCGCATCGGCGCAGCCCCCGATACCTTCCTCGGCGGCGGCCACCAGACGGCGCGTGCCATCATCGACGAAGGTGCCATCGGCATCCCGGTCGGCGGCACCGCCACCTTCATGTGCCCTGGCCACGAACGCTGGCATCCGAATCCGGCTTTCTATTATGAAGTCGGCGGTGGCCCGATGCTCGATATGGGTCCCTATTACATCACGGATCTCGTCAACCTGCTTGGCCCCATCTCCCAGGTCGCCGGCTTTGCCGTCACGCCGCGCAAGGAGCGCATCATCACTAGCGAGCCGCGCAACGGCGAGCACATCCCCGTGCATGTGCCGACGCATGTCGCCGGCGTCATGGCGTTTGCCAATGGCGCGGTCGTCCAGATCGGCATGAGCTTCGATGTCGCCGGCCACAAGCATGTACCGCTCGAAGTCTACGGTACCGAAGGCACGCTGATCGTGCCCGATCCGAACCGTTTCGGCGGCCCGGTGGAGTTCCTGAAGAAGGGCGGCGAATTTGCCGAATGTGAGATCACAGCGCCCTATGCCGATGGCAACTACCGCTCGCTCGGCGTTGCCGACATGGCGCATGCCATCCGCTCGAACCGTCCGCATCGCGCCAATGGCAGCCTCGCGCTGCATGTGCTCGAAGTTATGGAAGCCTTCCAGACGGCCTCCGACAGCGGGCGCACGGTCACCATCACGACGCAAACGGAGCGTCCGGCCGCTCTGTCCGACTCCCTGGTGGATGGACAGATCGGCCGCTAATCGCACAATTTCAGGAGGATTATCATGCGGGAAGCACTTATCGTCTGGGGCGGCTGGAGCGGCCACGAACCGCAGGAATGCGCCCATATCATCCGCGACATGCTGGAAGAGGACGGCTTCAAGGTCTACCTCGAAAACAGCACCGAAGCCTTCGCCGATCCCTCGATCCACGATCTCAGCCTGATCGTGCCGATCGTCACCATGTCGAAGATCGAGAAGGAAGAGGTGAAGAACCTTGCCGATGCGATCGAAAGCGGCGTCGGCATTGCCGGCTATCATGGTGGCGCTGGCGACAGCTTCCGCGAAAGCGTCGAGTATCAGTTCATCATCGGCGGCCAATGGGTCGCCCATCCCGGCAACATCATCGATTACACGGTCAATATCACACGCCCGGACGACCCGGTCATGGAGGGGATCACCGATTTCCCCTACACGTCGGAGCAATATTACATGCATGTCGACCCGTCGAACGAGGTGCTGGCGACTACCACCTTCACCGGCGATCACGCCTACTGGATCGACGGCGTCGTCATGCCGGTTGCCTGGAAGCGCAAATACGGCAAGGGCCGCGTCTTCTATTCCGCGCTCGGCCACCAGGCCAAGGAATTCAACGTGCCGCAGATGAAAACCATCTTCCGCCGCGGCGCCAACTGGGCAGCGCGCTGAGGGCGCCTGCCCCTTCGGAGCAAGCATTGCCCCTAACCCTAGCCCTCTCCCCGTTTTGACGGGGAGAGGGGACGACCTCTGTATCCATCTCATCTTGCCACCCGGACCCGAACTGATAAAATGCTGCCAGCACGCCGCAAATACCTGTGCTGCTTGCGCTTTTTGCTGTCATGGGGGATGGATGGGTCAAGGCGAAGTATCGAAGACCTCGACAGTCAGTTACGGCACAGAACCGGGTTTGCGTTTCGCCTCCCAGCTCGACGGACATGGCGGCTGCAAGCAGCTCTGCATGGACGAGGTCAGCACCTGGAAACACGGAGAGGGCGTGACCTGGCTGCATCTCGAGCGCGACCACCCCGCCGCAGCCGACTGGGTTACACACAAAAGCGGCTTCGACCCCTTCGTCATCGAAGCCCTGCTCGAAGAAGATTCCCGCCCTCGCGTCGAACCGGTGGGCGACGGGCTGTTGATCATCCTGCGCGGCGTCTGCGCCACGTCGCCGGATGGCGCGACGCAGAAACCCGACGATATCGACCTTGTGCCCATACATCTCTGGGTCGATGGCGAGCGCATCGTTTCGCTCCGCGACAGCGGCCATTACATCACGGCGCTCCGCGATATCCGTCTGTCGCTGGAGAAGAAAAAGGGACCGCAGCGCACCGGCGACCTCCTCGCCCTCATCGGCGACAAGTTGGTGCGCGACCTCGAACCCGTGCTCGACGCCATGGACGAAGAGGTGGACGAACTCGACGAACTGATCTTCCACGGCGAAGCCGGCCAGGTGCGCGAACGTCTGAAGCTGCTACGCCGGCGGGCCGTACAGCTTCGCCGTTATCTCGCCCCGCAGCGCGACGCGCTGAACCGCATCGAGCACGACGATGCGCCCTGGCTTGCCGAGCGGGATAAGCTGCGCATGCGCGAAGTCATCGACAAGCTGATGCGCTATATCGAATATCTCGACGCCATCCGCGACCGTACCAGCATCCTGCACGACGACTTGTCGACCGTCATCAGCGAACGCATCGCCCGCAACTCCAACCGCCTCGCCGCCCTCGCCGCCCTGCTTTTACCGCCAAGCGTCGTGGCCGGTCTCTTCGGCATGAATGTCGGCGGCATTCCCGGCGTCAACGACACCTGGGCCTTCGTCATCATCGTCGTCTTCGTCACGGTAAGCTCGATTGCGACCCTCTGGGTGCTGAAGCGCATCAACTGGCTTTAGAGTACTCTGATACTGGTCAGCTTCAGGTTTCGGCCACGCTTCCCGCGAACTTTATGGCTTTCGAATACACGATTAGCGATCCGGACCATTGGCACGACACCATCGAAGGACTACCGGAGGTAATCGCCAAGAACGGCTTCATCGAAGTCATCGACCAGCCCGGTAAGGGCGTCGATCTCATTCCCGAAAAGGCCAGGCGCTATCTCGCCGAGGACAATCGCGACTTTTCCGCCTGATTTTTCGACCTATTTATAGAGTGAAAGCCGGGCATACGTCACAAAATCGCCGCCTCGGCTTTTCGCAATCGGGGCGGATTTCAGGGCCATTCTCGATGCCGAGCAAGCGAGTATATTGCAGTTAAAAGCATGTGCCCCGATACGGTTTCGGCCGGAAATTGCAGCTAACCCAATTTTCGTTTGACATTCCTTTATCTTCATTTATCGTCATTCTAGTTTCGGTTTTCGCGTGAGGGGTGGAAATCGAAACGAGGGGAGATACAATTGTCCAAAACTCAAATCGACGTCACGGATGTCATTGATTGCGGTGCGAGCCGCAGTCGCGTCGAGTGCGCTTGCCGCATCCTTCCAAGCGAGATGCAGGCGTCCGCTACACGCGTTCCGAACCGTATTCGCCATGATTTGCGCCATCGCGAATTCCTGGCATCCGGATTGACGCAATTCGTTTCCCCACGACCATCACGCCGCGCCCGAATCTGTCGAAAGGGCGCGGCTTTCGGTGTCGGTGCCCGAGTCAATTTGGCAACAGGCATCGCTCAGTGAAGACATAAGCGATCGGGGCGGGGTCATATCCTCCGGATCGTTACCCAATGGGCAATAAACAGGCCTTACGGCCAGCAATCCGTCGCAGCGTCGCCATACGACGCACGGAAGGAGCATATCGTGCTTGAACTTAGAAATGTGTCGAAGGCGGTCGGCGGCGAAATGCACATCGCCGAAACGAACCTGACGCTGCAGCGCGGCTCGTTGAATGTCCTCCTCGGACCGACACTTTCGGGCAAGACGTCGCTGATGCGTCTGATGGCCGGGCTGGACAAGCCGACTTCGGGCACGATCCACGTCGACGGCGCCGATGTTACGGGCGTGCCCGTGCAACGCCGCAACGTCGCGATGGTTTACCAGCAATTCATCAATTACCCCGCCATGACCGTTTACGACAATATCGCATCGCCGATGCGCCTGCGCGGCGTCAATGCGGCGACGATCGACCGCGAAGTGAAGAAAGCGGCCGATCTCCTGCGGCTCGGTCCCTTCCTTGACCGCCTGCCGCTCAGCCTCTCCGGCGGCCAGCAGCAGCGCACGGCTCTAGCCCGCGCCATCGTCAAGAATGCCGGCCTGGTGCTGCTCGACGAGCCGCTCGCCAATCTCGATTATAAGCTGCGCGAAGAGCTGCGCGCCGAATTGCCGAAAATCTTCGCCGAATCCGGCGCCATCTTCGTTTACGCCACGACCGAACCCTCGGAAGCTCTGCTTCTGGGCGGCAATACCGCCACCTTGTCGGAAGGCAGGATCACGCAGTTCGGACCGACGATCGATGTCTTCCGCAAGCCGAAAGACCTGATCACTGCCGTCACCTTCGCCGATCCGCCGCTGAACACGATCTCGCTCGACAAGCGCGGCAATCTGTTCGTGTTGAACGGTAATATGAGCCTGCCCGTACCGCAGGGCCTCGAAGCCCAGCCGGACGGCCCCTACACCATCGCCTTCCAGCCGCATCATCTGGCGCTGAAGCCGCAGACATCCGAGGCGGTCGCAGCACCTGCCAGGGTGATGGTGACCGAAATCACCGGTTCGGAAAGCTTCATCCACATCGATTTCGCCGATCGGCGCTGGGTCATGCTGACCCAGGGCGTCGAGGACATCGATGTCGACGACGCGATCGATGTCTACATCGACCCGCGCCACATCATGGTGTTCGACACCAACGGCGCCGCCGTCACACCCGCCCTGCAACGGGCCGCCTGAGGAGAGACACGGCCAATGGCACGCATCGACCTTGACCACATAAGACACGCCTATAACGACCATCCGAAATCCGATGCGGACTATGCGCTGAAGGAAGTTCATCATAGCTGGGAGGACGGCAGCGCCTATGCGCTGCTCGGGCCGTCCGGCTGCGGCAAGACCACTCTGCTCAACATCGTTTCCGGCCTCGTGCGCGCCTCGGAAGGCCGCATCCTCTTCGACGGCAAGGACGTGACCAAGCTGTCGACGCAGGAGCGCAACATTGCCCAGGTCTTCCAGTTTCCGGTCGTCTACGACACGATGACGGTCTATGAAAACCTCGCTTTTCCCTTGCGCAACCGGCACGTTCCGGAAGCCGAGGTGAAGCGCAAGGTCGACGAGATCATCGAGATGATCGGCCTTTCCGACAGCGCCCATCGCAAGGCGCGGGGATTGACGGCCGATGCCAAGCAGAAAATCTCGCTCGGCCGTGGCCTGGTGCGCTCCGATGTCAGCGCCATCCTGTTCGACGAACCGCTCACGGTCATCGACCCGCATATGAAATGGGTGCTGCGTTCGCAGTTGAAGCAGCTCCACCGCCGCTTCGGCTTCACCATGGTCTATGTCACCCACGATCAGACGGAGGCGCTGACCTTCGCCGACAAGGTGGTGGTGATGTACAACGGCGAGGTGGTGCAGATCGGCACGCCGAATGATCTGTTCGAGCGGCCGCGCCATACCTTCGTCGGCTATTTCATTGGTTCGCCGGGCATGAACGTCATGCCAGTAGAGATCGAGGGCCGCAACGCCCGTCTCGCCGGCAGCACTGTCGCATTGCCCGGCGCTCCCGTGAATGGCCAGGCGGGTAAGACCGAACTCGGCATCCGCCCGGAATTCGTCCGCCTCGGCCGTGAGGGCATGCCGGCGACCGTGACCAAGGTCGAGGACCTCGGCCGCCGCAAGGTGGTGCGCGCCAAACTACAAGGGCAGGAGATCACGGCGATCATCGGCGAAGATCAGACCGTGCCGGCCGAACCGCACATCGCTTTCGATCCTGCCGGCATCAATATCTACGCCAACTCCTGGCGCGTCGAGATGGGAGCCTGATCATGGACAAGACCTGGAACAACAAAGCCTGGTTCATGCTCATTCCCGTCCTGGTACTGGTCGGCTTCTCGGCCGTCATCCCGCTGATGACGGTGGTGAACTATTCGGTGCAGGACACCTTCGGCAACAACGTCTTCTTCTGGGCGGGCACACAGTGGTTTGAAGAGATTCTTCATTCCAGCCGCTTCTGGGATTCGATGTTCCGCAACCTGATCTTCTCCTTCGTCATTCTGGCGATCGAGGTGCCGCTCGGCATCTTCATCGCTCTCAATATGCCGAAGAAGGGTATCGGCGTGCCGGTCTGCCTCGTGTTGATGGCGCTGCCGCTGCTGATCCCGTGGAACGTCGTCGGGACGATCTGGCAGGTGTTCGGCCGCAGCGATATCGGCCTGATGGGTTATGTCCTCGTCAATCTCGGCATCGACTACAACTACGTATCCAATCCGGCCGATGCCTGGGCGACGATCATCATCATGGATGTCTGGCACTGGACCAGCCTCGTCGTGCTGCTCTGCTATGCCGGCCTCGCCTCCATTCCCGACGCCTTTTACCAGGCCGCCAAGATCGATGGCGCCTCGCGCTGGTCCGTCTTCCGCTACATTCAGCTCCCGAAAATGAACCGCGTGCTTTTGATCGCCGTGCTCCTGCGCTTCATGGACAGTTTCATGATCTATACCGAACCCTTCGTCGTCACCGGCGGCGGCCCCGGCAATTCGACCACCTTCCTGTCGATCGATCTCGTCAAGATGGCCCTCGGTCAGTTCGATCTCGGCCCGGCGGCGGCAATGTCGCTCATCTACTTCCTGATCGTGCTTCTGCTGTCCTGGGTCTTCTACACCGTCATGACCAATTACGATGCGGGAGCGACGCGATGAGCGGCAAACCTCTTATGACCTCCGCAGGCGATAGCGCCGTGAACAAGGTGGCAGCAGCTTCGACCCCGGTCGCCGGCGTCACCGCCACGACCGGCACGCAGCCGGTCAGCCGGCACCGCGAGGAAGGCCGCTGGTCCTGGGTGGTGCCGACGCTCTACATTATCTTCCTGCTTCTGCCGATCTACTGGCTCGTCAACATGAGCTTCAAGACCAATGAGGAGATCGTCAGCGGATTGACGCTCTATCCGCATCAGCCGACGCTGCGCAATTACACGATCATCTTCACCGATCCGTCCTGGTACAAGGGCTATATCAACTCCATCACCTATGTCGTCATGAACATGGTGATCTCGGTTGCCTGCGCCCTGCCCGCGGCCTACGCCTTCTCGCGTTACCGTTTCCTCGGCGACAAGCACGTCTTCTTCTGGCTGCTAACCAACCGCATGGCGCCGCCGGCGGTCTTCGCGCTGCCTTTCTTCCAGCTCTATTCGGCCTTCGGCCTCATCGACACCCACATTGCCGTGGCGCTGGCGCACTGCCTGTTCAACGTGCCCTTGGCGGTCTGGATCCTCGAAGGCTTCATGTCCGGCGTGCCGAAGGAAATCGACGAGACGGCCTATATCGACGGCTATTCGTTCCCGCGCTTCTTCCTGAAGATCTTCATTCCGTTGATCGCAAGCGGCATCGGCGTCGCGGCCTTCTTCTGCTTCATGTTCTCCTGGGTAGAACTGTTGATCGCCCGCACGCTGACGACAACGGACGCCAAGCCGATCGCAGCCATCATGACGCGCACGGTCTCCGCCGCCGGCATGGATTGGGGCCTGCTTGCCGCCGCCGGCGTGCTGACGCTCATCCCTGGTGCGCTCGTCATCTATTTCGTCCGCAATTACATCGCCAAGGGCTTCGCGCTCGGCCGCGTCTAAGAGGAAACCGCCATGAATACCGATTTCTCCTGGATGGCCTGGACGCTGCCGACGGTGCTGTTCTTCGTGACCATCCTGCTGCTTCTGCTCGGCATGGCCGTTTGGGAATATTTCTCGCCCGGCGGCAATCCGCGCGTCGGCATCCTGCATTTCGAAACGACGCGCGGCGACCGGCTGTTCGTCTCGCTGCTCGGCGCCGCCTTCATTCATGTCGCGTGGCTGGGCCTGGGAGGGCCTAACCTGTGGTGGGCGGTTGCCATTTCCGTGGTCTACGCCATTGGCGTTTTCCGCCTGGTCTAACGGTTTCAAAGAGTTACCGCGCCCCTTTGCCCATTTCCGGACAGGTGGCGCCGTAAGAAAAGTCGATACAGATGGCCGGGGGGTCTGGCCGTCTGACAATGCACTCGCAACCTGTAGGGAGGAATATATGCGAAGACATCTCTTGACGACGACGGCTGTCGCCCTGCTGGCCTTGGCCGGTACGGCCCACGCCGGCATGAACGAAGCCAAGGCGTTCCTGGACAAGGAGATCGGCGATCTTTCGACGCTCTCGCGCGCCGACCAGGAAAAGGAAATGCAATGGTTCGTCGATGCGGCCAAGCCTTTCCAGGGCATGGAAATCAAGGTCGTTTCGGAAACCCTGACGACGCACCAGTATGAATCGCAGGTTCTGGCGCCGGCCTTTACCGCCATCACCGGCATCAAGGTCACCCACGACGTCATCCAGGAAGGCGACGTCGTCGAAAAGATCCAGACGCAGATGCAGACCGGCCAGAACCTCTATGACGGCTGGGTCAACGATTCGGACCTGATCGGCACCCACTGGCGCTACAAGCAGGTGCGTAACCTGACCGACTGGATGGCAGGCGAAGGCAAGGACGTTACCAATCCCGGTCTCGACGTTTCAGACTTCATCGGCACCAGCTTCACCACCGCACCGGACAAGAAGCTTTATCAGCTCCCCGATCAGCAGTTCGCCAACCTCTATTGGTTCCGCTACGACTGGTTCAACGACCCGAAGAACAAGGCCGACTTCAAGGCCAAATACGGCTACGATCTCGGCGTGCCGGTCAACTGGTCGGCCTATGAAGATATCGCCCAGTTCTTCACCGGCCGCGACGTCGACGGCAAGAAGGTCTTCGGCCATATGGACTACGGCAAGAAGGACCCGTCGCTCGGCTGGCGCTTCACCGACGCCTGGCTGTCCATGGCCGGCAACGGCGACAAGGGCCTGCCGAACGGTCTGCCCGTCGACGAATGGGGCATCAAGGTCGACGCCAACTCCCGCCCGGTCGGCTCCTGCGTCGCGCGCGGTGGCGACACCAACGGCCCGGCCGCTGTCTACTCCATCCAGAAGTATCTCGATTGGCTGAAGGCTTATGCACCGGCTGAAGCCCAGGGCATGACCTTCTCGGAATCCGGTCCGGTTCCGTCACAGGGCAATATCGCCCAGCAGATCTTCTGGTACACGGCGTTTACCGCCGACATGGTCAAGCCGGGCCTGCCGGTCATGAACGCGGACGGCACGCCGAAATGGCGCATGGCTCCCTCGCCGCATGGCGTCTATTGGAAGGACGGCATGAAGCTCGGCTACCAGGACGTCGGTTCCTGGACGCTGATGAAGTCCACACCGGTCGATCGCGCCAAGGCTGCATGGCTCTACGCGCAGTTCGTGACGTCGAAGACCATAGACGTGAAGAAGAGCCAAATCGGCCTCACCTTCATTCGCGAATCCACCATCCGCGACAAGAGCTTCACCAAGCGCGCGCCTGAACTCGGCGGTCTGATCGAGTTCTACCGCTCGCCGGCCCGTGTTCAGTGGTCGCCGACCGGCACCAACGTTCCGGACTATCCGAAGCTGGCGCAGCTTTGGTGGCAGGCTATCGGTGATGCCGCATCCGGCGCCAAGGATGCGCAGGGCGCCATGGACGCACTTTGCTCGGATCAGGAAAAGGTGCTTCAGCGCCTGGAGCGCGCAGGCGTGCAGGGCGATATCGGTCCGAAGCTCGCCGAAGAGCATGATCTCAAGTACTGGAACGCCGATGCCGTCAAGAACGGCCATCTCGCTCCGCAGTTGAAGATCGCGAACGAGAAGGAAAAGCCGGTCACCGTCAACTATGACGAACTGGTCAAGAGCTGGGCTGACGCAACGAAATAAGCCCGATCTATAATACGGTGGGGATGCCGGGGCTCGAAAGGGCTCCGGCATTTTTGCTTTGAATGACCTGGAAAATCGCCTTCAGAGGCGTAACGATCTGATTTTCCGCGAAGCCGATCTCGGCCGAAAGCGCGCGGCGTGAGAGCCGAATAATTTTATTTTCAAGAAAAGATCGATCCAATGTCGGATTGCTGGGGTATCGTTCGTCCTAAGGTCGTCCAATTCGTCAATTCAGAAGGATCACAACCATGCCGAATACCATACGCCTGCACCGCGTCTTGGCAACCAGCCCGGAGAAGGTCTATCGCGCATTCATCGAGGCGGACGCGCTCGCCAAGTGGCTTCCGCCCAACGGCTTCGTCTGCACCGTGCATCATCTGGAAGGCACAGTCGGCGGCACGTTCAAAATGTCCTTCCGCAACTTCACGACGGGCAAAAGCCACGCCTTTGGCGGCGAATATATCGAACTCGTTCCCGGCGAGCTGGTGCGCTACACCGACAAGTTCGACGACCCCAACCTGCCGGGTGAAATGGAAGTGACCGTGACCTTGAAGAAGGTCCTGGTCGGGACCGAAGTGAATATAACGCAGTCAGGCGTGCCTGACGTCATTCCGCCGGAAGCCTGCTATCTCGGCTGGCAGGAATCGCTGCGAAACCTGGCAAAGCTCGTCGAGCCCGATATCAACGAATAAAGTATCAGGGTAGAACGGATTTATGGTATTTGCCAATCCGAACATCTCCCTCTATTTGAGGGAGATGTTCTCAAAAAACGGAGCGGTCAGTGGCGCGGCCTCTGAATGAACCTCACCCTCTCTTCAGCTTCGTTTTCCCTTCTTCCACCAGCTTTTGTGCGGCTTCCGCAACTGTGATCTTGCCGAAAGCGAGCTGATCGGCGACCGGCCGCATGACGTTCTGGTCGAATTCTTGGGAGCCAACCGGTGCCGGCACGGGATAGGTGCCAACCTGATCCTTCAACAGCTCGACATATTTCACCGTCTGCTGCTCGACCGGATTGAGCGTTGGCAGGATGGCGGCGCGAACGGCCGGTGACATCGGCACACCGCGCTCGACGCCGAGGATCTTGCCGGCTTCGAGATCGTTGACGAAGAAATTGATGAATTTCGCGGCCGCTTCCCCGTTCTTGCTAGAGGAGCCTACGCTCCAGATCAGGGCTGGACGATAGTAATGGCCGGAAGGGCCATCCTTCTTTTCGCGCGGCAGCATAGTCACAGCGAGCTTGCTCTTGACGACAAGCTGATAGCCGACAAGCTGGTTGGAATAAGCCATGCCGATGGCCGATTTGCCGAGCGCCAGGCAGTTGCTCTCGATGACATTCTGATCGAGCGTCTGAACATCGGGCGACACCGTGCCGCCGCGCTGACGCAGGTCTTCCCAATAGGAATACCATTCCTTGGCATCGTCGACGGTGAAGCCGAGACCGCCCTCGTCCGTATAAAGGCTTTTACCGCGCTGGCGCAGCCAGACATCGAGGACGTAATTATAGCGCGCGCCATAAGGCCCGCCCCAATAGCCGCGCTTGCCGGCTGCCTTCGTCATTTCGACGGTGAGGTCGGCATATTCCGCCCAGGTCGTGGTCGGACCGGGCGGCGTCAAGCCAGCCTTCTTGAAGGCGTCCTCATCATAAAACATCGCGAAGGAGTTAAGCCCGAGGCCGATACCGTAGAGCTTGCTGTCGACCGTCGTCAGCTTCAGCACGTCCTTGCCGAAACTGTCGACATTCAACGTTGAAGGCACGAACTGATCGAGCGGCATGCAGGCGCCACGCTTCGAATAATCCGAGATCGTGCTCGGCTCGAGCTGGAAGACATCCGCGATGCTCTGGCTCGCCATTCCCGTTGCGAGCTTGGCCCAATAGCCGTCACCGCTGATGCTCTCGCCGACGACGGAAATATCCGGGTTTTTGCTGTGGAATAGCTCGGCGACGGCGACCGTTCGCTTGCCGCGATCGGGCGAGCCCCACCACATCGCCCGCAATTGCGTCGAGTCGGCGAAAGCAGGCAACGATCCGCCAGCCCCGAAAGCGAGACCTGCGGCGGCTCCAGCAGTTCCAATCATGAATGAACGGCGATTCATCCGCATGAGATTCCTCCTTCTCTTGCGATGCCTATGGCGCGTTATCCGCGACGACCTCCCGACGCCTTGTGCGGACAAATTCAACGGGAGGATATGCAATTGCATTGCGTAATGCAATAAATAATCTTTTTCTTGCAAATTTGCATAACTTGCGGAACTATTGCTGCATGAATGAGGTTCGATCCAAACGTGTCAGGCAAGCCGATATTGCCATCAGGGCAGGCGTCTCCGTTTCCACAGTGTCGCGGGTGCTCACCAATGAGCCCGGAATCAGCGAAGCGATCCGCCAGCACATCTTCAAGGTGGCGAGTGACCTCGGCTACGCGGTGAAGCAGGCTGCGGAAACTGTGCCGGCTGCGCTCGCGCTGATCGCCAGCGACAGCGCGACGGGCGGCCTGAGCGTCTTCTATGAGGGCATTGTCGAGGGCCTGCGCGCCGGCGCAGCCGAACGCGGCATGCCTTTCGACATTCGTCTCATCCGCGAAGCGAGGACAGTGCCCGATCATATCAGGGAATATCTGCAGGCTGCCGGTGCCCAGGGGCTTTTCCTCGTCGGCATCGATCCTTCCGATGAGTTGCGCATCTGGCTGGAGGACAGCAGCACGCCGGTCGTGCTCGTCAACGGCACCGATTCAAGACTGCGCTTCGATGGCGTCTCGCCATCGAATTTTTTCGGCGCCTATGCGGCGACGCGGCGCCTGATCGACGCCGGCCATCGCCGCATCCTGCATCTGACCGGCTCGCATCGCCAGACGATTCTCGAGCGCATCCGCGGCTTCGAGGCGGCGATTGCTTCCGTCGAGGGCTGTGAAGGCCGCATCGTGCCGTTGACGTTCCGAGGCAGCGCCAGCGCGGAGGCCCACGCCGTCACGGTCGCCGCCCTTGCCGAGGATCGCAGCTTTACCGCCGCCTTCTGCATGAACGATTTCGTCGCGGTCGGCGTGCTGGAAGCGGTGATGGAAATGGGTCTGCGCGTGCCGGACGATTTCGCCATCGTCGGCTTCGACGATCTGCCTTGTGCACTGATGACCAATCCGCGCCTCGCCACCATGCGCGTCGACCGCGCTGCTATCGGACGCGAAGCCATCGGCCTGATGACCGCCCGCTTCCGCGACCGCGAGGCGCCTGCGCGCCAAGTTTGCCATGCCGTCGTTCCCGTTCCCGGCGGCACCCTCCCGCCCGAAACCTGAGCCCGTATCTTTAGCGGCAACGACCGAAAAAGAGCCAGACCGATGACCTACGACCCCGCCAGCACCAACCCGCTCGCCGGCAATCCGCTGGAAAACCGCGCTGACATGCGCCGAGCGCTGATCGACCTGTTCTATCCGCTGCTTCCTTACTTCTCCAAGGGCAATGCCCGGGTCCGTATCGATGCTGCCGGCGCACATTTCGACCGCGCCGCCGCTGATCTCGAAGGTTTCGCCCGCCCGCTCTGGGGTCTCGCGCCATTCGGCGCCGGCGGTGGCGATTTTGCCCATTGGGGCCGCTATGCCGAAGGGATTGCCAATGGCGTCGATCCCCGCCATCCGGAATATTGGGGCACCGTCAACGGCCGCGACCAGCGCATGGTCGAACTCGCCGCTCTGGGTTTTGCGCTTGCCTTGGTGCCGGAAAAGATCTGGGAACCGCTCGATAGCAGAGCCCGCGGCAATCTCATCGCCTATCTCAAGCATGCCCGCACCTTCGACTATGCCGACAACAACTGGAAATTCTTTCGAGTCCTCGTGGATATCGCCCTCGACCGGCTCGGCGCCGAGTTCGACCGCAGCCTGACGGAGGATTACCTCAGGGAATTGGATGGCTTTTATATCGCCGACGGCTGGTATCGCGACGGCAATGTCAGGCGCGTCGATCACTACATCCCCTTCGCCATGCATTTCTACGGGCTGATCTATTCCAAACTCGTCGATGACGACCGCGCCAGGCGCTATCGCGAGCGTGCTATCCTGTTCGCCAAGGATTTCCGCCATTGGTTCGCGCCCGACGGCGCCACCGTGCCCTTCGGCCGCAGCCTGACCTATCGCTTCGCCTGCGCCGGCTTCTGGTCGGCATTGGCCTTCGCCGATGTCGAGGCCCTGCCCTGGGGCGAGATCAAGGGCCTTTGCCTGCGCCACCTGCGCTGGTGGGCTGATAAGCCGATCGCCAATCGCGACGGAACGCTGCCGATCGGCTATGGCTATCCCAATCTTCTGATGTCGGAAAACTACAATTCCGCCGGCTCCCCCTATTGGGCCTTCAAGGCTTTCCTGCCGCTGGCACTCCCCGAGACGCATCCCTTTTGGACAGCCGAGGAAAAGCCGCATGTCGCCGAGCCGGCAATCGTGCCGCTCAAGCACCCCGGCATGGTGATGATGCATGGCAAAGCCGATGTCGTGGCACTGTCTTCCGGCCAGGAAAACCTGCAGATGCGCTTCGGGTCGGAAAAATACGCCAAATTCGCCTATTCCGCCCGCTACGGCTTCAGCGTCGAAAGCGACGAGCGCGCCTTTGCCGGCGGCGCCTTCGACAACATGCTCGCCTTCAGTGACGATGGTATTCACTACCGCGTCCGCGAGACCAATCAGGAAGCGAAGCTCGCCGGCAACACACTTTACGCCAGGTGGTCGCCCTGGTCCGATGTCACCGTCGAAACCTGGCTGATCCCCGCCGCACCCTGGCATATCCGCCTGCACAAGATCATCACGCCGCGGCCGCTGCAGACTGCCGAAGGTGGTTTTGCCATTGCCCGGCGGGATTTCGAGGCCGATACGCTTTCTTCGCAGAAAGGCGCTGCCTATGCCGTCGGTGAGGCGGATTTCAGCGGCATTGTCGATCTCGGCTCGACAGCCCCGCGCGACGGGCTGGCGCAGAAAGCGCCACCCAACACCAATCTGATCGTTGCCAAGACGCTGGTGCCGCAACTGCGCGGGACAATTCCATCGGGCGAGACCATTCTCTTGTCCGCCGTCCTGGCCGAGCACGATCCCGCCGCCGTCTCCGGCGCCTGGACGAAGCCGCCGGCAAGACCCGACCTCGATACCTTGCGCGCGCTGATCGCCGAAAAGGGCGTCACCATCAGCGCCATCGACGTGCCGGGACGGCTGGCATGACCCAATCGGCCCCGGACCGCCCCGCCATTGCCTTCGCCATGCAGCCCACGCGGACGCAGCATGTGCTGACGTCCGAACTGATCCAACGGCTCGACGTGATCGGCCGCGTACTGGACGTCGCGCCAATGGAGCGCTTCGATGACGGAAGAGCCCGAAAGCTGCTTAGCGAGACGGAGATCCTGATCACCTCTTGGGGCTCACCGCATATCGATGCCGCCGTCTTGGCGCAGGCGCCGCATCTAAAGCTGGTGGCGCATGCGGCCGGCACCGTGAAAGGCCTGATCGAGGACAGCCTGTTCGCCAGGGGCATAGCAGTGAGCCATGCGGCGCAGGCCAATGCCTTGCCGGTCGCCGAGTTCACCCTCGCCGCCATCATCTTTGCCGGCAAGCAGGTCTTCCGCTTCCGTGACGTCTATGTCGCCGACCGTCATCGCGGTCGCACGCAACCGATGCAGAGTGAAGCGATCGGCAACTATCGCCGAACGGTCGGCATCATCGGCGCATCGCGTATCGGCCGGAGAGTGATCGAATTGCTCGCGCCGTTCGACTATAAGATCCTGCTTTACGATCCGATGGTGGATGAGACGGAAGCACAGCACCTCCGCGTCGAGAAGACCGAGCTCGACGTTCTGATGGCGCATGCCGACATCGTCTCGCTGCATGCTCCGTCGCTGCCGGCGACACGGCACATGATCGACGCCCGCCGCCTGTCACTGATGAAGGACGGCGCGACCTTCATCAACACGGCACGCGGCGCGCTGGTCGATGAAGCCGCCCTGCTCGCAGCGCTGAAAACCGGCCGCATCGACGCCATCATCGACGTCACCGATCCGGAAATCCCGGAGGCAAGTTCCGCCTTCTACGACCTGCCGAATGTCTTCCTGACACCGCACATTGCCGGTGCCGTCGGGCTGGAACGCACCCGCCTCGGCGAGATGGCGGTCGACGAAGTCAGCCGCTTCATCGAGGGCAGGCCATTGCTCTATGAAATCCGCCGCGACGACCTGGCACGCATGGCGTAAAGCCTCGGAATCATCACCAAATCGCCCCATTTCGGCACAGACGGAAAACCCGTTTTTAATCATTCTGGGCTAGCAATCTCTTCAGTGAAGAGGTTGTCAGTTATGCGTACCCGTATCGTCTCTATCGCCGCGTTGTTGTTGTTTGGAATTTTGGCGGGCTGCGCCACGGCTCCGTCCCATACCCGCAATGTCTGCGCGATCTTCGATCAGCGCGACGGCTGGTTCAACAACTGGCAGCGCGCCGCCGAACGTACGGAGCGGGAGTACGGCGTGCCGGTGCCGATCCTGATGGCGACGATCTATGCCGAATCCGGCTTCCAGCCACATGCCCGGCCGCCGCGCCGGAAACTGCTCGGCTTCATTCCCTGGACGCGGCCTTCCAGCGCCTATGGCTATTCCCAGGCCCTCGACGGCGCCTGGGATCACTATCAGCGCGACACGGGCCGCTGGGGCGCAAGCCGCACCAACTTCGCCGACGCGATCGAATTCATCGGCTGGTATCACGCCCAGAGCCATGTGCGAAATGGCATCCCGCTGAACGATCCCTATAATCTTTACCTGGCTTACTATGTCGGCTGGAAGGGCTATCAGCAGGGAGCCTGGCGCGGCAATGGCGAACTGCAGCGCACGGCACAGAAGGTCGCCAGCATGTCGGCGCTCTATGCCTCGCAGTTGCGCAATTGCAATTGAGCCGCCGCCCGAGATATGCCGCTAAGGACGAGCCTCGAGCAGGTTAAGGCCATCATCCTGACCCCAGATATCGGTGATCGATACCTGCTGGCCGGTCCGGCTGCTTTCCAGTGCCGCAATGCCGCAGAGAACCGAGAGTGCGCCCGCGCGTGAGCCCGCGCGCTGTCTCAGCTCGTCGTTCGGCCCCGACCGCAACAGCATATTGCGCAGCCGGTCGTCGCCGCCATAGTGGCCGCCCGGGGAATAGGGCACCCAGATGCGCTCGACATCGCCGAAATTCTTCATGACGACGATCTCGTCGGCCGGCGGCGTCGTCCAATGCTGCTTTTCGTATTGCCGCAACTCGATACGCCCCTTGTGGCCGTTGAAGGCGATATGGTGACCCTCGATCGGCATGTAGGTGTTCAGCGAATAGGAGACGTTGACGCCGTTGCGATAGCGGATCGAGGCGACCATCGTGTCGGGAATGTCGATGTCCTCGCGGAAGACGCAGGCATCGCGGACATAGCCATCGACCGTCGAGGGCTCTTCATAGAGGCTTTCAAGCAGCGGCGTGGCGCTGATATCGAGATAATAATCGCATTCGTCCTTATACCGACAGGTGCGACAGCGCTCGCCGCGGAAAGGGCCTTTGCGGCCGTAATGCTTGAGATCGGCAAAGGCCGACACCGTTTCCGGATCGGAATCGAGATACCAGTTCAGAAGGTCGAAATGATGCGTCGCCTTGTGGACGAAAAGGCTGCCGGAATTTTCGACAAAGGCGTGCCAACGCCGGAAGTAGTCGGCGCCGTGACTGGTATCGAGATACCAATGAAAATCGACCGAAGTCACGTCGCCGATGACGCCGGAATTGATGAGCTCCTTGATCTTCGCCGCTGTCGGCGCGAAGCGATAGTTGAAGGAGACGTCGACCCGCTTGCCGGTGCGTGCCTCGGCATTGAGAATGCGCTTGATCTTGCCGACCGTCGTCGTCATCGGCTTTTCGCTGATGACATTGGCGCCGGATTCCAGCGCCTTGACGATCTGATCGTCATGGGTGGAATCGCGCGTGCAAACGATGACGAGGTCCGGCTTCTCGACCCGCAATAGCTCATCGAAATCGGTATAGACGGGCACGGAGGCGCCGATATAGTCCAGGGCGCGCCTGGCCCGCATCGCGTTGAGATCGCAGACAGCGACCAGCTCGACCTCATTGCTCCAGCGCTCGACCAGATCCCTGCCCCACATGGTGGCACCGCGATTGCCCGTGCCGACCAGGGCATAGCGTTTCTTCGATAACGACATGTTTCTCCTCCAGAGTCTGGTTTCTCCTTCTCCCCACTGGGGAGAAGGTCGCGCGGAACGCGCGGGTTGAGGGGGCGTTGCACCGTAAGACTGCCTTTTCGCGTGCGCTTCAGACGGTCGGCGCTTCGCACCGAGCCCCCTCATCCGCCCTATCGGGCACCTTCTCCCCAAGGGGAGAAGGAATTTACGTCTCCATCGCGCTCCAGTCCGGCTCGACGGACGAACCGAGGCCGACCGCGCTGACGACTGAACCGATGGCGATCTTCCCACCCTCGATCTTCAGCCGTGTCCGCCCGTCGCGAACGGCGTAGAGATCGGAATGAGCCCGCGCGAAGGCAGCCTGCTCTGCGTCCGGCGCGCCGGCCATGCCGTCGACATAGTGATGGCCGTTGCGCTCGATATGCGTCATGCCGATGAGCGAGGCCAGTGCCAGATCCTGTTGCACGGCGAGGCCGCCTTGTGTCGTCAAGTCCTCCGCCGACATGAAATAGGGCGTACCATCCTCGGCGCTCCATTTGGCGACGCGCGCCCGGTTCAGCAGTGAACGATAGAAGCCCTTGCAGGATTTAGAGGAGATGCCGGTATAGCCAAGCCGTCTGGCTGTGACGAAAGCGTTGATATCGGCGTCGGACTCATCGATCTCCACCGGCTTGAAGGCCGCGAGCGCTCCCACCGGCTTCTCGAAGGCATGTGCGCGGGCGATCGGCTGCTCGACAAACAGGATCGAAGCCGCAAAACGGGCCAGCCGCGGCTCGGCCTGGATGCGGGCCAGCAGATCGGCGACCGCCTCGGCGGAGTTGAACTGCTCGTTGCCGTCGAGCGTCACCGAATAGGCCGACATCTTGGCATCGATGACATCGGCAATTCGGCAGAGACGATCGATATCGGCATCCGGAACGCCCGATACCTTCACCTTGAAGAAGGTCAGGCCATAGGCGTCGATCGCCTCTTCGAAACTTTCGGGCAGGCCGTCGTTCAGGCGGTCGGCGGCCAGGATATCGCCCGCCCTGATAGCATCGACCAGGCCGACCGTGTGCCGCGCCGCAAGGCTTTCGGCCGGCGTCAGGCTCGACAGGAAATTAGGCAAATCGAAGCCTGCGAGATCGGGCGCCGTCGACGCATCGATGCCCGGCCGATTGGCCTGGATCGCCCGTGCGACCGTCAGACCTTCCATCCGGCAAAGCGCGTCGAGAACCGCCCGGTTGGCAAGCGCCAGGCCGAAAGACGCGACAAGGCCATTCAGCCTCTCGGCCGCGGCCCGCGCGTGATGCGCCGCTTCGACGGCGGCATGCAGCGAAAAAGCGGTTCCCAATCCCGCACCTTTTAGGGCGTCCAGCGCCAGTGCCAGCGAGCGGCGAAGCTGGTTTTCATTGTCGGCATTGGAAAGCTCGGGCGATTTGTCGAACCATTTCGGCACCATCAGCTCGGCGGCCATGCCGCTCGCCGAGCCACCCCGGGCGTCTTCGATGCGGACACGCAGAAAAATCTGCCGCGCCTCCCGCAGCGTCGCCGCACCGAAGCGGAAAGGAAGCCGCAATGTCACCGGCCGCTCAAAAGTCTCGGCCTCGACAACTCTGATTTTCAATGGGTCGGTCATGGTTTCAGTTGGCTCCGGTAATCGTCAGGCGGGTCTGCCCATGCTGCTTCTGCGTGCCTGACCCCTCACCCCAGCCCTCTCCCCGCTGGCGGGGAGAGGGAGCTCTATCCTGCCAAAAGCAATCTTCCACGAAAGATGCGGGCCGTTGCTTTGCGCGGTCGTTCCCTCTCCCCGCACAAGCGGGGAGAGGGCTAGGGTGAGGGGCCAGGCACAGGGATACGGCATCGAAGAACTGTCCTGACCATCCTAATGACCAAGCAACCACCATCCCTCAAATCTCCAGCGGCTCGACATCCAGCCAGCGGCGCTCGGCCCAGCTCTTCAGGCCGAGGGAAGCGAGCTGGACGCCCTTGGCACCCTCCGTCAGCGTGTAGCGCCAGGGCGCATCTTCGAGCACATGGCGCAGGAACATTTCCCACTGGATCTTGAAGCCGTTGTCGTAGACCTGATTGTCCGGCACCTCGTCCCAGGTGTCGTAAAAGTCGATCGTCTGCGGCTGGTCGGGATTCCAGACCGGTTTCGGCGTGTTGACCCGATGCTGCGTCCAGCAACGGGTGAGCCCCGCCACCGCCGAGCCATGCGTGCCGTCAACCTGGAAGGTGACGAGATCGTCGCGGCGGACACGCACGGCCCAGGAGGAATTGATATGGGCGACGATGCCGCCCTCCATCTCGAAGGTGGCATAAGCTGCGTCGTCGGCATCGGCGACATAGCGTCGGCCGGCTTCGTCCACGCGTTCGGGAATATGGGTGGCGCCGAGGCAACTGATCGCCTTTACCGGCCCGAAAAGATTGTCGAGCACATAGCGCCAGTGGCAGAGCATATCGAGGATGATGCCGCCACCATCTTTTTTGCGGTAATTCCAGGATGGCCGCTGCGCCGTCTGCCAGTCGCCTTCGAACACCCAATAGCCGAATTCGCCACGCACGGAGAGGATCTTGCCGAAGAAACCGCTGTCGCGCAGCATGGCGATCTTGCGAAGGCCCGGCAGAAACAGCTTGTCCTGCACGACGCCGTTCTTCAGGCCCGATGCCTTGGCCTTGCGGGCCAGCTCTATCGCCGTGTCGAGGTCGTCGGAGATCGGCTTTTCGCAATAGACATGCTTGCCTGCATCGAGCGCCTTCGAAATCAGCTCGGCGCGCATCTGCGTCGTCGCCGCGTCGAAGAAGATCGTATCGTTTGGGTCGGCGAGCGCACCATCGAGATCGGTGGTCCAGCGCTCGATGCGGTATTTGCGGGCGAGTTCTTCCAGCCGCGCCGCATTGCGGCCGACGAGGACCGGATCGGGCATGACACGTTCGCCATTCGACAGCAGCACGCCGCCTTCGGCGCGAAGCGCCACGATCGAGCGGATGAGATGCTGGTTCAGCCCCATGCGTCCGGTGACGCCGTGCATGATGATACCGACGCGCTTCATGATCCCTCCTTGATATTTTGACCCGACCCCCTCCAGAGTCAGGAATAGCAAAGGTTTGGCCGGCCAGCCAATGTAACTATATAGTTACACGATCGCGCGATATCTCCGGACTTGTCAATCGCCCTTTCGAAAATTTCTCGTGATCGCTGGAGCCACCGCATGCCCAAAGCGGAACGCATTAAGCCCTGATCGAGGCCAAGGTCACCGAAACGATGTGCTCGCCCCAGGCTTTCAGCGCTTCCGGTGCGGTCAGCTTGCGGGCAAAAATCGTCGATAGCGTATGGCGATTGGACAGGTAGAAGAAACCGAGCGCCGCAATGGTGAGGTAAACCGACACCGGGTCGATGGCCGGCCGGAAAATACCGGCTGCTTCACCTCGTCGCAGCACGTCGGCCAGCTCGCCGATGAAGTGCGAATGCATCGCCGAAATCTTGTCGGAACGCTTCAGATAACGCGCTTCATGCAGGTTTTCGGTGACGAGCAGGCTCAAAAATTCCGGATGTTCGAGGAAGTGATGCCAGGTGAAGAGCGCCAGTTCGCGCATCCCTTCCTCGGGATCACGGCGGGCGAGGTCGAGATTTTTCTCCGCATTGCGGATCGCCGCATAGGTCGCCTCCAGCACGGCGACATAGAGTCCCTCCTTGTCGCCGAAATAGTGATAGAGCATGCGCTTGTTGGTCTGCGCCCTCGCCGCGATCGCATCCACCCTGGCACCGCCGAAGCCGTGCGCGGCGAATTCCTCCGTCGCCGCTTCCAGGATCATGGCATGGGTGCGCTGCGGATTGCGCGGCACCTTCTTCGGCCTCGTTTCCGCCTTGCCGTAAACGCCCGCTTTCGCTGATTTTTCAGTTCCTTGGGTTGTCCTGGCCACCATGGACATTCCTCCTCCCCGATCTATCTCTTTCGCAACGGATGCCCCCAGCCCCAGCACGGGTCGCTTGATTGTGACACGATTGGCGCTTGACAGCGGTCGCGTTTCTATCCAACTTGTAACCAAATAGTTATATCATGCAAAGCAGTTCGTAAATCACCGGTTAACTGGGGAGGAGACCAGGATGACGTTGACGATCGATCGCCGGCAGTTGCTTGCTGGCATGGCAGCCACGCTAGCTTTCAGCAGTATCGGACTTTCGCGCGCCAATGCGGCAACCGCGATGCGCCTTCTTTGGTGGGGATCGAAGGAGCGAAGCGACCGTACGTTTGCAGCGGTAAAGGCCTATCAAGCCAAGAACCCGGATGTCACAATCGCCGGCGAATCCTTCGGCTGGGATAGCTACTGGACGCGTCTGGCCACGCAGACCGGCGGCGGCAACGCGCCGGACCTCATTCAGATGGATTATCGCTACATCTTCGAATATGCCCGTCGCGGCGCGCTGCTCGACATGACGCCCTATCTCGACAAGAGCCTGGCGATCGAGGATTTCGGGGCTCCCAATATCAATTCCGGCAAGGTCGATGGCAAGATTTACGGCGTCAATCTCGGGGTCAATTCCTCCATGGTCGTCGTCAATGTGGCAGCCTGGCAGGAAGCCGGCATTGAGCCGCCGCATGACGGCATGACCTGGGAGCAGCTCGGCGAGGCCTGCGCCAAGGTCACCGCCGCCAAGAAACGCCGCGGCTTCTACGGCACCGCAGATCAGAGCGGCGGCGAGCCTGACTTCGAGTGCTGGCTGCGCCAGCGCGGCAAGGCGCTCTATACGAGCGACGGCAAGCTCGGCTTCGAAGCCAAGGATGCCGCCGAATGGTTTTCCTTCTGGGGCCACCTGCGCGAAATCGGCGCCTGCGTGCCGGCCGATGTGCAGGCTCTCTACAAGCAGACCATCGAGACCGACATGCTGGTGACCAAGAAGGCGGCCGTCAGCTACGCCTTTTCCAACCAGTTCGTCGCCATTCAGGGCCTCGTCAAGGAAAAGATCGACCTGGTCTCGTATCCCAGCAACCCGGGTAGCAAGCCCGGCCAGTATCTGAAACCCTCGATGCTGATGTCGGTTTCGGCAACCTCGGCAAACAAGGACGCCGCCGTCGCCTTCGTCAATTATCTCGTGGAGGATCCGGAAGGCGCAAAGATACTCGGCGTAGAGCGCGGCGTTCCCGCCTCGCCGAAGATCCGCGATCTGCTGACGCCGGATCTCGATGCCACGAGCAAACAGGTCGTCGATTATATCGGCCGGTTGACGCCGAATGTCGGAGCTCTACCGCCGTCTCCACCGAACGGCGCCGGCGAGAATGCATTCATGCTGAAGACGATCGCCGAGGAAGTGGCTTTCGGCAAAACCAGCGCGCAGGACGCTGGCACGAAGTTCACCGAACAGGCAGCAGCAAACATTACGCGAGGCTGATACCGTGGGTACAAACAGCAAGAGCGTTGCCGGCGGCTTAGCCGTCGGCGAGCGCGCGCCGTTGCGCGTGGAAACCTCCTACAAGGCGCCGAGCGCATTCGCGCGCAACGCACCCGGCTATCTCTTCCTTCTGCCGTGGTTCATCGGCTTCTTCGGACTGACCCTCGGGCCAGCGATTGCCTCGCTCTATCTCTCCTTCACCGACTACAATCTGCTGCAGTCTCCGAACCTCGTCGGCATCAACAATTATGTGCGGATCGCGACGGCAGACGACAAATTCCTGTCATCGATGAAGGTGACGCTGTTCTACGTCGTCTGTTCCGTACCGCTGAAGCTGGCATTCGCACTTCTGGTGGCGCTGCTGCTGAACCGCGGTATCAAGGGCCTGCCGGTCTATCGCGCCATCTTCTATCTGCCGTCGCTGCTCGGCTCCAGCGTTGCGATTGCGGTGCTGTGGCGGCAGATCTTCGATGCCGACGGCATCGTCAACACCCTGCTCTGGTACTCCTTCGGTATCAACGGACCGAGCTGGATCTCCAATCCGGACTATTCGCTCTATACCCTCATCATCCTGGCGATTTGGCAGTTCGGTTCGCCGATGATCATCTTTCTCGCCGGCCTTCGGCAGATCCCGACCGATCTCTATGAGGCGGCCAGCTTGGACGGTGCATCGAAGGCGCGGATTTTCTTCAAGATCACCCTGCCGCTCTTAACGCCGGTGATCTTCTTCAACGCCGTGGTGCAGACCATCGATGCCTTCAAGGCCTTCACGCCGGCCTATGTCATCTCATCCGGCACCGGCGGCCCGATCGATTCCACGCTGTTCTACACGCTCTACCTCTACCAGGAGGCCTTCGGCTATTTCCGCATGGGCTATGCCGCGGCCCTCGCCTGGATCCTGGTGATCATCATCGCGATCTTCACCGCCTTCTCCTTCCTCTCAGCTCGTTATTGGGTCCACTACGATGACTGACGCGAAGCTCACCCATTTTGCCGAAGATCTGAACCCGCCGCGCGAACGCCCGTGGTTCCTGTCCGTCCTCATCCATGTCGCTTTGGTCGCCGCGTCGATCGTGATGCTCTACCCGCTGCTCTGGATGCTTTCCGGTTCGGTAAAGGATCAGAACGAGATCTTCGGCACCGCCTCGCTGATCCCGTCGCAGTTCGACTTCAGCTCCTATGCCCGCGGCTGGTTCGGCGGACAGGTCACCTTCGGCTCCTTCGTGTGGAATTCCGTCATCATCGCCGTCCTTTCCGTGATGGGCAATGTCATCTCCTGCTCGCTGGCGGCCTATGCCTTCGCCCGGCTGAATTTCTGGGGCAAGAATTTCTGGTTCGCGCTGATGCTCGGCACGCTGATGCTGCCCTATCATGTGACGCTGATCCCGCAATATATCCTGTTCCTGAAGCTCGGCTGGGTGAAGACCATGCTGCCGCTGGTCGTCCCGAAATTCCTGGCGGTCGATGCCTTCTTCATCTTCCTGATGGTGCAGTTCTTCCGTGGCATTCCGCGCGAACTGGACGAGGCCGCGATGATGGACGGCTGCAGCCCGTGGCGCATCTATTGGCGGATCATGCTGCCGCTGTCGCTGCCGGTGTTGGCGACCGCTGCCATCTTCTCCTTCATCTGGACCTGGGACGATTTCTTCGGCCCGCTGATCTATCTCTCCGACATCAACACCTACACGGTGCAGCTTGGCCTGCGCTCCTTCGTGGACTCGACCGGTAGCTCCGATTGGAGCAGCCTGTTTGCCATGTCGAGCATCTCGCTGATCCCCGTCTTCCTGATCTTCCTGTTCTTCCAGAGGCTGCTGATCGACGGCATCGCCACGGCCGGCCTCAAACGCTGATTATGAATCCTGCGGTCCCGAATACCCAAGGTTTGGGACCGTAACCAAAGAAACTCACTGAAAGGAAATGTCGCATGAGCGCGCTGCGCTTTGCCGCCATCGGCCTCAATCACGATCACATCTACGGCCAGGTCAACGTCATGCTGCGGGCTGGCGCCGAGCTCGTTGCCTTCCACGCCGTAGAAGACGACCTCGCCGCCGTCTTCGCCGGGCGTTTCCCGCAGGCAAAACGTGTCGCTGACAAACGCGAAATCCTGGAGGACCGCTCGATCGGCCTGATCGTCAGCGCCGCAATCTCCGACGAGCGGTCGAACCTCGCCATCGAGGCCATGCGGCATGGCAAGGACGTGATGCTGGATAAGCCCGGCATGGTGACGCTGGATCAACTCGCGGAAGTGCGCAGGGTACAGGCGGAAACCAAACGCATCGTCTCCATCCTCTATTCCGAACATTTTGAGACGGCATCGACCGTTAGAGCCGGGGAGCTGGTCAAAGCCGGCGCCATCGGTAAGGTCATCCACACGACGGGGCTCGGCCCACATCGGCTGCGCAAACCGACCCGGCCGGATTGGTTCTTCGACCGCAAGCGCTACGGCGGCATCATCACCGACATCGCCTCGCATCAATGCGAGCAGTTCCTGTTCTTCGCGGACTCGCTGGAAGCCGAGGTACTGTCAGCGACGGTTTCCAACCGCGCCAATCCGGAAACGCCCGGGTTACAGGATTACGGCGATTTTCACCTGCGCACGCCTGACGTCACCGGCTATGTCCGCGTCGACTGGTTCACGCCCGATGGCCTTTCCACCTGGGGCGACGGTCGCCTCTTCATCGTCGGCACCGAAGGCACGATCGAGCTGCGCAAATATATCGACGTTGCCGGCCGTCCCGGCACCGATCATCTCTTCCTCACGGACCGCAAGGGCATGCAGCATATCGATTGCACCGAAGTCGAGCTGCCTTACGGCCGGCAACTGGCCGCCGATATCCGGGACCGCACCGAAACCGCGATGGGACAGGACCATTGCTTCAAGGCCATGGAGCTGGCGCTGAAGGCGCAGGCTCTGGCCGAAGCGACATCGCTCAACAGCATTCAGAGGTAATCTCGACATGTCCGACGTAAAAAAAGTCGCGATCATAGGCCTCGGCATCGGCCGCTCCCATATCGTCGAAGGCTACCTGCCGCATCCGGATCGCTTCGAAGTCGCCGCTCTCTGCGATCTCAACGAGGAACGCCTGAACGCCGTGGGTGACGAATTCGGCATCGGCAGACGCCTCAAGGATTTCGTCGAGATCCTCAACATGCCCGATATCGACATCATCGATATCTGCACGCCGCCGGGCTCGCATTTCCAGCTCATCATACAGGCGCTTGCCGCCGGCAAGCATGTGGTCTGCGAAAAGCCCCTCGTCGGCTCGCTCGCCGATGTCGATGCCGTCATCGCCGCCGAGAAGACGGCCAAGGGCCGGCTGATGCCGATCTTCCAGTATCGCTATGGCGACGGCATCCAGAAGGCCAAGCGCATCATCGAGGCCGGCATCGCCGGCAAGCCCTATGTCGCCACATCGGAAACGCATTGGGTCCGTGGCGCCGACTATTATGCAGTCCCCTGGCGCGGCAAGTGGGATACGGAGCTCGGCGGCGTGCTGATGACGCACTCCATCCATCTGCACGACATGCTCACCTATCTCATGGGACCGATCGCCGGCCTCTTCGGCCGCGTCGCCACCCGCGTCAACGATATCGAAGTGGAAGATTGCGCCAGCGCCAGCCTGCTGATGGAAAACGGCGCACTTGCCACCATCAGCGCCACGCTTGGTTCACAGGAACAGATCAGCCGCCTGCGCCTCGCCTTCGAAAACGTCTTGATCGAAAGCAACCACGAGCCCTACAGCCCCGGCCAGGACCCTTGGAAGATCGTCCCCGCCAATGACGAGATCGGCGCAAAGATCGATGCGCTGCTCGCCGATTGGTCGCCAATTCCGAACCGCTTCAACACGCAGATGAAGCTGTTCCACGAAGCACTGGTATCGGGCGGACCGCTGCCGGTGACGACAACCGATGCCCGCCAGGCGCTGGAGCTGGTCACCGCATTCTATGAATCATCGGAAACGCGCACCGAAGTCCGCTTTCCAGTCGGCCCCGAAAGCACGAAATACAAGAGCTGGAGGCCCGCATGACGACAGCCGTGCGAGCCATCAGGACGAACAAGGAGGAAGCGCCCATGGCGACAAGCGTCTCGCTGCAGAAGGTTATCAAGCGCTATGGCGAGCTTGAGGTCGTCCACGGCATCGACCTGGAAATCGAACCCGGTGAATTCGCCGTCTTCGTCGGTCCATCCGGCTGCGGCAAGTCCACGCTGCTGCGCATGATCGCCGGCCTGGAACCGATTTCCGGCGGCGCGCTCTATCTCGACGGCAGCCGCATGAACGATGTCCCGGCCTCCAAGCGCGGCATCGCCATGGTGTTCCAGTCCTATGCGCTTTATCCGCACATGTCGGTCTACAAGAACCTCGCCTTCGGCCTGGAAACGGCGGGCATGAAGAAACAGGAGATCCAGCCGCGCGTCGAAAAAGCGGCCGAGATCCTGCAGATCAAGCAGCTCCTGCAGCGCAAGCCGAAGCAGCTCTCCGGCGGCCAGCGACAGCGCGTCGCCATCGGCCGCGCCATCGTGCGTGAACCGAAGATCTTCCTCTTCGACGAACCGCTCTCCAATCTCGACGCCGAACTGCGCGTGCAGATGCGCGTCGAGATCGCTCGCCTGCATCAGCGGCTCGGCAATACCATGATCTACGTCACCCACGACCAGACGGAGGCCATGACCATGGCCGACAAGATCGTGGTGCTGAATGGCGGCAATATCGAACAGGTCGGGGCGCCCCTCGATCTCTACAACAAGCCCCGGAACAAATTCGTCGCCGGCTTCATCGGCTCGCCCAAGATGAACTTCCTGGACGCAAAGATCGTCGCCTCCGACGACGGCTCCGCCGTCATCGACCTCGCCGGCCAGACGGTGCGCCTGCCGCGCCGGCTCGGCGGTCTCCAGCCCGGCCAACCCGTCACCCTCGGCGCCCGCCCGGAACATCTGAACGTCGGCGACCGCGGCCTGGCGCTGGGCAGCGCCCGCGTCGATCTGGTCGAACATCTCGGCGGCCAGACGATCCTCTACGTCACGCTGCATGGCGGCCAGGCACTGACGGTCGCGCTGGAAGATCAGCAGGCCATTCGCGCCGGAGAAACAGTCAGCATCCACATCGATCCCGAGCGCTGCCATCTGTTCGGGCCGGATGGGGTGACGTTGTAGGAGGAGCCAGCGCAGGACCTATCTCGCCCCTGGCGGGCGAGAAAGCAATTTCACTGGTTTAGGAATTGCGACACCGCAAGCTCCGCATATCCAAAAGTCACGCGCAATTTCTAAGCCATTGAAATTGCAAGAGAGGGGGCCACGTCTTGCACCGATAGTTTTCGAGATCGGTGCGTCCCTTCCTACCCCCGCTCTTGTAAAAACTAAGAATTAGACGAGGGACGAGCCCTCGCCTAATTCTAAGTTTTTACTTTCTCGCCCGCCAAGGGCGAGATAGGCCGCTGCGCTTGCCGCGCCTCAATCACACTTCGACTATCCCCCGGCCACCCAAAGTCCTGATCTGACCTGTGGGAACAGTCTCTACCGAAGTTCCAGCCCTCGTATAAAGCCTCAACCGCCGGGTCCCACCGGGAGCGAGGTGGAACCAGTCGTCCTCCGCCCGATAGGCTTCGAAATCGATCTGTACCGATTGTGCCAACCGGTCGCTGCGCAGATCAAGGAACCAGTGATCGTCCTGCTGCACGACGGAAGCTGTGATTTCGGCCTCGTGAAAGGCTTTTGTCCTGCCCAGGGGGAAGTAGAAGGCTTCAGTAATCAGCGCCCCTGTCTCGCGCGCTGTAAGCCGCGCCACCGTCACATCATGTGACGGCGGGCCGAAACGGAAGGCATAGGTCGTGTCGAAGAAGGCGCCGAAGAGATCGGTGCAGGCGATCTTGTGCTTGCCGCGGGCTTCGACCGACAATTCCCGCTTCCCGCTGACCACGGTCTGGCGGCCGTCGCGCAGGCAGACCGCGTCTAGATCGAGGTCGAGGGCAACATCGCCCTCGTTGATGACATGCACATCGAGGCCATTGGTGCCTTCGTCGGTGAGCAATACTTGCACCGGCCGAAAGGCGCGGCGGAGCGCATACCATATGGGCTTCGGCTCACCGGTGGAGTCAATCACGCCCCAGCCGGGGCCGGGCAACAGATCCTGTAGCGTCCAGACAAGGGCACCGTTGCAGCCGGAGCCCTGCCGCCGCCATTCGGCATAGGTTTCTTCCGCGACTTCGCCGGTAACGGCGCGAGACAGATCAAGATAGAGATCCGGATCTTCGCGCCGCAGGCGGCTTGGTTCGAAGCCGTAGAGTTCGCTGACATAATGATCGCGCACATCCTCGAAATCCCAGGAAGCACCGCGATCGCGCGGCACCCGCTCTTTCCATAGCGGGCTATGGACTGCCGGCACTGGCAAATGCCGCGCCAAGGTCCGGGCCTGCGGCACATGCGCGAAAGCCAGACTTTCCGCCGCGAAGCGAACGTCGGCGCGGCGCGCATCGCCAAGCGGCCGCATATAGGCGCCGACGCCATAGTAATGCGTCACCCCCGCATTCGAGGAAAACGGCATGGCGCCGCCCGAGGGGGAATTGACGACATAGGGAACATCGGGCCGCAGCGACTTTACGATGGCCGGAATGATTTCCTCCACGATCGGGCTCGCCCAGAAGCGTTCCGGCAAGCCCATCATTGCCGCCTGCTGGTGGATCTCGCTACCGCCGCAAAGCACAGCGAGCGAGGGCGACAGGCGCGTACTCGAAAGAAGCTGCGCCGCCTCCGCCTCGACATGGGCATTGAAGGCCTTGTCGTTCTTCAGATAGTCGAAATTGGCGAACATGAAATCCTGCCAAACCAGCAAGCCGAGTTCGTCGCAGAGCCGGAAGAATTCCGGGGTCTCATAGGCCATGGTGCCGCCGATGCGGACCATGTTCATGCCCGCCTCCGCCGCCAGCCGCAGCCAGGGCTCGTAATCTTCACGGCCGCCAGGCAAGCGGGCAATATCCGCCGTCGTCCAGACGGCGCCACGGCAGAAGATGCGCTCGCCATTGACAACAAGCGCGAAATCCTGACCGTCCGCGCTGCGATCGACCGCAAGCCGGCGGAAGCCAGTACGCCCGAGCGGGTGCTCGACACCATCGACGATCAGCGCGACGTCATGGAGATAGGGCGTTCCGTGGGTGTGCGGCCACCACGGCGTCACACCAGGGATTTTCAGGATCGCCGTGTAGCGACCGCCATTGTCCTTCTCAAAGGCCTGTTCGACGCCACCACAGCGAAGCACGATCTCACCGACCTGTCCCTCAACAATGAGCGAGGCATAAAGCCGGCCCTCGTCATCCTCCAGCAGATCCGGACGTAGCGAAAGATCGCGAATGATCGGGCTATGCGGGCGAAACAGTGAAATCGGCCGCCAGGGGCCAACCGCATGGATTTCCGGGCACCAGCCGGGCATGTGGCCGAGCAGTGTCGTCCGTACCAGGCGCAGCCCCTGCGGCGTGATCATCTGCGGCCGCCACCGGGCTCTGGGGCCGGGTTCGGCAAGCCGTGGCTCCAGGGCACGAAAACACAGTGCCAGTTCGTCGCCGCCCAGCAGATGGACGGCGAGTTCGTGCGACTCGAACATGCTCTCGGAAACGAGGATTTTTGTGCCGTTCAGAAAGACGTCGCAGAGCATCGCCAATCCTCCGAGCCGCAGAACCGCATTGCCGGGGTCGGCGTCAACCAATCTGCAAAGATACCAGGCGTCCTTGTCGTTCAGCGGATGGGGATGCTCACGATTGAAAAGCCCGGCCTTTTCCAGCGCCCCGGCCACCGTGCCTGGCACCGACGCGGGGATGAACCCGGCCGAAAGCGGCACGTCCGAAGGCGAAGCGCAGGCGCCCGCATCCGTCAGAACCAGGTTCCACCCTTCGCTCAGCAGCGTCTCGCCGCCAATATCAGCCAAACGCCCGTGCATTGCATTCCTCAGCTCAGAACAGGATTCCCAAAGAGCAGGCTTTGGGAGGAGATCACGTTCGCCTACAGCTTTTGTTCAAGCAGCCCCATCATCGAATCCCATGCATCCGCGGCCGGATCAAGGGCCGTCTGCAACGGCTCGAATTTCTTGCGTGTTACGGCGCGGGCGAGCTGAAACTGCACGGATTTCGCCACTTCCGAAATTCGCCGGGCCTCGCCAGCAGCTTCCGAAAACGCCCCCGACAGCCAGTCGAGATGACTGCCCGCCAGCTCGAAATTGGCGCCGAGCTGGCGCAGCGTATTGAAGGCATATTTGTGGAAAAAGCCGAAGGGCCGTTCGGCTACCACTTCCACCTGCGCCGGGAAAACCGCTGCGAAGGCACGGATGGGATTGGCCGCGGGACGGCGGCGGAAATGGAAGGCCAGAAGTTGCCTGGACGTCTGCCGGATGGCGGCCTCGCCCGGCACATTCTCGGGAAACTTCGCGAATTCCGTATAGGGCAGGAAGGGCAGATCTTCATCCGTCAGATGCAATTGAAACAGCCCGTCGAAATCTTCGCCCGACAGCCGGAAGAAGCCGCCATTGTGGAAATAGTCGAGCTCGCGGCCCGCCATGTCCAGCCTGTTGATGGCGACGGTCGTCTTGCCGTGCTCGCGGCGATAGCCGACACCCTGAGTGTCCGGCATGTAGAAGGAATCCATCTCGACCAGGCAGAGCCGGCGACGGCCGATCTGCTCGGCGACGTGGTGCTGGATCTTGTCGTAGATTGCGAGTTCCGTGCAGCGGATGCCGTACAACGCTTCCAGATCTTCGAGCGGCACTTTGAAGAAGGTAAACTGATCACCCTCGAAATCTTGGCCCACCGTGAAGCCGAGCATGGCTTCCGGCGACAGTTTCAGGCTTGAGAGCACCTCGATCCAGAGATCGATATAGCAATTGGTTTCCGGCCACACGCGCTCGCTGTCGTGCAGCGCATGGGACCTGTAGCTGGTGGGATCGAGTCCCGCGAAGACGGAAGCCATGGAACCGATCAGCCCCACAGCGCCTTGCGCACGCTTTCGGGCCATTCCTTGGTGTCGAGACCGTGGTGATGGAACAGCGCCAGCGCAATGCGTTCCAGACCGAAGCCGACGCAGGCCGTGTGTGCAACGCTGCCGTCCTCGAAGTTCAAACCCCATTTCGCGCCGAAGGCGTCCTGGTGATAATTGAAGCTCATGCAAGCGGTCGGATTGGCCGAGGAGGTGATCTGGATCAGCAGCTCGAACTTCAGGTTCTGGTCGCGCTGGTTGTTGGCGAGCATCTTGCCGGCGCGGCCGAAGAACGGGTCGTTGGCGACATCGATGGTCACTTCAAGGCCGACGGCCCTCATCATCTCGACGCCGCGATCCATCCAGTTCTGGCGGAAATCCGTCACATGCTTATCGGTGCCCATGCAGACATATTCGCGCATGCGGAACAGTTGCTGACGGGCCGGATCCTTGGAAGGCTCATGGCGGAAGCAATAGGACTGCAGGTCGAAGAGCGCGCCGCTCTCAGGCAACGCGCCACGCTTGGCGACCGTCGGGTAGAGCGGATAGCAGGCCGCCGGCGTCAGTACGATGTCGGTCGCTTCCTGATCCTTCGTCCAATCTTCTCCCACCTCCATGCACTTCAGGAGGCTCATGTGATCGAGCTCGTTGCCGCAGAAGCTGTGCACCGTGCCGGCAAGCTGCGGGAAGCTCTTCATGTAGCCGCTCTTTTCGAAGAAGGCGCGGTTCATGCCGGGCGGAAAGCGGATGGCCTCGGCACCATCGGCGCCGCCGAACTTGTCGATCAGCCTCTCGAAAGCGGAAATGACGTCTTCGAACTGGCCGCTGCGGCCATAGAGGCCATCAACGCCGGTGTCGATCAGAAGACCGGATTCAAAAAGGCGGTCGAGAAACGAGGTCTGCATATCCATGACGATTATCCCAGTAGGCTGGTATCTTGTTTGTGGACGAGCAACATGGTCGACGTATTGCCGAGAATGCGGTCGTTCGAGATCATCAGTTGAGCGGAGTGCGCATCGCGCAAATGGCGGCCGAGGCTGTAGGGCGTGCCGTTCTTGTAGCCCATGATGCCGCAGATCAGCATCGCATGGTTGATGATCGGCAGGATCATCTCCGACGACGCGATCTTGACGTTGTTCATGGCGACGGCAAACGCCATCGAAGAGAGCCGGTCGGCATCGGCCTTGGCCTCTTCATAGACTTTCAGGCCGGCGACGACATTCGACTTCACCATCTGCAGCAGGCTGGAAACTTCCGCCAGCCGCAACGCGCCGGGCGGCTGCTGGCCAGGCGACTTGCGGGCCGCGGCGCGCACGAAAGCCTGGGCGCGGGCCACCGCGTCGGCTGCGATGCCATACCAGACGCCGCTCCAGAGCAGATGCGAGCTTGCCAACATCGACTGCGCGGCAATCTCGGCAAACGGCTTCGGCAGGATCTGCTCGGCCGGTGCTTCGCCTTTGAACAGGAAGCCGTCGGAGCAGGTGCCGCGCATGCCGAGCGTGTTCCACTCGATGGTGCGCTCCAGCGTGTATTGATCCCTAAGGAATACCGTCATGACCTGATCGGAGGAAGCCGCCTCGGCATGGCTGCGCGAGGTGATGAGAATAGCGTCTGCATGGGCGCCATAGGAAATGACGGTTGCGTCCTTCTCGAGGAAGCACTGGTCGCCTTCCACCTTGATGGCGCAGATACTGTTGCGGAGATTGCCGCCGATGCCGCCTTCGGTCGTCGCCGATGCCAGCAGAAGCTGTTCCTTGGCGATGCGGTGCATGAACTCGCGGTGCCAGTCGCTCTCAGCACCATGCTCGACCAGGCTCGACAGCTTGATCTGATGCATGGCGAAGACCATGGCGCTGGCCGCGCAGGCCTGGCCGAGAATCGAGCAGAGTTCGGCTATTTCGGTGGTCGATGCACCCTCGCCGCCAAGATCGGCGGGGATCTGGATCGACAGCAGCCTTTCGGCGCGCATCGCGTCCACAGCCTCGCGCGGGAACCGGCCCTCTATGTCGACTGCATCAGCATGTTTACCGGCGATCGCCGCAACGCGTGCGGCACGCACCGCCGCCGTATCTGCGGCTCCGGCTTCAACCAAAGCGACCGCGACACTCATCAGGCAACCTTTCGGCTGTCCAGGATCATGCCGACCGTCTTTTCGATGGCGACGATGCTGGCAAAGGATTTGCGGTTCAGCAGATTGTCGGGAAACTCGATGTCGAAGGCTTCTTCGATGCCAAGCATGAGCTGCACCGACGCAAAGGAAGACAGCCCGGCCGCGTAGAGATCGGCGTCGTCGGCAATCTGATCCATCGCAACGGGGAGCGCACCAAACTTGGCCAGCAAATCGCGAATCGTCTCATTCATCCTTTAGTCCCTCCAAGCGATCGTAAACGCGACGGCAGCAACGCCGTCCTATCCTGCGCCGAGAAGTAACAGGGAAAATAGAACATTCCGCTAAGCGACGTGGTAAATATAACCAGGATATACTTATCAAGAAAATCTTATTTTTTAGATTTTTCTAAAAGAAATTTACGATATTTAAGCCATATAACATGTCGTTTACGGGACAATATCTTACAATTCTAAAATCTGTACGGAATGAGGTGCGGAAAAATGGTACTTGACCGCAAGGTTAATGCACCAAATTTTTCCCAGCAAAGTTCATTTACAAAAGCGGCGCTACAGACATCCTGAAGTAGCGGAAACGGCCAGTGAGCAGACTATCCTTCCGGCGGATAGATATGCTCGCCGCCACGATAATCCGAGATGGAATAGCAGCCTTCGCCGATCTCGCGGACGGCGTTTCTGCCGATGTCTGCCTTGCCGTGCCCACCTGGGATATCGAGGATATAGGTGGGCTGGCAGAGGCCGGAAATGCGGCCGCGCAGCGCGGCGACGATCTTCTGCCCCTCCGCTATCGTCAGGCGGAAATGGCTGGTGCCGGGGGCAAGATCGGGATGATGCAGGTAATAAGGCTTGATCCGCGTCTCGACGAAAGCCTTCATCAACGCCGCCAGCACATCCGGATCGTCGTTGACGCCCTTCAGCAAAACGGATTGGCTGACCAGGACAACGCCGGCATCGACAAGCCGCGCGCAGGCGGCACGCGCCTCGGCGGTCAGCTCGCGAGGATGGTTGGCATGCAGCGCCACATAGACCGTCTTGCCGCTCGCCTTCAGCGCCGCGATCAGCGCCTCGTCGATCTTCAGGGGATCGACGACGGGCACGCGAGTGTGGAACCGGACAATCTTCACATGGTCGATATCGGCGAGCGCACTGAGCATCTCCTCCAGCCGGCGCGGCGACAGCACCAACGGATCGCCGCCGGTCAGGATAACCTCCCAGATCTCGCGGTGATCGCGGATATAGGCGAAGGCGGCATCGAGTGCCGCCGCATCCAGCGTGCCGAGACCCTGCGGCCCGACCATCTCGCGACGGAAACAGAAACGGCAATAGACAGGGCAGACATGCACGGCCTTCAACAGCACACGGTCGGGATAGCGATGGACGATCCCCTCGACCGGACTATAGGCATGATCACCGATCGGATCGGCCCGCTCTTCCGGCGTAACGACAAGTTCGACCATGTCAGGCACGAATTGCCGCGCAATCGGATCGGCTGGGTCGCTGCGGTCGATCAGCTTTGCCATCGTAGGCGTCAGGGCAATGGCATAACGCGCGGCAACCGCCTCCAGCGACAGAGCCTCACCGGCATCGATCAAACCGGCCTGTTCAAGGTCGTCGACGCTTCTGATCGGACGCATCACGTTCATGAACCAAACTCCGAAACGGGCGCCCAGAGCACCTGTTCGATCCGCGATGCACCCGTCGCCAGCATCACCAGTCGATCGAAGCCGAGCGCTATGCCGCTCGCCTCCGGCATGACGGCAAGGGCTTCGAGAAACTCCTCATCCAGCGGATAGGTCTCGCCGTAGATGCGAGCCTTCTCGGCCATCTCTATCTCAAACCGCCGCCGCTGCTCGTCGGCATTGGTGAGTTCGCCGAAAGCATTGGCGAGCTCGACGCCGCAAGCATAGAGCTCGAAGCGCTCAGCCACGCGATGATCGCGCGCCGAGGGCCGGGCAAGGGCCGCTTCCGAGACCGGATATTCGTCGAGGATCGTCGCCCGGCCGAAGCCAAGATAGGGCTCGACCTTCTCGACCAGCACGCGGCTGAAAAGATCGGGCCAGTGATCGTCTTTTGCCACACGCATACCCACGCGCTGCATCTCGGCCGCCAAATGTTCGCGATCCGTCGATCCGTCGAGGCCGATCGAGCCCAGCAGATCGATCTTGGCATAACGTTCAAAGGCGGCAGCGACGCTGATGCGCTCCGGCGCAAGGAACGGATCGGTTTCGGCGCCGCGATAGCTGAGTTTCTTTGCCCCCACCGTCTCCGCCGCCAGCGCCAGCAGCGCAGCACAATCGGTCATCAGCGTCTCGTAGGTCTCGCCCGCCCGATACCATTCCAGCATGGTGAATTCCGGATGGTGCAGCGGCCCGCGCTCGCGGTTGCGATAGACATGGGCGAAGCAGGCAATGCGCTCCTCGCCGGCGGCGAGCAACTTCTTGCAGGCGAACTCCGGCGAAGTGTGGAGATAGAAGGGCGCCTTCTGGCCATCCGTCGTCAGCGCCTCGGTGGCGAAGGCATGAAGATGCGCCTCGTTGCCCGGCGACACCTGCAGCGTCGGCGTGTCGACTTCGATGAAATCGTTGCGGATGAAGAATTCACGCAGAGCCGCCTGGATGGCATTGCGGCCAATGAGGAACGGCCGCCGATCCGCGTGGACGGTGCGGGTCCACCAGGGGGACGCTTTGCTGCTCGTTGGCTCCATTGCACGCTTTCTTCTCGGGTCGCCAGGGATGGGGGTGGCTATTTCTGTTGATTTAGGGTAGTTGCGCCCCCAAGCAAACAATAGCTGCGTCGCGAGGTGCATTTCGACAGTCCTCTACGACGTGACAGGCCGAGTTACAAGGAAGTCTTATGGTCAAGGTCATCGCCTCTTCAGTCCGCAAGGGCAACGTTCTCGACGTCGACGGCAAACTCTACGTCGTTCTCACCGCTCAGAACTTTCATCCGGGCAAGGGCACGCCGGTCACCCAGGTCGACATGCGCCGCATCGTCGACGGCGTAAAGGTGTCCGAGCGCTGGCGCACCACTGAGCAGGTCGAGCGCGCCTTCGTCGAAGACGTGAACTTCCAGTACCTCTATGAAGATGGCGAAGGCTTCCACTTCATGAACCCGGCCAACTACGACCAGGTCGTCGTCGACGTCGAAACCATGGGTGACCAGAAGGCCTATCTGCAGGAAGGCATGACCTGCATCCTGTCGATCCACGAAGGCATTCCGCTGGCACTTGAGCTGCCGCGCCACGTCACGCTGGAAATCACCGAGACCGAACCGGTCGTGAAGGGCCAGACGGCATCGTCCTCCTACAAGCCCGCCATGCTGTCGAACGGCGTGCGCACCATGGTGCCGCCGCATATCAACGCCGGCACCCGCGTCGTCATCGCCACGGAAGACAATTCCTACGTCGAGCGCGCCAAGGACTGAGTGATCGGCCTATCGTTCAACGGAAACGCCCTATCCTTGCGGATGGGGCGTTTTTGTTTTTGGGCCTTGGCATGGTGATGGTCAGGTGAACGTTCTACCGCCGCGATTACGTGCGTGGCCCCTCAGCCCAGCTTCAGCCGCCCTCTTCTGCGGTCGGGGCGGCCTTTCTCAACGCAATCGCATTGTTCACTGCAAGTGCAGCGGCTGTGGCGGTCGAGGTGCTGGACACTGTAGGCGCGCCGTCAGCGCCAACCTTTCCTTCATTGGCGACCTGAACCGTCGGAGAGGCGAATTCAATGCCGTTTTCGGCGAATACCTCGCGGATCATCGCGTAGGCGCGCCGTCGGATCCCGGACTGATGACCGGGCTTGGTGGTCATAGCAAAGCTGACGGTCATTCCGTAGTCTCCGAACTGCTCGACGCCCTTGAACTTTACGGTCTCGAGGATCAGCGGCCCGAATTCCGGATCTTCGAGCAACGTCGCTCCGACTCCCTTCACCAGCTTCTTCACCTTGACGAGATCAGTGTCGAAGGCCACGTCGATCTTAAACTTGTCGATCGCCCAATCCCGCGACATGTTTTGGACCGCGCCGAGGACGCCAAAGGGCACGGTAAAGACCGGACCGCGATGGTGCCGCAATCGCACCGATCGGATGCTGAAGGATTCAACGGTGCCCTTGTAGCTGCCGCTCTGGATGTATTCGCCGACACGGAAGGCGTCGTCCATCATGTAAAACACGCCGCTGAGGACGTCCTTGACAAGTGTCTGCGAGCCGAAACCGATGGCTACGCCGAAGATGCCTGCGCCGGCTATCAGCGGGCCAATCGCGACCCCGAGTCCCGACAGCACCGTCAGGATCGCGATGACGGCAATCAAGACGGCGAGGAAGTTCTTGAGAATCGGCAGCAGCGTCAGAAGGCGGCCATTCCGGGCTGCTTCTGCAGCATCGTTATCGGCAGCATGCGCCTTTGCTAGCCTACTCTCGATCAGAGCCTTCACAACTTGCCAAAGAATGTCGGCCACAAGAAGAATTACGACACCGCTTAGCACGCCGCGGAAGATACGGCTCGCGGTCTCGTCCTGCATCATCATTGAGTTAAGGCGCATCACGCTCGTCAGCCACAGAGCCGCAAGTGCGATGAAGACGGCCCTTGCAGTGCGTTCGACGATGACCTCGAGAACCGGCTTCGCGGCACCCGCATCGCTAGCGGAGCGCAGAAACGCGCCGTGGGTAACGGCGGTCACGATCTTTAGACCGGCGGGGACAAGAATGAGATAAGCGCAAAGCCACATCAGGACGCTCGCGCCACCCACCCAGAGGACCCAGATCAGGCATAGCCAGAAAACGAGTAGCCAGTCCAACACGCCATGGCGGCTGTGATGCTCGGTCTCGCGCGGACGGTGCCATGCCATCTCAATCGCCGATGCAAGCAGGAGAAGGCCGAGGCAATAGACGACCACTTCCCTCGCTGCAGGCAGGAAGCCGAGATCAAGCATGATACCATTCGCTGCCCAGCCAAAAACGAAGATTGAAATGAACAGGGTTAGGCGGCTGAACCAGAAATGGGCGGCACTTTCCCCGATCGGAATCAAGCGCGTCGCGCCATCGCCACTTTCGTTGGGGTAGGGCGTCAGCAAGATCCTGGTAAGACGGATCATGAAGCGTCCGGCAATCAATCCAAGCAGAGTTGGCACTATAAGTTCTGTCAATAGTTGCGGCCAACTGAAACTCAAGAAAAGGCCCAGGCTTGCGATGCCGAAGATCACGAGGGGCGCAATCTCCGCAAAGAGATACCGGCCCAGAATTTGGAAACCACTCGGTGGAGACTGCGAGGCATCTACCTCCCGGTTCGTTTGCATGCGGCGTGCAAAACGGCCAAATACCCATTCAACAGTTCGACCAATCGCCACAAGAAGCAGGAAGAAAGTCAGGACGGTGATTGGTCGGCGATCGTTAATGCCCGCCATCGTCGTCTCTCTGGCCTTCTCGAACTCGCCCGGCACGAGTGGCACTGCGGCCACGACCGACGTCACATGATCCCTTATGGCGTTGAGCCGCTGCGTGAATTCGTTGGCGGAGGCGCCCGGCATCCCTTCGTCTGCTGGGGCCGGCTTGGCGCGCGAAGCGAGCAACGACCGAATGTCGGCGTCGTCGAGGAGCTTTGTAAGCTGATTGATCTTCTGCTGCGTCGCCTCAGAGACGGCAGTTTGATCGGCGGCTAGGCCGGCGCTGCCGCTGGCCACAATCAACAGAAACGCCGCCAAGATAATGAATGGCCTTGACCAGACTAATCGCGCACTCGTGAACATCATGCTCCGCCCCCTCCCTCAATATACAGTCATTATCCGCTCACTTTCGAAAAAAGCCTAATTTTGTTGAAGCATCATCTCGCTTTTTGGCGGACTGCGGCGCTCAACGACACGCTCACAGGCGGTAGATGATAAGTTACAAGAGCGGGGGGAGGGGCCAGGCAGAAAATTGCGTCGTCCGTAGCCGTGCCTGACTATCGCCCCAAACTACCGCGACGGCGAATTCGCCCTCTTGGGGCTTATATCCGGTATCGCTACGGCCGGCGGCACGACTTCGGCGACGACCTCCTCGTGCGGCACCAGTGCCTGCAGGTGCAGCACGCGCGGCGACATTGCCTGGAGATAGGCTTCGGAACGGCCGATATAGATGACGGTGGCGTCGGTGAATTCCGTCAGCAGCGCCGAGAACTTGGCCTGGATATCCGGCTCCAGCCCTTCCATGACTTCGTCGAGGATGATCCATTTCGGTTGCGCCAGCAGCAGATGCGCGAAGGAGAGCGCCTTTTGCTCGTCATTGTCCAGCAGCCGATCCCAACGCGCCTGCGTATCGAGCCGGCTCTTCAGGCGGCTAAGGCCGACCCTGTCCATCGCGGCCTCGACGGCGGCATCCTCATAGGCATCCCGATCCTCGGGGAAGCAGATCGCTTCGCGGAGCGTACCGCCCGGGACATAGGGCGTATGCGGCATGAACAACATGTCTTCCATCGGCGGCAGGCTGATCTTGCCGGCGCCGCAGTTCCACTGATGCGCCAGCGACTGGAACAGCAGCCTGCGGTTCACGCCATGATCGCCGTTGACCATGATGTGCTCGCCGGCGGCAATCGTCACCGTGCCTTCGCGGATACGGAAACCGTTCTCGATGACATCCTCGCTGGTCTTGGTGGAAATCTCCATATCCGTCCAGACCATTTCACCGGGCGCAGCATGATCGAAAGCAATGGTGTGCGGCATGACCGTGCCGTCATCCATCTCCGTCAACGCCTGACGGAAATCGGTGACACGCATCAGTGTGGCCCGCCACTCTGCGATCGGGCCGAAATTGGCGACATACCAACGCAAGGCGGAATTGACCTGGTTGAAGGCACCGACCGCCACCATCAACTGACCGATGGTCAGTCCGCCGGAGAAATAGGCGGGCGCAGCCACCAGGATCGGAATGATCAGCACCAGCCAGCCATAACCGGCCGAAACCCAGGTGAGATTGGTATTGGCGATGGCGAGCTGGCGGATGACGGCAAGCACAGCGGAGATATCGAGATTGATCCGCCGGCGCTCATTCTCCTCGCCGCCGGCAATGGTGATCGCCGGCATATGCTCATTGGCATGCATCAGCGCAAAGCGCAGCTCGGCTTCCTTGGAATAGCGGTCGGCGTTCAGCCGCACCAGCCGGCGGCCGACGAACTGGCTGAGGAACGAGGCAGACCCCGCATAGATGATCGCCGCCCAGACCATGTAACCGGGAATGGAGAAGCTCATGCCTTTGAAATTGAAGACCATGCCGCTGGACAATTCCCAGAGCACGCCGATGAAGCTCAGCAGCAGGATCGTCGCCTGCACCAGGCCGATCGCGAGGCCTGTCGTGCTTTCAGCCAGATTGCGCGCATCCTCATGCAGCCGCTGATCCGGATTGACGCCGATCAAGCCGGAGGAGGCGAGACGAAGCGCACGCTTGGCCTGCAGCCATTGGTCGACGAGATCGCGCGCCAAGCCCTCGCGCATATAGAGCGCGGTCATTTGATTGAGCCATGCCTGCACGACGTTGAGGACCAAAAGCAGGCCTGCGATAATGCCGAAGACGCCGAGCTGATGGAAGAACGCATGGGTGTCGCGCCGCGCCAGCGAATCGTAAAATGGCGCATTCCAATTGTTGAGAAGAACCTGGACGTACGCCGTAACCAGGATAATCACGAACAATGCGATCGTAAGGGAAATAATCTTGATGCGTACCGCCGAATTCCAAAAAGCGGAAAACATCATGCGCAGCCGATAGAGAACGCTAAAGTCGTAACCGACCCGGTCAGCACTCTCGATATTCGGCTTGGCTTGTGCTTCAACTGCCATCAACAGGTCCCTGCAACGCACTTAATCCCCAGTTAATCATGACCTGCTCACATGTCCATCCATGCGTTACATCAGCGTGATCACGTTCAGTATATACACCGTTTCACGCCTTGAACCGAATAAGGCCAAGGGATAGCTTGCGCCCGAAAGATTGATGAAAGCCTTCCAATGCAATTTCACGGCACCGCGGACTATATTGCCGACAAGGATCTGATGGTCGCCGTCAATGCCGCCATACGGCTGGAACGACCGCTTTTGGTGAAAGGCGAGCCGGGAACCGGCAAGACGGAACTGGCTCGTCAGGTCGCCGCGGCCCTGGGTCTCGACCTCATCGAATGGAACATCAAATCCACCACGAAGGCGCAGCAAGGCCTCTACGAGTATGATGCCGTCTCGCGCCTGCGCGACAGCCAATTGGGCGACGCCCACGTCAATGACGTCAGGAACTACATCCGCCAAGGCAAGCTCTGGCAGGCCTTTACGGCACCGAAGAAATGCGTGCTGCTGATCGACGAGATCGACAAGGCCGACATCGAATTCCCGAACGATCTGCTGCAGGAACTCGACCGCATGGAGTTCCATGTCTACGAAACCGGCGAAACGATCCACGCCGCTGTCAGACCGATCGTCATCATTACTTCGAACAATGAAAAGGAGCTGCCAGACGCCTTCCTGCGCCGCTGCTTCTTCCACTATATCCGCTTCCCCGATGCTGAAACGCTGACGCATATCGTCGAGGTGCACTATCCCGGCATCAAGCAGGCGCTGGTGCGGGCGGCACTCACCCAATTTTTCGAGATCCGCGATGTGCCGGGGCTGAAGAAGAAACCCTCGACCTCCGAAGCGCTCGATTGGATCCGCCTGCTGGTCGCCGACGACGTCGATCCCGCCACCCTGCGTGCCGATGCGAAGAGCGCGCTGCCGAAGCTGCATGGCGCGCTGCTAAAGAACGAGCAGGACGTCCATCTCTTCGAACGGCTGGCCTTCATGGCGCGCGGGCAAGGGAAATGATGCAGCCGGATGCAGTGAAGGTCTTGATCTACGCGTTGCGCGACCGGCATCTGCTGGTATTCGATGAGCCGGATTTTCCCGCCATCCAGCTCCAGGTTCCCGGCGGCACCGTCGAACCCGGCGAAGATATTGCAACGGCGGCGGCGCGCGAATTCGAAGAGGAGACCGGTTTTGCGCCGGACGAACTCCATCCGCTCGACGTCCATGACTACCGTTTCGAGAAGGAAGGTCGCGAGCACCATCACCGCCGGCACTATTTCCGCTGCCATATCTCCGAGACGGCGCCTGCCACCTGGCTTCACTACGAAATGACGCCGTTCGGCGGCGGCGATCCGATTGGCTTCCGTTTCTTCTGGCTGCCGATCGAGGACGCCAAGCAACGTCTGGGCTATGGCATGCAGGCACTCCTTGAACATCTGTAGGCTACATCCGAAATAGGGCGCGGCCGCCAGCTTCCTTCAACGCTTGCCCCATTGACCCGCCGGGGTAGCAGGTCTATTGAATTTCTCCCGTGGTGATTTGGCCGGCCGGCTTGCAGCCACGTTAAAAAAGTCGCTAAAGGGCCGCGTGCGGACCGGTAGCGATTCTTATCGCGGCCGGTTTTTTTGTTTTTGGTCGAGTGACAACGATGCCCATCAAGATTCCCGATACGCTGCCCGCGTTTGAAGCCCTCCAGAGCGAGGGTGTGCGGGTGATGACCGAAACGGTGGCAATCCGGCAGGATATTCGCCCCCTTCAGATCGGGCTTCTCAATCTCATGCCGAACAAGATCAAGACCGAAGTTCAGATGGCGCGCCTTGTCGGCGCCTCGCCGCTCCAGGTGGAATTCTCGCTGATCCGCGTTGGCGGCCACAAGGCCAAGAATACATCCGAAGAGCATCTGCTCGCCTTCTACCAAACCTGGGAGGAGGTGAAGCACCGCAAATATGATGGCTTCATCATCACCGGCGCGCCGATCGAGCTGCTGGATTATGAGGAAGTCACCTACTGGGACGAGATGCAGCAGATCTTCGACTGGACGGCGACCAATGTCCATTCCACAATGAACGTCTGCTGGGGCGCAATGGCGGCTGCCTATCATTTCCATAAGGTGCCAAAATATACGCTGAAGGAAAAAGCCTTCGGGGTCTATCGCCACCAGAACCTGAAGCCCTCCTCGGTCTATCTCAACGGCTTCTCCGATGATTTCGCCATTCCGGTCTCGCGTTGGACGGAAGTGCGTCGCGCCGACATCGAAAAGGTGCTGGGATTGCAGATCTTGATGGAATCGAGCGAGATGGGCGTCTGCCTGGTCCACGAGCAGGCCTGTAATCGGCTCTACATGTTCAATCATGTGGAGTATGATTCCACTTCGCTGGCGGACGAATATTTTCGGGACGTGAATGCGGGCGTGCCGATCAAGATGCCGCATAATTATTTCCCGCATAACGACCCGGAGATCGCACCGCAGAACCGTTGGCGCAGCCATGCGCATCTGTTCTTCGGCAACTGGATCAACGAGATCTACCAGACGACGCCTTATGATCTCGAGGAGATCGGCCAAGAGAGGTTCTGAGCTTGTTCATTCCCTTCCTCCTGAAGCTGAAGGAAGCAAAGGTTCCGGTGACACTCCGGGAATTCCTGTCGCTTCTGGAGGGAATGGAAGAGGGGATCGCCGATTACGACGTCGAGGCCTTCTATTATCTGGCCCGCGCGACGCTGATCAAGGACGAGCGCTTCATCGACCGTTTCGATCAGGTCTTTGCCGATTATTTCCGCGGTGTCGAGGCCGTCGGCGGCGATACGGCGCCGGCTGAGGCGGTCGCTATCCCCGATGAATGGCTGCGCAAGCTGGCCGAAAGACATCTGGCGGACGAGGAAAAGAAGCTGGTCGAGGCGCTCGGCGGTTTCGAAAAGCTGATGGAGACGCTGCGTGAGCGTCTTGCCGAACAACAGGGCCGACATCAGGGCGGCTCGAAATGGATCGGCACGGCGGGCACGGCGCCATTCGGCGCCTATGGCTATAACCCGGAAGGCGTGCGCATTGGCCAGGATGCGTCCCGTCACCGCAAGGCGGCGAAAGTCTGGGACCGTCGAGAATTTCAAAACCTCGACGACAGCGTCGAGCTCGGCACCCGCAACATCAAGGTGGCGCTGAAACGGCTGCGTCGCTGGGTGCGCGAAGGGGCGGCCGAAGAGCTCGACCTTTCCGGCACGATCCGCTCCACCGCCGAGCACGGCTATCTCGACGTCCAGACCCGGCCCGAACGGCGCAATGCCATCAAACTGCTGATGTTCTTCGATGTCGGCGGCTCGATGGACGATCATATCCGCGTGGTCGAGGAACTATTCTCCGCGGCCCGCGCCGAATTCCGGCACATGGAATATTTCTACTTCCACAACTGTCTCTACGAAGGCGTGTGGAAGGACAATCGCCGCCGGCGCGCCGATGCCACCGCGACGACCGATCTGATCCGTACCTTCGGCCCGGATTATCGCGTCGTCTTCGTCGGCGATGCCTCGATGAGCCCCTATGAGATCACCCATCCCGGCGGCTCGGTGGAACATTGGAACAAGGAGGCTGGCGATATTTGGCTCAGCCGCATCACCGGCCATTTCCGCAAATGCGTCTGGCTCAATCCCGTGCCGGAAAATTACTGGGGCTACACGACCTCGATCTCCATCATCCGCCGCCTGCTTACGGAGCGGATGTATCCTCTGACGCTCGGCGGCTTGGAGAAGGCGACGAGGGAATTGTCGCGCTGAGCTACGTCTCCTCGGGGCAGCCGCAGCCTTTGCAAGCCGAAATGCCACCAAATCACCACAACCCCTTGTAGAAAGAAACATGCGGCATTGGTGAATACTATCCCGGATCACGGGGAAATTGGTGGAGATGTGCGTGCGCTACGCTGTTAAATTGCTTCTCTTCATCTCAACCGTTTTGTTGGTCTCGCATCAGGCAAGATCGGAAGAAGGTAACTTCTCCGGTCAGTGGGAGCAGATCCATTCCGACGCCGGTCCATGCGAAAAATGCCTTGTGGGAATAGTAAGGCAGGGCAAATTCATGATGATCAGCGCAAACAACGGCTGGAGCGCCACGGCGGAGACGAGCAGAAACGGAAATGTGAGCTACGCGGCAGGCACAGGCCAATGGGACGCCCAGATAGAAAAATATAGCCAAAAGGCGTTCGATATCCTTCTTACCATTCGCGGCGATAGGCTGATGGTGATCATAACAACCGAAAAAGCGGACGGGTCGAAACAATCGATCAAAGCGTTTTTCAGCAGGCGGGCAGCTAAACTTCTTTACGACAAGGCGTAGCTCGAACGCACATCTTCACGGATCAGGCAACGAGCACTCTTGCTCGGTATAGGCAAAGCACACACAGATGATGGGAAAATCGGCCGCCTGTCGTACGCGCTGCACATTTGCGGCGCAATTTGCCAGTCCGAAGCTATCGGCGAACGCCGTATGCAGCCTTGATCCCCCTCTGCCCGCCCCTAAATTTCGCGATCGGACCGGTTGCGGAGCGGCGCAAATGGGGGCAGGGTCTGGCCTCGAATTTTCGATAGAAATGGATGAGTTGATATGACGAAAGATAGTTTGGAGCGGGAAGTTTTCGGAACGACGGCCGATGGAGAAACGGTCTATCGCGTCAAGATATCAGGCGGCGGTCTGACGGCCCATATCATGACCTGGGGTGCCGTCATTCAGGACCTGCGGCTGGACGGCCACGGCCCGGCGCTGCTGCTCGGCTTCGACAATTTCGCCGATTATCCGGCCCATTCCTCCTATTTCGGCGCCACACCCGGCCGCTGCGCCAACCGCATCGGCGCCGGCCGTTTCACGCTGGACGGCAAGGACTATCAGCTCGATCTCAACGAAAAAGGCGTTACCCATCTGCACGGCGGCAGGGACAACACCGCCAAGCGCAACTGGACGATCGTCGAGCACGCCGCCGACCGCGTCGTGTTGAAGATCGTCGATCCCGACGGCCGGGCCGGCTATCCTGGCAATTGCACGATCCAGGCGACCTATTGGGTACATGGCAATGGCGAATTCTCGGTCACCTATGAATCGACGACCGACAAGCCGACGCTCGCCAATGTCTGCCAGCATGCCTATTTCAACCTCGATGGACGCGACGACGCGCTCGGCCACGACATCATGATCGCCGCCGACCATTACACGCCGACGGACGAGAAGCAGATACCGACGGGCGAAGTGCGTCCCGTTGCCGGCACCGTCTTCGATTTCCGCGAAATGGCGCCGATGAAGCGCTTCGATGGCGCCGAACAGGCGCTCTACGACCATAATTTCTGCCTGTCATCCGAACGCACCGCCAAGCGCTCTGTGGTGCTGGCGCGCAGCGTCAATTCCGGCGTGTCGCTGGAAGTGCGCACGACCGAGCCCGGCGTGCAGTTCTATGCCGGTTTCAAGCTGGATGTGCCCGTTCCCGGTCACGATGGCCAGAAGATCGGTCCCTTCGCAGGTTTCTGCCTGGAAACTCAGGTCTGGCCGGATGCCATCAACCACCAGAACTTCCCGAACGCCGTCCTTCGCCCCGGTGAAGTGCTGCGGCAGGAAACGGACTACATCTTCACCAAGAATTGAGCTGACGACATCCTTTTCGACCGGGCGCACATCACGCCCGGTCGATTCATTTTTGGCCGATAGATCAGATTCACCTTGCAGATTGGTTCTAAATAGGTTCTATAAAGAACTCATGGATAGAACCAGTTTGATCGCTGAATTGAACAGCCGTGGTCTGCGCGACGAGGCCATGACCGGCCCGTTGTACAAACGCCTGGCACAGGCGCTGACCGGCCTTATCCAGGAAGGCCTGCTGAAATCCGGAACGGCTTTGCCGGGAGAGCGTGATCTGGCCGAGGCGCTGCAGGTCGGCCGCGTCACGGTCCGCACCGCCTATCGCGATCTGCTTGCCTCCGGCGCGATCGAGTCGCGCCATGGCAGCGGCACTTTCGTGTCGCAGCGCGTCGAGCGTATCGAACAACCGCTCTGGCGCCTCTCTTCCTTCTCGGCCGATATGCGCTCGCGTGGCCGCGAGCCGGCGGCAAAGATCCTATCGCGCACCGTCAGCGCCCCTGCCCCCGAAGAATCCTTCCTGCTCGGTCTCGGCCTGGACGAGCCGGTGCTGCGGCTCGACCGCCTGCGCCTGGCGGACGGCCAGCCGCTCGCCATCGAGCGCGCCGTCGTGCCGATCAAATTTCTCGGCGAGGATGCGGTTTCAGAGGGTTCGCTCTATGATGCGCTGGCTGGGAACGGCTTCAAGCCGGTCCGGGCTCTGCAGCGACTGACAGCAGTGACGCTCGATCCGACCTCCGCGTCGATCCTCAACGTCAAAGCCGGCGCGCCCGCGCTTTTGATCGAACGTATTTCACGCCTGGAAGACCAGCGCGTCGTTGAATACACCCGCTCGCATTATCGCGGCGATGCCTATGATTTCGTTGCCGAATTGAGAATTGGAGATGACTTATGAGCGAGACCCAATCCCTGATGCTGACGGAAGCCGGCCAGTCGCCGGACGTCGTCGCGGCCCTGCTTGAAAAAGAAAAGCCCGTCTTTGCGGAAATCGCAAAGCTCTTCGCCTCCACCCGCCCCTCCCTGATCACCACGGCGGCGCGCGGTTCTTCCGATCACGCAGCCACTTTCTTCAAATATCTCTTCGAAATCTCCCACGGCGTGCCCGTCGCCTCGGTCGGCCCATCGATCGCCTCGGTCTATGGCGCCCCTCTGCACCTGAAGGGCGGCATCCACTTCACCGTATCGCAATCCGGCGGCAGCCCCGACATCATTGCGCTGCAGGCCGCCGCCAAACAGGGCGACGCCACCACAATCGCCGTCGTCAACGTCACCGACAGCCCGCTCGCCAAGGAGGCCGATATCGTGCTCGGCCTCAATGCCGGCCCGGAAAAAAGCGTCGCCGCCACGAAATCCTTCATCGCCTCCGCCGCAGCACTTGCCGGCGTCACTGCCGCAATCTCGAAAGACCAGGCGCTTGCCGCCGGCCTCACCAAATTGCCGGAAGCGCTAGCCGCGACATCGGGGATCGACGGCCAGGCCGCCGAGGACGTGCTGTTCAACGCCACATCGCTTTATACCGGCGGACGCGGTCCTGCCTTCGCTATTGCGCTGGAGGCAGCGCTGAAGGCCAAGGAAACCTCCGGCCTGCATGCCGAAGCCTTTTCGCTTGCCGAGCTGATGCACGGACCGATGCGACTGGTGCAGCCGGGCTTCCCGATCGTCGCCTTTTCACCCGATGATGCGGCCTTCGCCAACAACGCCCAGGCGCTGGAGCGCCTGCAGAAGCTCGGCGCCACCGCCGTATCCTTCTCCACCGCGCCCCTCCCCGGCATCAATCTGCGCATGCCGAGCACCGGCAACGGCCTGCTCGACCCGCTGGTGTCGCTGCTCTGCTATTATCGCCTCATCGAGTCAGTGACCCGGCGCAAGGGTTTCGATCCGGATAAGCCGGCTAATCTTCTTAAGGTAACGGAGACCATGTGATGGACTACAAGGTCTTTACCGGCGCCCGCATCTTCGATGGCGACCGGTTTCATGAGGACAGTGCGCTTGTGATCGGCAATGGCCGCGTACACGCCATTACAGGCGCGAACGACGTGCCCGACAATGCCGAAACGATCCGCTTCAATGGCGGCGTGTTGGCCCCCGGTTTCATCGATGCGCAGGTGAACGGCGGCGGCGGCCGCATGCTGAACGACGAGCCCTCGCCCGAATCCATGTACATGATCGCCGAGGGGCACCGTCCCTACGGCACGACATCGGTGCTGCCGACGCTCATCACCGATGTCGCAGCAGCTACGACGGCGGCGATCGAAGCCGCCATCGAGGCCGTCAAGGCCAATCGCGGCGTCGCCGGCCTGCATCTCGAAGGTCCGCATCTGGCGCCGGCCCGCAAGGGTGCGCATCTCGCGGAACTGATGCGCCCGGTCGAAGACGGCGACGTCAAGACCTTCATCCGCGCCCGCGAAGCGATCGGCACCCTGTTGATCACTATGGCGGCCGAGCAGGTTACAGAACGCCAAGTGCAGGCGCTGAACGAAGGCGGCGTCATCGTCAGCATCGGCCACAGCGACAGCACGGCGGACGCGGCCGATGCCCGCTTCGACGCAGGCGCCCGTGGCGTCACGCATCTGTTCAATGCCATGAGCCAGTTGGGCCATCGCGCCCCGGGCCTCGTGGGAGCTGCGATCGACCATCCCGCGCCCTGGTGCGGCATCATCGCCGATGGCCACCATGTCGATCCGCGAGCCCTGCGCATCGCGCTGCGCGCCAAGCGTGGCGAAGGCCGGCTGTTCTTCGTCACCGACGCCATGTCGCTCGTCGGCACCGACCTTCCGAGCTTTACCCTGAACGGCCGCACGGTCTATCGCACCAAGGGCGGCTATTGCTCGAAGCTGACGCTGGACGACGGCACGCTTGCCGGCTCCGACGTCGATATGGCCTCGACGATCCGCTACGGCGTCGACATCCTTGAATTGCCGCTGGCGGAAGCCCTGCGCATGGCGACGTCCTATCCGGCACAGTTCCTGCGGCTCACCGACCGTGGATATCTGACGCCCGGCACGAGGGCCGATCTCGTCCATATCAACAACGGCATCGAAGTCACCGCAACGTGGATTTCCGGCCAGCGATCGGCCTAGAGCAATTCCAGGAAAAGTGCGTGAGCCGCTTTCCATTCGGAATTGCGTGGAAACAAAGAGATAGAGCAAACGAGAGAGGCACAGATGACCGCAGTCACGGACAGCTATTTCTCCGCCCTCATTGGCCGGCTGGAAACCTTGCGCGAAACGCTTGCCGAGCCGATGGAAAAGGCAGTCGACGTCATCTCAGCGGCGGCGCGCGCCGATCGGCGCGTCTATGTCTTCGGCACCGGTCATTCGCATATGCTGGCGGAAGAGGTGCATTACCGCGCCGGCGGTCTGGCCTTCACCATCCCGGTGCTGGTCGGCTCCGCCATGCTACATGAAGGCGCAGTCATCAGCTCGGTCTACGAGCGCACCGAGGGTCTGATACGGCCGATTTTCGAGCGCTACGGCATGCAGCCCGGCGATGTCCTGATCATCGCCTCCAATTCCGGCGTCAATGCCGCCCCGATCGAGGCCGCCGATTACGGCCGTGAGATCGGCGCGACCGTTATCGCCATCACCTCACTCGCCTACTCCGCAGCCATTGCCAATGGCCGCCTGCGCTTGGCCGATATTGCCGACATCGTCCTCGACAACGGCCTGCCGCCGGGCGACGCCATCATCGATCTGCCGGGGAGCGATTTGAAGGTCGGGCCCGCGTCGACCGCGATCGGCGCGACCGTGCTGAACGCCATCTTCGCCGAAGTCGCCGCCGAGCTTTGCAAGGACGGCGACCCGCCGGTCTATCTCAGCGCCAACATGCCGCGCGCCAAGGAGATCAATCAGCGGCTGGTCAAAAAATACCGGCCGCGCAATCCGCATCTCTGATCGGCATTACTGCGCCGCTGCATCGTGGGCCGAAGACGCTTCCGCCGCAGCCTCCTCCGCCTGCCGGCGACGCCTGCGCAGCACGACGTAGAAGACGGGCGTCAGGAACAGGCCGAACAGCGTCACGCCGAGCATGCCCGAGAAGACCGCAGTCCCCAGCGACTGGCGCATCTCGGCACCGGGGCCGGTTGCGATCATCAGCGGCACGACGCCAAAGATGAAGGCAAAGGCGGTCATCAGGATCGGCCGCAGGCGCAGATGGCTGGCCTCGATTGCTGCTTCAACGGCAGTCTTGCCCTCCAATTGCGCCTGGCGGGCAAATTCCACGATCAGGATCGCGTTCTTCGCCGCAAGGCCGATCAGCACGATGAGGCCGATCTGCGTCAGGATATTGTTGTCCATGCCCCTCAGATGCACGCCGATGAGAGCAGCGAGCACCGCCAGCGGCACGATCAGGATGATGGCAAGCGGCAGGATCCAGCTTTCATACTGCGCCGAAAGCGCCAGGAAGACGAAGATGACCGACAGCGCGAAAATATAAACCGCCGTGTTGCCGGTATTCCTTTCCTGATAGGCGAGCTCCGTCCATTCGAAGGTGGTGCCGGGCGGCAGGAGGTTCTTTGCCAGTCCCTCCATCGTATCGAGCGCGCTGCCGGTCGAAACACCCGGCCCCGGGTTACCCTGCAGGGGAACCGAGACATACATGTTGTACCGCTGAACGAGCGTCGGCCCGGTCGTATCCTGAATGTCGACAAGCGTGCCGAGCGGCACGAGCGCACCGGTTGCCGAACGAACCTTCAGAGCAAGGATATCGTCGCGGTCCATGCGGTATTCCTGATCCGCCTGCGCGCGCACCTGGTAGACGCGACCGAAAGCGTTGAAGTCATTGACATAGGACGTGCCGAGATTGATCGACAAGGTCTCGAAGATATTCGGGATCGGCACGTTCAACGCCCGCGCCTTGTCGCGATCGACCGCCAGGAAATATTGCGGACTGTTGGCGGAGAAGGTGGTGAAGACGCCGCTGACACCCTTGTTCTGCGCGGCCGCACCCATGAGCTGATAGGCAAGCGGGAGAATCCGGCGCATGTCGGCATTTTCCCGGTCCATGATCTGCATCTTGAAGCCGCCGGAATTGCCGACGCCGCGAATCGAAGGCGGCGGAATGGCAATGATGAAGGCCTCCTGGATTCCTTGCAGGCTGCCATAGAGCTGGCCGATGATCTTGCTGGCCGATTCTCCGCTCTTCAACCTTTCCTCGAATGGCTTGAAGGGCGTGAAGATGACGCCGGAATTCGAGGCATTCGTGAAGGTCGCACCGTTGAAGCCGGCGAAAGCAACGGCATTTTCGACGCCCGGTGTCTTCCTGATGATCTCCGTCGCCTTCTGAATGACCGAATTGGTGCGCGCGAGCGACGCGCCGTCCGGAAGCTGCACGACGACGATGGCATAGCCCTGGTCCATGGTCGGCACGAAGCCTTGCGGCACGATCTTGCCCATGTACCACGTCGCACCAAGCAGCCCGGCAAACACGATGAGAGCGCAGGCGAGCGCCACCCAGGTCGTGACGAGATGACTGATGACCCAGGAATAGCCGCTGCTCATCCGGTCGAAACCGCGGTTGAAACCGTTGCCAAGAGCGCGGCCGAAGCGGGAGAAGATGTTCGTCGATTTCTTATGGTCGTGCGGGCGCAGCACGATCGACGCAAGCGCCGGCGACAGCGTCAGCGAATTCAGGCAGGAAATCGCCGTCGCAACGGAAATCGTCACCGCGAACTGCCGGTAGAACTGCCCCGATATGCCGGGAATGAAAGCCGTCGGCAGGAACACGGCGATAAGGACCAGCGAAATCGCCAGCACCGCCGTGCCGACCTCGTTCATGGTGACGTGCGACGCCTCTTTCGGCGTCATCCCGAGCGCGAGATTGCGCTCGACATTTTCGACGACGACGATCGCATCGTCGACGACGATGCCGATGGCAAGCACCAGGCCGAACAGCGTCAGCATGTTCAGCGAGAAGCCGAAGGCAAGCAGAAAGGCAAAGGTGCCGATCAGCGATACCGGGATGGCGACGATCGGAATGATCGCCGTTCGCCAGGATTGCAGAAAGACCAGCACGACGATGGCGACGAGGATCGCCGCCTCGAAGATCGTCTTATAGACCTCGTTGATCGATTCCGAGATGAACTCGGTCGGATTGTAGACGATGCGATATTCGAGGCCCTGCGGGAAATCCTGCGCCAGATCCTTCATCGTCTTCTGAATATCTGCAGCAGCGGCGAGCGCATTGGTGCCCGGCCGGGCAAAAATGCCGAGCGCAACGGCAGGGGCGCCGTTCAAATAGCTGTTGGTAACATAGTCCTGCGCGCCGAGTTCGATACGCGCCACATCCTGCAACTGCACGAGCCGGCCGCTATCCGTCGCCTTGACGATGACATAGCGGAATTGCCGCGGATCGGAAAAACGCCCTTGGGTCGTCACCGTATATTGGAAGGCGTTGGTGCCCGAAATCGGCGGTCCACCGATCGAGCCGCCCGATACCTGCACGTTCTGATCCCTCAATGCCTGGACGATATCGCCGGCGGTCATGCCGTAGGCGGCAAGTTTTTCCGGGTCGAGCCAAATGCGCAGGGAATATTGGCGCTCACCAAAGAGCTGCACGTCGCCGACGCCGTCGAGCCTGACGAGAAGGTCGCGGATGCGTGTGCGAGCATAGTTGGAAATATAGAGCTGATCGTAGCGATTGCTCGGCGAGAGCAGATGCACGACCATCATCAGATCGGGCGAGCTTTTGACCGTTGTGATGCCGATGCGGCGGACTTCATCCGGCAAGCGCGGTTCGGCGATAGAGACGCGATTCTGGACCAGAACCTGCGCCTTATCGAGATCGGTGCCGAGCTTGAAGGTGATGGTCAGCGACATCGAACCATCGGCGCTGGAATAGGAGGACATGTAGAGCATGTCCTCGACGCCGTTGACCTCCTGCTCGATCGGCGTCGCCACCGTATCGGCGATGGTCTGCGAGTCAGCGCCCGGATAGGAAGTGCGCACCACGATCGTCGGTGGCGCGACCTCCGGATATTGCGCGACCGGAAGCTGGAAATAGGCGATGCCGCCGACGATTAGCAGCACGATGGAAAGGACCGACGCGAAAATCGGCCGGTCGACGAAGAAATGGGAGAATCTCATTGGTCCGACCCCTGGACCGATGCCTGAGCCGGCGCCTCTTCGTTCGCTGCTTCCTGCGGAAGCTGGATCAATTGCGGCGCAACCTTGACGCCGGGCCGGATACGCATCAGCCCGTTGACGACGATGGTTTCGTCACCGGTCATGCCGCTGCGGATGACGCGGTAGCCGTAAAGCTTCGGCCCAAGCCGCACGGATTTCGGGGTAACGCTGCCATCGGCGCCGACGACATAGACGACGCGCTGATCTTGATCGGCGCCGATGGCCTCATCAGGAACAAGGACCGCCTTGTAGCTGTTGGAACCCGCGACCTGAATGCGGCCGAACAGGCCGGGCTGCAAGATGAGATCCGGATTGGGGAAGCGGGCGCGCACGCGGATCGTACCGGTTTGGTTGTCGACGCGGTTTTCCGCGAAATCGAGCTTGCCCTTGAACGGCTTCTGGCGCGAATCGGCGATCATCACGGTGACATCGAGGCCGCCGCCGCCCTGCTGCAGGGCACTGCCGTTCTTGCGCGCTTCATCGGCATAGGAAAGCAGCCGGCGCTCGTCGACGTCGAAATAGAAATCGATCGGATCGAGCGAAACAATGGTGGTCAAAACGGTCTGGTCGGCCTGAACGAGGTTGCCGACCGAAATCAGACGCCGGTCGATGCGGCCGCTGAGCGGTGCGGTAATCCTGGTATATTCCATGTCGAGCGAGGCGCGATCGACCGCCGCCTGCGCGCCGCGGACATTTGCCTGCGCCGAGATCAGATCGCGACGGCGATCGTCAAGATTGGATGCGGACAAACTGCCGGTGCCCGCCAGTGCCTGCGTGCGCGCAAATTGCGCATCGGCATTCGTCAGCGTCGATTTCGCGACCTCCAGGGAAGCCGTGGCTTCATTCAGCGCGTTGACATAAGGCCGCTGGTCGATGACGAAGAGCAGGTCGCCTTGCTTGACGATAGTGCCGTCCTGAAAATGGACTTCCTGCAGATAGCCGCCGATGCGCGAGCGCACGGAGACTTCGTCCACCGCCTGGAAGCGCCCGATGAATTCATCACTGTCGATGACATCGCGGACGACGGGCTTGGCGACCGTCACGGGTGCCGCGGGCGGCGCGCTCTGCGCCAGCACCTGAGATCCCGGGAAAACAGCAATTGCACAGCTCAATAAAGCGACACGCGCCAGCGTCATCGGCATGAAGGACCCCCTGGACAATAGATCACCTACGGCAAAACTGCCGGGTCAAGCGTTCGTGATGTCTGCCTGCAGCCTTCCGCGAAGGACCCGTCACCGCCAGCGGCGGAATTTCGTCAGGTCTCTTCGGACTTCCCAATGCGTCGCGGATGACTGACGATCCGCGGCGTCCTCCAGCTCTGGAACGCCGTGCGTTGGTTTAAACGCAGAAGGGGCGCTCTGGACGTTTGAACCTGGAGCATCTGTTCGCTTGGAGGGGATGTTTACCTGAAAGCAGGATGCTCTGGTCTGGTACTTTCAACACAATGTATAAACAGTTTATCGAATTCGACAACAGGGAATAGCATCGGCTGCAACCATCTGTTTTCTTTAATATACCGATGGCTATGAAAGGTTGATGACACGGTTTGAGCCGCGTCTCAGCCCTCCAGCTCCTCCCGCAGCATCTCCAGCTCCAGCCATTCCTCTTCCATTTTCGTCAGGCTGTCGCGCAGCTTTTCCATCTCGGCCGCAAGACGGTTGAAGCTTGCCGGGTCCTTGGCGAAGAGGTTGGGATCGGCCATTTTCTGTTCGCGGGCGGCGATATCAGCTTCGGCCTTCGCCATCTCCTTCGGGAGGTTTTCTAGGGCGAATTTCTGCTTGTAGGAGAGCTTGCCCTTACCCTTCGAAGCCTCGGCGGTGGCTGCTGACGTCTCCGCTGCCTTCGGCTTCTCGGCTGCCTTTTCGGCCCGCTTGCGCTCGTCGATCGCGCCCTTGCGCTGGGCGAGCATGTCGGAATAGCCGCCGGCATATTCGATCCAGCGGCCGTCCGGCTCTTCGGGATTGGCCGGCGCGATGGTCGAAGTCACGGTACGATCGAGGAAATCACGGTCGTGGCTGACGAGGATAACGGTGCCGTTGAAGCCGGCGACGATCTCCTGCAGCAGGTCCAGCGTCTCGATGTCGAGATCGTTGGTCGGTTCGTCGAGGATCAGGAGATTGGTCGGCCGCGACAGGATGCGCGCCAGGATCAGCCGGGCGCGCTCGCCACCGGAAAGATTTTTGATCGGCGTGCGCGCCTGTTCCGGCTGGAAGAGAAATTCCTTCATATAGCCGGTGACATGCCGCTGCTCGCCATTGACCAGCAGGTTTTCGCCGCGGCCATCCGTCAGATAGTTGGCGAGCGTGTCCTCCGGATTGAGGTCCTCGCGCTTCTGATCGAGGGTAGCGATCTCCAGATTGGTGCCGAGTTTGACCGTGCCGCTATCCGCTGCCAATTGCCCGGTCAGCATCTTCAGCAGTGTCGTCTTGCCAGCGCCGTTCGGGCCGACGAGACCGATGCAATCGCCGCGATGCACGCGGATCGAAAACGGCGCGACGATGACGCGTTCGTCATAGACCTTTGTGATCTTGTCCGCCTCGATCACCAGCTTGCCGCTCTCCTGCGCATCGGAGGCTGCCGCCTGTACGGTGCCTAGAGCGCCCTTGTGGCCGCGATGACGCGCGCGCATGTCCTGCAATTCACCGAGGCGGCGCATGTTGCGCTTGCGCCGCGCGGTCACGCCATACCGCAGCCAATGTTCCTCGCGCTCGATCGCCTTGCCGAGCTTGTGCTGTTCCAGCTCCTCGGCTTCCAGCACCTGGTCGCGCCAGGCTTCGAAGAAGGCGAAGCCACGATCGAGCCGCCGCGACGTGCCGCGGTCGAGCCAGACGGTCGCGGTCGATACTTTTTCCAGGAAGCGCCGGTCGTGCGAGATCAGCACCAGTGCGCTGCGGCTCTTCTGCAGCTCGCCTTCCAGCCATTCGATGGTCGGCAGGTCGAGATGGTTGGTCGGTTCGTCGAGCAGCAGGATATCCGGTTCCGGCGCGAGAACGCGGGCGAGAGCCGCGCGGCGCGCCTCGCCGCCTGAAAGAGTCCTCGGGTCCTCCTCGCCGGTCAGGCCGAGATGGGAGAGCAGATAGATGACGCGATAGGGATCGTCGCCCGGGCCAAGCCCGGCTTCGGCATAGGCTGCCACCGTCTTGTAATCGGCGAAATCCGGCGCCTGCTCGAGATAGCGCACCGTTGACGACGGATGGCGGAACACGTCGCCGGACTGGGCCTCGACGAGGCCGGCAGCGATCTTGAGAAGGGTCGACTTGCCAGAACCGTTGCGGCCGACAAGGCAGATCTTATCGCCCGGCTCCACCTGCAGCCCGGCGCCGGCCAAGAGCGGCGCGCCGCCGAAGCTCAGGAAGATATCATCGAGTTTCAGGATAGGAGGGGCCAAGATCAGACTCCGCTGAGATCATAAGGGCGGGCAAGCACGATCGCCCTGCCGCTGCCGAGCGAAAGGCGCACAGGGCCTTCCGCCACATTGGAAATAGTACGCGATGCGCCGAAAGGCAGATGGAAATCGCGCAGGGGATAGCGAGCGTTGTGAATGAAGAGACCCGTCAGATCGCTGAAGCCAAGGACGGAAAACAGCGAGCCGGCCGGCAGCGCCAGTTCCAGTTCACCCGGCAGCAGCGGCAGGGCCTCTTCGTCGCCTGAGGTCAGCAGCACGTCGAAACCTTTTTCGGCAAGCTGAACGCCATAGAGCATATGCTGGATCGCATGGTCCGAACGTTCCCCGCCCATCGCGCCAGCAAGGATCAGCCGCGTCGCTCCACGGTCGATCGCTTCCGATATAGCGATCTCGCCGTCGGTCGCCGCCTTTGCCGCCGGATAGGGCTGCTTGGGCACATTTGGGAACGCGCCCCGCAGGTCCGCCGGCGTCGAGTCAAAATCGCCGACCCAGAGCTCGGGCGTCGCATTGAGCGCCACGGCATGGCGCATGCCGCCATCCGCCGCGATGAACCGGCTACCGGCGACCGCGGCGCGCAGCCGGTCCGTCAGACGAAGCTCGCCGCCGAGAAGGATGGTGAAGGTGGTGGATTGGCTCATGTGCCAAGCCCATAGCGCAAAGACGCGTCACTAGGGAAGAGCGCTGTTGGCAAGAACGGCAGCGTCGGCCGCTCAGCCGTCCGTTTCCTTGATGCGCGCCTGGAAAACCCGCTCATAACCGCCGACGAACCGATCGAACAGCAGCGAGAAAGCCTCGACATCCTCCGTCGACCAGTCGGCGATAATGCTCTCGATGACCGAAAACTTCTGCGCCTGGATCTCGGCAAGCAACCTTTGCCCAAGCGCGGTCAGTACGACGACAATGCGCCGCGCATCGGCCTGCGAGGCCTTGCGGCGCAGCACCCCGCGGGTGACCATCTCGGCGACGATGCGGCTTGCCCGCGATGGATCGATGCGCAGGATGTCGGCGATCGTTCCGACCGTGACTTCGCCGGCCTCTTCCGCGCGCCTCACGGCATCGATGACGTCGAGATGCGAAAGCTCCAGACCCGGCGCGACGTTCTGGATGGCAAGCCGGCCGATCATGCGGCGGCCGGTCATCAGGCGCATGCGCGTCATTACCTGCCCGATGCGCAGCAGGTTTTCGTCTTCGGGCAGCGGCGAGGCTTCAACTTCTCGTGTGTTCGTTGCTGTTGTCATCATTCCAACATATCAGAGACGGACAGGAATTAAAATATGCAGACAGCATTCACTTGCCATTGACAATTATATGCTGATAGCACATATGTTGCTCCGGAACGTCCGCTTTCGAAGACCTGCCCGAAAACGCCACGTTCCGCATTCAGGAACCGGGGCGTTCCCATGCGTTCGATCGAATGCATAGCGTTTCGGCAAGCTCGGATTTCTCGTCCCATGGATATGCAAGTCACGCACGCGCCACTCGTGGCGGATCATCGCCGCCGGCTGATTCTCTTCCTTTTCCTGATGACCGCCATGTTCATGGCAACCCTCGACAACCAGATCGTCTCGACGGCGCTGCCGACCATTGTCGGCGAATTCGGGCATTTGGAACGCTTCGGCTGGATCGGCTCGGCCTATCTGCTCGCCCTTTCCGCCTCGATGCCCGTCTACGGCAAGCTCGGCGACCTCTTCGGCCGCAAATATGTGATGATGACCGCAATCGCGATCTTCACCGTCGGCTCGGCCGTTTGCGGCCTTGCGGTATCGATGAACACGCTGATCGCCGCCCGCGTGCTGCAGGGCCTTGGCGGCGGCGGCATTCTGGTGTCGATCTTCGCCGTCAACGCCGATCTCTTCGAGCCGCGCGAACGCGCCCGTTATCAAAGCTATTCCAGCCTGGTGCTGATGGCCTCCGGCGCCATCGGCCCGGTTCTCGGCGGCACGATGAGCGACCTCTTCGGCTGGCGCTCGATCTTCCTCGTCAACGTGCCGATCGGCTTTATCGTTCTGACCGGCCTCGCCCTCATGCTGCCGTATCGCAAACCGGCCCGCAAACCGAAGATTGATTACGCCGGCGCACTCCTCCTTGCGCTAACCACCACCAGCATCGTGCTTGCCGCCGACGGCACCGAGCTTTTCGGATCGCTGCTTTCGCCGCAATGCCTTGGGATCATCGCCTTCGGCGCGTTTTGCGCATTGGCCTGGGTCTTCGTCGAACGCCGCGCGCCGGAGCCGATCGTACCCATGACGCTGTTCCGCAACCCGACCTTCGGCCTGCTGCTGATCATCTCGGTCACCAGCGGTGCAGTCGCGATCGGCATGGTCAACTACTTCGCGCTCTTCCTGCAGACGACAACCGGCTTGTCACCCTCCATGGCCGGTCTTCTGTTCATCCTGTTGACCGGAGGCATCGTATGCGGTTCGCTTTCGGCCGGCCGGCTGATCTCGGCCAGGGGCCGCTACAAGCCCTTCGCCATCGCCAGCGCCGCCTGCAGCACCATCGCCTTCGCCACGCTGGCGCAGGTCCATGCCGGCACGCCGATCGTCTTCATCGGCGCCCTGATGCTGCTGCACGGCATCGGCATCGGCCTGGCACAGCAGGTCCCGGTCATCGGCGTGCAGAATGCCGCCGCAAGGGGTGACGTCGGTGCCGCCACCGGCGCCGTGACGCTCTCGCGCATGGGTGGCGCCTCGATCGCCATTTCCATCTACGGCGCCATCATCGCCGCCAAGCTCAGCAATATCGGCCTCTCCATTCCGGGCGTCGCCAACATCGAGGAACTGACGCCGAAGATGATGGCGGCCCTGCCGGAGGCCACGCGCGAAAGCGTTGCCAATGCCTATGCAAGCGCCTTCAGTCCGCTGTTCATGACGGCCGCCGCCATATGCTTCCTCGGCCTGCTGACGGCGATCATATTGAAGAACGTGCAATTGCCCAGTGCCGCCAAGAAGCTCGACAGCCAGGCAGCCGCCCACGCTGCCGAGTAAAAACGCGGTCCTGCAATCGACAAGGGAATCATCCTCTTTTTATCCCCTTGTCATCCCTTCGTCACAGGACTAAACCTGCCAACGCTCTAACGGGGTGCCTTATGTCTTCGAAGACATCTGGCTGAGAGGCTTTCACCGGCCAACCCGCGGAACCTGATCCGGCTAACACCGGCGGAGGGATTAGACGCGTGACAAAATCATAGCGCCCTTTTCCCGTTCAAGACAAACCAACGAGGAGGCGCTGTCATGCCCAACCGATCGCTGCTATCACTGTTTACCGGCTTGGCTCTCGCCGCCGGCGCAACGCTTTTTGCCGCCCAAGGCGCCGAAGCCGCAGACAAGACGCTCACCATCTACACCTATGAAAGCTTCACCGCCGACTGGGGTCCGGGCGCCAAGGTCAAGGCCGCCTTCGAGAAGACCTGCGGTTGCACAGTCAATTACGTCAGCGTCACCGACGGCGTGGCACTGCTTTCCCGGCTGAAGCTGGAAGGCACCGGCACCAAAGCCGACGTCGTTCTCGGCCTCGACACCAACCTCGTCGACGAAGCCAAGGACACCGGCCTGTTCGATGCCAGCGGCATAGACACATCGGGCCTCAAGGTTCCCGGCGATTTCAAGGACGACGTCTTCGTGCCCTATGATTACGGCCATTTCGCCGTCGTCTACGATACGCAGGCGATCAAGAACCCGCCGAAGAGCCTGAAGGATCTGGTCGAAGGCGATCCGTCGCAGAAGATCGTCATCGAAGATCCCCGCACCTCGACGCCGGGCCTCGGCCTGTTACTCTGGGTGAAGTCGGTCTATGGCGACAAGGCAGCCGATGCCTGGACGAAGCTCAAGGGCCGCATCCTGACCGTGACGCCCGGCTGGTCGGAAGCCTACGACCTGTTCACCAAGGGCGAAGCGCCGATGGTGCTCTCCTATACGACATCGCCGGCCTATCACATGATCACGGACAAGACCGACCGCTATCAGGCGGCCGCCTTCTCCGAGGGTCATTACATCCAGATCGAAGTCGCCGGCCTAATCAAGTCGTCGCCGAACAAGGAGCTTGCCCGCGACTTCCTGAAGTTCATGATCTCGCCTGGCTTCCAGGACACCATTCCGACCAATAACTGGATGATGCCGGCCGCGGCCACATCCGAGCCGCTGCCGGATGCATTCAGCAAGCTGGTCGTCCCATCGAAGACCTTCCTGATGAGCCCTGACGTGGTCGAGAAGAACCGCAAGGCCTGGGTCGACGAATGGCTGGCCGCCACCAGCACCAATTAACGGTGAGATGTTGCTGACGGCACCCGAGAAAAGACATGCCATTGCCGGCGGGGCGTTCAGTCTTGCCGGCATCGTGTTTTTCATCAGCCTTGCCATCGCCACCCTGCTTACCGCCGGCATCGAAACCGCCGGCGGCGGCAATCCGCTCGCCGATCCCTACCTTCTGCGCGTGCTGCGCTTCACCCTGCTGCAGGCGACGCTATCCACCCTTCTTTCCGTTGTTCTCGCAATTCCCGTGGCTCGCGCGTTGGCGCGGCAACCGCGTTTTCTCGGCCGACTCTGGCTGATCCGCCTGATGGCTGTCCCCATGGGCCTACCGGTGCTGATCGGTGCGCTCGGGCTGCTCGGCATATGGGGCCGCCAGGGCCTTCTAAACCAGGCGCTGACGGGGCTCGGCCTGGCGCAGCCGGTGAGCATCTACGGGCTGATGGGCATCCTGCTCGCGCACGTCTTCTTTAATCTGCCGCTGGCCGCCCGCCTGATGCTTGCCGGGCTGGAGCGCGTGCCGGCGGAATATTGGCTGATGGCCGGCGGGCTCGGCATGCGTCCGGCCTCCGTCTTTCGTTTCATCGAATGGCCAATACTGCGCGGCCTCATTCCCGGTATCGCCGGTCTGATCTTCATGCTCTGTGCCACCAGTTTCACGCTGGTGCTGATCCTTGGTGGCGGCCCAGCCGCGACCACGCTCGAAGTGGCGATCTATCAGGCGCTTCGCTTCGATTTCGACCCCGGTCGCGCCGTAGCTCTGTCCCTGCTGCAGATCGTGGTGACCGCCGCCATTCTCGGCGCAATGGCCCTGCTTCCGGCACCCGACGATCACGGGCTGACGTCCGGCCGCGCCGTACGGCGCATCGACGGAACATTGCCCATCGCCAAACTGGTCGATAGCCTGCTGCTCCTGCTCACCACCCTGTTCATCGGCCTGCCGCTCGGTTCAGTAGTCGTCACCGGCCTGAAGGCAGATCTTCTCAGGCTTGTCGGCCAGACGATCTTCCTGCAGGCGACCTTGACCAGCCTCGCAATCGCTTTTGCTGCCGGCATTCTGGCGGTCCTCGCCTCCTTCACCATTATCCGCGCCCGCGCAGCCATATCGGCCGAACGCCGGAAAGCGCCGAGCCTGCGCGGCTTGGCCGTTGCCTTGAGCGGCACATCCTCCCTCGTCTTGCTGGTGCCGCCGATCGTCCTGGCGACCGGATGGTTCCTGGCGCTCAGGCTGGTTGACGATCCCGCCCGCTTCGCGGCGCTGCTGATCGTCGTCATCAACGCCCTTATGGCGCTTCCCTTTGTCATCCGCGTCATCGAACCGGCCCATGCCGTCCATCGCCGCCGCACCGAACGGCTCGCCGCAAGCCTCGGCCTTCATGGCCTCGCGCGGTTACGGCTGGTCGACTGGCCGGGCCTGCGCAAACCGCTTTTCACGGCGCTCTCCTTCGCCATGGCACTGTCGCTCGGCGATCTCGGCGCCATCGCTCTTTTCGGCTCCGATAGCCTGATGACCCTGCCCTGGCTGGTCTACAGCAAGCTCGGCAGCTATCGCACCAACGATGCAGACGGACTTGCTTTCATTCTGGGGCTGATATGTCTTCTCCTGACCATCGCCGGCACGGCCGGTCAAGGCAAGCATGAGGACGAAGGCAGGCGGAATGACCGATAATCAAGGCATGGCGGCACGAGGCCTCGCGATGACCGGCGTCGAATTGCGGCTCGGCACGCATGATTTCCGCTTTGATTGCGAACTGCCACAGGCGCGGATTATCGCCATCACCGGCCCGTCCGGATCGGGCAAATCCACCTTCCTCAATCTGCTCGCCGGCTTCGAGACGCCGGACCGTGGCCGCATCATGCTTGCCGGACAGGAGGTGACCAAGCTGCATCCTTCAGCACGGCCGGTCTCCCTGGTTTTCCAGGATAACAACCTCTTTGCCCATCTCGATCTCTTCACCAATGTCGGGCTTGGCATCAGCCCATCGCTAAGACTCTCGGCAGACGATCGGCAAAGGATTTCTGAGGCCCTGGCCCGCGTCGGGCTTGCCGGCTTTGACAGACGCATGCCCGGCACCCTCTCCGGCGGCGAGCGCCAACGCGCCGCCTTCGCCCGGGCGCTGGTGCGGGATAGGCCGATCCTGCTGCTCGATGAACCCTTCGCCGCGCTCGATCCGGGCCTGCGCTCCGGCATGGCCGAGCTTTTGTCCACGCTTCACCGCGAGACCGGCAATACGGTGCTGATCGTCTCGCACGACCCAGCCGAAGTTCGCCGTCTCGCCGACCATGCCGTCTTCATCGATGGCGGAACCATTCGGCTTTCAGCTCCCATCGAACGTTTCCTGACACAGGAAGGCATTCCGGCACTGACCACATTTTTGCAGCATTGAATGCGATGCAGCAATTTTGCTGCCGGTTTTGCCTTAATTTCGTCGTGGCGAGCGGCTGAAAGCGTGGCATATGCTTGCCAAAATACAACGCTGCCACATTTTAAACGGAGTCTCGCTATGCAACTGCTGCCGAAATCGGCTACAGCAAAGGGCAGAGACCATCCGGATGAACTCAGGTTTGATCGGGATGGATGCAACCTTTGACGAAACCCGGCGATGATCGGCCTAGCCATGATCAACCGAGTTCGGTGTTCGGCCGGCATGGCAGCGAGATGAGTGGGATACAGGCACTGAAGCAGAGCGAGTACGCAGGACGAAGGATCAGCGTGACAGTTGCGGCCCTTATGCGCCGCTTCGCCCCCGTCCTCATTGCCGCAACGGTGCTCAACGGCTGTCAGTCGGTGCTGGATCAATCCTACCAGCCGAATGTTTCCCCCTCGTCCAGTCCGCAGATCGTTTCCGAAGTGCAGAAGAACGATCCGCGCGCGCAGATGGGCGCCCGCGAGCATCCGCGCATCCTGGCTAGCTATGGCGGCGAGTACAAGGATGCCAGGACCGAGCGCCTGGTCGCCCGCATTGCCGGCGCACTGACCAGCGTGTCGGAAAATCCGCAGCAATCCTATCGCATCACCATTTTGAATTCGCCGTCGATCAATGCCTTCGCGCTGCCCGGCGGCTACCTCTACGTCACGCGCGGTCTGCTGGCCCTTGCCAACGATGCCTCGGAAGTTGCTGCCGTGCTGTCGCATGAGATGGCGCACGTCACCGCCAATCACGGCATCGAGCGCCAGAAGCGTGAAGAGGCCGAAGTCATCGCTAGCCGCGTCGTCTCGGAAGTTCTGTCGAGCGATCTTGCCGGTAAGCAGGCGCTCGCGCGCGGCAAGCTGCGCCTTGCCGCCTTCTCCCGCCAGCAGGAGCTGCAAGCGGACGAGATCGGCATCCGCACGCTTGGCCAGGCCGGCTACGACCCCTACGCGGCGGCCCGCTTCCTCAATGCGATGGAAGACTACAGCCATTTCATGACGGCCAATTCCGACGCGGACCAGAGCCTCGACTTCCTATCGAGCCATCCGAGCACGCCGCAGCGCATCGATCTTGCCAAGACGCATGCCCGCGAATTCGGCGAGGAGGGCAAGGTCGGCGATACCGGCCGCGACTATTACCTCAATGGCATCGACGGCCTGCTTTATGGCGACAGCCCCGAAGAAGGCTATGTGCGCGGCCAGACCTTCCTGCACGGCGGTCTCGGCATTCGCTTCGAAGTGCCGCCCGATTTCCACATCGATAACAAGGTCGAGGCGGTCATGGCGACTGGCCCCGGCGACATCGCCGTCCGCTTCGATGGCGTGGCGGACAGCCAGAATCAGAACCTGACGAATTATATTTCGAGCGGCTGGGTCACCGGTCTCGATCCCTCGACCATCCGGCCCATCACGGTCAACGGCATGGAGGCGGCCACCGCGCGCGCCTCGGCCGATCGCTGGGATTTCGACGTCACCGTCATCCGCGACCGCTCGCAGATCTTCCGCTTCCTGACGGCCGTGCCGAAAGGCAACACTGCCGCTCTGCAGCAAACGGCCGATGTGCTTCGCTCCAGCTTCCGGCACATGACGCCGGAGGAAGCCTCGTCGCTGAAGCCGCTGCGCGTGCGCGTCGTCACCGTCAAGGCGGGCGATAACATCACCACCCTCGCCGCCCGCATGATGGGCACCGACCGCAAGCTCGATCTCTTCAAGCTGATCAACGCCTTGCCATCAGGCGCAAACGTCGCGCCCGGCGACAGGGTCAAGATCATTTCCGAATAATTGAATCGCGTACCTTCGCCCCAACGCGAAAAAGCCGCGCACAAAGCGGCTTGAAGGGCGTTATCGGGAAAGCTGCTTTTTTGGCTGGCGCCTCGACCCTTCTCCCCATGGGGAGAAGGGTTTTCATCAGGCATAACTCGCCATGCGCGGATCGGCGTCGACCAGGGCGCTGCGGAGTTTCTCCATGGCGCGGCTTTCGATCTGGCGCACGCGTTCCTTGGAAATGCCGAGATCGGCACCCAGCTCCTCCAGCGTCGCACCATCCTCCACCAGGCGGCGTGCGCGGATGATCTTCATTTCACGCTCGTTGAGGTGCTTCAACGCGGAAGCCAGCCAGATGCGGCGGCGTTCGCCGTCGATCATATTGGAGACCTGTTCGTCCGGCAGAGGCTCGTCGCTGATCAGGAAATCCATGCGCTCGGCGCTTTCGGCGTCGCCGGAAATAGACGGCGCCTGCAAGGATGCATCGTTGCTGGAAAGGCGCGCATCCATGGTCTGCACATCGGCAAGGCTGACGCCGAGGGCGATGGCGATTTCCTCGTGGATGGACTGCACGGTGACGCCGGTATTGCCTCTGGCGAGCTTGGCGCGCAGGCGGCGGAGATTGAAAAACAATGCCTTCTGCGCCGAACTCGTGCCTCCGCGCACGATCGACCAGTTGCGCAGGATATAATCCTGGATCGAAGCGCGGATCCACCAGCTAGCATAGGTCGAGAATCGTACTTCCCGTTCCGGTTCGAACCTTGCCGCCGCTTCCAGGAGACCTACATAGCCTTCCTGTACCAGATCGCTCATCGGCAAGCCGAAATTGCGGAATTTGCCCGCCATCGAAATAACGAGGCGCATGTGGGCTGTGGCGATCTTGTTGCGAGCGCCGCGGTCGTCGTGATCCTTCCAGCGGATGGCGAGATCGTGCTCTTCGTCACGGCCGAGATAGGGAGCGGCCATCGCGATCTTAATCATACGCCGATCTGCAGACATATTCTTCATATGCATATCCCCTAATCCTGCCCCAAAATCGTCTCTGTGCCACGGTCAACGGAAAAGGCAGCAAACATCGTTTCCGGACATTGCTGCGCGGGTGAAAATCTATGAATGGAATTCAATTGGAGGCCGATCTCCGGATATCCGACGATCGGTTACGGGTCTAATTCGGCTTCACCAAAATGACCTAGCGAACGAAATGACTTCCGATCGCCGGGAAATTTCCAATCAAAACACATGGGGTCCGGTCCTCGTGAATGTTAAGGGAAACGGCTGCCCGAGAAACTCACATCATGAGAAAGCGCGCAGCAGTCGCGAATACGAGGCATAAACGCATCAGACCAAAAAAGGTTCCAAAGAAAAAACCCGGCGCGAGGGCCGGGTTTTTTGACGTGGTATGTGACCTCTGGCCTTATGCGGCTTCGTCCTGGGAATCGTCTTCTTCGACGACCTTGCCGCGCTTCGGGCCCTTGTTCAGGTTGACTTCGACGAGGCGAACGGCCTCGGTCTCGGACATCTTGTTGACGGCGGCGATTTCGCGCGCCATGCGATCGAGTGCAGCTTCATAGAGCTGACGTTCGGAATAAGACTGCTCAGGCTGGTTCTCAGCGCGATAGAGATCGCGAACAACTTCGGCAATCGAGATAAGATCGCCCGAATTGATCTTGGCATCATATTCCTGGGCCCGGCGCGACCACATGGTGCGCTTGACGCGGGCCTTGCCCTGAACAACCTTAAGCGCCCGATCGACAAAATCCGTCTCGGAAAGCTTACGCATTCCAATGCTCATGGCCTTTGCCACAGGCACCTTCAGACGCATCTTGTCTTTTTCGAAGTCGATTACAAAAAGCTCAAGCTTCATGCCTGCGACTTCCTGCTCTTCAATCGCGGTGATCGTACCAACGCCGTGGGCGGGGTATACGATCGCTTCACCGGTCTTGAAGCCATGGCGTGCTGCTGAAGGTTTTTTCTGCTGGATCGTCATTCTTTTCAAAAACTCCCTGTTACGCACCCAGCGTGAGCCGGGGCCGGGTCAGTCAGGCCCGGTTGAGACGGAAGCACCGTCGGGGTGACTTCATCCTGGTCCAGCCAGACGCGTGCAAAAAGAAATCCGTTCATCGCGATCCCAGACCCCGACACCTCAAAACGTTGATATGTCAAGGAAACCGCGTACGGATTTGTTAGTTGCTTTCGTGATGGTTTGGGGCACGCGAAATGCCGCAGTGGATCAGTATGAGGAAGCTATCACAAAAATCTGACTAAATCAATAATTTGCTTTACGCACACCAAAGCGGCCACGTCGACCGCTCCAGCGGCCAACGGCAATGATTCGTCTTTATGCGCTATCGACTACACCTTTATCGGCGGCCTGTCACGACCTTCAATCAGTCACCTGAACCGGGGTTGGCCGAGAAGTATTTCTCAAACTTGCCCTGTTCGCCATCCATTTCCTTGGCTTCCGGAAGGGGATCGCGCTTGACTGTGATGTTCGGCCAGATCGATGCGTAATCCGCATTGATTTTCAGCCACTTGTCGAGACCCGGCTCGGTATCGGGCTTGATAGCCTCGGCGGGACATTCCGGCTCGCAAACGCCACAATCGATGCATTCATCCGGATGGATGACGAGAAAATTCTCACCCTCGTAGAAGCAGTCCACGGGGCAGACTTCCACGCAATCGGTGTATTTGCAGCGAACGCAATTGTCGGTCACGACATATGTCATGAAGCACTCCAGGAATGTCTCTCGTTTCCGCGGATGCGCAACCTGGAACGTCGCGCTTTTCCCTCGGAAGCCGGCGGGCAAGCGGACGCGCTAGGCGCAGGCATGCCGACCGGCTGGTTACCAGCGGGTTGACCGTGAGGTATCGACTTTGCCAACCAATTTCAAGGGATAAACAATCCCAAAATCATAGAGGCCGGGCAGAGTTTTCTAATCATCGTCGGAGGTCAGGCGGTCGATAGCGCGTCGGTCGCGCTTCGTCGGCCGTCCGCTACCGGGCGCGCGGAGCGCCTGTTCGAAGGGAGTGAGACGTTTTGTCTCATCTGGCGGCGGCGTCAGGTCCTCGTAAAGCAGCTTCGCTTCTTCGAAAGGCCCCCTCCGCTCGCCCGTCTGACGCACGATCAGGACGACGTCGCGCCGCTCCAACGACAGCTCGATCCGGTCGCCGGCCTTGACGCCATAGCTCGGCTGCGCGACCCGCTCGCCGTTCACCCGCACGCTGCCGTTCTGGACATAGACCTGCGCCAGCGAGCGGGATTTTACCATGCGGGCAAAGAACAGCCACTTGTCGATGCGCTGACGCGAACCGGAAGATGGCTGTTTTTCGTCCGTCATGGCCTATTTCTTCATCTGCTCCTTGAGGGCTGCGAGCTTGGCGAAAGGAGAATCCGGATCGATCGGCTTTTCCTTGCGCGGCGGCTTGGCCTCGAAGCGCAACGGCTGCGATGCACCGCGATTGTTGCGGTCGTTCCGGTCATTGCGATCGTTACGCTCTTTCCGGTCGCCACGATCCTGGCGGTCGTTGCGGTCGGAACGATTGCCCTGGTGCTGCGGACGGCCGCCGTCGCGATTGCCGCGCGGTCCCTTGTTGTCACCACGGGCTTCACGCCCTTCGCGATTGCCTTCACCGCTCGCTTGCTGCTCACCACCGCCATTGCGGCGATTGCCCTGCTGACCGCGTCCCTCGCCCTGATGGCCGCGACGATCGCCATGGCCGCGTCCGCCCTGACGCTGCTGGTTGTCGCTGCGTCCGCCAAGACGCCAAAGCAGAACCGGCTTCGGCTCTACCGGCTCGGCGGTGACGATATCGGCACCCGCCAGCTCGGTTGCGGCCTCGGCAGCTTCCGTCGACTCTGCAGCGGCAGCAGCCGGCTCAGCAGGGGCTTGCTCTACGGCAGCGGCGTCCTGCGCGGCAGCTTCACCTTCCGTAGCCGGCTCATCGCTGTGGCTGTCGGCATCATCATGATCGGCTTTGTCGGCGACAGCTTCGGCAGCCTGCGCCGCCGCAGGCGCCGAGGAGGCATCCTGCTGCGAAAGGAAGGCTGTCGCGTCTTCGGCCTTCACAGCGTCAGCGCGGTAGCCGAGACCCTTCAGGATCTCTTCCATATCTTCCAGCGTCGCGCCGAGAATGGAAAGCATTGCCGTCGTCGTCGTGAAGCGACGACCATCATAGGCGCCTTCCGGACGCGACGCCTGGCCGGGCTTCCACTGCAACAGCGGACGGATGATATCCGCCAGCCGCTCGAGAATATCGATACGCACCGCGCGCTTGCCGAGGAAACGGAAGCCGGCGAGCTTGTAGAACATACGTTCGAAAGTCGGATCGGTAACCACGGACGTGCGGCCCGCCGCCAAAACCGGGATCAGGTCGCCATAACCCGGCTTGTCGAGGCCGTCGTTCTTCAGCGCCCAAAGCAGGGTGATGAGTTCGGCCGGAGCCGGCTTCAGCAGGGCGGGGACGAAAATGTGGTAGGCGCCGAAGCGGACGCCATAGCGGCGCATCGAGGCGCGCGCATCCTGGTCCAGCGACTTCACCTCTTCCGTGACGTCGCGGCGGAAGAGCACGCCAAGATTTTCGACGAGCTGGAAGGCCAGCCCCTTGGCAAGACCCTGCAAATCCTCGGCGCGCGACAGATCGTCGAGCGGCTTCAGCACCGTGCTGATATGATGGTTCACGAAGCGCTCAATACGCGCAGCGACATGATCGCGCGCATTGCCCGTCAATTGCTCGTCGGCGAGCAGGATGACGCGCGGACGCATGACGTGATCGCTGCCCGACAGCCGCGCCACAGGATCGCCAAGCCAACGGACGAGACCGTCCGCACTGATCGCCAGATCGCTGTTGCCGGCCGCATGGATACGGGCGGCCCGCGCCTCGAACTCCAGCGCCAGCGCCTTTTGCGAGGCGGTCTGGACGGCCTTCGCGTCCGGCCCCTCGGTTCCCGCGATTGGCGTGAACCGGAATCCGGTCAACTGTCCCACATGATGCCCCTCAACGAAGACATCCCCATTCACACTGATTTCAGCTTCCAGCATCGCATTCTCTCTCAGGCGCTTCATGAGCACAGATGTCCTGCGATCAACAAAGCGTTTCGTCAACCTTTCATGTAACGCATCGGACAATCGATCTTCGATTTCCCGCGTCTTTTCTTGCCAGTGTGTCGGATCGGCAAGCCAACCGGGCCGGTTCGACACATAGGTCCAAGTCCTTATCTGCGCGATTCGCGCCGAAAGCGTGTCGATCTCACCATCTGTCCGATCGGCGCGGTGCACCTGCTCGGCCAGGAAGTCCTCTTTTACCGTGCCATAGCGTACAAGGTCGGAAAAGAGGGTGGCGATAAGATCGGCATGCTGGGCGGGCGTAATCCGCCGATAGTCCGGAAGCGCACAGGCTTCCCATAATTTTTCCACTCGCGCCGGATTATTGGCAAGATCGGAAATTTCCAGATCGCGCGACAAATATTCCAGCGCCTGCTGATCGACCGATGGCAGCGCGCGTGTCAAGCCCTGCACACGCGGCGCGCTCTCAAGACTCGCCCGCAGCGATGCGATCGAGGAGAAATCGAATTCCTTGGTGCGCCACTGTAGCACTTTAACCGTATCGAACTCGTGACCTTCGATGCGCCGAACCAATTCATCGTCGAAGGGATCGACCTGGCCCGTGACACCAAAAGTGCCGTCCTTCAGATGGCGCCCGGCGCGGCCGGCGATCTGGCCGAGTTCGGCCGGATTGAGATTGCGGAACTGATAGCCGTCGAACTTGCGATCCTGGGCAAAGGCGACGTGGTCGACATCGAGATTGAGGCCCATGCCGATCGCGTCGGTCGCCACCAGATATTCGACATCGCCGTCCTGATAGAGCGCCACTTGCGCATTGCGCGTCCGCGGGCTGAGCGCGCCGAGAACGACAGCCGCTCCGCCGCGCTGGCGACGAATGAGTTCGGCGATGGCATAGACTTCATCGGCGGAGAAGGCGACGATCGCCGTGCGCTGCGGCAGGCGGGTGATCTTCTTCTGCCCGGCATAAAAGAGATGCGACAGCCGCGGCCGCTCGACGACGGTGATCCCCGGCAAAAGCTGCTCAAGGATCGGCCGCATCGTGCCGGCGCCGAGCAGCAGCGTCTCCTCGCGCCCCCGCAAATGCAGGATGCGGTCGGTAAAGATATGGCCGCGCTCCAGATCACCAGCGAGCTGCACTTCATCGATGGCGACGAAAGAGGCCCGCGTCTCGCGCGGCATGGCTTCGACGGTGCAGACGGAATAACGCGCATTCGGCGGCGAAATCTTCTCTTCGCCGGTGACCAGCGCGACATACTGCGCCCCAACCTTCTCGACGACACGCGTATAGACCTCGCGCGCCAGCAGCCGCAGCGGCAGGCCGATCACGCCGTTGCCGTGCGCCACCATGCGCTCGATGGCATAATGGGTTTTGCCGGTGTTGGTGGGTCCGAGCACCGCGGTCACGCCGCGTCCGCTCAGGATCATTGGCTGCGAAGTCTGAGTCATAGGTCCATGCATGGGCGAGAAACCACTGTCTTCCGATCAGCAAGGTCCCCAAGGAAGAAAAGAAGAGATGACGACCATATGTGACAAAGGCAAGACCTGATTCAAAAAACAACGGCCGCAATATGCGATTTTATCTTCGGCAGGTTCAACCAAGAGCTACATTCTCCCTACATCCCACACGAGTCCTGTCGAGTGGGGAACAGCTTGAGAACGAATCGGCGACGAATCGCTGACTCCGTTTAGTTCCGCTTCTGTTCACTACTATATATGGATTTTGATTCGCAAATGCCCACCAGATCGTGAATCGCCATTTGGACCGCTTTTTCACATGAATCATGAGTCAAGCGACGAGTCCGGCGGAACGATGCCCTCACACAAGAACATGGTTAACCGTTTGTAAATTTGGCGAATTTCTCAGAACAAGACCCGAATGATTTCGGCATTAAGATTCGGGCCAAAGCCGGAACGAATCGGCGACGAATCGCTGACTCCCATCAGTTCCGCATCCGTTCTCCACAATATCTAGTGTCTTAGCCAACGAAATACACAGGACTCTGCAGGGTTGAAGCGCCGAATCACGTCGAATCGTGGATTGCAATTAACCTTTGAGCGAAACGTAATATAAAAAGCTCACAATTTCGCGTGGTGATTGAATCCGTTAACTTATCGATCAAAGCCGGAACGAATCGGCGACGAATCGCAGATCAACTCATGTACTGTATTTGTTCACGGCTAGATATAGCGTTCGGATGAGGAAGCTCATCCAAATGGGGAATGACGCAACAAAGGAGGTAGAAAAAAAATTGCGCGGTATTAACCATTTCGACCGGGATAGTACCACTTTTGGGCGATGAGGCCTAAATTCCCTCTCCTAAAGAGGTAGGTCCTTCCGGGACGCAATCCCTGCCGCCGTTAACCAAAGCCCAAATGCAGAACGAATCGCTGACGAAACACGGACACGTCCGCTTTCTCGTTTCGTTCACCGCAACATATTGTATTTAAAGCAATTTTTAACCATATGCGGAACTCGTTGTTATGTATTCTCCGCATGACGCCGATGCCTACGTTAACATTTTGACTCGACATGCCGGCTCATCTTCATGTCTTGTTATTTCTGAGCCGGAACAATTTCTCGTGAAATAAGTTTCTATCGACAGCGGCATTGGTGCGCTCCTATTCGCCAGGAACGGTAGATAAGGACGCACCGGCACTTGTAATCTAGCGCATCTATCCGCCTGCGTGCGGTCGCTCTGGCGGGATGCTCTAGGCGCTGGACGCGGAGGAATACGCCATGCTTGGTACAGTACTGCTCGTGATTTTGATTCTATTGTTGATCGGAGCGCTCCCGAACTGGGGTTACAGCCGAGGTTGGGGTTACGGTCCATCGGGTGGTCTCGGACTGGTTTTTGTTATCATTCTCATTCTGCTATTGATGGGCCGGATCTAATCCGGCCGATATTGTTGAAGACCTCACACACTAGGGAGCAATGCTATGAAGAAAATTATCGTCGCGATCGCCCTTGTCGGAGCACTTGCTTCGTGCACGGCAACGGAAAAGGGGACAGCCATCGGCGCCGGAACCGGCGCGATCATAGGCGGCGTCGCCAGCAATAGCTGGGGCGGCGCCGCAATCGGCGCCGTCGCCGGTGGTGCCGTCGGCTACCTGATCGGCCGGTCCCAGGAGCGCCCAGGCTATTGCATCTATCGCGACCGCAACGGCCACCGCTATGAGGCTCGTTGCCGCTAAGCGCTTACACGCAAGGATCGATTTCCTTCAGCCCGATCATCAACGCTTCGTTGACGATCGGGCATGAACTTTATCTTTCGAAAATTTCGGGCCGATTTTCTTAAGACGAACACTCACATCCACGCCGGTTTCGGGGGATCGCGTCAACGTTTTTTGAAAGGAACGGCACCATGGCCGAATTCATCGCGAGCGCCGCGGCGCTCACACTTCTCGGCACCACATTTTATGTACTGGGTCATGCCGTACGAATGCGGGAGAAGGAAATGCGCCGCGTGGCCCTCGAGGCCGTCGTTTTGGAATTCAAACCCCGGCCGCAGCAGCCCAGGAATTCAAGCCGGCAATGACTGCCGGGCATTCCCGGCAATCATCCGCCACGTCATTCCATCAGCTCAAACGAAGAACTGCCCGCCATTGGCGCTGATGGTCGATCCCGTAATGAAGCCGGCGTCGTCGCTGGCAAGGAAGACCGCGATGCGGGCGATTTCCTGGGGCTCGCCGAGACGACCAACCGGGATCTGCGGGATAATGCGCTCGTTCAGCACCTTTTCCGGCACCGCAAGCACCATCTCCGTGCCGATATAGCCGGGGCAAATGGCGTTGACCGTAATGTTCTTGGCAGCACCTTCCTGTGCAAGCGCCTTGGTAAAGCCGAGATCGCCAGCCTTGGCGGCGGAATAATTCGCCTGACCCATCTGGCCTTTCTGACCGTTGATCGAGGAGATGTTGATCACACGGCCGAAGCTGCGATCGCGCATGCCCTGCCAAACATGATGGGTCATGTTGAACAGGCCGGTGAGGTTCGTATTGATGACATCATGCCACTGCTGCGGCGTCATCTTGTGGAACATGGCGTCGCGGGTGATCCCGGCATTGTTGACGAGGATGTCGATCGGACCAAGCTCGTCCTGGACCTTGGCGATGCCCGCACCGCAGGCTTCGTAGTCAGACACATCCCACTTGTGAACGGAAATGCCGGTCTCGTCCCGGAAAGCCTGCGCCTTCTCGTCATTGCCGGCATAGGTTGCCGCAACCCGGTAGCCCGCATTGCGCAACGCAATCGAAATGGCCGCTCCAATACCGCGCGTACCGCCTGTCACCAACGCTACTCTGCTCATAGTCCACTCCCCTCTGTTGTCGCCAAAACGGGATGAGCAATCTCGAATCGTTCATCCGTCGCTTGCCATTTATTTTAGAATGATCTTATTCACAACCCTCGCGCGTTTGATATTCGAGCGAAGCGACCAGAGCGCTATGCCGCTCCGGTCTTTTGAATCAAGAGCATCCCTATCCGTTTGCAGGAAATTCCACCTGACAGCGGATGCTCTTAGAGCGCCTCGAAACACATGGCGACGCCCATGCCGCCGCCGATGCAGAGCGTTGCGAGGCCCTTCTTGGCGCCGCGACGCTTCATTTCGAACAGCAGCGTGTTGAGGATGCGGGCGCCGGAGGCACCGATCGGATGGCCGATGGCGATGGCGCCGCCATTGACGTTGACAATCGACGTATCCCAGCCGAGATCCTTGTTGACGGCGCAGGCCTGCGCGGCAAATGCCTCATTGGCCTCGACGAGATCAAGATCGCCGACGGACCAGCCCGCCTTTTCCAAGGCCTTGCGCGAGGCCGGGATCGGGCCGCTGCCCATGATCTGCGGGTCGACGCCGGCGGTTGCCCAGGAGACGATGCGGGCCAGCGGCTGGATGCCGCGGCGCGAGGCTTCCGCCTCGGTCATGAGCACGGTAGCGGCCGCGCCGTCGTTGAGGCCCGACGCATTGCCGGCCGTCACCGTGCCTTCCTTGTCGAAGGCCGGGCGCAGCTTGGTCATGCCGTCCAGCGTCGCGCCGAGACGGATATACTCGTCGGCGTCGACGCTGACGTCGCCCTTGCGGCCCTTCACGATGAAAGGCACGATCTCATCCTTGAAGCGGCCGGCAAGCTGGGCAGCCTCGGCCTTGTTCTGCGAGGAAACGGCGAACTGATCCTGGTCGTCGCGCGAAAGTTGCCACTGGCGGGCGATGTTTTCCGCCGTGATGCCCATGTGATAGCCGTAGAAGGCGTCCGTCAGACCATCCTTGATCATCGTGTCGATCATCTTCATGTCGCCCATCTTGGTGCCACCGCGAAGATGCGCGGCATGGGGAGCCATCGACATGGATTCCTGGCCGCCGGCGACGATGATCTTGGCATCGCCGGAAGCGATTTGCTGCATGCCGAGCGCAACGGCGCGCAAACCCGAACCGCAGAGCTGGTTGACGCTCCAGGCGGTCGCTTCCTGCGGGATGCCGGCTTTCATCGCAGCCTGGCGGGCCGGATTCTGCCCTTCGCCAGCCTGCAGCACCTGGCCGAGGATCACCTCGTCGACTTCCCTGCCCTCGACACCAGCGCGCTCCAATGCGCCCTTGATCGCAGCTGCGCCGAGCTCATGAGCCGGAATGGTCGCAAAGGCGCCGTTGAAGGAACCGACAGCAGTGCGAGCTGCACTGGCGACGACGATAGATGGATTGCTCATGGAAGCCTCCTCACAGGTTGAACATATATAAGTCGAAACTGTCAAAGCTTTGCGCCCGAGTCAAACGCCAAGAATTTCGATCTTGCAGATTTCATGAAGCCGTCATTGCCGGCAAAAAATCCAATTAATGGAAAGGGCTTGCCGCATTGCACAAAGCGATTGTCACCAAGCTTCTTTTGCGTCTACACTTAGCGGTGGAGGAGTTTCCATACAATCAGACGGGTCCAGGAGACTGATAATGGCAAAGAATGAGGGCCAGATCGTAATCAAGAAATATGCCAATCGCCGCCTATACAATACTGGCACCAGCACATACGTGACGCTGGATGACCTGGCGGAGATGGTGAAGAAGGGAGAAGAATTTATCGTCCAGGATGCAAAAAGCGGCGAAGAAATCACGCATTCGGTGCTGACGCAGATTATTTTCGAACAGGAATCGAAGACCGGAAATACGCTGTTGCCGATTTCATTCCTGAGGCAACTGATCACCTATTACGGCGATCAGATGCAGATGGTCGTACCGAGCTTCCTCGAACATTCCATGCGCGCCTTCACCGAGCAGCAGACGCAGATGCGCGAGCAGATCAACCGCGCCTTCGGCGAAACGCCGCTTGGCAAGAATCTGCAATTGCCGATCCAGATGGTCGAGGAACAGGTCCGTCGCAATACCGAAATGTTCCAGCAGGCCATGCAGATGTTCTCGCCCTTCATGAAGCCGCCGGCGAAAGAAAGCCGCAAGGCAGAGGCAAAAGACATCGACGAGCTGAAAGAGCAGCTCCGCGCGATGCAGAATAAGCTGGATAGTTTGTGAGTTCCTCCCCTCGCCCCAGCGGGGCGAGGGTGGCGCAACGCCTGCTCAATCATGCTCCGTATAACCTTCTCCCCGCCGGGGAGAAGTCAAAAGCCCTTACAAGCCGATCGAAACATCCCGTCCCGCCGAGCGGATCGAAATCGTGAATCCGCCGATGACGTCGATGAAGGCAATCGTCATAAGGACGAAGAAAGTCTGCGTCGCCGCATCCTTGACCAGCAGGAATTCGACGAGATAGGCGATGAACACCAGCATCGACAGCATGTGATTGAGCAGTGAGCCCGAACCATTGCGCGTCGCCTTCAGGATTTCGAAGAACAGCATGATCAGCGCGATGACGATAAAGAGATCGCCGAGCTGCAGCGTCCATGTCGCGCTCGAAAGCATCGCGAGAGCAAGCATGACATCGTTAAGGGAAGCAATGCCGCCGGCGCCCATCAAACCCAGCATCGCCAGATTGTAGAGCACGAGGGGAACGATCATCAGCGGGAAGGCAACAATCATAGTCGGGAAAATCTCTTCGAAATTGAAGTCGCCGCGAGTTTTAGCGCAAAGGCCCAAAAGTGCGAAGCGGTTTTCGGACGCAACCTGCTGGACGAAATGCGCAAACAGAAAAAGGCCGGCGAAACGCCAGCCTTTGAATCTCAGCCCTTACGGGAGCGCTTAAATTATGCGCTTTCCTTCGGCGTCAGAACCTGACGGCCGCGATACATGCCGGTCTTCAGGTCGATATGATGCGGGCGACGCAGTTCGCCGGAGTTCTTGTCTTCGACATAGGTCGGAGCCTTCAGCGCATCAGCCGAGCGGCGCATACCGCGCTTGGACGGGCTCGTTTTTCTCTTCGGTACAGCCATTCTCGTTACTCCACTTTGCGGACGAAACATATCAGCGGCCAGCCAGGCGGCCGAAACAGACATGGATCAATTTCGGAAATTGGGCGGGCTTATACATGGCTAAAGGGGCTTTGACCAGTCCCTTCCCGCATTTTTTGCCCGCACCGTCGGATTCAGCCGGATGGAAGCCGAATCACCGATCAGGCTTCGTCCTCCGGCACGATCCACGGCTCCTCACGCGCCGCCTTTTCCCATTTCTGCCAGGCGGGCAGGGCTTTCATCGCAGCCATGTAGTCCAGCGTATCGGCAGCACTGACGAGATCATAAACCTCCAACCGATTGACGATCGGCGCGAACATGGCGTCTGCGCCGGAGAAAGCGCCGAACAGGAAGGGGCCGCCGGAACGGGCGCGCATCTCGCGCCAGATCGTCTCGATCCGCGCCACATCCTCCATGACGCCTTCCGGCAGATCGAGCCGGCTGATGGGACGACGGATGTTCATCGGGCAGGCATTGCGCAGCGCCCGGAAGCCCGCCAGCATTTCCATGGAGATCGAACGCGCCATCGCACGCGCCTGCCGCTCTCTGGGCCAGAGGCCGGCGTCAGGGAAAAGCTCGGCCGCATATTCGATAATGGCGAGTGATTCCCAGACCTTCAAGCCGTCATGAACCAGCAACGGCACCCTGCCCGTCGGCGAAACCTCGCGGATGCGCGGGTTGCCGGCCGGAAAATCGAAGGGGATCAGCACCTCTTCGAAAGCGATGCCGCAACCCTCCAAGGCGATCCACGGCCGAAACGACCAGGAGGAATAGTTCTTGTTTCCGATATAGAGGGTCAGCTTGTCCATGGTTTGTCCTTCTTATTTTTGGAACTCGAACACCAGAAGTTCCTCGAAATGCTTCATGTCGTCGAAGGCGCAGAAGGCCGGCGGGCGCAGTTCGAGAACCGGCACTTCGGCGCGGACTTCGGCGGCAACCTTGTCCAGCATTGCCTGCCAGCCTGGCAGCGCCTCATCATCCAGCCGCTCGATGACATAGGCGAAGGTGATGTGGAACGGATAGACGTCATGATCGGGGTGGCGATAGCCGAGAAGATCCGCAAGAGCGTTGCGCCACTCCCGTATCACCTTCCGATCCGTCTCGGTCGCACCATCCATCAAAAGGCCGCTCGGCCGCGCATGCGTCACCGCCACCTTGAAGGGATCGCGCATGGAAAAGGCCTTCAGGCGCTCGCCCATGATCTCGGTCATCTCGTCGACCGGCGTATCCTGGGCAATATCCGCCGGCCAATAGGGCTGGTTGCGGCGGTATTCGATAATACCCTGAAACAGCGTCATATGCAGGCTGGAAATCGGCGTGAAGGTGAATTGCGAAGCTTCCGGCATGGCCAGAAATTGCTCGCGAGCAGCAACGAGGGCGCGCTGCGTTTCGGAGCCCTCCACCACATGGCAGACGATCGTATTGCCCGGCTCATATTGGAAATTGCCCGAGAGATCAAAGCGCGTGCCGAGATGAATGGACGGTTCGGGATGACGGCTCTTGGAATATTGCAGCAGTTCGGGCGAAAAGACATCGAGCTCATGGGGCAGGTCCGATTTGGTTGGCAGATCACCCGCCCTTACGTCAGAAGCAAGAATGCCAGATGACGGTTAGCCGATCGAACGACAAGTTCTGATATCAGTTATAAAGGCATTTGATGTACTCGCCGGAATTCTTCGCCCGCCGCTGGATCAGCGAGGCGAGCTGGCGCAGTCCGCGCCCCGGCTTGCTCGCCACCCGGTCGATCGGATTGGGCAGGGAAACGGCGAGAAGGGCGGCCTGACGAGCGTTCAACTTGGAGGCCGGCACTTTGAAGTGATAGCGAGCCGCCGCCTCTATGCCATAAATGCCCGGCCCCCATTCGGCGATATTCAGATAGATTTCCATCATTCGTCGCTTCGACCAGACGAAGGATGAGGAAACGGCCAGCGGCAGTTCCAACGCCTTGCGCACGAAGGAGCGGCTGTTCCAGAGGAAAAGATTCTTCGAGGTCTGCATCGGGATGGTGCTGCCGCCCCGCGTGGCCTGGCCCCGCAGCGTATCCTGCACCAGCATGCGCATCTCGCCCCAGTCGACCCCGCCATGAAAACAGAACTGCCCGTCCTCGGAGACCATGACCGACTGCACCAGCACCGGCGCTATCTCATCGAAGGAAACCCATCGGCGATCGTATCCCTGAAAGGTGACGGCATCGCGCAGCATCAGGGTCGAAATGGGGTGAATGAACGGCAGAACATAAAGGAGGATGAGCAGATAGGGCAGCAGCATCAAACCGACGACGACGAGAACAATGCGCTGCCAGAGCGGACGGGCCTTGAACCGCGCAAGCCGGCCTGGGCTTTGCCGCATCTCGGCTTCCTCATCGCTGTCAGTCGATATGTCCAATTGCTGAAGGCCCTCAGTCACTCCACCCCCCGAACATCCTTGCACGTCCGAGGAACACGCCAGGAATGTTCCAATTGTCATACCGTCTACACAGAGCGATGACCAGAGTGCGACGAGATTCCCACCTTGGCTGTTGACAATTCTCGTTGCCAGCAACACGCACTCATGCCAAACAGCGGCCATGGACAGCACCAACTCCTCCTTCGAACATCGCCTCAGGGACAATGCCGGCAAGGTCGAGGCTATCCTGAGCCAGCTACTTGCCGATGCTTGCCTGAGCGGCGAAATCACTCGCCCCACCCGCCTGCTCGAAGCGATGCGCCATGGTGTGCTGAATGGTGGCAAGCGGCTGAGACCGTTTCTCGTGATGGAGACTGCCGCACTTCTCGGTGGTAACGACGACGCAGCACTCCGCATCGGCGCGGCGCTCGAATGTGTGCACTGTTATTCGCTGGTGCATGACGACCTGCCGGCCATGGATGACGACGACCTGCGCCGCGGCCAGCCGACCGTGCATATCGCCTTCGACTATGCGACAGCGATCCTCGCCGGCGACAGCCTGCTGACCTACGCTTTCGATATCATCGCCGCACCGGAAACCGACCTGCCATCGAACCGAAAGATCGAACTCGTGCTGGCGCTGTCGCGCGCCGCCGGCATTGGCGGCATGGCCGGCGGCCAGACCCTTGATCTCGCTGCCGAAAAAGAGGCTCCCGATGAGCGCGGCATCACCATGCTGCAAGCGATGAAGACTGGTGCGCTGATCCGCTTTGCCTGCGAAGCCGGCGCCATCATTGCCGGCGCCTCGGCTGAAAACCGTCAGCGGCTGCGAACCTTCGGCGAAAAGATCGGCCTCGCCTTCCAACTCGCCGACGATCTCCTCGACCTCACCGCCGATGCCGCCACCATGGGCAAGGCCACCGGCAAGGATGCCGGCCGCGGCAAAGGAACATTGGTGGCGCTGCACGGCCAGGCCTGGGCCGAAACCACGCTTGCCCGCCTGGTGACGGAAGCTGCGGAGCTGCTATCCCCTTATGGAGAGAAGGCGACGTTGCTGATCGAGACGGCACGCTTCGTGGCGAGCCGCAGGAGCTGAAATTTTCGTGCCGAGAGCACGGGTGGACGAGCGAAGTTGTCGTGTCAGCTAGCGGCCAGCTTTGACAAATGGCCGAAACGAAGCCTGTACTGGGCGGGCGTCAGGCCGGTCTTGCGTCGGAACAGGCGGTTCAGAAAGCTAACGTCCTCGTAGCCGACCTCGTCGGCTATGGCTTCCACACTCATCTCACTCGTCTCAAGCAGTTGCTTGGCTTCCTCAATCCGAACCGCATGGAGATAATCGATCGGCTTCATCCCGGTCGCCTTCGTGAAACGACGAAGGAAGGATCGTTCGGGCAATCCGGATCGTGCGATGATCGATGCGATCGGCGCACGTGTCCGGTAGTGGAGCGCCAGCCATTCCTGACAACTGCCGATCATAGGATCGTCCGAGCAGCGGCGACAGGTAAGAGATGCGAATGGCTGCTGGCCAAGGTCATGCCACTGCAGCATATAGACCTTGGCGACCTCGATCGCCTCCTTCAGCCCCACGAATCTCGCGATGACATAGAGTGCGAGATCCTGCCAGCTCGAACCTCCTCCGGCCATGACGATCCGCTCACCTTCGCCCGTGAGAACGAGGGAACGGTTGATGTTCACGTGCACACGAGGATAATTGTCCGCCAACGTCGAGACATAGCCCCAATGTATGGTCGCCTCGCAATCCGAGAGCAATCCCGCTTCGCCGAACAGGACTGCCCCGGAGCACGCGCTCGCAAGGAATGATCCACGTTGGTAGTTTTCGGCCAGCCATTGCGCTTCGGGATCATATTGGCCGGAGACGCTTTCGCCTGGGTTCACGAAGAAGTCGGGAATGCAGACGATGTCTGGCGACGGGCAGTCATGTAGGGCGAAGTCTGGATGGATCCGCACCTCGTTTATCGCCCGAAAATTCTCGACGCTTCTAGCGACGACATAAGGCCGCATCCGTGCCTCGCAGATCTCGCCCCTGGTTATGAACGGCCAGTCGCGACCGGGCGACGAGAACAGATCGAGCATGCCGTAGAGGGTCGAGGCCGTCGCCGCGGGGACGGCGAGTATCGCGACGTTCAGTGGTCGATCGCCTGCGGACATCGAAATCACCCCCATCAAATGGCGGAAATCACCAGGTCATGGCATTTATAGCTTTAGCACCTCATCCGACGTTGAACTAGCTTTGAGACATTTCGGGCAGAAGGCGGAGGTTCGACATGTCGACTGACCAGCTACGCAATGGCTTTCGCGGAGAACTGCTGGAGCCTGATGACGCCGGATATGAGCAGGCCAGGATCGTCTGGAACGGCATGATCGACAGGCGGCCGGCGGTGATCGCGCGGTGTCGCAACGCCGCCGACGTCGTTCTCGCCGTAAACTATGCCCGGGAACACGATCTCCTGATCGCCGTGCGAGGCGGCGGCCACAACGTCGCGGGATACGCTGTCTGCGATCGCGGGATGATGATCGACTTGTCGCAGATGAACTCCGTGCGCGTGCCTCCCGAACTCGATCGCGTGTTCGTGGAAGGAGGCGCGACCTGGGGCGACGTCGACGCGGCCACGACGCCGTTCGGCAGGGCCACTCCCGGCGGCCTCATTTCCGCGACCGGCGTCGCTGGCCTCGCCCTTGTCGGCGGCATCGGCTGGCTGCGGGGAAAGCATGGATTGAGTTGCGACAACATAATCTCGGTGGAATTGGTGACCGCCGACGGGCGCTTGGTTCGCGCCAGCGCAGCGGAAAATCCAGATCTCTTCTGGGCGCTTAGAGGCGGAGGCGGCAATTTCGGTGTCGTCGTCAATTTCGAGTTCATGCTCCATGAGATCCCGCCGCTGCTCATGTTCTGCGCGCCAGTCTATCCGGAGGAGAGAGCCGTGGAGGTACTCGCCCTGTGGCGCGACTATATGGCGGGGGCGCCCGACGAAGTCACAGGATTGGCCGAGTTCTCCACGGTCCCCGACGATCCGGCCTATCCGCAGAATTGTTGGGGCCGCAGGGTATTGAGCTTGGCGACAGTCTACGACGGTCCGGCGGAGACCGGCGAGCTGGTCACGATGCCGCTTCGTCAGTTCGGTGAACCCCTGATGGATTTCAGCGACCGCCTGCCATACCGCACCCTGCAGACGCTCTATGATGGTCTTTTTCCAAAAGGGCGCGACCGGTGCTACTGGAAGTCCACCTATCTCGCGCATCTAAGGCAGGAGACGATCGAGGCGATTGCGGCTGGACTGGACAGACGGCCATCGGAGATGACATTCGCATCCATCTGGAAGTTTGGTGGACAGTTGGGCCGCGTCGCCGCCGACGCCACCGCCTTCGGCGACAGGTCCATGCCCTTCATGCTTAGCCTCGACGCCATTTGGTCGTCGCCGTCGAACGATGAAGCCAACATCGCATGGGTGAAGTCGGTTTGGAACGACATGCAGGTTCATGGCACCGGGAGGAGTTACCTGAACTTCCCGGGCCTCGGGGAGGCCCAAAATCTTGTAAGGGACGCCTTTGGGCCTGATGTCTTCGAGCGACTTCTGCGGATCAAGAGAAAATACGATCCGGGCAATCTGTTTCGAATGAATCAGAACATCTGCGAGCAGCAGCAAGCTTTAATGGGCTAGAGAGCCGGCCAACTCTATTTCGCCGGAGGCGAATGCGAGAAGATCGCACCATGGCGACATGGCGCAAAATGTCACCATGACAAGAAATCTTCGGGACAAGAGTGACGTTCCGACGATTCCATGGCAAGTCTGGCGCCAATTGCAGTTTCAGGCACGCGGAATAGGCCGCGTCGTCTGAAATCCTGCGGAGCCATCCCATGCATGAGGCACTTGCCTATCTGCCGCAGATCCTGCCGGCCTATATTGCCTATCTCATTGCCGTCGTCAGTCCCGGACCGGCGATCATGGCCATCATCGCAACGTCGATGACGCATGGCCGTAAGGCGGGCATGACAATTTCGCTTGGCATTTTCGGTGGTTCGCTGACCTGGGCGACCGCTGCCGCCGCCGGGCTTGCCACGCTGTTGCAGACCTATGCGATGGCACTCGAGATCCTGAAGATTTTTGGCGGGCTCTATTTGCTCTATCTCGCCTACAAGGCATTTCGCGCGGTGCGGGCAAGCGGCGACTTGCCGGCCGTCAAGGAAGAAACAAGAAGCCCCAGCTTTAAGTCGCTGATCCTGCGCGGCTACGGCATTCACGTCACCAATCCGAAAGCGATCTTCGCCTGGCTCGCCATCATCGCGCTGGGCATGCCGCAGGGCGCACCGGCCTCCGTCGCCGTGCTGATCATCGCAGTCTGCTGCACGACCGGTTTTGTCGTGTTCATGGGCTACGCGGCGCTGTTCTCCACGCCGCATGCCTTGAAAATCTACAGGAATGCACGCCGGTGGATCGAAGGCGCCATGGCTGGCTTCTATTGCTTCGCCGGAATCAAACTTTTGACCAGCAATATCTGAGGCCAAGTATCTGAGGGCAGATCCAGCGGCGGATCACTCCGCCGCTGCGCTCTTCTGGCCGAAACGCTTCTCGATGTAATCGGTCACCAACGCTTCGAAGTCCGAAGCGATATTGGGGCCGCGCAACGTCATCGCCTTCTGGCCATCGATGAAGACGGGGGCCGCCGGCGTTTCGCCGGTGCCGGGCAGCGAGATGCCGATATCGGCATGCTTGCTTTCGCCGGGGCCGTTGACGATGCAGCCCATGACGGCAACGTTCAGTGCCTCGACGCCCGGATATTTCTCGCGCCAGACCGGCATGTTCTTGCGGATGTCGTTCTGGATGTTCTGGGCCAGTTCCTGGAACACAGTCGAAGTCGTGCGGCCGCAGCCGGGACAAGCGGCGACGACAGGAATAAACTGACGGAAGCCCATGACCTGCAGCAGCTCCTGCGCCACCTGCACTTCGCGGGTACGATCGCCATTCGGCTCCGGCGTCAGCGAAACGCGGATGGTGTCGCCGATGCCATGCTGCAGAACATAACCCATGGCCGCCGACGAGGCGACGATGCCCTTGCTGCCCATGCCGGCCTCGGTCAGGCCGAGATGCAGCGCGTGATCGGAGCGGGCGGCGAGCATGGAATAGACGGCGATCAGGTCCTGCACTTGGCTGACCTTAGCCGAGAGAATGATGCGATTGCGCGGCAGGCCGATTTCCTCGGCGAGATCGGCTGATATCAGCGCCGACTGCACGATCGTCTCGCGCGTCACCTCGCGGGCCGACAGAGGCGAACCTTCGGCAGCATTCTTATCCATCAGCGCGGTCAAGAGATCCTGGTCGAGCGAGCCCCAGTTGACGCCGATGCGCACCGGTTTGTCATAGCGGATCGCCATCTCGATGATTTCGGCGAACTGCTTGTCCTTCTTGTCCTTGAAGCCGACATTGCCGGGATTGATGCGGTATTTCGCCAGCGCCTCGGCGCAAGCCGGGTGGTCGGCGAGCAGCTTATGACCGATATAATGGAAATCGCCGATCAGCGGCACGTCCATGCCGAGGCGCAACAGCCGCTCGCGGATCTTCGGCACGGCGGCGGCACTTTCGTCGCGATCGACGGTAATCCGCACCAGCTCCGAACCGGACCTATAGAGCGCCGCGACCTGCGCCACCGTCGAATCGACATCGGCGGTATCGGTGTTGGTCATGGACTGCACGACCACGGGCGCGCCGCCGCCGACAATGACGCCGCCGACATCGACGGCAACGGAGGAACGGCGCGGCTTCGGATCGAAATCACTGGCGGACGACATGGAGAACTCTCGTTAGCCTCGGGAAATGGGTGCCTTTCAGGTGGATCACGGAGCGGTCGTTGTCAACCGCTTCGGGCATCACTTTTGCTCAGGCGAAAGCATGGTCGATAGCAGGCGAAAGCGACCAAATTAATGCGAGCCGCCGCCGATGCCATCGGCATAACGCGCCAAGGACGACAGCGCCAGCACGACAAGCAGCAGGACCGGCAACGCCATCAAAACCGGCGAGAAGCCGACGTGTTCGGCAGCAAAGCCGATCGCAGACGGGGCGACCAGCATGCCGGAATAGCCCATGGTGGTGACGACGGAGATGCCGATGCCCGGCTGCAGCCCCGGAATATTGCCCGCAGCCGAAAAGGCGATCGGCACCATGTTGGAAATGCCGATGCCGCATAGCGCGAAACCGACAATGGCCAGCTCTGCATTCGGCGCCAGCGCCGCGAGCAACATGCCGACAATCGCAAAGACCGTGCAGACACGCAGCGTCTTGACGGCGCCCAGCCGGTCGCGAACGAAATCACCGGCAAAACGCATCGTTGCCATGGTGAGCGAGAAGGCGGCGAAGCCGAAGCCCGACAGCGTTACCGATGCGCCCTTTTCCTGGCCGAGATAGAGCGCGCTCCAGTCGAGCACCGCCCCTTCCGGGATCATGCAGAACAGCGCCATCATGCCAAGCAGCCAGGGCAGCGGGATCATCGGCAACCGCGCCTTCGGCTTTGCCTCATCCGGATGCGGCTGGTCACCGAGGATCATCGGCCAGGCGACGGCGAGAAAGAGAAGAGCAAGGGCGGTGGAGACTTCGGCATGGCCGAGCACGCCCCAGCGCGAGATCAGAAAACCGCCGATCGCCGAGCCAATGAGACCACCGAGGCTCCAGAAGGCATGGCAGGACGACATGATCGCCCGATGCATGGATTTCTCCACCGATACGGCATTGGCGTTCATCGCCACATCCATGGCGCCGATGAAGCCGCCGAACAGGAAGAGAGCGATCGCGGCGGTCCAGACATTCTGGGTGACGGTCAAGGCGAGCAGCATCGGCAGCAGCAGCACGGCAAAAGCCTTGACGACGATCTTCGAGCCGCGCCCTGCAATCTGCGCACCCGCCATCGGCATCATTACCAGCGACCCCAGGCCGAAGACCAGGATCATCAGGCCGAGTTCGAATTTGGTCAGTTGCAGCCGCTCGGCGAACTCCGGAATCTTTGGCGCCCAGCAGCCGACGGTGAAGCCATTCATCAAAAATAGCAGGGAAACGGCGGCGCGAGATTTTGTGAAAAATCCGCTTCTACGAGCCTGAAAGCTACCGGATCGTGTCATATCATCCATAAGAAATCCCCCAAATCGGTGGCCGCAGGATATTTAAATCGATTAGAATCTCAATATCCGAAAAGACTCACATTGGTCACGTTTCGTCTCCGCCTGTTAAATCGGAGGCAAGGAAGTCACAACCGCAAATAATATTATGAACCCGGTCTACCCCGCCCATATGGCCTATTGACGGCGAAAAACTAGGCTCCTATCGGTTGAGCCTTAAAAGAGTTTTCGGCCGGCCTGCTTCGAGCCATTCCCCTGGTGCTTCCGTGAAAAACCCCATCAGCTACGGCATCCTGCTTACGGTGTTTGCCTACATGCTGTTCACTGCCCATGATTCGGTGGTGAAACTGCTCGTCACCGACATTCCGGTCTGGCAGATCCTCTTCTGGCGCAGTTGCACCATCCTTGCCGGCTGCTTCCTCTTCGAGGGGCCGGCACTGGTGCGCAAGGTCCGCCGCTCGCCGATCATCAAGCCGATGATCGTGCGCAGCATATTGCTGGTGATCGCCTGGACTTCCTACTATTCCGCCGCCCGCTACCTGCAGCTCGCCGAAGTAACGACGCTTTACTACGCCGCCCCGGTCGTCGGCACGATTCTCGCGACCTTCGTGCTCCGCGAGAAGGTCAGCTTCGTCCGCTGGATGGCGGTTGGCCTCGGCTTTTGCGGCGTGGTGATCGCCTCCAATCCAGTCGGCCTGTCGATCTCCTGGCCCGTCTATCTAGCGCTGCAGGCCGCCGTGCTCTGGGCAACCGGCATGGTACTGCTGCGCAAGACCGCGCTGCACGAGAAGAGCCATATCCAGATGGCCGTCTCGAACATCATCTTCATCCTGTTGACCGCCACCATGGCCATCCTGCATTGGCATACGCCAAGCGCCTATCAGGTGCTGCTGCTTTTCGGCGGCGGCGTCATCGCCGGCGCGGGACAGCTTGCCCTGTTCGAAGGCATGCGGCAGGCTCCGGTCTCCGTGCTGGCGCCGTTCGAATATACCTCGCTCATCTCAGCCTTCCTGCTCGGCTTCCTGATCTGGGGCGATATCCCGAAGGCCAACACCTTCGTCGGCGCAGCCTTCATCCTCAGCGCCGGCCTGATCATCATCGTCAGCGAGCGGATGAAGGGAAGAGTAGCAACCGTTTGAGGTGGAGCAGATAGCGGTTTCTGAGGCTCGTTATGCACTGTCGCTTCTGTTGGCCATACGCGCGACTCGACGGCAATCACGATCCGGCCGACCGGCGGCTCTGCGCCACCGGCAGCCATTCCGATAGATAGTTTTACGCCATCACTAGTATGGCGCAACGCACGGCCGTCGCGGACCGTAAGAGGGCTGGAACGTGTCGTCGTAAGCCCTGTAGGACCGATAACGCGCATAGCACCAGCGCACATGCCCACTGCCACCATAATAGGCCCGGCGGTAGTACCGTGGTGCGTAGTAGTACCGCGGCGCGTAATAGCCCGAACCATAGTAGGACGGGCCGTAATAGCCTGGGTCGTAGTAGCCAGAGCCATAATAACCAGAGCCGTAGTAATTCGGCTGCGCCAGCAGCCCGCCGATTAGTGCGCCTGCGGCGAGGCCGCCAAGCGCCCAGCCCCAGTTGTCGCCATGGTGGTGATGATAGTACCCGCCATATCCGCCGTATCCACCATGATAGTATCCGCCGTGACCGCCATGATAGTCCACCGGCTGCGCCTTCGGCGCCTCGACCTTCGGAATGACAATGGTCGGAAACGCCAGGGCCGGCGAGACGCTCATCAACGTCGTCGCGAGCGACAAGGCAACGATTGCTAGCCTCTTCATTGACTTCACCTTTCCGTCTAAATCGCAGCCGGACATTATAGCGCGGAAAGGGCCATATGGCACTTAATTTCCAGGCCGGCGGCAGCGCCTATAGGGCCGACTTTTGTGGCCATTTCGCACCGGCGGGACGCTTCATTCCATCCGGCGTGGAACCAATGTTATGAATGGACTTATGATGACGCGCGAACCTGGACCCCAAGACAAGGATTGGATCGTCAAGCTCCTCACGGAACGATGGGGCGACACGAAGGTCGTCGCTCATGACGAGACTTTTGATCTACTGGATCTGCCGGCTCTCGTCGTTGATCCTGACCAGGGATTGGCAACCTACCGGATGCAAGGCAATGAGGCGGAACTGATGTCGCTGGATGCTGTTCGCCCCGGTCAGGGCGTGGGAACGGCCTTGATCGACGCTCTGGCCGATCAGTTGCGTCGGCAAGGCCTATCCGCACTCTGGGTCATGACCACGAACGACAATCTCGATGCTCTCCGCTTTTACCAACGCCGAGGTTTTGAACTTCGGCGGGTTCGACCTGGGGCGGTCGACAAAGCGCGGTTGCTGAAGCCAAGTATTCCAAGGATCGCCGACAACGGAATCCCCATCAGAGACGAACTCGATTTGTGCCTTCGGCTTCTTTGAGAAAAATATTCGCAATTGCCGATTTCTTTTGCAGTTTTCTACGCTTCACTGCCCTAGATTTTCTGCAATGTATTCATCATCGATTGAACCGATCAAGAAACGGAAGAAAACAATGAACTGGTTGAAGACTGTCGCCGCTGCCGCCCTCGTTCAGGCTGCGTTCCTGCTGCCCGCCCATGCCGGCGATAACCTGAAGGCGATCCAGTCCGCCGGCGTCCTGAAGGTCGGCACGGAAGGCACCTATGCTCCCTTCACCTATCATGACGAAAGCGGCAAACTCGTCGGCTTCGATGTCGAGATCGCCGAAGCGGTCGCCGGCAAGCTCGGCGTCAAGGCACAGTTTCTGGAAGGCAAGTGGGACGGCCTGATCGCCGGCCTCGACGCCAACCGTTACGACACCGTCATCAACGAAGTCGGCATTACCGATGCCCGCAAGCAGAAATATGATTTCTCCGATCCCTATATTGCTTCCAAGGCCGTGCTGATCGTCAAGGAAAGCAATAGCGACATCAAGGACTTCGCCGATCTCAAGGGCAAGAAGGCCGCGCAGTCGCTGACCAGCAATTTCGGCAAGCTCGCCACGCAGTCCGGTGCTGAACTCGTCGGCACGGATGGCTTCGACCAATCGATCCAGCTCGTGCTGACCGGCCGCGCCGATGCCACCATCAATGACAGCCTGTCCTTCTTCGATTTCAAGAAGCATAAGCCCGATGCGCCGGTGAAGATCGTCGCCCAGCAGGCCAATGCCGATTATTCCGCCGCCATCATCCGCAAGGGCGAACCGGAGCTGCAGGCTGCCATCAACAAGGCGCTGGCCGACATCAAGGCCGACGGCACCTATGCCAAGATTTCGCAGAAATACTTCGGCCAGGACGTTTCGAAGTAATAGGCATAGACGCCAAATTGTGAAAAAGATGCGTCCGGACCCGTTTCCGGACGCATTCTCTTATTGAAAGGCCGCTTTTTCGTGCAGCACTGGTTGCAATTGTGGTGGGAGTCTCTGGGCACGCTGCTTTGGGCGGGGCTCGTCTTCACCATCCCGCTCACCCTGATCACTTTCGTTCTCGGCTTGCTGCTCGGCCTGCTCACCGCCGTCACGCGGCTTTTCGGCCCGCGCCCGCTCGTCGCCGTTGCACGCTTCTACGTCTGGGTGATCCGCGGCACGCCGCTGCTGGTGCAGCTCTACGTCATCTTCTACGGCCTGCCGAACATCGGCATCCTGCTCGACGCCTTTCCGGCCGCTGTGATCGGCTTCACGCTGAGTGTCGGCGCCTATACGTCGGAGATCATCCGCGCCGTGATCTCCTCCGTTCCGAAGGGACAATGGGAAGCCGCCTATTCCATCGGCATGAGCTGGCGCCAGGCGATGAGCCGCACCATCCTGCCGCAGGCTGCGCGCGTCGCCGTGCCGCCGCTGTCGAACACCTTCATCTCGCTCGTCAAGGATACGTCGCTTGCCGCGGCGATCACCGTGCCGGAGCTGTTTATGGCAGCACAGCGTATCGTGGCAACGACCTATGAGCCGCTGATCCTCTATATCGAAGCGGCCCTGATCTATCTTGCCATGAGTTCTGTCCTGTCAATGCTACAGGTCTCTCTCGAACGCCGTTTCGCCCGCTATGGCGGCACGCTGGAGGCGCAGACATGATCGAGCTGTCGCACATCGAAAAACGCTTCGGCGATAATGTCATCCTGAGAGACATCAGCCTGCTCATTCCGGAAGGCACCGTGACGGCGCTGGTCGGCCCTTCAGGCGGTGGCAAGAGCACGCTGCTGCGCTGCATCAACCTTCTGGAAATCCCAACGGCCGGCATGATCCGCATCGGCGAGGAAACGACCACCTTTCAGCCGGGCAAGAAGATCGGCTGGCAGGATATCCAGAAAATTCGCCGCCAGACCGGCATGGTCTTCCAGAATTTCCAGCTCTTTCCGCATCAGACGGCGATCGAAAACGTCATGGAAGGTCTGGTGACCGTGTTGCGCTGGCCGGCCGAAAGGGCGCGCGACCGCGCCGTCGAGCTTTTGACCAAGGTCGGCATGGCGCACAAGATGGATGCCTGGCCCTCGACGCTATCGGGCGGGCAGCAGCAGCGCGTGGCGATCGCCCGTGCGCTTGCCCCCTCGCCCCGCGTTCTCCTCTGCGACGAACCGACTTCGGCGCTGGACCCCGAACTCGCCGCCGAAGTCGTCGACGTTCTCGGCCGGCTCGCCAACGAAGGCACGACCATGGTGATGGCAACGCACGACCTGCGCCTCGCCTCGAAGATCGCCACCAGCGTCGTCTTCCTCGAGGCCGGCAACATCGTCGAAACCGGCCCCTCCCGCACCCTCTTCGGCGCCCCCACACAGGAGCGCACGAAGCAGTTCATCTCGACGCTGAATGCGGGGCACAGCTACGATATCTGAGGGAAAAACCCTCGCCCCATCGGGGATCCGAAGGGTGGGTTGAGACCCGTGGCTCGACCCCGGTATGGGTCGCGTGGAACGCGTGGGGTGAGGGGGCAGGAAAAGGGCCAAGTATGTCACACCGGCAAGATTTGGTAGCCCTCGGAGACCCGCTGTACGCGACCGAAACCGCTGATGTGGCCACCGGCGATGATCCATCCTTCGCGGGCAGCATTTTCCAGTGTTGCTTGGCGAGTTTGCGCCGCCATCTCGGGGTCGACATCGAAGACCAGCCCGATCTTTGGATCACCGGGTTGAAGATCTTGTAGGTGCAAGGTGTCGCCCCAGATCAAGAGAGCGTTGTCCTCGCCACGAACCAGATATCCGGTGTGACCGGGAGTGTGGCCCGGTAGAAGACGCGCCTCTATGCTGGGGAACACCGGACCTTCCGGAATCGGCCGCACCCGCGATCCATATACGCGCTGGAGCTGTTCGGCCGCCTTGAAGCCACCCCGCCGCGCCTCCGGCGTCGCCTGCCGAGCCGCCGGATCGGTAAAAAAGGCGAAGTCGCTCTCCGGCACGAACACATCGGCATGAGGGAAATACGGGGTATCTCCATCGAGCAAGCCGAGAGCATGGTCGCCATGGATATGGGTGATCAATATACGCTGGATCTGGTCCGATGTGATTCCAACCTCATGCAGCGCAGATCGCGCGTGACCATATTGAGGTCCCCACGATGTCCCGGTGCCGGTATCCACGAGAATGATACCGTCGGCGCCCCGCAGGGCGAAACAGTTTACATCCACCTGAAGCGTCGGTTTTCCCCACGCGTCGATGGCGCGCTGCCGTGCAACGCTGCCATCTGTATGGATCAACACATCCGCTGGCGCTTCGAAGACGCCGTCACGCAAAAGGATGACGTCATATTGCCCGAAGCGATGAGAACTGATTGTCATCGATGGGATTTCGTCTTCAATTCCGCATTCAGAGAAGGGGCAGGCTCAAAGAGCTGCCCCTTCCTTGTTTCGCTATGGACGTTCAAGCCCCGTAAACCACCAGCAGGTCCTTGGCGTCGATCTGGTCGCCGGCGCGGACGAGGACTTCGGCGATGGTGCCGTCTTTCTCCGCATGCAGGGCCGTTTCCATCTTCATCGCCTCGATGGAGACCAACACGTCGCCGGCCTTGATCTCCTGGCCGGGTGTGACGAAAACCGTCGAGATGACGCCCGGCATCGGTGCGCCGACATGGGCGGCATTGCCGACTTCGGCCTTGCGGCGGATGGCACTGCCCGACGCACCATGGGCACGGTCCGGCACCTTGATGCGGCGCGGCTGGCCGTTGAGTTCGAAGAACACGGTGACCATACCCTTGTCATCGGTGGCCGTCATTGCCTGGTTGACAATGACGAGCGTCTTGCCCTTCTCGATCTCGGCAAACAGCTCGTCGCCTTCCTTCAGACCGTAGAAATAGGCAGGCGTCGACAGGACCGACACCGGACCATAGGTATCGGCGGCCAGCGCATAGTCGGTGAAGACCTTCGGATACATCAGGTAGGAGGCGAATTCGAAGTCGTCGACCTTGCGTTCCAGCTTGGTCTCGATGACCTTGCGTTCGGCATCGAGATCGGCTTCGGCAAGCAGCGAGCCGGGGCGGACCGTATAGGGCTTCTCCCCCTTCAGCGCCTTCTTCTGCAGCGCTGCCGGCCATCCGGACGGCGGCTGGCCGAGATCGCCCTTCAGCATGGAAACAACCGAATCCGGGAAGGCGATGTCCTTGGCGGGATTTTCGACATCGGCAACCGTCAGGTCCTGGGACACCATCATCAGCGCCATGTCGCCGACCACCTTCGAGGACGGCGTCACCTTGACGATGTCGCCGAACATCTGGTTGGCATCAGCATAGGCCTGCGCCACCCGATGCCAGCGGGTCTCGAGACCGAGCGAACGCGCCTGCTCCTTGAGATTGGTGAACTGGCCGCCCGGCATTTCGTGCAGATAAACTTCCGAGGCCGGTCCCTTGAGGTCGCTTTCGAAGGCCGCATATTGATGGCGCACCGCCTCCCAATAGAAGGAGATGCGACGGATCCATTCGGGATCGAGGCCCGGATCGCGCTCGGTGCCCTTGAGCGCTTCGACGATCGAGCCGAGGCAGGGCTGCGAGGTGTTGCCGGAGAGCGCATCCATCGCCGCATCGACCGCATCGACGCCGGCATCGACCGCTGCCAGTACGGTTGCGGCTGCAATGCCCGAGGTGTCGTGCGTGTGGAAGTGGATCGGCAAGCCGGTCGCCTCACGCAGCGCCTTGAACAGCACCTTGGCCGCAGCCGGCTTCAAGAGGCCGGCCATGTCCTTCAGCGCGATGATATGGGCGCCCGCCTTTTCCAGCTCGACGGCGAGATCGGTATAATATTTCAGGTCGTATTTCGGGCGGGCGGAATTGAGGATATCGCCGGTGTAGCAAATCGCTGCTTCACAAAGCTTGTTCTCCTCGGCAATGGCATCCATCGACACGCGCATGTTTTCGACCCAGTTCAGGCAGTCGAAGACGCGGAAGAGGTCGATGCCGCCCTTGGCCGCCTGGCGGACAAAATATTTGACGACATTGTCGGGATAGTTGGTGTAGCCGACGCCGTTGGCGCCGCGCAGCAGCATCTGCAAGAGCAGGTTCGGCGCACCCTCGCGGATCAGCGACAGGCGCTCCCACGGATCTTCGGTCAGGAAGCGCATGGAGACGTCGAAGGTGGCGCCGCCCCAGCATTCCAGCGACAGCAACTGCGGCAGAGCGCGCGCATAGGTGCCGGCGACCCGGGCGATGTCGAAGGTGCGCATGCGGGTGGCAAGCAGCGACTGATGGCCGTCGCGCATCGTCGTGTCGGTCATCAGTACACGCTTTTCGCCGCGCATCCACTCGGCGAATTTCTGCGGGCCGAGCTGATCCAGACGCTGCTTGCTGCCGTCGGGAACCTTACCGTCGATATAGGGCAATACCGGCTCGGCCGCCTTCGGCGACGGCGCCGGCCGGCCGCGGGCTTCCGGATGGCCGTTGACGGTGACGTCGGCGAGATAGGTCAAAAGCTTGGTGGCGCGGTCCTGACGCTTGACCTGCTGGAACAGCTCCGGCGTCGTGTCGATGAAGCGCGTCGTATAGCTGTTATCCTTGAACTTCGGATGGGTGATGATCGCTTCGAGGAAGGTCAGGTTCGTGGCGACGCCGCGGATGCGGAATTCGCGCAGCGCGCGGTCCATGCGGGCAATCGCTTCCGACGGGCTCGGCGCCCATGCCGTCACCTTGACGAGCAGCGGATCGTAATAGCGGGTGATGATGGCGCCGGAATAGGAGGTGCCGCCGTCGAGGCGGATGCCGAAGCCGGAGGCCGAACGATAGGCGGTGATGCGGCCGTAATCCGGAATAAAATTATGCTCCGGATCTTCCGTCGTCACGCGGCACTGCAGGGCATGGCCGTTGAGGCGGATGTCCGCCTGCTTCGGAACGCCCGATTCCGGCGTGCCGATGGCGAAGCCGTCGAGGATATGGATCTGCGCCTTGACGATATCGATGCCGGTGACGACTTCGGTCACCGTATGCTCGACCTGGATGCGCGGATTGACTTCGATGAAGTAGAATTTGCCGGTATCGGCATCCATCAGATATTCGACGGTGCCGGCGCCGACATAGTTCGTGGCTTCAGCGATCTTCAGCGAATAGGCGGCGAGTTCCTGGCGCTGCGCTTCTGTGAGATAGGGTGCCGGTGCACGCTCGACGACCTTCTGATTGCGGCGCTGAACCGAACAGTCACGCTCGAACAGATGCACGACATTGCCGTGCGTGTCGCCCAGCACCTGGCTTTCGACATGGCGGGCGCGCTCGACCAGCTTTTCCAGATAGACCTCATCCTTGCCGAAAGCGGCCATCGCCTCGCGCTTGGCTTCGGTCACTTCCTTGGCGAGATCGGCCTTGGAGCGGATGACGCGCATGCCGCGGCCGCCGCCGCCCCAGGAGGCCTTGAGCATGACCGGATAGCCGATCGCCTCGGCCATCTTGGCAACCTCCGCCATGTCATCCGGCAGCGGCTCGGTGGCCGGCACGACGGGAACGCCGACCGAAATCGCCAGATTGCGGGCTGCCACCTTGTTGCCGAGCTGGCGCATCGTATCGGCGCGCGGGCCGATGAAGATGATGCCGGCGGCATCGCAGGCATCGACGAATTCCGGGCTTTCCGACAGCAAGCCGTAGCCGGGATGGATGGCATCGGCGCCGGACAACTTGGCGACGCGGATGATCTCGTCGATCGACAGATAGCTTTCGATCGGCCCGAGATCGCGGGCCAGATGCGGGCCGCGGCCGACCTGATAACTTTCATCCGCTTTGAAACGATGCAGCGCGAGTTTGTCTTCCTCGGCCCAGATGGCGACTGTTTTTATGCCGAGCTCATTGGCCGCGCGGAACACGCGGATCGCTATCTCGGAACGGTTGGCAACCAGGATCTTGGAAATGGGCAATGCGCTCTCCCTCACGAAGCCGAAAGCGGGCCATGCTGCACCCGCGAAGGGAATTCTTAACTTCTTGTCACAAGAAGTTCAATTTCCCCTGCGACATCCGACATCAAAATAGTTGCCATTACGGAATAAGTCCGTTTCTGAACGCGATGGCAACGATATGCTGGCGGTTTTTGGCGTTCAGCTTATCCTGGATGCTGTTCATATACCAATCGACCGTGTGATTGGAGATCTTGAGCATCCGGCTGATCTCCATGGAGGTCATGCCTTCTGCCAGAAGATTCAACACCTCCGTCTCGCGCCGCGTCAGCTTGACGTCGATTGTAGACGGCTGTTCCAGCGAATGCGCTTCATTGCGCAGCTCCAGTAGCCGCCAGAAGGCTTTTTTCGCCACCGCCTCGAACAGGGAGATTTCGACGGGCGACAGGTCGACCACGTTGCCGCCGATCGTCATGCTGCCGAGCAAGCCGCTGCGTCCATAGATGGGGAAGATGTAGCCATCGATCAGCCCGTTGGCGCGGGCATCGGCCATCATCTGCTCCATGCGCCGGCGCAGCGGATCGCCCTTCAGCGCCGACATGGCTTCGCGCCAGCGAAAAGGCCGTTGCGCCCGGCCGAGATAGCGGATGGTAGGGTCGACAAGCAGGTATTTCTTGGAGACATAAGTGAGGGGCCATTTGTCGGGCCAGCGCCCGGCCAGCATCACCGTCATGGGGTCCGTATTCGGCCGCGGCTGCTTCAGCAGACCATAGAAATCGAACTTATAGGACCTAAGAACCAGCTCCAGTTCCGCCACGACATTCTTGGCAAGCTTGCATTCTTCAATGACCACAAGCAATTGTATTAAGGAATGAATATTCACATATACCCCCTGGCCTAAAAGCCTGGTCGTTCGTCAGCAGATGCCGCCCGCATTTCCCGCGAGCCTCCGAGGCGGCTGATGGCGCGCAAACATAATCGGATCGAAATTAAATTAAACGTCTTTGGCGAAAAATTTTGTGATCAACCCTGAATAGCAACCACATCGCCGCCCGACAATGCCATGATATAAACTATTCTCAAATTGTCGCATTTTCCTGACAACCGATTGCACGCCCCTGCAGCACCCGGCAAAACGCCAAAAAATTCGCCTGAAAAAACAGTGTAGGATTCCGTTAATCGCCGGTTCAGGAACCAATCTGTAGCATCCGAGCATTCCGTATTTCGCAGATGCACAGAGGGTGCCAGACGTGTCGCTGTTCAAAGTCTATGCAAGAGCCCTGAAGTATCTTGGCGCGTATCGATATCGCGTCTGGATGGTTGTCATTGCAAACATCGCATTGGCGATGACGACTATTTACGAGCCGGTTCTGTTCGGCCGCATCTTCGACGCCATTGCCAAAAAGCAGGCTGCGGCGCCGACGATGATGCTGTGGGCTGGTTTCGCCGTCTTCAGTGCGGTTGCCTTCATCGTCGTTTCCCGCGAGGCGGATCGTCTTGCCCATGGACGCCGCGCCTCGCTGCTGACCGAAGCGTTCAGCCGCATCATCTCCATGCCGCTCTCCTGGCATAGCCAGCGCGGCACGGCGAGTGCGTTGAACACGCTGCTGCGCGCTTGCGAAGCCCTCTTCGGTCTGTGGCTCGAATTCATGCGCAACCATCTGACGACGGCAGTCGCTCTCATCGTGATGATCCCGACCGCCATCGCCATGGACCTGCGCCTGTCGGCCGTTCTCATCCTGCTCGGCGTCTTTTACTGGATCATCGGCCGTCTGGTCATGAACCGGACGAAGGATGGCCAGACCTCGGTGGAGAGCCATTACAATACCGTGTTCTCGCACGTCAGCGACTCGATCAGCAACGTCTCGGTGCTGCATAGCTACAACCGTATCGAAGCCGAAACCAAGGCGTTGAAGTCCTTCACCGAACGACTGCTCGCCGCCCAGTATCCGGTTCTCGACTGGTGGGCGCTGGCCGGCGCGCTGAACCGTACGGCTTCGACCGTCGCGATGATGGCGATCCTGATGATCGGTACGCTGCTCGTCCAGGACGGCAGCCTGAGCCTCGGTGCGCTCATCACCTTCATCGCTTTCGCCAACGTGCTGATCGGCCGTCTGGAACAGCTCCGCAACTTCGCCAACCAGATCTTCGAAGCACGCGCCAAGCTAGAAGACTTCTACACGCTGGAAGATTCCGTCCGCGACCGCGAAGAGCCGGCCGGCCTTGCTGAAATCAAGGACGTCAAGGGCGAGGTTGAGTTCCGCAACGTGTCCTTCGGCTTCGGCAATACGTCGCAGGGCCTGCGCAACATCAACTTCACGGTGAAGGCCGGTCAGACGGTCGCCATCGTCGGCCCGACCGGCGCCGGCAAGACGACGCTGGTCAACCTGCTGCAGCGCGTCTTCGACCCGCAGGACGGCCAGATCCTCGTCGACGGCAATGACATCACCAAGGTGACGCGCAAGTCGCTGCGCCGCTACATTGCCACCGTCTTCCAGGATGCCGGCCTGCTGAACCGCTCGATCAGCGACAACATCCGTCTCGGCCGCGAGGGCGCGACGGAAGAGGAAATGGTTCGCGCTGCCGAGGCGGCTGCCGCCAATGACTTCATCGAGAATCGCGAGAGCGGTTACGAGACCCGGGTCGGCGAACGCGGCAACAAGCTCTCCGGCGGCGAGCGCCAGCGTATCGCTATTGCCCGCGCCATCCTCAAGGACGCGCCGATCCTCGTGCTCGACGAGGCGACCAGCGCGCTCGACGTGGAGACCGAGAACCGGGTCAAGGCGGCGATCGACAATCTGCGCCAGAACCGCACGACCTTCATCATCGCTCACCGCCTGTCGACGGTACGCGAGGCCGATATCGTGCTCTTCCTCGACAACGGCCGCGTCATTGAAAACGGCAGCTTCAACGAGCTCAGCCAGAGCAACGGCCGCTTCGCCGCCCTGCTCCGCGCCAGCGGCATCCTGACGGACGACGAAGTCCGCAAGGCACACGCAACGGAAAACGAAGCCGCCTAGCATTTCGCAGGGGCCTAAAGATCGAAGCCGGGAGAGTGATACTCTCCCGGCTTTTTTGTTGCCGAATTTTCGCCAGACGGCATTTGTCAGGCGAGCGCGTTACCGCCGCAGCTTTGTGCCTGGCCCCTCACCCCAACCCTCTCCCCGCTTATGCGGGAGAGGGAGCTTACCGAGCAAAGTCAGCACATTTAGTCCATGGCACAGAGCGTGCCCCAAACACGGAACTGGTCCCCTCTCCCCGCAAGCGGGGAGAGGGCTAGGGTGAGGGGCTCTGCCAAATACCCGGGCCATACCCAAAAACAAGAAAGGCCCGGCAGGGAAAACCGGGCCTTTCTCCTTCTCTGATCGGAGGTCAAATCGGTAGTGGCGTCAAGCTGGAGTTACGGCCGACGTCAAACCGGTAGTGACGGGTCAACCTGGTTATGACCAAGGTCAACCCGGGATCAGATCAGAACTTGCGTTCGAAGCGAAGCACGCCGGCCCACTGGTCCTTGTCGGCCGCATCCCAATCTGTGTAGGAGACTTCCGGCTCGATCAGCAGGTCCTTGACCGGACGCCAAGCGACGTTGGCGGTGGCGGCAAAGATCTTCGAGTCGGTATAGGCTACCTGCGCATTGGCCTGCAGCTTCGGCGTCAATTGATAGCTGGCGCCGGTCCAGAAGGCCCAGTCGCCCCAGCCGCAATCCGCACCATTGGTCGGGCAGGCAGAACGGTTGCTGTTGAGGTAGGACCCGGCATACTTGTTGAGCTTGTCGCCGTCCGTGTTCCAGCCGCCCATCAGGAAGGCCTTGAAGTCACCGAAATCGGCATCGATACGCGCCTTGATGGCGCCTTCCTCGACAATGCTGTCATAGCCGCCGATAACCCGCAGCGTCCATGCACCTGCCTTGTAGCCAGCGCCGGCGACAACGTCGGGAGCATAGTGATCGGCCTTGCCGGTTCGCCATGCGCCGCCGTAGGAGGAGGTGTCGGCGGACGAGTTGGAATCTTCCAGCGAGATCACCGCCGTGAAGCCGTTGCCAGCATCATATTTGTAGGTGAACTGGTTGAGTTCCTTCGGGCCGTCATAGACGACGTCGTCGTTGATGACGTTGCCGGCATAGCCCATGTAGAGATTGTACTGCGAGTCGAGCTTACCGACGGTGAAGCCGGCGAGGCTGATATTGGCCCACAGCAGCTTGGTGGAGGTGCTGCCGCCTTCTTGCCAGTCCCAACGGTAGACGGTGTTGGTCTTCAGCGGGCCGTATTCGGTATCGCTGGCCGTGTCGATGTAGAGCTCGGCGCGGGTGTGCCAGAGCGTACCGTTCCTGCTGTTGGCGTTGTAGGCATCGTACCACTCGCCTTCGGTACGGACGCGGCCGCCGATCTTGAGGCAGGTTTCGGTGCCCGGAATAAAGAAGTAGCCGGCGCCATAGGCGTCGCAAATGCGAACATATTGAAGCGGTTCCGGTTCGGCGGCCACGATGGCGTCAGCCGCCTGCGCCCCCGATACGGCGGCCAGGGCGGCGGCCGAACCGAGAAGAAGACTTCTGATATTCATAGATTACTCCAATCCAGTATCGATTGGGCATGAGTGATCGCGCCGAGAATTCGACGTCCCTACCCCATTCCCGTTTTGACAATCCCCACGAATGCGTCGCGTCCGTTTGGACGCGTATAGCGCCGGGGTGACGGCACTCCCCGAGCGCCCTCACAAACCGGATGTATGTAATTCAATTTTGCACAACAAGATTTTGAGCAATAGAATCTTTGCTGCAGCGCAATGAGCCGCCATTGCGTTGCAGAAAGATCACGTCACACTTCGTTCACATAGCGTCGCAAATCGAATTACCGATATAAATCAGTAAATTATTCGTTGTGGTACCAAATGGCCGCAGAGCCGACTATCGGCGCTTTTCGATTTGCACCGGCAGCGGAATGCTCGCGACAGACGTTGAAAGCGGCCGGCGGCTGGCGCCATCCAGCCGTTTGTGCTCGAGATAATAGGCATAGGCGAACTGCGCGACGAGGCCGACGATGACATAGGCACCGCCGACGGCCGGGTCCTTGTCGGTGACGTAGAGGATCACCTGGCCGGCCATGGCGAGAATCGTGCCCGCAACGAAGATGCTGAGGGAATGCCGCCCGAGGATTGCCAACGGATGATCGGCGGACCGACGCAGCAGCCGCGAAATGGTCGGTAGAGTGATGATGAGATAGGCAAGCGCCAGCACATGCAGCAAGCGCGGCAGCGACAGAAACGTCTTGTCGAAACCGGTGACGACCGTCGGCAGGCCGAACGCCGCGAGATGATCGCCCAGCACCCAGAGCTTGTCGGTGACCCAGATGAAGGACAGGATCACATAGGCGAGCGATAGCGCAAACAGGACCGGATTATAGGATATCCGGCCACCGCGCTTCACATGCATGACGGCAACGAAGCCGATGACGAACAGGAACTGCCAGGAGAGCGGATTGAGGAACCAGAAGCCGTCCAGCAGCATGGTGTGCGGCGCGATCTGATAGATGCCCGCGACCAGCCAGACGCCAGCCGAAACCGAAAGCAGAAGCAGCGGGCTTCGCGCCTCCAGCACCATGATCAGCGGCAGCATCAGGAACAATGCGCCATACATCGGCAGGATGTTGTTGTAACCGATCTGGTGTCCGAGCAGCAGCAGGGCGGCAATGCCGCGGGCGGGATCCATCAGCACGGCGAGGATGTTCACCTCGCAGAGCAGGCCCGCATGCCGGAATATCCAAGCGCCGGAAATGAACAGCACCAGCGTGATGAAAGTGGTGATCATGTGCGCCGTATAGAGCGTGAAGGCGCGCCTGACCGCTTTCCAGGCGATCGACAATCGGTTGCCGGGCTTGAACCGCGTGCCGTAGGCAAGACCGACGGAGATGCCAGAGATCAGCACGAAAGCTTCCGCCCCATCGGAGAAGCCGAAATTCTTGGTGGTCAGCCGCTCAAGGAACTGACCGGGCACATGATTGATGAAGATCGTGATCAGGGCCAAAGCCCTTAGAACATCCAGTCTGGTATCCCGCTGCGCCCCTGGCATCGGCAAGCGCACCGGACTTGCCGAGGCTAGATCGATATTCGCCCTGGAATTCATGGATCTCTCCTGTTCCGACAATCAAATGCGATCGTGGCCAAAGAGTTCCCATTGCTGCGCCCCCGCGCCCCGGAGGGCGCGTAAGGTCGCAGCAACGTTTTTGATGGCGCATAGTTTTTCCGGAAATCGATTCCGACTTTCGGGGCTATGCGCTGGCCCCGATCGTCAAAGCGAAACAGTGCGGGAAAACCCTACTGTCCGATCGGATAGCCCTCTTCGGGATGGGCGATCGCCCTGTCATTCACGGTAACCAAGTATCCCTTAGCATCGGGCGCTTTTGAGACGGAAATACGGTATTTTCCGCTCGGCAGATCGAGGTCCGCCGCAAAACCATCCCACTTCGACGGCAGTGCCGGCTTGACGTAGAGATGGCCGTTTTTGACACGGATACCGAGAATCCCCTCAATTGCTACGCGATAAAGCCATCCGGCCGAGCCCGTGTACCATGTCCAGCCGCCGCGGCCGGTCAATTGCCCCTCGCCATAGACGTCGGCGGCAATGACATAAGGCTCCACACGGTAAGTATCGGCCTGATCACGATTTCGTGCATGGTTCACCGGATTCAGCAGTTCGAAGCAATGCCAGGCATCGTCGCCGCGATTCATTTCCGCCAGTGCCATGACCACCCAGGTAGCGGCATGGGTATACTGGCCACCGTTTTCGCGGACACCCGGCGGGTAGGCCTTGATGTAACCCGGATCTCGCGCCGACTTGGCGAAAGGCGGCGTGAACAGCCGGATGATGCGGTTGTCATCATCGACCAGCTTTTCGAGAACGGCGTTCAGCGCCTTCTCGCCGCGCTCGCGGTCGCCTTGGCCGGAGAGAATATTCCAGGACTGCGCGATCGAATCGATCTGGCATTCGAAATTCTCGTCCGAGCCGAGCGGGCTGCCATCGTCGAAGTAGCCGCGACGATAATGACCGCCATCCCAGCCCGCCGTTTCCAGCGCCTTGCGCAATTCCGGCAGATGCTTCTTCCAGCGCTCGACGCGCTCCTTGTCGCCGCGGGCTTCCGCGTAGGGCAGAAAAGCGTTGAGCGTGCCAGCCAGGAACCAGCCGAGCCAAACGCTTTCACCACGACCCTGGATGCCGACGCGGTTCATGCCGTCGTTCCAGTCGCCGCCGAGGATCAGCGGCAGACCGTTGCCGCCCTTGCGCTTGATCGCGAGATCGAGCGCCAAAGCCGCATGCTCGTAGACGCTGACCTTATCCTGCGACACGGTCGGCTGGTAGAAAACGTCATGCGTGCCGGGCATGAGGGCCGCACCTTCGACGAAGGCAAGCTCTTCATCGAGGAGCGACTTGTCGCCGGTCACGGTGCAATACTGGTCGATGGCATAGGCGAGCCAGACGACATCGTCAGAGATACTCGTGCGTACGCCGGCGCCGCTGCCCGGCAGCCACCAATGCTGCACATCACCTTCGCGGAATTGGCGTTGCGCCGCATTCAGGATCTGGTTGCGGGCAAGCTCCGGTGCGTGCATCAGGAATGCCAGCGTATCCTGCAACTGGTCGCGGAAGCCGAAAGCACCCGACGACTGATAGAAGGCCGTACGTGACAAGATGCGGCAACCGAGGCTCTGGTAGGGAAGCCAGGCATTGATCAGGTTGTCCATCGCCTTGTCCGGCGTCGAGATCTGCAGACGGCCGGTGAAGCCGTCCCAGAAGCCGCGGCTGGCCGAAAGCACGGCCTCGAAATCGGCCTTGCGGATATCGGCAACCAACGCACGCGCCTCTTCGATCGAAGCGGTATCGCCCATATAGAGGCAGATATCCTTCTGCTCGCCGGCTCCGACAGTCAGGTCGAAGGCGAGTGCCGCGCAGGGATCGCCGTCGAGATCGGTGGAGTTGGAGAGGACCGCGCCGGAAACGACCGCTTCCGGCATCTGCACCGTGCCATGGCGGCCGATGAATTCGCGGCGGCTGGCTGAGAAGCTCGAATGTCCTTCGCTCGCCGCCATGAAAGCGACACGCTTGGAATAGTCGATGCTGTAGGCATTGTTGGCAAACAGCGCACCCGTTTCCTCATCCAGCGACGATAGGATGAACGGCCGCGTCTTGTTCGGATTGGTGCCGAGGACCCATTCCGCATAATTGTAGAGCCGCAGCCGGCGGGCGCCGTCGCCCGTATTGCGGATGCGCAGGCGGAAGAGCTTGACCGGACGCTCGCGGTCGACCGTTTGCGTCAGTTCCAGCGCAATGCCGTTTTGCTTGCTCGAGAACACCGAATAGCCAAGCCCGTGACGGGCCTCATATCGCACATTCGGATTGCGCGACAGGCTCGCATAGGGAGTCATGACCGTGTTGCTGTCGAGATCGGTCACGTAAAGCGCCTCGCCCGGACGGTTGATGACCATGTCGTTGGTCCACGGGGTCAACTGATAGTCGCGTGAGTTATGGCTCCAGGTGAAGCCACCGCCTTCGGCCGGCACATGGAAGCCGAAGCGCTCGTTGGAGATGACGTTGATCCACGGCTGCGGCGTCGACTGACCGCCGGCGAGCCGGACGACATATTCGCGGCCATTGTCGGCAAAGCCGCCATAACCGTTCCAGAAGTCCAGATCGTCCTGCGCTTCCAGTTCGTCGGCTGCGAAAACCGATTTCTGCGGCACCATCGGCACGGCAAGACGATTGACCGGCGCCGGCCCATCGGATTGCGCGGAACCGAACAGCGTCGCCGCACGGGCGATTTGATCGACGAGCTTGCCGTTGCGTGCATGGAAGATCACGCGCGAGGCAGCAAGAATCTGCTGGTAAGTCTCCTGCTCGATCAGATCCTTGCGGACCGAGAAGATATTCTGACGCAGCCCTTCGCCCTGATTGTGGCGAATATGCTCGACGAGCTTGTCCAGCTCGCGCTGCATGTCCTGGGCCTGATCGACGGCGCGCTCGTTGACGATCACCAGATCGGCATTGATGCCGCGCGAACGCATATATTCCGCCGCGCTCAGCGCTTCCCTGGCGATTTCGAGATCGATATCGTCATTGATGCGCAGCGTGAAGATCGGGAAATCACCCGAGATCGTCACCGGCCAGAGCGCCGACTGCGAATGCAGGCCAGCCTGAACGGTGGCGCCGTCGGCGCGCAGATGCATATCCGGATAGACGAGATAGCGCGCAAGCTTCTGGAAGGCTGCGGCCTGCTGCGAGGTGACGCCGACATGGCGCATCTGCATCTGCGTGCGCGTCCAGGCCTGCGTGAGCTCGATGCCGAACGTATCGGGATTGCGGTAGCGATCGACCGCCTTGTCGACATCCTCACGATGCGGTGCGGCGATCGTCCAGAAGATCACGCTGACCTTCTTGCCCGCCGGCACGCGCACGACGCGGCGCAGCGAAAGGCAGGCGTCCATGGTGAAGCCATCCGTACCGGAGAGGACTGCACCCGGATCGAAAGCAGCAGCTTCCGCCAGCGTCCGGCCACGGCCGAGGAACTTGCGGCGGTCCGTCTCGAATTCAGTCGGACGCTCGGTGCCGGCATTGTCGACGACCAGGTGGGCGACAGACATGTCAGGCTCGTTATAGTCGCGCTTGTTGCGCTCAGCGCGGATCACATCGCCGCTGCTGCCGATTTCGGTGCGCACGAACATGCGGGCAAAGACCGGATGGCCGGAATCGACGTCATCGCTTGCGATAGCCGGCTCGAGATAGGAGGTCACCTCGATGAAGCGATCCTCCGCGCCCATGTTGAGCAGCGTCACGCGGCGGCCTTCGGCATCGTGTTCGGTTGCGACGATGCACTCGACGTCGCTGGTGAGATCACCCACCGTCTTGCTGTATTCCGCCTTTTCATCGCTGAAGGTGACCTTGACCTTCTCGCCTTCGACGCTGCGCGGCTCGGAGGTGGCCGACCACCACTGGCCGGACGCGGTATCGCGTAGGAAGATGAAGGTGCCCCAACGGTCTTCCGTCGGATCGGCCCGCCAACGCGAGACGGACAAGCCGTTCCAGCGCGAATAACCGGCGCCAGTCGCCGTGAGCATGACGGCATAATGACCGTTGGAGAGGAAGGCGAGTTCGCGGTCCTGCGTGGCCGGATCGGCGATCTTGCGGATTTCCGGACGCAGCATGTCTTCCTGGATATTCGCCGGCTGGTCGCTCTCGTGCTTGGCGGCCATGACCGGGATGTCGCGCGGCGCCTTTTCCTGCAGCAGCAGTTCGGCCGCTTCGATCACCGGATCGGCGTGGAAGAGCTCGCGCAGGCGACCATTGAAGGCGACGTTGGCAATAGCCGCAATCGACATGCCGTGATGGTGGGCATAATAGTTGAAGACCACCGCGCACTTCTTGCCTTCCGGAACGCGGGTCGGCGTGAAGTCGACGGCGTCGTGGAAGCCATAGGTGCCGAGGGCGCCGACCTTGCGCAGCTTCTGCAGGTTTTCGAGCGCCGCTTCCGGCCGGTATTGGCTGGCGAGGATAGAGGCATAAGGCGCGATGACGGCATTCTGGCCGAGGCCGCGCTTCAGGCCGAGCGAAGGCACACCGAAGTTGGTGTACTGGTAGTGCATATAGTGGTCGCGGGCGTTGAACGCCGCTTCCGAAATGCCCCAGGGAATGCCGGCGCCGAGGCGCTTGGCATAGTTCATCTGCTCCTGAACGATCAGATTGTTGGTCTGGTTCAGGATACCGCCCTGACGCTCCTGCATGACGAGCGGCGGCATCAGATATTCGAACATCGAGCCGGACCAGGAAACCAGCGCGCCACGCGAGCCGATCGGCACGACCTGGCGGCCGAGACGATACCAATGCTCCGTCGGCAGGTCGCCCTTGGCGATGGCGAAGAGGCTGGTAAGACGGGCTTCGGACGCCAGCAAGTCGTAGCAGGCGGCATCGAGTTCGTTGGTTTCGACGCGGAAGCCGATGGAAAGCAGGCGCCGTTCCGGGCGGTAGAGGAAACCGAATTCCATACCGAAGGCGGTCTCGCGCATGCGGTCGCGCAGCTTGGCCAGGCGCTGACGCAGCGCATCGACATTGGCGAGATCGAAGACGCTGTCGGCGATATGGCCTTCGCAGACCTTCACCAGCGATTCCGACCAGGTGAGCACCTCGCCGCTCTGCGGCGACTTGACCTCGTGGTCGAGGTTGGCGGCGAGTTTCTGGATATCATGCGCCAGGACGGACAGGTTGATGATGCGGATCGAGGCGAACTCGTGCTCGCGCTTGACGGCCGCCAGAGCGTTGCGGAAGCCGATGATGCGCTCTTCCAGGCGATGGCGCAGCGGACGAACGGTCTTGCGGTCATCCGGCAGTTCGGCAAGCATTTCGCCGAGAATGCCGGCGACATCGCCGATACCGTCGAGGTTGCCCTGCATATGCGCGGAAGGTGCTTCCGCCCAGATGCGGCAGGCCGAAGACACGGCGATCAGATGGCCGGCAAAGTTACCGCTATCGACCGCCGAGACGTAGCGCGCGCCCATCGGCTTCAGCGTATCCGTATGATACCAGTTGCAGAGATGCCCGCGGAATTTCTCGAGCTTCTCGACGGTCGCCATGGTCTTTTCCATGCGATCGATGGTTTCTTCGAAGGAAATCCAGCCGAAATTGCGGGCCGAAATCACCGAGAGCAGGTAGACGCCGATATTGGTCGGCGAGGTACGCGAAGCAACCACCGCATGCGGCGTCTGCTGCACATTGTCCGGCGGCAGGTGGTTCTGCTGCTCGACAACGAAGGTGTCGAAATAACGCCAGGTGCGCCGCGCGATCTTGCGCAGCTCGGCCGAAACGCTTTCCGGCACTTCGAGCTTGTCTTCGGTTTCCGCCGTCTGGCTGACATACCAGGCGATCGCCGGCGACAGAATCCACAGCAGCGCGAAGGGAATGCCGACAAAGAAGGCGTTGTCGCCGGAAAGAGACGCGAAAGCCAATGCCAGCAGCGCCAGCACCGGTGCGTGCCACATGACGCGGTAATGGCCGAGGATCGTCGTCTGGGCAGCCGCCTGGGCGCTGGCCGCCGTGCGCCATTGCAGCATCAGCTTGCGGCTGACGAAGGCACGGTAGAGCGAGCGGCCGATAGCGTCAGCCATGATGCAGGCGCCGTCGGCGATGAAGACGATCCGTAGCGCTACTTGCGCATTGGCGGCACGAATATCCGACCAGACCGTATAGAGATGGGCGCGGGCGACGATATCGCTGGTGCGCGGAATGATGCCGTTGATCAGCGACAGCGTCGGTGCCACGAACAGGCAGAAGATCAGCAGGATCTGCCAGATCAGGGCGGCGAACGGCCCCATGAAATACCAGCCGAGCACGGAGGCGAAGAACCAGGCGATCGGCGTCAGCGAGCGGCGCAGATTGTCCATCATCTTCCAGCGGCCGAGGCCGGTGACACCGCGCTTCGGATTGAAGAGATAGGGAAGCAACTGCCAGTCGCCGCGAGCCCAGCGATGCTGGCGCGAGACTTCGACTTCGTAACGGATCGGGAAATCCTCGACGAGTTCGCAGTCAGTAACTAGGGCGCAGCGCGCCATCGAGCCTTCGAGCAAGTCGTGGCTGAGAACCGCGTTCTCCTCGATCTTGCCCTTCAGCGAAGCTTCGAACGCGTCGACATGATAGAGGCCCTTGCCGGTGAACGTACCTTCCTCGACCAGGTCCTGATAGACGTCGGAGACAGCAAAGACATAGGGGTCGAGACCGCGGTTGACGGAGAAGACGCGCTGGAACACCGAAGCGTCCTTGCCGGTCGTCAGCGACGGGGTGACGCGCGGCTGCAGCACGCCGTAGCCACGCACGACACGCTTGGTTTCAGGATCGAAGACCGGGCGGTTGGTCGGATGATGCAGCTTGCCGACGAGCTTCGTGACCGTGTCGCGCACCAGGCGCGTATCGGAATCGAGCGTCATGACGTATTGCACGTTCTTCGGCACGGTATTGGCGCCGGGCAGGAAGGTCGTGTCGCGGTCGCCGCGCAGCAACAGGTTCAGTTCGTGCAGCTTGCCGCGTTTGCGCTCCCAGCCCATCCAGGCGCCTTCGGCCGGATTGTAGAGGCGGCGGCGATGCAGCAAATAGAAGCGCTGCTTGCCGTCTTCCGCATAGCGGGCCGAGAGATTGGCGACTTCGCGACGGGCGTAATCCAGAATTTCCAGATCGCGTTCGCTCTCTTCTTCCTTGCTGTCCGGCCAGTCGCTCAGCAGCGCGTAATAGACTTCGCCAAGCGGATTGGCGAGATAATGAACTTCGATGTTGCGCACCAGTTCGTCGACGCTGTCGCGATTGGCGATCAATGTCGGCACGACGACCAGCGTGCGGGCCTCTTCCGGAATGCCCTCCTTGAACTCATAGCCGACGAGACGCGCCGGCGTGAGGTACATGGTGACCACGAAGTTGAACAGGCCGGTGGCGCCTTCCGATGCCGGCAGCGAGAACATCAGCAGCAGGATTATGGTTTCAGCCCAGCCCATGCCGGCCTGGATCATGAAATAACCAACGATCCAGAGAGCGATGACGGTGAGCAGAAGAACGGGGGCGGCGATCGCCAGCCAGTTGAACTTGCGCCACTGGCGGACGAAGCGCTGCGACAGCTTCGGGCGGAAGCCGATCGCCTTTTCCAACTTCTCGATCTGCTGGCCGACAATGAAATCGCCGATATTCGGCTCATGCGGCTGCGGCTCGCCCGAGGCCTTGGCCGCTTCGGTCATGGCCATGGCGACCTGGGCGATCTCCATTTCCGTCTTGTCGGAGCGGCGGGCAAGCTTCTCGATGGCGCGGCGATAGCTGTTGCGTGAGCCGGGATCGAGCTTTGCGTAATCGGTCTCGTCCCAGAGCAGCTTGTCGACCGCGCTGACCTCCTCGACCCAGCCCGACCAGTCGGTGTCGTCGATCAGCCGCAGGCTTTTGATGATGTTGCCCATCGTCACATTGCCGGACGACAGGCGGTTATGCTCGGCCATCATGACGGTTTCGGCATCGGTGCCGGCTTCCGTCAGGCGCCTTTCCAGCCAGGTGACGGCAAGGCCAGAGGTATGCGAGCCATCGCGCAGGCGATAGAGGAACTGCGTGGCGAAGGTATTGTCTGATGTATAGGGCTCGAGCGTCCTCAGGAACTCGGTGACCTTGGCGTCGTCATTGAGGCGAATGAGCTCATCGACCGCGGCGTTGGCCTTCTTGCGCGTCAGGCGGCTCTGCTCGACGCGGCTGGAGATGCGACGCAGATTGTCGACGAGAACATAGCGCACCAGCGACGGAACCGCCCAGAGTTCACCGATCTTCAGCATCTCGTGCGACTGGAAGCCTTCGACGAGCGCCAGCAGGCCCTGGTTGGATACGGTGCTGTGCGTGTGGGCGACATAGAGCCAGGCAAGCGCCAGCGTGCGCGGCATCACCATGCCGTCTATGGTGATCTTCTGCAGTTGATCGTAGTACTTCTTCGGGAAATCGCGGCGGACTTCCTGGATCGCTTCCTCGATGATGTAGTGGTTGTCGAGCAGCCATTCGGCCGCAGGTGTGATCGATTCGCCGGCGTCGACGTCGGCATTGGCCGAACGATAGACGCGCAGGATCTCTTTTTCGTTCTCCTTGTGCCGGTCGAAGAAATCGAAGGACGCAAAGCCCGGCAGCTTCGTCGCAGCGCCGTTGCGGGCGAAGATCGCACCGCATTCCCGGATCTGATCGTTGGAGAAGTAGGTGGCACGGATCGAATCGTTATGATCGATCTGCTTGGCTTCAGAATCGCGCGGCGGAACAGTGGAGAGATTTTGAGATGTCATGGATTCGTGTTCTGGGTCCAAACAGAGTGACAGGCATTGTCGCCTTTAACGTCTCTTGTCCTGCCTCACACAACTATTCATGCATTTGGACCCTTTGCTTCGCTTCCCGGCGTGCGAAGGGGATGAATTCGAAGTGGCGGCTTAGAACAAACGTATTCAGGCGAAGATTTTCACGGCCTCTTCGTCAAGATCATGGCAATTTTGCGCCACCATTCGAAACAGGCTTCCGTGAAACTTGAGACGCAACCGGATGATTCCGGCAGCAGTCCGCTCGTGTCAAAGACAATCGATCAAGGTCATGAGGCATTCTCCTTAGGCTGATTTCTTGCGACCGCAAATCGGCAGGGCTTGGTAGGTTGAGCCCTGCATATCCCGCGGAAGATGAACTTAAACTGAACTCCCTCAAAAGATTCGCAAATTCCTCTCAAGAGCCGTTTTTTTCCGGGTAGGAAATGATCGACAGAAAGCGGATCGGCAGACTTGTCAGCACCTCCGGACCATGCGGCGCATCGGCGTCGAAGAACAGGCTGTCGCCGGGCCGCATCGCATAGAGCTTGTCGGCGTGACGGTATTCGACCTCTCCTTCCAGCATATAGATCAATTCCAGCCCTTCATGTTGAAACGCCGGAAAAACATCGGAATTGGCCGTTAGCGTGATGAGATAGGGTTCGACCTGCAATCCGCTAGACCCGTTGGCGATATGGCCGAGCAGATTGTACTGATGACCGGCGCGCGTCCCTCGCCGCTCCATCTCCAAACCCTCGCCGGCCCTGACGAAGACGGCGTTGCGTTTTTCTTCGAAACGCCGGAATAGCGATGTGACAGGCACACCGAGCGCCCGAGCCAGGGCCTGCAATGTGGTGAGAGACGGCGACGTGTTGCCGTTTTCGATCTTTGAGAGCATGCCGAGCGATATGCCGGTTGCCGAGGCAAGATCGGCGCCGGTGATGCCGAGCTTCTTGCGAAAGGCACGAACCTCGTGGCCGATCGCCAATTCGAGATTATTCTCCTTGGCGTCGCGTACGGCATGCGAATCCTGGTTCAGGACCGCCTTCACGTCGAGAGCACCACTCCGCCTGCTGCTGCGCCCAGCCCCCACCTTGGTCATGCTTCCGCCCCACTGTACTTTGTGTTTTGGCGGAGCTTACTGTTTTCATGAAGCGCATTCTATTGGGCGCAAGAAATTTTCTTTGCCCAGCAAAGTTTTGACAACGGTGGGAAAGAAGAGTTGCCGTAAGGTAAGGTTTCAACTTGGAACAAATAGGAATGTAATGGTAACCGTCAGGAAACAGAGAGGGGATGACCATCATCCTACAGCGCGCCGCAACGGCAGGCGCAAGATATGACCGATCAATGCCGGTCATATCATTCTTGCGGCGCGCTTAGATAACGATGCCGCAGACGATTGCAGCGATAAAGACAAACGCGGCTGAAAACAGCGCAACGTGGATCGCAGTCTGAATCTTGCTCCGCGTCGTTGCTACGCGCTTAGAACCGTCGAACTGATTCACATGCGTATTAGACATACCCAAATTCGCCATGTGTTGCCTCCGTTCGTTATTTTTTCGATGTTTTGCGGGCGAGTTCACGCCCGACATTCATACAATCCCTATCAATTAGGTAGAGATGGTTTTTCTTCCAGAGGCCAACGAAGGAAAAAATAAACCACTGGATGACGGTCGGGCTCGAAAGATCAGCAAAGCCGAAATCAGCAGAGAATACGGCGAGCCCAGATCAAAGTGCGCTCTACGGCGCTTACTTCGGGTTCGGGAGCCGCAGCTTCGGTCGGACCGATCTGACGGCGGCTCTTTTCTTCCGGCAGAGTGACGGCCAACGCGTCCTCCTCTTTCGCCGGCTGTGGCGGATGAAGATAACCCATGGTCATGCCACCCATGAAAAACATGCCTGCCTCCACTCGTGTATGACCCGTAACAGGGATCACGAAAGTTAACCGCCATTAATGGGATCATGACAGAATTGCGGCACGAGTCAATAGTCTATACGATTGGTCGTCTTTTAAGCGCTGCTTAACTAAAAGAGTGTTGAAGACACAACGAATACAGCTAGTTAGGCGCGGACAAAACCCTTGCTCGCAATCATCAGGTTGCGCGTGTAGTCCTGCTTGACATCGCCAGCCGCCAATTCTTTTGCGCTCAGACGCTCGACGACGGCGCCATTCTGCATCACCACCAGACGTTCGCACATATGCGTGACGACGCCGAGATCGTGGCTGACCATGACGAAAGTCAGGTGACGATCCCTGCGCACCTGCTCCAGCAGATTGAGCACTTCCGCCTGCACGGAAGCGTCCAGCGCCGAGGTCGGCTCGTCGAGCAACAGGATCGACGGCTCGACAATCAAGGCCCGGGCGATCGCCACGCGCTGACGCTGGCCGCCCGACAATTGGTGCGGATAGCGAAAACGGAAGCCCGACCCAAGGCCGACTTCGTCGAGCGCCCGGGTGATGCGCGTCTCGCTGTCGCCGATACCGTGGATCGCCAGCGGCTCCAGCAGCAGCCGGTCGATGGTCTGACGCGGGTGCAGCGAACCATAGGGGTCCTGAAACACCATCTGGACCTGGCGATAGAACGCCTTGGCGCGTTTCGCCCCCTTCAGCACCTCGCCATCGACGCGGATTGAGCCGCCGCTGACGGGCGCAAGACCGGCGACGGCGCGTAACAAGGTCGACTTGCCGGAACCGGACTCGCCGACAAGACCGAAGGATTCGCCCTTGTTCACATCGATACTGACCGCATCGAGGGCAGAATAACCGTCATAGACGACGCTGAGGCCGTCGACTGCAAGCGCTGCCGTCATGCCGCCCACTCCGGCTTGCGGTCGAGGACCGGCAGCGGATGGCGGTTCTCACCGATCACGGGCATGCAGTTCAACAGGCCGCGCGTATAGGGATGCTGCGCATTGTTGAGATCGGCAGCCTTCAGTTCCTCGACGATCTTGCCGGCATACATGACGATGACCCGATCACAGAAGGAAGATACCAGCCTCAAATCGTGCGACACGAAAATCAGCCCCATGCCACGTTCCGATACCAGCCTGTCCATGATCCTCAGCACATCGAGCTGCACGGTGACGTCGAGCGCCGAGGTCGGCTCGTCGGCGATCAGCAGTTCCGGCCCGGCGATCAGCATCATCGCGATCATCGCGCGCTGTCCCATGCCGCCGGACACCTCATGCGGATGCAGCTCGTAGACGCGTTTGGGATCGCGGATCTGCACGGCTTCCAGCATGGCCAGCGCACGGTCGCGCGCTTCCGCCTTGCTGACCTTCTCGTGCGTTCGCAGCGTCTCGGTGATCTGCTTGCCGATGGTCATCACCGGGTCGAGCGAATATTTCGGGTCCTGCAGCACCATGGCGATGCGCTTGCCGCGCAGAGACCGGCGCTCCCTGGCCGAGACCGACAGCAGGTCTATGCCGCTGAAGTTCAGCTTGTCCGCCGTGACGATGCCATGTGACGGCGTCAGCCCCATGATGGCGCGGCCGGTCTGCGATTTGCCCGAACCGCTCTCGCCGACGATGCCGAGCCGCTCGCGGCCGAGCGTGAAGGATACGCCGCGCACGGCCTCGATCACGCCGGTGCGGGTAGGATAACGAACCCTGAGGTTCTCGACCGTCAACAATGCCGTCATTGGCCGCTCTCCTTCGGATCGAGCGCATCGCGCAGGCCGTCACCGAGCAGGTTGAAGCCCAGGCTGACGATCAGGATGGCGATACCTGGCATCGCCGCGACCCACCATTGATCGAGATAATATTTGAACCCGGTGGCGATCATCGCGCCCCATTCTGGCAGGGGCGGCTGTGCGCCGAGGCCAAGGAAACCGAGGCCCGCTGCGGTCAGAATGACACCGGCCATATCGAGTGTCACGCGCACGATCACCGAGGAAATGCAAAGCGGCATGATATGGCGAAAAACGATACGCATCGGCGAGGCGCCCATGAGCTGCACGGCGGCGATGTAATCGGAGCGCCGCACTGTCATCGTCTCGGCCCGCGCCAGGCGCGCATAGGGTGGCCAGGAGGTGATGGCGATAGCGATGATGGCATTCTCGATGCCGGGGCCGAGCGCGCCTGCAAAAGCGAGCGCCAGCACCAGTTTCGGAAAGGCGAGGAAAATATCGGTGATGCGCATCAGCACGGTATCGATCCAGCCACCTGCATAGCCAGCTATCATACCGATAAACAGCCCCAACGGCGCCGAAATGATCGCGACGAGCACAACGATATAGAGGGTCCATCGCGACCCATAGATCAAACGGGACAGGATATCGCGCCCGAGATTGTCGGTGCCGAGAAGATAGCCACCAGTGCCGGGCGGTTTCAGATAGGCGTTGGTCAGATCGCCGATCGTTGGCGGATAGGGGGCGATGACATCGGCAAGGGCCGCCACGAGAACGAGGGCGACAATAATCAGCAATCCGAGAACGGCCAGCCGATTGGCGGAAAATTGCCGCCAGGTGACATAGGCGCGCCCGAGGCTCGCCTGCCGGCGCGACTGCGGCCGATCCGACAGCAGCCAGTCACGCCAGGAAAGTTGCGTGGTCCCAGCCGTCATTTACGTCGCGTCCTTGGATCGAGAGTGCGGTAGAGCAAGTCGGAGAGCAGGTTGATCCCGATGAAGACCGTACCGACGATGACCGTGCCGCCGAGCACGGCGTTCATGTCGGCATTTTGCAGCGAACTGGTGATATAGAAACCGATGCCCGGCCAGGAAAAGACGATCTCGGTCAGCACAGAGCCTTCCAGCAATCCGGCATAGGAGAGCGCAATCACCGTGATCAGCGGCACGACGGCACTGCGCAGCGCATGGCCCCAGATCACCCGCGTCTCCGAAAGCCCTTTGGCGCGGGCAGCGACGATATATTCCTGACCCAGCTCGTTCAGCATGAAACTGCGTGTCATCCGGCTGATATAGGCCAGCGAGAAATAGCCGAGCAGCGAGGCCGGCAGAATAATGTGACGGAAGGCATCCCAGAACACATCCCATTGCCCCTGCATGGCACTGTCGAGCAGATAGAAACCAGTGATCGGCGTGAACGTATATTCGAAGGCGATGTCGATGCGGCCAGGATAGGCCACCCAACCCAGCTTGGCGTAGAAGATGACGAGCGACACCATCGCCAGCCAGAACACCGGCACCGAATAGCCGACAAGTCCGATGACACGGACGATCTGGTCGACGAAGCTGTTGCGGCGCACGGCGGCTAGCACACCAAAGGGAACGCCGAAAACCGCGCCGATGATCGTGCCGACGGTCGCAAGCTCCATCGTCGCCGGAAAGACACGCCGGATATCGTCCATCACCGGATTGGTCGTCAGCACGGAGGTACCGAAATCGCCGGTCAGGGCACTCAGCAGATAATAGTAGAACTGCAGATAGAGCGGCTGATCGAGATGCATTTGGCGGCGCAGCCGCTCCAGCACCTGCGCAGGCGCATGGTCGCCGGCAATCGCCAGCGCCGGATCGATCGGGATAACGCGCCCGATGAAAAACGTGACGGCGAGAAGGCCGAGATAGGTCGTGACCGCCACGACGAGGAAGCGCAAAACACCCATCGCAATGGGCGCGGCACGGCCCTTTTTGGGCCGCACCTCCATTTTCCGTTCGACTGTGCTCAAAGAACTAGTCCTATCGGACCATTACTTCGACACTGGCCAGACGAAGTTGGTGTCGAAGCTCGGGCCGAGCTTGAAGTCCTTCACATCCTTGCGATAGCCGGCGACTTCCGTCTGCTGGAACAGGAAGACGAACGGGCTGGCATCCAGGTACTTCTTCTGGATATCTTGATACATGGCGCCGCGCTTGGTGGCGTCGACCTCGAACAGGGCAGCCTTTGTTTCCTTGTCGAGCTCCGGCGTCGTCCAGTCGTTGCGCCAGGCGAGCGTCTTGTTGGTGCCTGCGTCGGAGTTGTCAGGATTGTTCGTGAACGTATCGGCGTTGGAATGGGGGTCCCAATAGTCGTTGCCCCAGTTGCCGAAATAGATGTCGTGGTTACGGGCGCGATACTTGGTGAGCTTCTGCTTGCCGTCGCCGGGAATGATCTCGACCTTGATCCCGGCCTGGCCGAGCGTCTGCTGGATCGAGGTGGCGACACCCGTATCCGGCTCGATGCTGCGCACGTCCATCGTCACGGAGAAGCCATTGGGCAGACCGGCCTTGGCGAGCAGTTCCTTGGCCTTGGCGACATCGAGCTTGAACGGATTTTCATCCAGAGAGCCAAGCATGCCCTTCGGCTCGAAGGTCTGATGGATTTCGCCGATGCCCTTGATCAGCGTCTTGCTGATGGCGTCGTAATCGACCAGGTACTTGAACGCCTGCTGCACTTCCGGCTTGGCAAGGTTCGGGTTCTTCTGGTTGAGGCTGACGTAGTAGATCGTGCCCTTCGGCGCATTGGTGGAGGTAAGTTCAGCGTTCTTCTCGACGGCCGCGAGGTCCGTCGGCGACAGGTTGCGGGCAACGTCGATGTCACCATTCTCCAGCGCCAGGCGCTGTGCGGAGCTTTCCTTCATGAAGCGGTAGATGACGCGCGCAAGCTTCGGCTTTTCGCCGTAATAATTGTCGTTGCGCTCCAGAACGACGGCCTCGTTGGCGCGCCATTCGCGCAGCTTGAACGGACCGGAGCCGGCAAAGCCGGTCTTCAGCCAGCCATTGCCGAAGTCGTTGTCATACTTGTAATCGGCCGACGGTGTCACCGGCTTGACGTGCTGCGTCACCAGCTTCTTGTCGACCACTTCCGCAACGGTCGCCGTCAGGCAGTTCAGCACGAAGCTCGGCGCGTAGGGCTTGTCGACGGTGAAGGTGAAGGTGCTCGGATCGGTCGCTTTCGCCTTTTCCGTGACATTGGCGCCGGTCAGGCCGAACTGAGTGAGGATGAAGGCCGGGCTCTTGTCGAGCTTGACGACGCGCTCAAAAGACCAGGCGACGTCATCGGCGGTGATCGGATTGCCCGAAGCAAACTTCAAGCCGGGCTTCAGCTTGAACGTATAGGTCAGGTGATCGTCGGAAACCGACCAGCTCTCGGCAATATCGCCCTGGATCTTGGAGGTGTCGTTGATATCTAGGCGAACGAGCAGGCTGTAGGTGTTGCCGGTGACTTCGGCAGCGGAGAGTTCGTAGGCTTCGGCCGGGTCCATGCTGAGAATGTCGTCGAAGGCGAAGCCTTCGACCAGCGTGTCCTTCGGCGTCGTGGCGAAGGCGCTCGGCACGGCCATCGTCAAAAGCGAGAGAGCCGCACCGGCCGAAAGGATGCGGAAGCTGCGGTTCATCTTGGTCATCATCATTGTTTTCGTTCCCTTATTTTAGCTTTTGTTACTACGAATCACATACGCGGTCTGCTGCTCTCTCCCCAAGCAGAGGCCAGGATACGAAGCCAGTTCTCCCTGCACAGCTTCACAAGATCGGCTTCACCATAGCCAACGTTCCTGAGCGCAGCAATCAGCTTTTGATTGCCTGCAGCATCGCTGATTTCATGCGGAATCGTCGCCCCGTCGAAGTCCGATCCGAGGCCGACGCAATCGATGCCAACGCGGCTGACGAGGTGGTCGACATGGCGAACCATCACCTCGATCGGCGTGTTGGCATCCGAGCGGCCATCCTCACGCAGCATGGCCGTCGCATAGTTCAGGCCGACGATGCCGCGGCTCTCCCGGATAGCGTCGAGTTGCCTGTCGGTGAGATTGCGAGCGACGGGGGTCAGCGCATGTGCATTGGAATGGCTGGCAACCAGCGGCTGATCCGATGTCTTCGCCACATCCCAGAAGCCCTTTTCGGTGATATGGGCGAGGTCGATGACGATGCCGAGGCGGTTGCATTCGCGCACTAGCGCAAAACCTGCATCCGTCAGGCCCGGCCCTGTATCCGGTGAACTCGGATAGGCGAAGGGTACGCCATGGGCAAAGACGTTGTTGCGGCTCCAGACGGGACCGAGCGAACGCAGGCCGGCCGCGTAGAAGGTTTCAAGCGCGACGAGATCCGCGTCGATCGCCTCGCAGCCTTCCATATGCATCACCGCAGCGAAGATGCCCTTTTCCATGCAATCGCGGATTTCCGCGGTCGAGCGGCAAAGCTTCCAGACACCGGCGCGATCGAGCTTGAGGGCGATCGCTGCCATTTCGAGCGCGATATCGAGCGACGGCGCACGCTCCAGCGGCGGCGAGAGCGGCGTGGCATAGTGGCCGTTGCGGTCGGGATCGGCGAAGACCAGATTTCCGGAGGGGATGTAGATGGCGCAGAGGCCACCGGCCAGCCCACCAGCCTTGGCGCGACGCGCATCGATGTGGCCGGTCGATGCCCCATCCCTGAATTCCGCGACCGGATCGGTTCCGTCGCGGGCATGATTCCAGAGTCTTAAGAGAACGTCGTTATGGCCATCGAATACGGATTGCATTGTCTATCCTGGATAGTGTGCTCGAAGGAGCAGCGGGAAGCGGCCAGAATAGAAAAGATGGCAGGATTCGCCATAGCTAAATGAAAAAAATCTGCATTAGCATAGAATGACGCCGCAAACGAAAAAGGCGGGGGCAAAACCCCCGCCTCGAGATATCAGATGAAACGCGGCCGTTTCAGTGTTTGGCCCGCTTCTTCTGGCGGTAGACGTCGATTGCGACAGCGGCAACGATGATGACGCCCTTGGCAATCTCCTGGTAGTAGGCATCGACGTTCAGGAAGGTGAAGCCCGAGATCATCACACCGAGAATGACGGTACCGATGATCGTGCCGGTGATACGGCCAACACCGCCCGTGAGCGAGGTGCCGCCGATAACGGCAGCGGCGATCGCATCCAATTCATATGTCACACCCATGCCGGCCTGCGCAGTCTGGACGCGGGCGGCGGTGATGATGCCGGCGAGACCGGCGAGCAGACCGGCAATCGCGTAGACCTTCACCAGATGCGCCTCGACATTGATACCCGAGACGCGTGCCGCTTGCACATTGGCGCCGATCGCATAGGTGAACTTGCCGTAGCGCGTGTAGCGCAGCACGATATGGAACACCAACGCGACGAGCAGGAAGACGACGACGGGCCAGATGCCGGTGCCGATGAAATTGAACTGATCGGTGAGGCCGGAGACCGGCTGCCCCTTCGTGTACAATTTCGACAGGCCGCGGGCCGAAACCATCATGCCGAGCGTCGCGATGAATGGCGGAATCTTGGTTTTCGTGATGAGCTGGCCGTTGACGTAACCGGCGGCCAGACCGATCAGCAGGCCGACGCCGATCGGAATGAAAAACGGCAAATCGGTCAGAGATGGATAAAGCGCCCGCGCCCAGGTCGAGGACTGTGCGAAGCTCGCCGCCACCATGGCCGTCAACCCGACGACGGAGCCCGATGACAGATCGATACCGCCGGTGATGATGACCTGCGTCACCCCGACCGAGATGATGCCGATGACGGAAACCTGCAGGATCATGATCTTCAGGCGCTGCACATTGAGCAGGAAGCTCTGGCCGACGAAAATCCAGCCGAGGATTTCGCAGACGAGCGCAATGCCGATCAGCACGAGGAAGATCCCGAGTTCCGGCGGCACGCGGCGGCGCCTGGGGCGCGTCACTGACGGTGCGGTCGCCTCTGCAACTTTGCTAACCATGGTTCAATCCTCCCTTTGCGACGGCCGGGCCGATCATTGCGCCGCCAGCTCCATCACCTTGACTTGGGTTGCTTCCGCGCGATCGAGAAAACCGGTCACCCGTCCCTCATGCATCACCATGATGCGGTCGCTCATACCGAGCACTTCCGGCATCTCCGATGAGATCATGATGATGGCGACGCCATTGCGCGCCATTTCCGTGACCAGACGGTGTATTTCCGCCTTGGCGCCGACATCGATGCCGCGGGTCGGTTCATCCAGGATCAGAATACGCGGATTGGTGAGCAGCCAACGGCCGATCAGCACCTTCTGCTGATTGCCGCCGGATAGATTTTCGACCCGCTCATCGAGATTCGGCGTCTTGACGCGCAGCTTGCGCGCCATGTCTTCGCAGGTCTCCTCGATCGCGCCCTCCTGCACGAAACCGGCCCGCACGAACTTGTCGTGCAGCACGGCGACCTGCATGTTCTCGAGCACGCTGAGGATCAGCAGACAGCCGGTATCCTTCCGGTCTTCCGTCAGGAACGCCATGCCGTGCCGGATGGCCATCGCCGGCGAGGAGATATCGACCTTCTTGCCGAAAAGCTCGATCGTCCCGGACGAGGCCGGCGTCACGCCGAAGATCGTCTCGGCGACATTCGACCGGCCGGAGCCGACGAGACCCGCGACCCCCAGGATTTCACCGGCCTTCACATCGAAGGAAACATCGGAGAAGACGCCGTTCAGAGTGAGCCCCTTGACGGAAAGGACCGTATCACCGATCGGCACTTCCTCTTTCGGGAACATCTGGGTGATCTCGCGGCCGACCATCATGCGGATGATGTCGTCGCGGGTGACATCGGTGGACAAATGCGTGCCGATGTATTTTCCGTCGCGGAACACCGAAAATTCATCGGCGATCTCGAACAGCTCGTTCATCTTGTGGGTAATGTAGACGATGCCGATGCCCTGGGCACGCAGATCGCGGATGATCTCGAAGAGATGCGCCACCTCGCGTTCTGTCAGCGCCGAAGTCGGCTCGTCCATGATCAGTACGTCGGAATTGTAGGATACCGCCTTGGCGATTTCGACCATCTGGCGGTTGGCGACCGAAAGATCGCGCACCTGAATTTCAGGATCGATGGTGATGTTCAGCCGACGAAAGAGCTCTTCAGTCTTCCTGTTCATCTCGGCATGATCCACGAAGCCCAAGCGGTTCTTCGGCTCGCGGCGGATCCAGATATTCTCGGCGACCGTCATGAATGGCATCAGGTTGAGTTCCTGATGGATCATCGCGATGCCGTTCTCCAGCGCATCCAGCGGCGATTTCAGGCGGATCTCGACGCCCTTCAGGCGCACTTCGCCCTGATCCGGTATATAAATGCCGGCCAAAATTTTCATCAGCGTCGACTTGCCGGCGCCGTTTTCGCCCATCAGCGCATGCACGGTGCCGCGCTTCAGACGGAAGGAAACATCATCGAGGGCCAGCACGCCCGGAAATTCCTTGCGAATGCCTTCGGCACTCAGCAGATAGGCGGCATTGGGGACCGCGCCGCTGGCGCGCACCGCAGCCATGGTGGATGGGCTCACAACCATCTTTTCCCTCCCGGGAGCTGTCGGAATTTGGGGATGCGGGCTGTTGCGCCCGCATCCGTCGCTAACAGCGCTCTGTTAGTTCTTCTTGACGAAGTCCTTGACGTTCTGGGGCGTCACGAGCTGGAAGGGAATATAGACCTTCTTGTCGACCTTATCACCCTTGGCAAGCTTCAGCGCGGCATCGACCGCACCCTTGCCCTGACCGGCTGCGTCCTGGAAAACGGTGACATCGAGGTCACCGGCCTGCATGGCTGCCAAGGCGTCCTGCGTCGCGTCGACACCGCCGATGACTACCTTATCCATCGACTTTCCGGCTGCCTTCAGCGCCTGAATGGCACCGATCGCCATTTCGTCATTGTTGGAAATGACGGCATCGAATTCCAAACCGCTGGAGAGCCAGTTGGTCATCAGGTCGGAGCCCTGGGTACGCTGCCAGTTGGCGGTCTGTTCCTGAACGATCTGGATGCCCTTGCATTCGTCGGTGGCGAGAACGTCATGCACGTCCTTGGTACGCATGCGGGCTGCCTGGTTCGACAGTTCGCCCATCATGACGACGGCCTTGCCCTTGCCCTTCAGCAGGCGGCAAACTTCCTTGGCTTCCAGCGTGCCGGATTCCTGCTCGTTGGAAGCGACGAAAGCCTGTTTATCCGGCAGGCTGTCGACGTTTGCCGGTTCGCGGTTGACGTAGATCAGCGGAATTTTCGCATCAGCGGCCAGTTTCGAAATGGCAGCCGTGGCGTCCGTATCAACTGGGTTGACGATGATGGCGTCAACGTGGCTGGCGATGAAGTTCTGGATCTGGCTCTGCTGCTTGGCGACGTCGTTCTGAGCGTCTTCGACCTGTAGCGACACGCCCTTCATGGTCTTGGCATAATCCTGCATGCCGTTGCGCAGAACGGTCAGGAAGTTGTCGTCGAACAGCGCCATCGAGACACCGATGGTCTGGGCATGGGCCGCAGTCGACAGCATAAGGGCCATCGCGGAGCCCAGGATGAGTTTTCTCATGATTTTTTCCTCCAACTACGGTGTCCGGCTACACCCCTCCTTAACGCCGGAGCCCCCGGTCTCCACCGTAGGGCCAGCAATCCGAGCTGCCATCTCCCATAACGGCAACCCAAAAACGGAACAAACAAACCGTAAAATTCCATCTGCGGAATATTTATTCCATTTTTCGACAAAAACGTCAACACTATTTTGTAGTCGCAATGACGGAACTGGCGATCGAAGCGCAGCCGGTAATTTTCGGCCGAAAAAGGCTGTAAAAGGCGGTGATCAAGCCTACATGTGAGCGGCCAATCCGATGGAACAGACATTCCATCGACATTTGAATGGCGTAAAATTCCGTCGATATCGGGCCGAGACCACCTCATCGGCCGACCATGGAGAACCAGCATGCCCTCGATGTACCGCTTCTCAGTCCCCATCTTTCAACGCGGCCTCGCAAAACTTTCGACCTATCTCGACAAGATCGAGGCCTATGCGGCCGAAAACGACACCGATCCGAACGACCTTGTCGGCGCACGCCTCATTGACGACATGCTGCCGCTCTCCGGCCAGTTTCAGCGCGCCACCGACAGCGCCAAACTCGCGATCGCCCGCCTGACCGGCATCGACGCACCGCGCTTCGAGGACAACGAGACCACCGTTGCCGAGCTGCGCGAACGCCTAAAGAAGACTGAGGATTTCCTGGCGACGGTGACGCCGGAGACGATGGAAGGCAGCGAAAACCGGGAGGTGATCGTTACGCCCGGCGGCAACAAGATCGTGTTCAGCGGCGAAAGCTATCTCGCAACCTTCGCGCTGCCGAACTTCTTCTTCCACGTTACCACGGTGCACGACATTCTGCGCAGCCGCGGGCTGCCGGTCGGCAAGATGACCTATCTCGGCTCGTTTTCCTGATAGCCTGCTATGTAAATCTGATCAGGGCCGGCGAGAGACCGGCCCTGTTTCCGTCAGTTCGGTATAGGCGAGCGTCTGATCGAGATGCCGCGCCCTGAGCGACAGCAGCTTTTCGGCATAGGCAAGCCGGGTCGCCGCATAATTCGGGTCGTCCGCGAGATTGATAAGTTCCATCGGATCCTTCGCCAAATCGAATAGCAAGGGCGGCAGTCCGGCGAAATGGACGTATTTGAAGCGCTCGCCTCGGATGACAGCGAGATTGCAGGCATTCGACCTGAGCCCAAAATGCCGTTCTGCGTCGCCCCTGGCGATATCGCGGAAATCGAACTCCCAGAAGGCCGCATCGCGCCAGTCCTCCGGCTCCGCACCCTCGATAAAGGGCAGAAGCGTCTCGCCGTCGAGGTGATTGTCGGGCAGGAGGCCCAGGCGATCGCAGAGGGTCGGAAAAATATCGGCGGCGCTGGTGAAGTGGTCTACCTGCTGGCCCATACCGCCAGGCTGTCCCGGATCGCGGATGACCAGCGGGATGTGATAGCTGCCATCGAAAAAGCCGCCCTTGCCGAGCATCCAGTGATCGCCCATCATTTCCGCGTGGTCCGATGTGAACACGATCAGCGTATCGTCCCAGGCATCCGCATCTCTCAGCGCCTGCCAGATCCGCCCGAGCTGCGTGTCCACTTCGGCGATCATGCCGTAATAGATGGCGCGGATCGCCGACAGATCTTCAGCCGTCCAGTCGCTTGCAGGCCCCTCACCGCCATGGATGAAGCCGCCCTTGCCGATCAGTGGCATGGCGTAGGCGAGAAAGGGATGCGCCGTCTGCTCCGTCTGGCGGTCCGCTGCGCGCGCAAAAGCCGGTCCGTCGCTTGCGGCAAACATGCGGTTATAGGGTTCCGGCACCGAAAACGGCGGATGCGGCCTGAGAAAGGAGACATGCGCGAACCAGGGCTCGTCCTGTTCGCCGAGCCAGCGAATGAACTCCCCGGCAAGAAAAGCCGTCTGCGTCTCATCCTTGGAATAGGCAGGCGCCGCATTGGAGATTTCACCGGGCTTGGCACCGACGGGAATATGAATATTGCGGCTCGTCGCACCCACATGGCCGTGCGAGCGCAGCCATGAGAGCCATTGCTTTTCATGCTCCGGCAGAAGCTGACGCGCGCTGAAGCCCGGAAGCACGCCCTCATAGGTCGTCAGATACGGATCATTCGGGTCCATGCCGCGCGGATCCGGCGCCGTATCGGTATAGCCGAACAAGGTCGGATCGTAGCCGGCGCGGCGGGAGGCGGCCGCCAGATTGTCGAAGCGGGCATCCAGCGGCGAACCATTGCGGCAGACGCGATGGTTCATTTGATAGAGACCGGTATAAAGCGTCGCCCGCGCCGGCGAGCAGGGCGCTGCTCCGGCGAAATGCCGGCGGAACAACACGCCGTCCCGCGCCAGAGCATCGACATTGGGCGTCTTGACGCAAGAATGACCGACGGCGGAGAGACAATCGCCCCGCCATTGATCGGCCGATATCAGCAGCACGTTCGGGCGTTTGCCCGAAGCGCGCCGCTCAATGCTGGTTGGATTTGGCATGCCAATTCCAGGCGGATTCGATAATGCGCGACAGGTCATATTTCGGCGACCAGCCGAGAACGTCGCGGGCCTTATCGTTATTGGCAACCAGCGTGGTCGAATCGCCCTCGCGGCGGCCAACATATTCGACGGGGAAAGGCCGGTTCGACACCGTCTCGATCGTCGACAGCAATTCCTTGACCGTCGTGCCCGTACCCGTACCGAGATTGAGCGCCACCGATTCACCGCCCCGCAGCAGATATTCCACCGCCCGGACATGTGCATCCGCAAGATCGAGGACGTGGATATAGTCGCGCACGCAGGTGCCGTCGCGTGTGTCATAGTCGCTGCCGAACACCTTGAAGCCCTGACGACGGCCAAGCGCCGCATCGATCGCCAACGGGATGGCGTGGGTTTCCGGCGTATGCCATTCACCGATGCGCCCTTCGAAATCGGCGCCGGCCGCATTGAAATAGCGCAGCACCACGGAGCGCAGCCCCTTGTATTGGTCATAATCGGCAAGCGCCTGCTCGACGATATATTTGGTGCGGCCATAGGGATTGATCGGCACCTGCCGGTGGCTTTCGTCGAGCGGCACGCTCTGCGGCAGGCCATAGGTCGCGCAGGTGGAGGAAAACACGAAAGCGCCGATGCCGGCCGCCTGCGCCGCCGATAGCAGCGTCAGCGTGCCGATGACGTTGTTCTCATAGAAGGAGACAGGGTCCTTGACCGACTCGCCGACTTCGATCAGCGCCGCAAAATGCAGGATAGCGGCCGGCTTGTATTTCGCCAGGACTTCATCGAGCCGCGCCCGGTCGCGAATATCACCCTCTTCCGCCGGACCCCATTTGACGAATTCGCGGTGACCGTTGGAAAAATTGTCGTAGACGACGGGCTGAAACCCCTTGTTCGCCAGATCCAGACATGTATGCGAGCCGATATAACCGGCTCCCCCGACCACCAGAACCGTTTCTCCTGCCATGACCATCCCTTCTCAAAGACTGACTGCTCAAGCACGCAACATCGTGCTCGAATCCCCGCGTAGAGTTAGAGACCTGTAGATCAGTTGCAAGACCAGAAAAAGACTGGAGCTTTGAAGCCGCTCTAATGGCTATGCTCGCTTTCCAGCGCGGAGATCTCGTCGGAAACCTCCCGGATCCTGTCCCTCAGCTCCACCTCGGTGCCGTCGTCGACCTCTCCCTCGCCAAAACAATAGCGTGCTATATGCAGCTCGAGCCTGGATTCGAGCTCCGCGCGCCTGGCGTATAAATGGGCAAGATATGTGTTACGCATTGCGAACCACGCATTCCGAGAAATATGTCTCTGAATACTAAAATAGGTTCGCAGCGAAGGGTTTCGATAGGGGACGCCGCGACCTTTTGGCCTGCCGCGGCGATTTGAGGGTGAACCAGTCCGGCAGCGCCTATCCGCGCGCAGGGATCATCCGGACAAGCACGCGGTCGCGAAGCACATAATGATGCATGAGGGCCGCTGCGGCATGAGTTCCCGCGATGGCGATGATTGCCCAGGCGGTGTAGTCGTGCAATTCACTCATCAGATGCCGTGTCGGCTGATCAAGAACGAGCAAAGGCGGCACCGAGAACAGGCCGAAGAAGCTCGGTCCGTTGCCGGAGACCCAGATCATCAGGAAGCCATAGGACACCTGCGAAATCATCAGCGCGTAGAGAGCGAGATGCGTAAGCGTCGCCACCACATGCTGAAGCCCGGAGACGGCTGGCGCTGTGCGCTGGCGGGTCGCGACGCGCCAGACAATGCGCAGGATGAGGACAGCCGCTAGCAGAACGCCGAGCGAGATATGCACGAAGATCAGGTCTCCACGAAGAGGCGTTCCACGGGCAACGAAGCCTCGGGCCTCGGCCAATGCGAACAAGGTCAGAACCAGAAATGCCGTCAGCCAGTGGAGTGCGATGGTGAAATGGTCATAGCGGGCCGCCCGCTTGTCCGCGGCGGCGATATTGAAATTACTCATGATTTGCGATCTCCTTGGGAGGGAACGAGCAGAAAACACGCAAGACTTCCGTTTTATTCGTTCACCTCGAAAAGATGGCCGGCGTGCGGCGACGCCCCGCGGATGCGTCTATTGCAAAGCCTCGGCCTGATCGTCACATTGATCTGACTTGCACCCGAATTGGCCTCTTCTAACAAAGATTTGCGCTGACACGCCGCTTAGGTTTGGCTAATTCAGGTCGATTGTTCGAGGTGGATTGTGTTGAGCGAAAAAATTGCCGTCATTGGCCTGGGTTATGTCGGATTGCCTGTCGCGATCGCCCTGGCTGAGAAATTCTCCGACGTGGTCGGCTTCGATATCAAGACGTCCCGCGTCGCGGCCCTGAAAGCCGGAGAGGATGATACCCGCGAGGTTTCATCCGCACGTCTGAAGGAAAGCGGGCTGCGCATCAGCAGCGACATTCACGACCTGCAAGACCGGGATATCTTCATTGTCGCCGTTCCGACGCCGATCGATAGGAACCGGCAGCCGGATCTGCGCCCGATGATCTCCGCCTCACGCACCGTCGGCCAGGCTTTGAAGAAGGGCGGCATCGTCGTCTATGAATCGACGGTCTATCCCGGCGTGACGGAAGACGTGTGCGGCCCCGTGCTTGCCGAGGTCTCGGGCCTGCGCCAGGGCGAGGATTTTCACGTCGGCTATTCGCCTGAGCGGATCAACCCCGGCGACAAGGAGCATACGTTCGAACGCATCGTGAAGGTCGTCGCCGGAGACAACGAGGAAACGCTCGATAGGATCGCCGCCGTCTATGGCGCGGTGGTCCAGGCTGGTATCCACCGCGCGCCCAGCATCAAGGTGGCGGAAGCCGCCAAGGTGATCGAAAACACCCAGCGCGACCTCAACATCGCCTTGATGAACGAGCTGTCGATCATCTTCGAGAAAATGGACATCCGCACGGCCGACGTGCTGAAAGCGGCCAGGACGAAATGGAATTTCCTGCCCTTCACGCCCGGTCTGGTTGGCGGCCACTGCATCGGCGTCGACCCCTATTATCTCACCGCCAAGGCTGAGGAACTCGGCTATCATCCGGAAGTCATCCTCTCCGGCCGCCGCATCAATGACGGCATGGGCGCCTTCATCGCCCAGAAACTCATCAAGATGCTGGTATCAGCGCAAAAGCCGATCAACGGCGCCCGGATCGGCATCTTCGGCCTGACCTTCAAGGAAAACGTCCCCGATCTGCGCAACAGCCGCGTGCCGGACATCATCCGCGAACTGCATCAATTCGGCCTCGAACCGCTGGTGCACGACCCCATGGCCAGCCATCACGAGGCGGAGGAGGAATACGGCGTGCGGCTGGCGGCACTCGAGGATTTCGGCAAGCTCGACGCCCTCGTCCTTGCCGTGCCGCACAAGTCCTATTTGACCGATGGCGCTGCGCAGATTCTTGGTCTGCTTGGCGAGAACGGCGTGGTGGTCGACGTGAAGGCCGCGTTGGAGCAGAGCAATCCGCTGCTCGAGGGGCATGCTGTCTGGAGCCTGTAAGCAGCAGTCAGCGATCCCGCTCGGATGCCGCAACCGTCAGCCGCAGACCGTCCTCGACCGAAAAAGGCGGCGACCAGCCGGTGATCGCCGTCGTCTCGCCAATATCGACCTGCAGCGACCCCAAGAGACGTTGCGCCGCCGCGCGACGGCCAAGCAGCGCCGCAAGCCCTTCCAGCAGTCGCGGCGGTACGGGCAGCAGCAGCGCTTTTCGCCCCATCGTCGAAGACAGCTTGCCGATCAATTCGCCGATCGAAAGATCCGCGCCGTCGCTGATCAGGAACACGCGATTTCCCACATCGGTATGGCGCGCGCAGAGCAGGATGAAATCGACGAGATTGCCGACGAACACGAGGGATCTCCGGTTTGCGACCAGGCCGAACGGCCAAGGGAACGGCCGCTTGGCCCATTTCATCAAGCTCGCGAAATTCGCCTTCACCCCAGGGCCATAGACAAGAGGCGGGCGGATGATGACGACATCCATCTTCGTTTCGTTGCCGATGGCCAGGAGCGCCTCCTCCGCTTCCCGCTTCGATTGACCATAGGCGTCCTCCGGATGCGGCGTATCGGACGCGGTAAACGGCTTGCCCGGTGCGATCGCCTCACCATTGACCTTGATCGAACTCAGGAAAATGAAGCGCTTGACGCCGGCCTTCGCCGCCTGCCGCGCCAGATTGACGGTGGCGTCGACATTGGCGGCGCGAAAGGCGGCAAGCGGATCGGCCGAGGTGTCGTTCATGACATGGACACGCGCCGCCAGATGCACGACCGTTTCGACGCCGGCGAGCGCGCCGGCCCAATCCGTCCCGCTATCGATGTTGCCCATGGCCAGAAAACCCGGCTTCGCCGCGCGGCTGACCGGTCGATAGGCCATCTGTCTCCGCGAAAGCTCGGCACAAAGCGCCTGCCCGACAAAACCCGTCGCGCCCGTCACCAGGATCATGCGTCTGCCACCCCTTGTTCTGCCCGATTTTCATTCCCGTCATGCTTTGCACAATCCCTCCTCGGGGAACAAGCCCGGCAAAATTCGTGATGAGGGCGATTGTGAACAAGTCCACGATATGAGATGCACTCCGCACAAAGCCGTCATCGGCGCAACGACACACGAGCCCCGGCAGAACTACCAGAAACGATGCCCTATACGATCGCCAAGCGCCTTTTCGACTTCCTTGCCGCCCTCGGGGCAACATTGGTCTTTTCCATCCCGATCCTGATCGTCGCCATCGCCGTCCGATTGACCTCCCCCGGTCCCGTTCTCTACTGGTCGGACCGTGTCGGCCGTGGAAACAAGATTTTCCGCATGCCGAAATTCCGCAGCATGCGGACCGACACGCCGGCGGTTGCGACCCATCTGCTGAAGGACGCCAACGCCTATCTGACGCCGATCGGTTCCTTCCTGCGCAAATCCAGCCTGGATGAGCTGCCGCAGCTCTGGTGCATCCTGAAGGGCGAGATGAGCATTGTCGGCCCTCGCCCGGCCCTCTTCAACCAGCATGACCTGATTGCGCTGCGCACCGAGCGTGGCGTCGACGCCCTGCCGCCGGGTTTGACTGGCTGGGCGCAGGTCAATGGCCGTGATGAGCTGCCGATCCCGCAGAAAGTGGCGTTGGACGAAGACTATTTGCGCCGGCGCTCGTTTCTCTTCGATCTCAAGATCATCGTCCTGACGGTGCTGAAAGTTCTGCGCAGCGACGGAGTGACGCATTAGCGACGCGGCGATATCAGAAGGTTTTGATATCATAAACGGACCGCATAAAGTGTCGGCCACCGAAATGCCGTATTCATGCCGGCTTGCGACCTTACGGGCCAGCGGAGACCGGCTGGCAGAAATATGAACAAAGGCGGACGCAATATTGGCTCAGTTGCAGGCGAATAAACCACAAGTCGATCGTGGGTCCGGAAGCAATGCCGGAGAACTCGTGCCTGTCGTCCTGCCGCAGCGCTTGATCGTCCTTGGCAGTCTCCTATGGCTCATCGTCGTATCGCCGCTCTTTGTCGAAAGCGCCGCCTATCGGTATGTCGCGCCCTTCATCGCCCTCATCGCCCTGCACTATTACCGGAAAGCGTCGGTCCGCCCGCGCACAGACTGGCTCGGATGGCTGTGCATGGCCTGGGGCACCTATGTGCTCGTCCGCTTCGTCGCCATCTTCCTCCTGACGCCGGCGCATTTGATCGGCGCATCCGACTGGCTCTATGCCTATCCCCTCTTCTTTCCGATCCTCGGCGTTGCCTTGTTGCTCTACGAACCGGTGCTGGAAAAAATCGTCGCCGCTGTTCTTGCGATGGCGCTGATCATGCTGATCGCCACGCAGCATTTTCGCGAGGTCTTTGCCGGCGAAACGGTGCGCCCGCTGATCATGAACAATCAGATTCATGGTGCAGTCGCCTGCGGCCTGATCCTGATCCTCACCGCTTTCTGGCTGCTGCACTATCTGACGGACAAATCCAGCAACCGGTCGATCGCTCGCTTCGCGTATATCGTCTCGCCATTGATTGCCATTCTCTGTCTGATCGCCATCTACGGCGCCAAGTCGAAAGGCGTCTGGCTAGCGCTCGCCGCCACGCTGCCAGTGCTGGGGCTGGTGACCGTGACCTATCTGCGCTTGAAAACCGGCCTCATCGTCGTCGCCTGCGCAGCAGTGCTTTTGCTGGCGGGCGCCTATGCGGTGCGGCACAATATCGAAAAGACCGCTGGCCCGACGGTGGCTTCCACCATCGAGATGTTCGACAACATCACCAAGAGCCGCGATCTCGGCGACGCCGTATCAAGCACCATCACCTCTGATGCCACGCCCTTTGCCATGGATGCCCGACTTCAGCTTTGGTCGAATGGCTGGGAACTGTTCTCCTCCGCGCCCATTTTCGGCTGGGGCGGCGAATGGGTGGAGCGCTGGAAGCATACGCGCTATGCCGACGTCCAATATACGCTGCTGCACAACGGCTATCTCGAAATGCTGGTGCGGCACGGATTGTTCGGCGGCCTCGTCATGGCCCTCATTCTCGCCGCGCTCATCTCCAATGTCTGGCGTGCCCGTAAAGCTGGCCTGATACCGCGTACCGCCTGGCATGCCTATGCCGTCTGTCTGTTCTTCTTTTCGCTGACGCTGCTCAGCAACTCCAACAACCGCCTCGCGATCGGCGAAAGCCTAGCGCTGACAAGCTCCGCCTTCGCCTTCTGGTGCCGCATGCGCTTGAAAGGGGAACGCTTGTTGATGCCGAGGACGAAACCACAGGCGGAAGCGGTCAGCGCCTGATCACGAGCGGGTCCCCTACGCTGTTAGCGCTTACCTGCGCCGGACGGCATTTGACTGTGCAGTCGTTTGTAGAGCACAGCATAGGCATTACCCATCCGCTCGGCGGTAAAGCACTCTTCGTATCGCAGGCGAGCCGCTTTGCCTAAAGACGATGCCGTCTCGCCATCGGCAATAAGACGTCCCATTGCATCTGCAAGTGCCGCTGGGTCGTTCGGCCGCACGACATAGCCCGTTTTGCCGTTTTGATTCACGAAACTGGTGCCCGTACCGATTTCACAGGAAATCATCGGTTTACCGAACATCGCGGCTTCGACAAGCGAAAGGCCGAATGCTTCCGAGCGGAGATTGGAAGGGAATACGAATCCCGTGCAGAGTTCGAGAAGGGCAGTCTTGTCCGCATCCGGCAGCGCGCCGAGAAAGATGACGTTTCCGAGGCCGTGCTGCTGCGCATATTCCTTCAACGATGCTTCCATCGGACCTTCGCCGACGATGACAATATCGCTGGCCGTCTGTCGCGCAGCCTCAAGAAGGATGTGAACGCCCTTATAATAGCGCAGTACGCCTACAAAGAGGAAAAACGGCTTGGGGAATCGTGCCCGCCAACGCGCCCTATCCTCTTCCTTTGCCTTCCGATAATCCGCCTCGTCCAGGCCAAGCGGGATGACGGTGGTCTTGTCCTTGTAGCGCTGCAAGACCGCGCTCGTCGCCAGATAGTTCGGGGAGGTGGCCACGATCGCGCCGACGCTCGCCAGGAAACGGTGCATGACCGGTTCGTAGAGCTTCAACAGAAACTTCTGCTTCACGATGTCGGAATGGTAGGTCACGATCGTCGGCTTGCCGGGCGGGGCGGCAAGATGGACGATATCCATCATCGGCCACGGGAAATGGTAGTGGATGATGTCGGCCTTCCGGCTCAGCTCCCGAAAGCGGCCGAATGCCTCGCGCGAAAAGCCGGTGGAGGCAAATTCCAAATCGAGCTTCGCCTTATGGGCCATATGGCCGTCGAATTCGACGTTGCCATTCTCAGGCGTCTTGCTGAGCGAGAGGACGTCGGACTGTATGTCGTGCCCTGCGACGCCCTTGACGATCGCATGGATTGTCCGCTCGATCCCGCCGAAAGTATCCGGCCAGTATGTTTTGAAAAAATGTAGAACGCGCATGTCATTCCTGTAGCGAGAGAAGCTGCGCAGGTCCATAACCGGCATCGCTCGAAGCGCCGGATGTCAGATCAACCCTTCATGCCGCAGACGATCCACCATCTTCTGCACGCGGCATATGCAGGCTCAATCGAAGATCTCGGCATCCGCCAGCAGCGGTTGCCGCTGATCCTTGTCGGAAAACGTCAGGGGGCCGACCGTTTTCCAGTCGATTGCGAGCGTCGGATCGTCCCAGCGAATCCCGCGGTCGCACTGCGGCGCATAATAGTCGGTGGTCTTGTAAAGGAATTCGACGCGGTCGCTCAGCGTCAGGAATCCATGCGCAAACCCTTCCGGAATCCAAAGCTGACGCTTGTTCTCCTCCGACAGAAGGACGCCGACCCATTGCCCGAAGGTCGATGAAGACCGTCTGATGTCGACGGCGACATCATACACCTCTCCGATGACGACGCGAACGAGCTTGGCCTGAGCATGTGGCGGCAACTGATAATGCAGGCCGCGCAGGACGCCCTTCCCGGACCGGCTGTGATTGTCCTGCACGAATGTCGCGCTTCGCCCGATCGCCGCTTCGAATTTGACCTGGCTGAAGCTCTCGAAGAAAAAACCGCGATCGTCGGCAAACACCGTCGGTTCGATGATCTTGACGTCCGGTATGGCGGTATCGATGGCCTTCATCTGTCTTTCCTGCTTCACTCTGCCCGCATCGGAGGGACCAGCGGGTGCAACATTACCAAGCGCGTGGTTAAAATACCCGTTCCCGCAAAATCCCGAGAAGATACTGCCCATAGGCGTTCTTCTTCAGCGGATCGGCCAGGGCCTCGACCTGGGAAGCATCGATCCAGCGGCTCCGATAGGCGATTTCCTCGGGGCAGGCGACCTTCAGGCCCTGCCGGCTTTCGATGGTGGCGATGTAATGGCTCGCCTCCAGCATCGATTCATGCGTGCCGGTGTCGAGCCAGGCGTAGCCGCGGCCCATCGTCTGGACATCGAGCTGCCCTGCCCTAAGGTAATGCGCGTTGACATCGGTTATTTCCAGTTCGCCGCGCGGCGAAGGACGTATGGACTTCGCCACATCGACCACATCGGCATCGTAGAAATAGAGCCCTGTGACAGCATAGTTGCTCTTGGGGACTTTCGGCTTTTCTTCGAGGCTGATCGCGCGACCCTGAGCATCAAATTCGACCACGCCATAACGATGCGGGTCCTGCACATGGTAGGCAAAAACGGTGGCACCGCCCTGCTTGTCGCTTGCTTGATGAAGAAGCTTGGTGAAATCGTGCCCGTAGAAGATGTTGTCTCCCAGCACCAAGGCCGACGGGGCGCCGTCGAGAAACGACTCGCCGATAAGAAACGCCTGCGCAAGACCATCGGGGCTCGGCTGAACCGCATAGTCGAGCTTGATGCCCCACTGGCTTCCGTCTCTTAACAACTGCTCGAAACGAGGCGTATCCTGCGGCGTCGAAATGATGAGGATTTCGCGAATGCCGGCCAACATCAAAGTCGTCAGCGGATAGTAGATCATCGGCTTGTCGTAGATCGGCAGGAGCTGCTTGCTGACGGCAAGGGTCGCTGGGTATAGGCGCGTTCCGGATCCGCCGGCGAGAATGATGCCCTTACGTGCTGTATTCATTGTAGAAAAGTCTCGACTCGAATTCTTTGCAGGCAATCGGATAAAAAACGACAACTATAATTTTAGAACTTCGCGCAACTCAACTTGAAGCGGGAGAAAGCCTCGCGATCACCTCCGTCACACCCTCCTGCCAAGCCGGAAGATCCAACCCAAAACCACCCGTCAGTTTCGCGCAGTCCAACCTGGAATTATGCGGCCGCTTCGCCGGCGTCGGATATTCGGCGGTCGAGATCGGCTTGAGAGCATCGAGCGTCAGCGCAAGATTGAAGTTTTTCGCGGATGCTTCGCGGACGATATGTGCGGCATAACCATGCCATGACGTCTTGCCCTCAGCGCTCAGGTGATAGGTGCCCGATACATCAGGCGTATTCGAACCACTGACGATGTCGACGATCCTGCGCGTGACATCCGCAATCAACGCCGCCGAAGTCGGTGCGCCGATCTGATCGGCGACGACGTTCAACGCACTGCGCTCCTGCGCAAGACGCAGGATGGTCTTGAGGAAGTTGTTGCCGTGATGGCCGTAAACCCAGCTCGTCCGCAGGATGACGTGATTTGCGCCAGCGGAGCGCACCGCCTCTTCGCCCAGCCACTTGCTTTCGCCATAAACCGACTGCGGATTGACAGCATCGCTCTCCACATAAGGATCGGCTTTCATGCCGTCGAAGACGTAGTCCGTCGAATAATGCACGAGATAGGCGCCGTTATCGGCGGCCCAGCGGGCCAGCACGCCGGGTGCCGTGGCATTGACCGCCATCGCCTGCCCTTTTTCGCTCTCGGCACGATCGACGGCCGTATAGGCGGCGGGATTTACGATGATCGCCGGCTTGTGCTCCCTGAGCACCGAGAGAATGCTCGCCTCATCCGACAAATCCATCTCCGCGCGCGTCGCGGCGATTATTTTGCCCAGGGGCGCCAGGGAACGCTGCAATTCGAAACCGACCTGCCCATTGGCGCCGGTGACCAGAAGCGCGCTCACGCCTGAACCTCATACTGCTTGCCGACCCATTCGCGGTAAGCGCCGCTGGTGACGTTCCCTACCCAATCCTGATTGGCGAGATACCATTCGATCGTCTTGCGAATGCCGGTTTCGAACGTCTCTTCAGGCTTCCAGCCCAGTTCGCGCTCGAGCTTGCGGGCATCGATCGCGTAGCGGCGATCATGACCAGGCCTGTCCTTCACGAAGGCGACCTGGTCCTTGTAACGACCGCCGCCAGCCTTCGGCCGTAGCTCGTCGAGGATGCTGCAGATCGTATGCACGACGTCGAGATTGGGTTTTTCGTTCCAGCCGCCGACATTGTAGGTCTCGCCGACCTTGCCGGATTGAAGCACGCGACGGATGGCGCTGCAGTGATCTCTGACATAGAGCCAATCGCGAATCTGCTGACCATCGCCGTAGATCGGAAGGCTCTTGCCTGAGAGCGCATTCAAGATCACCAGCGGGATCAGCTTCTCCGGGAAATGGTAAGGGCCGTAGTTGTTGCTGCAATTCGTCGTCAATACCGGCAGGCCGTAGGTATGATGCCAGGCGCGCACCAGATGGTCCGACGCAGCCTTGCTTGCTGAGTAGGGGCTGTTCGGCTCGTATCGATTGAGTTCGTTGAACGGCGCATCATCCTTAGAAAGCGTGCCGTAGACCTCGTCGGTCGAGACATGAAGCAAGCGAAACGCCTGCTTCTCGTCACCCGGCAGGCCGTCCCAATAACCACGAACCGATTCGAGCAAATTGAACGTGCCGACGACATTCGTCTGAATGAACTCGCCAGGTCCATGAATGGAGCGGTCGACATGGCTTTCGGCGGCAAAATTGACGACGGCGCGCGGTCTATGGGTGGCGAGCACATCACCGACCAAATCGCGGTCTCCAATGTCGCCATGAACGAACACATGGCGATGATTGCCGTTCAATCCTTTCAGCGTATCCAGATTGCCGGCATAAGTCAGCTTGTCGAGGTTGATCACCACCTCATCGAAGCGATCCAACCAATCAAGAACGAAGTTCCCCCCGATGAAACCGGCGCCCCCAGAAACCAATATCGTCATTTCGCTTTCAGTCTCACTAAGCCTTTTAATACAACTTCCAATATGACAGCGGTCGCCAGACCTATATTTTCGGGAAAAATTGCCGATGAATGGCTGACTTCTACAACGTCTACGAACGTTTTGAAAAGCGTTTCGCTGCGACTTCGCTTAAAAATTGTCCCAGCATCCAGCGATTTTCGGTCGCGAAAAATGCTAACAACAGCGCATGGGGAATCATGGCCCGGACAGCTATGCCTGCGAAGGAAGATCTGTTGATTGGAGCGCTTAGATTGGCTGGGAAACCTGGATTCGAACCAAGATTAACGGAGTCAGAGTCCGCTGTTCTACCATTGAACTATTTCCCAACAGCCGCCGGACGTTGAACGCCCCCGCGGGGAAAGCAGCGCCTCTATAATGGAATTCGCCGCGGATGCAAACACTTTAACGCCCATGAATGAGATTTTTTGGGCAAGGCACAGCCAACAGACAAGATAGTCCCTGAACAACGGCGTTTCCAGCCACTATTTGAAAACTGGCCGGACGCCTTCCCGGCAGCTTCGATCAATCCAGCGATAGCGTTTACGACCGCCGCGTCGCCGTCCAGCCCCAATCCATCACCAGCGCAGCATGCGCCTGCCGACGAGATATCCAACCGACGTCACCGCAGCAATGGCGATCGGATACCACAGCAGGACGAAGAGCGGGCTGTCATCCGTGCAATTGGAAGCATAGAAGGTGGCGGCGACGCCGCTCGCGGCAAGCCCGGCGACTGCGCCGGCGAAACCCGGATTTTCCGGCGCCCCTTGGCGCAGCGCAAAGAGGAAACAGGCAAGCGGGCCGATCGACAGCAGCGGAATGAGTGTCAGGCAGAAGCGGGCATTGTGCCCGATCATGCGTGCGCCCCAGCTATCGGCCGGCATGACCATCATCTCGGCGAGAGCTGCAGCGACCAGCAGTAGCGGTGCCGCAAAAAGCGCCCAGCCCCAGGGACGCAGCGACACGCCGGGACGGCCGACGCGAAAGACGACGGCCCCGGCGGTGACGGCCAGCGCGATCGTGACGACGAATTTGAACAGGAAGCGCACCGTTTCCATGGCGGTGCCTATATCGGCACGAAAACCGATCGCCGCGAAGAAGATCGCGCCGCTGATGAGGATGCCACCGACGACCGCCAGCATCAGCGCCTGCCCGATCCGCGAACGGACCGGCGCATCCTGCGCCAGAAGATTGATGAGGTCATCGGTTTTCACGTGTCTCGCTCCGATATAAGGCGGCAAGCGCCTTCAATGCGCGATGCAGGGCGACGCGCACTGCACCCTCCGTCATCTTCAGCCGATCGGCGGTCTCGCGCACGCTGGTTCCCTCGACGGAAATCGAGCGTACGATGGTCCGCTGCGGATCTTTCAGTTGCTCCAGCATACGATCGACATCAAGCCGATCCAAGGTATCCGTCTGCTCTTCCGCCTCCAAAATATCGATGACATCGTCGATCGGCACGTTCACATGCCGCCCGCGTCGCCTCAGGCTGTCGATCAGCTTGTTGCGCACGATGGTCGATATCCACGGGCCGATCGGACGCGAGGTATCCCACGTTCCGCGTTTCAGATGTATCGTCAGCAACACTTCCTGGACCACGTCCTCGGCCTCGCTTGCCGGCGCGCCGAACTGATCGCAACGCCGGCGCGCCATTGCGCGCAGGTATGGAGTGACGGCAGACAGGAAGCGATGATAGGCCTGCGCATCGCCATCGATGGCGGCCCGCATCCAGACTGCCCATTCCTCTTCGCGCGCCGAATAATTCATTCGGCATCTCCTTCTACGCGCGACCGCAGGCTTTTGTTACCGGCAATGGTCATTCTTTTGCAAAACCTTGCCTCAATCGGATTTCGGCCAAGACAGATGCGCCAGAGATTGGGCATCGTCAGGTGATTCGACCACTATGAGGCATGAAAGAGTGCCGCTTGGAAAGGTCGTTATTCCACATCCGCTACGTATTGACCCTCGGCCTCAGCGATCTTCCCTGCCGCTCCCTTTGTCTCACGGAAACCAAACCTCATTTATTGCTTCCGATATACATCCAAAGAATGGAATAATGGACTGCGTTGAACAGACGTTTGCCCGTGGCGTCTGTAATCGCCGCAGACGCCTGCGCAATCCGCGGACAGCTCATGCTTTTTAGGGAAACAAGCTTATGAGGGACAGCGTCGTCACTGTGGCTATTGCCAGCATGCTGGTGTCCGCGGTCGCATCCCTTATTGCGGCTCCAGCCGCAGCGGCCGACGGCAAGGCGAAGGAAAAGTGCTACGGCGTGGCCCTCAAGGGCCAGAACGATTGCGCGGCCGGCGCAGGCACCACCTGTGCCGGCACGTCGACAATCGACTATCAAGAGAATTCCTGGAAGCTGGTGCCCGCCGGGACCTGTGAAATGATCAAGACGCCGAACGGCCATGGCACCCTGGCACAAGGACCGGCGCCCGCTTGACCGAAGCCAGCCGTCGGGAGCCCGGATGTCCGGGCAGAGCCCAACGGATCACCACCTATCGCAGAACCGGCTCTCCATGGAATCGGCGGCGCGACGGCTTCGAAACGCCGAAACCGACTTCCATCATCAGCCGTGGCTTTTGCGTCGGCACGGTACCCATGTGGAAACCGAAGGGATCTTCGACGAAGCCGAAACCGGCTTTGCCGGTCAGCGTGACGGCGCTTTCCTCTCCGTAAAATCGAAGAACCTCTTCTGCCGGATGGCCGACCAGGAGGGTCAATTGATGCTTCACCCGCCGCCTTCTATGGCTGCCCTTGACGAAGACGTGCGGCCCGGTGCCTTCATCCACATCGACCAGATTGAAGAAGAACTTCAGCATTCGCCAGTCATCGAGGTCGAAATGATATTTGTCGAGCGAAGCGAGGCTGCGATCCGCCTCCGAGGCCTGCGTCGGAAAACTCCACCAGATGCGCGTGGTTATCACTTGGGCCTGCCCGCCGAGATAGTGCCGGGCCACGTCGCCAAGCAGAGGATCGCGCTGAACCGCGAGGACCGCATCGCAATCGAGCGAACGCTCGAAAAAATGTCCGCTGAGAAGAGGCCGGCCGAAACGCGCCTCCGCATCCGCATGTTCGGGCGCCACGAATTCAAGCTTCCTATCAAAATTGCCGAAGCAGCCGGTGGTTCGGGCAAATTCGGCAATGTCGCGGTGAATGCTCTCGGGCAGGATCAAACCGGGGAAAAGCCCATCCGTCCGCAGCGCATTGACAACTGCGTCGCACTCGATCCCTGAAAACATCGATTGGCCGGCCCCCGGACGCGCCACAGGCCGCCTGGTCGCCAACCAATGCATACGCCGAAACGGCATCGTTCGGGCCAGCAGAAACATCGGCAGCCAAGCCGGATTTTCCCGCACGTCCGTCAAATAGGTGGGTATTCGAACAGCCATTCGCTTCAGGCGGCCGCCCTTCCGGGCGATGGACTCCAAGTCGTCAGCCGGAGGATTGTGCATCGGTATCCTTTCCGCACGCGCATGAATCGACAACAACAGGCGAAGCTTGTTGAAAAATTCGCCGGAGGTAATCCTTTTCGGCGCCGCAAGACGCCTGTTGCAGCGCGGCAAATAGAAGCTCCTCAACCGGGGTCAAGAGGCTGGAAAGGCACATTCCTGCTTGTTTTACGAAAATCCGCGAGACGATCGCCTTACGATTTTACAAATGTTTTCAAGGACTCACGGGTCGGTTGTTAAATGTTGCTGTACTTTGCTGGCGATGAACGGATGTAGCGCTATTCGCTCCGCCGACCGCAATTTATTTGCCATTGTTTAGGATAAGAGCGCTAGGAAGCATTTACAGCGAACGGGTGGCCGACCGAGACTGAGGCGAAACTGGAACAGTTTTCTAGGAGTCGATCGCGCAGTCAATTTACAGTCACAATCCTGTTCCGATCATCGGCTAGACGAACGAGCAACTGCGAAAGAGGGCGGCATATGACAGAGACAAAGACCTTTGATCCGGCGGAAGGCATCGTCGACTTTGACGCGGGCGAAGGTGAAGCAGCGACCGTGGTGATGGACGACTACACGAAAAGCCTCGCCCGGGCGAAGGCCAAGTCCGTCAAGCTCGTCGACGCTATCACCGGCGCAACGCTCAAGAAGAAGGATGCGGTGCATTTTGATGACCTGCGCCCCTCGCTTGCGGAATTCGTGCGCCACAGACATCCGGACATCCGCTCCGACGACTATATCAGCCGCAAGGCGATGGACGATTATCGCGCCCAATATATCGCCGAACTGCTGGTAGACGAGCGCGGCGAACTTTCCAACCTCGAAGACGAAGTCGTCGAAAGCCTGAAGACGCACGACACGCTCGCCGAGAACATCGAAGAGGACTACGAGGATCATCGCTCCATCGGCGACCGCATGGCCGATATGGTCGCGTCCTTCGGCGGAAGCTGGACCTTCATCATCTCGTTCTGCTTGTTTCTGACGGTGTGGATGGGCATCAACCTCGCCATGGGCGAAAAGAGCGCCTTCGACGTCTATCCCTTCATCCTGTTGAACCTGATCCTTTCAACGATCGCCGCCCTGCAGGCGCCGATCATCATGATGAGCCAGCGCCGGCAGGAAGCTAAGGACCGCTTGCGCGCCCTCAACGACTACAAGGTCAACCTGAAGGCCGAATTGGAAATCCGCCACCTGCATGAAAAAGTCGACCATCTCCTCAATCGCCAATGGGAGCGGCTGACCGAAATCCAGCAGATCCAGATCGAGATGATGCTGGAACAGGCCAAGGCGGCCACCCGCGCGCTGAAGGTCAGCAAGGCATCGAAAGTGAAGACCAATGCCTTGAAGAACCTCTTCGGCGGCAAGCCCAAGCCGGAAGCCGAGGAGCCGGAGGATTCGGCGGAATAAAGCCGATTGGCTTGGTGGGCGCCGCCCGCCAGGCCTGCCGTCTTAACACATGCTCGTACATTCAGAGGCCGCCATTGTCCCCTCGGCCTCTTCTCTCGAACAGAAAAATACGCCTGGTTTCCTATGGCTGCGGATGAACGGCCATCCGCGCTCCCGTGGGCGCATATTCGCTCGACGACAGGCCGGAAGCCCGCCGGCAGCATAGCCGAACCCCGTCGGAAACGTATTTCTTGTTGTAGACGCAGGGAGCCCTCTCCGCGGTGCCGGGCAGCAACAAAGCGCTTTCCGCGATCTCGGCTGCGGGTATTATCGACGACACACGGATAATGTTTTGCGCCGCATCAGCGGCCGTAGCACCCCAAAATACGACGAGAAAACACACGATCGTTCTCATGCCCCTCTCCTTTATGTTAGAAATTAAACAATAAACCTGAAGTTGTTTGTCGTCAATTTAACACTCTTAAGGTAGCTAGAACGGATGAGGCTGGCACGCGACGCAGCTCTGCCGGATGCGATTTTCGCGATGCTGCACAAGACGATAGATCGAATAAGCTCAGCATTGTGGGCCTGGGAAGGACGCTAGGCGACGTAATACCTACGTGTTAGCCACCATAGTAAGGTTGACTCGCGGTTTGCGCGTCCTAAGCTTCACCTTGGAACTACCACTGAGGTGTCGCCATGACCTACTTCGAGGAGACCAAAAGAATAGCATGCGAAAATGACGCCGGGCGCCGCATCGTCATTATCGAACAATTGAAATGGCCCAAATTCGCCTTCTCGGACCGACCGGGAGGCCCCGTCTTCGACTACATGACGGAAGACGGACAGATCGCCAACAAGCTGGACGACGAGAACTTCCTTTTGCTCCTGACGGACGAAGTCTTCCATCGCGCCTAGCGCACCCGCTTTCGGGTGAAATCGCCAGCAAACGGAAAAATGCCCCTGGAGTCAAAGACCGGAGCGACCTTTGTGCGTTCAAATGAACGCACGGCGCTCTGACCGAACAAGTCAGCCTCCATCACAAGCGCGGCAAGCTTCGCACATCCCTCATACAAGATACTCCTAATGCGCCGTTGAACTCGGCGCAAATAGAGAAGGGGGATATAGTTATGGACTACGACTGGGACGGCGTGAAGACACGCCGCATGAGGATGCTGAAGCTCGGCATATCACTATTCATCTTCGCGATGACCTTGGTAGGGCCGACGATGTTTCTTTTACATTTTAGGTAGGGAAGGGCGTATTTAATCGGCGGGCTAGAGCTTGGCCGTAGGCGGAAGCCGCTGACGCTTGGCGGAAAGTCAGCATGCTGCGCAAGCAATATGGCGACGGAGAGGCGAATTCGACCACTCTGCCATCTCTTCGGGTATGTTGGTCGACGCATTTGAAGCGCAGGCGTTCTCAATAACGATAGAAGAATGGGTGGCAATTTGGGACACCTTCCGAAGTATCGTTTCTCTGCAGAGTTTTGAGCGCAATTGCCTCACGGAGATTGTCTCAGGATTGTCGAAAGCATTGATGCCGCTTTGATTGATACCATCGTCTGGCACGAGATCGGGACAAGTTGATGACAACGTTGATTAAAATCCTAAAGATTGAATTTATCGGCCTCTAGCATATGGCGAGCTAGTCTCTCTCCAGACAACTTTTCCTTTGGTTGAGGCCGGAATGATTAGGATTGCTGGACCCTTGGCTCTCTGCGCAGTGACGCTGGGCTCATGCTCGGGTGAGAACCAAAGTCCGGACGTGCAGAAATTTGAACGGAGCGAACTCCACGCCCTAGACGAGCGATTCCATGAAAGCGGCCTTTGATGGAACCTGAAGCGGGCTGGCGGATTCCTGGTTTGAGTTATCCAAATGAGGAGTTTCATCAT